>CATWQI010000004.1 GCA_958352885.1 uncultured Duncaniella sp.
AACCCGCGACCCCAACCTTGGCAAGGTTGTGCTCTACCAACTGAGCTATTTTCGCGAGTTTTGTCTCACTCGACAGACTTAAATATTTTAATGTTCTCTTTTGTTGAGCGAAAAACGGGACTCGAACCCGCGACCCCAACCTTGGCAAGGTTGTGCTCTACCAACTGAGCTATTTTCGCAAGTTTTGTTGGTTTTAAACGGTGTCATTTCCGTTTTGCGTTGCAAAGGTATGGCTATTTTTTCTACCCTGCAAGTGTTTTGGTATGCTTTAACAATTAATTAACATTAAAAGGGTGATTATGGCTTTAAATGTTAATATGTGTTTACAAAATGCTGCGTTTTTTGTGAACAATTCTCTTTCAAGCGATGTTAATTCAGATACTCCGATTAGTAAATATTTAGTATATATGGTATGAAACATCTTATATTGTTACGACACGGGCAGAGTGAATGGAACTTGCAGAACCGTTTTACCGGGTGGACTGACGTTGACCTTTCAGAAAAGGGAGTCGAGGAGGCAGAGAAGGCAGGTGAGATGATTGCCAATTCCGGAATCCTTCCCTCATATTGTTTCACGTCTTATCTCAAACGTGCGATACATACGCTTAATATCGCATTGGCGTCAATGGATCGGGACTGGATTCCTGTAGTGAAGGACTGGCATCTAAACGAGCGTCATTATGGCGCACTTCAGGGATTGAACAAGGCAGAGACGGCTAAAAAGTTTGGAGACGAGCAGGTGCATATCTGGAGGAGGAGTTACGAAGTGGCACCCCCAGCGTTAACTGAGGATGACGAGCGTTATCCGTTGGGTGATGTGCGGTATGCAGCTCTTTCCCATGATGAGCTGCCCCTTACGGAATCTTTGGAGAATACCATCGCTCGTGTGCGTCCATGCTGGGAAGAGCTGATAGTTCCTGCGCTCAATCTGTACAATTGTGTGCTGATAGCCGCTCACGGCAATTCGCTAAGAGCCCTCGTGATGATGCTCAACAAGCTCACGCCCGAGCAGATTGTAGCAGAGGAGATTCCTACCGGTGCGCCGAGAGTGTTTACTCTGACTGACAGGCTTCAGGTCGTTGATGATAAATATTTGTAACGCTTTGTGGAGATGAAATAAAGTATAAGCGCCGAGTCAAGAAATTGACTCGGCGCTTATACTTGGGGTGAACAGTGGGGGTCGAACCCACGACCTTCGGAACCACAATCCGACGCTCTAACCAACTGAGCTATGCTCACCATCTTTTGGTTTTGCGGTGCAAAGTTACAATGTTTTTTTGAAACTGCCAAAAATATTTGCAAAAATTTTTTGAATACTTGGTGAAAACTTCAATTAGCGGTATTATATATAGTATAGTTAGCAAAATAATTCGTAACTTTGTACCCATGAAAAATATTCGCAACTTCTGTATAATTGCCCATATTGACCACGGTAAGAGCACGCTTGCCGATCGTTTGCTTGAGTATACCAACACGATTGCAGCCAAGGATTTGCAGGCGCAGGTGCTTGACGATATGGATCTTGAGCGAGAGCGAGGCATAACGATTAAGAGCCATGCCATCCAGATGAACTATCGTCTTGATGGAGAGGAGTATGTGCTGAATCTGATTGATACTCCGGGACATGTCGACTTTTCATACGAGGTGTCACGCTCGATAGCTGCTTGCGAAGGGGCACTCCTCATAGTGGATGCTTCGCAAGGCATACAGGCACAGACAATCTCAAACCTGTACATGGCTATTGACAATGACCTGGAGATAATCCCGGTAATAAATAAGGTTGACCTTGACAGCGCAAAGCCTGATGAGGTGGAGGACCAGATAGTTGATTTACTTGGGTGTGCCCCGGAGGATGTCATACGTGCAAGCGGAAAGACCGGTATAGGAGTGCCTGAAATCCTCAAGGCTATCATTGAGCGCATCCCGGCTCCGGTAGGCGATCCGGAGGCACCGTTGCAGGCTCTCATATTTGACTCTGTGTTCAATCCGTTCAGAGGTATAATAGCTTATTTCAAAATCGAGAACGGTACTATCCGCAAGAATGATTTTGTGAAGTTTGTGGCTACCGGCAAGGAGTACAATGCAGACGAAATCGGAGTGCTTAAGCTTGACATGCAGCCCTGTGACACATTGTCGGCGGGCAATGTGGGGTATATCATTTCAGGTATCAAGACCTCACGTGAGGTGAAAGTGGGTGATACGATTACCCATGTCAACCGCCCGTGTCTGGAGGCTATAGACGGATTTGAGGAGGTAAAACCGATGGTGTTCGCTGGCGTTTATCCGATTGAGACAGAGGATTTTGAGAATCTTCGTTCTTCACTTGAAAAACTTCAGCTCAATGATGCTTCGTTGACATTCCAGCCGGAGTCGTCCATGGCGTTGGGCTTTGGTTTCCGCTGCGGATTCCTCGGACTGCTCCACATGGAGATCATCCAGGAGCGCCTTGGCAGGGAATTCGATATGGATGTGATTACGACTGTTCCCAACGTTTCGTATCGCGTATATGACAAGCATGGTGGCATGACGGAGGTTCATAACCCTTCGGGGCTTCCCGAGCCAACGTTGATTGACCATATAGAGGAACCTTACATCCGCGCCTCGATTATTACGGCTGCGGACTATATCGGTCCGATTATGACTCTTTGTCTCGGTAAGCGTGGTGAGCTTGTAAAGCAGGAATACATTTCCGGCAATCGAATGGAAATGATATTCGATATGCCGTTAGGCGAGATTGTGATAGATTTCTATGACAAGCTGAAGAGCATCTCCAAAGGGTATGCGTCGTTTGACTACCATCTTCATGATTTCCGTGAATCGAAGCTTGTGCGCCTTGACATCCTTCTTAATGGCGAGAGTGTCGATGCCCTGTCAACGCTTACGCATGTTGACAATGCCGTCTCGTTCGGTCGTCGCATGTGTGAGAAATTGAAGGAGCTGATACCGCGTCAACAGTTTGATATTGCTATCCAGGCTGCCATCGGAGCTAAAATCATAGCTCGTGAAACTATCAAGGCTGTGCGCAAGGATGTGACAGCAAAATGTTACGGTGGTGACATCTCACGTAAGCGTAAACTTCTTGAGAAACAGAAAAAAGGTAAGAAGCGTATGAAGCAGATTGGCTCAGTGGAGGTGCCTCAGAAAGCATTCCTCGCAGTGCTCAAGCTTGATTAACGCATAATAAAATAAATCAGAATGCCCTGAAAGCGATATCGTTTTCAGGGCATTCTGGCTGTTAGGTTATAATCTTTATTTACTCCTTGCGCTGTTTTATTTCCTTAATAAACCCAGTGCGATGTAGGGTGATTTTTCCTGTCGTAATACTCTCCGTTCGATTGTGAAAAATAAGGAAAAGCGAGGAGTGCCGGAATTCCGGAACTCCTCGCTGATGGTACCTGTTGAACAGTTAGTTATTTTGTAGTCGTGATGGTCACGGATGCGGGTTTTACCCCCGGTGCGGTAGCTTTGAGTGTCATTGCTCCGGGTGTGTCAGATGTGCGGAGTATCGCGGTGGCAGCTCCTGAGAATAACTTCATCTTCGGTTCCTGGAAACTAAGAAGTGATGTGGCATCCCCGTTGGCGCCGGCTTCGTACTTGCCGTTACCTGTCACGGTGAAGCTTACCATATTGTCTGCTGTGGGGACGATATTTCCGTCCTTGTCAGCTACCTGTACGGTCACATATACGAGCTCTTCTCCGTCGGCTGTCGCGCTTGTGCGGTTGGGGGTAAGTACAAGATGGTGCGGCTTTCCGGTGGTACGGATGCTCTTCTCAGCGGCTACATTGCCGAGAGAATCGTACGCCACTACCTTAACTTCACCGGGTTCATAGACTGTCTCATTCCACATCAGGCGGTAACGGTTCATAACTGTGGAGTCGTTCTTTTCACGCATTCCCTGTGACTTTCCGTTGATAAATAACTCTGCTTTCGGGAAATTGGTGTAGACAAACACCGGAGTCACTTCACCTTCACGTCCTTTCCAGTTCCAGTGTGGCAGGATATGGAGAGTGTTATCCTCTTTGTTCCACTTGGAGCGGTAGAGGTAATAACGATCTTTCGGGAGTGATGCAAGGTCGATTATGCCGAAGTAGCTTGAATGACTTGGCCATGCGTCAGTGTCGTAAGGCGTAGGTTCGCCAAGGTAATCAAATCCGGTCCACACAAACTGTCCGATTACGTATGGAAGGTCATCATCAGCGGCAAAGTCGATATCTGGTATGTTGGACCAGGAACAAGCCTCCACATCGTATGATGATGACTGGTTGTCATCGTACATTGCAGTCTTCTTTACCTCGACAGGGAATTTATATACTCCACGTGATGACACTGTAGACGCAGTCTCTGAGCCGAGGATGAGTTTTTGCCCAAGTTTGTCGTATGCGTCCTCGTAATATTGTGGCTTATAGTTGAAGCCGGGGATGTCAAGAGCGGCAGCAAATCCGTTGGTGAGCACGGCTCTGATTTGGTCCATGCCGTTAGTGACAGGACGTGTCGGGTCAAGTTCATGTATGAGGTCTTGAAGCTTAAGCATGGTTGCTATTCCGTTTTTCTCGTCCCATTGAGACGGAACCTCGTTGCCATGGCTCCACATTACTACCGAGGGGTTGTTTCGGTAATGCTTCACCATGTTTGTGATGTCCCGTTCCCACCACTCGTCGAAGATTGAGCCGTATCCATTAGGACTTTTGGGGCGGAAGCTCCAGTCGTCAAACGCTTCCACCATCAGCATTATACCCATTTCGTCGCATAGCTCTACAAGTTCGGGAGCAGGCATATTGTGCGAGGTGCGCACGGCGTTTACACCCATATCCTTGAGCATTTCGAGCTGGTGGCGTATTGCCGATTTGTTGACTGCCGCTCCGAGAGGTCCGAGGTCATGATGGAGGCACACACCCTGAAATTTTATCAGCGAATCGTTGAGATAGAATCCCATGTCAGGTAGATACTCGATATTACGGATGCCGAATCGGGTTTCATAGCTGTCGAGCTCCTTGTTGTCCTCGCTGTAGATGCGGGTAGTGGCAGTGTAAAGAGCAGGGGTGTTGATTGACCATAGATCCGGACGGTCAACGAGGAAGTTCTGGTTCACTTCCTGACCGTGTGCGGGATAGAGGGTTGACTCTTTGGCTACTTCTTGTCCCTGAGGATTGGTAATAGTGGTTACCACCTTGAGCTTCTGACCTTTGGCTGCGCCTTCAATCTCGGTTTTCAGGTTGACAGAGGCAAATTCGCGAGTGACTTTCGGAGTGGTGATGTAGGTGCCCCATACAGGTACATGGACTTTGTTGGTCTCTACGATGTGTACATTGCGGTAGAGGCCTGCGCCCGGATACCAGCGGGATGCTCTCTCCTTGTTTTCGAGTTTCACCTCGAGGGTGTTTTCGCCCGGCTGGATAGCGTTGTCGAGGTTGAGATAGAAAGTATTGTAGCCGAATCCCCAGTTACCCACAGGCTTTCCGTTTAGGAATACTTCCGGATTGCTCATCGCTCCGTCAAAAATCACGGTAAAGGAGCGTCCGGCTGTGTCCGGGACATTGAATGTTGTGCGGTATTCGCCTTTTCCGATAAACGGTAACCCGCCAGTACGACCGGTTTTCCATGTCTTTTCAGTCTCGCCGTTCTGTTTGATTGCTACTTCCTGAAGGTCATTTGCACGGTCAAACGGTCCGTAGATAGCCCAGTCATGTGGGACTTTTACATTCTGCCATTTAGATGCGTCGGAGGCTTCCCCTTTGGTGAATTGCCATCCGTCAGTCAGAGTGGTTACCTTTCGGTCCGCTCCTTGAGCGCCCATTGCCAGAAGGAGTGATAGGCTTAGGATAGATGATAGTCTTTTCATTATAAGGATAGAATATTATATATTTATCTGGTTTTGGTTAGTAAAATGTATACGTCGGATAAGGTCTCATTTCGTAGAGCCGGCTGGTTCAATCCACACGCCCTTTATCGGGAATGAGAAATGCTGCGAAGCGCTTAAACCCGGCAGTGAAATTCTCAGTTCCTCTATGTCATTCCAGGAGTGTGGTTTCTGCGGGGCTGAATTTGTGTCAGGAAAGAATTTCCGTGAAAGAAATGTCGGATATGAAGCCGGTAGGAGAGCGGTGGGTGAGAGCGCTAATTCTGACAATGAGACGGATGTGGTCTCAGTGCCGTTTTTGACGGGAAGTGTGGCTGTGTATGAAAATCCGTCAGCGTCGATGACTGAGATTGCCATGGAGTCAATGCCGGTTATATCTCCAAGTGCGATTTTCAGCCGGGAGTCAGGTGCGACCGGTTTACGGGAGGAGAGTATCTCGCTGATACGTTTCCGCATTATTATCTCCGGTCCATCGGATGAGGCAGTACCTGACACAGTCAGATAGTTAGGAGACAAGGGAGACCTATTTTCGAATTCAAGATGTATCTTACCCCATGAATCAGGTATGGTTGCTATTTCCATCCCTGAATTGTCAGTGTCCGGATTGACTAATATTATCGGGTCGGAAACCGAATGTAGAGGGACGCTGAATTTGCCTTGAGGTATGAAATCCCAGTCAAGCGGTGTCCCGGGTATAGCACCGGGAAAAGTGAGAGCTCCCTCTTTTCCATACACAACTACGAAATAATCGGTATGGTCATTCTTGTCATTTGTACGTATGGAAACTGAATACTCTCCGTGATTCTTGGTGGGTTCCATTTTATGCGACTGATTCCTTTGGTTCCAGATGGAGACGCGCCCGGGCATGACTACTACAGAGTCAGGTTCGTGGTTACCGCCTACTATCTTTGCCGTAATTTCAAATGTACTGTTTTTCTGTGCTGACAATGCTGGGGTATGCAATACGGTAAGAGGAACGATGTCAGGTGCGGGTGCGACATATTCATTAATAATAATGTTACCCATATGGCTGTCAAGTGGCACAGCCTCCAGTGCATTCTGCGATTTTGACAGTAGATATACTCCGGGCTTAATCGCGATGCCGCCATTCGTTGCATGTCCAGAGTCGGAGTTGCCTGGATTTATACCTTTGTAATGGAAATCCTTACCGAGACCCGGAAGCGCGATTGTCATATCCTGAAGATTGTGGGAGATATATCCGACATGTCTGGTTAATGACGGTTTTTCAAACGGGTCAGTGACAAGTGTTACGTCGGGCATCACTTCAAGACGCCATACATCTCCGTTGATGCGGTCCAGGAAATATGCGCCAGAACCGGAATATCTGATGACGGGTGAGGAGCCGACGCCGGCAATCTCCAGCAGCTCGGCGGGATTTTTTGGCTCGGTTGAGGTGTTGTTGCTGTACATGAACTTGGCTCCGTTATTAAGCTCGCTTAAATCCTGCTTGTAGCTTACTCGGAAATCTCCGAAGACTGTGTCTGCCGGATATTTGCCGAAATCCGTCCCTCCGGGTATGTTGCGTGTGGCTTCCGCTGCGATTTTCATGCTTATAGCCTTGTTGGGGGTATAGGCAAGATTAAGGAAATGAGTCTGATACTCGCTGTTGGCCCATGCCATGTCTATAGGATCATAAGCGAATTGTGTAATCCATTGGAAGCCTTCTTTACGGAATGTGCGTGCGATGGCAGGATATATGTGGCTGTAAAGAATATCAGCAGGGTCAAACTCGTAAACAAGTTTTGCTTTTTCGGCAAATCCTTTAAGATTTTTAAAGGGAATGTCATACTGGTCCACGGTAGGGAGGAAATTCCCTTTTCTTGTATGTCCTGCCACGAGTCCGGTAGGATACCATTGGTATGTGGTTCCTTGTATGTCAGCCTTGTAATATGCATCGGTGACACGTGGGTTGTGGCTTACATTGTATAGTATCGGTTTTTTCCATCCGCTCTTGCGAAGAGTTTTCACCATCTTGTTTATATATGCTGTCACAGCTTTGGATTCACTGCTATGGCAAGGTTCATTGTTTATTTCCATTGCTATGATGGAGCGGTCTTCTGCATATGAACGACCGGTATAGCGGTTCCTGTGGCGAGAAAGAGCGTCGAGGTATCGTGCTTGTTTTGTCTGCGCCTCAGGATTTTCGTGAATGTCGCACTTGTCATACTGATATGAGTAGGCTCCGGTGTCAATGTTGCGTTCGGGATAGCCGTTCCCGAAATTGGTTTGGGCAGTGAGCACGATGGATATTCCTCTTTCCTCGAGCCGTGATATGAGATAATCGAGCAAGTCCAGATGCTCGTTATCCAGCAGGTTTCCTTCGCTGTCAGAGATTTCGACATCCCAGAGGTGAAGTCGGAATGCGTTGAATCCGAGACGAGCCATGTGGTATACATCGCGGTCAATCGCTTCCTTCCGGTCCACGCCAAGCTTGTCAAGCGCGCGGTAGGCATGGGCGAAAGGTACAGTGTAATTTGTGCCGTAAAATGCCACTTCGTCACCTGAGTCGTCGCGGCGCATTATGCCCTTGTTGTCAACATATACCGAGTAAGGATTTTCGGCGACCGGTAAGAGCGGGAGTAGGAATAGAATTGATGATATAATTCCGGATAGTTTTCTCATGATAATATGTTTGTAGTACAAAAATAGCAAAAAACTCTGAAAATCAGAGTTAAAATTACACAAAAACGGTAAAAACAGCGGAGGGATATCTATTTCAGATGTCCCTCCGCTGTTCTGATGGATAGTATGGTTGTGACCTTTATGCTGTGTCAGAGCATCAGCATGATGCCGGTAGAGAACGCACCGAAATCAAGACCGGTGGATTTCTTGAGGACGCTCATTGGCGCATATCTCGCATAGAGTCCCACAGATTTATACTTTACAATACACATTGCATCAACTGTCACAGGTCTCTGATGGATATGACGTGATTTAATGGAGTAATCAGTTGAGCCTATGGTATATTGGGTTTTAACGCTTCCTCCGGTGTTGAAGTTGATGACAGGACCGAGTTCTACTCCGAAAATCCTGTTGTGACCAAATGAAATTCCGTAAAGCACCGGTATCTGAAGGCTGAATACTTTTATGCGCGAATGGGTTTTAGTCATTTCCGGATCATAAGGCAGGAGGGTTATTTCACCATTGTCATCCTTATGGAAGTAATGGTTCCCCTTGGCGGTATAATTACGCCAGTCGATACCCAGACCGGCTTTAACTGTGTGCGGACCGTGTCTCATCTGCAAGCCCAACACTATCGCCCATGTGTATTCGGAGCTTGATATCATTGACGAGCTGAACGAAGGGCTTTTGTCGACAGGTGTGACAAATCCTGCTCCAAGTCCTGCGCTTACAATATCCCATTGAGTGGAGCCTGATCGTGAGATGGTAATGCCGAAATCACTCCCTTTGGCTCCAAGGTATGTTTTGACATATCTGTTGTCCGGGTCAGGGATTTCAAACGAAAACTCCTGGGGCTCATTGTTGTCCGACATGAATGATACATTAATCATATCGTCAGTTTCTGTGATGGAGACATTGGTTATGTCAAAGTATACCATGCGGCTTTTCTCATTTACCTTTGTACGGGTGGATGCACCGGTCTGATAGAAGAAATTGTCAGGAGTGTCGTTTACATGATGGACCGTTATTGAAGTCATTGAGGGGTTGGATATGACTGATATCTGGCTGGCACTATTCGCATTGAGCAAGGTGTCGGGTGCGGCGGTCGTTGTTGCTGAAACGGCGGATGCGAAGAGTATGGATGACGTGAGTAATAGTGAACGTAACATAATGATTTGTGATGAGTTGTATTGTTTGATTGAATGATAATGTCGGTGTGCGATAAAATGACTATTTTACGTTTTTAGCCATGCTTTTTATTATGGAGTTTGCCTCGTCTTGAGATATTTTCCCTTCAAGGTAAACGACGAGCACGTTGTTCCCGTTTCGGGCGGCGTTATTGAGGTAGTACAGATAACGGTTCTCTTTTTTGCCGTCCTCAATGATGGGGCTTAGGATGAAGAATGCAAAGTAAAGCTTGCCGTCCTTGTATCTCACGTTTTTACCTACGGCCTTTGCTCCGTCTGAAAGCACCATTGGCTCGATTTTCGAGGCGTAGGTTGAGGCAGGACCCTTGAATGTGGCAAACATTGTGAGGTCGTGGTCTCTTAGGAATCGGTGTTTGCCGCTTATAAGTGTCTCTGTGACCCTTGGGTCCGTGGCGTATTTGCCTCCGAATATCCGGTTGATATTCAGTCCGGTCTGAGCTGATGCCACCGCTGAGAGCGAGAGCAGTAACATAAAGGCGATGAATAAACGTTTCATGACGTATGTTTTTTGTTGTTATGTTTCTGATTCTGTTGCATTGGTCTGCGGATTATATGTCAAACGGGTCAAATTCTGAGTCATATTTGTCAACAACCGGAGCTATTATTCCGAGGTCGTCGAGAAGGGCCTCGTTTGCATCATTAGCGCCATCGTGCAGCTCGTCTATGTTCTGAGCCATAAGGGCGAACACCGCCTCCTCGTCTGTTACCACTTTGCCGTTTACATAGGCTATGCAGGTACGGTCAACTTCAGTTTCCACAGGGCGTGCGAACAGTATGCCAAGTGTTATGATAAGAGCCAGGGAGGCAGCCATACTCAGTATGGGAAATATTTTTGAGGCGGCTCCCTTTTGAGGGGTGTCGTGGTGATGGTACGGCCTTGTCCTATGGTGAGTGGCAGCTGCCTGTATTCCCATTATGGCTTTCGCCTCGTCTATCGAAGGATGTGAATGGGAGGTTACGGCTATTTCATGCCGTAATTCTTTCTCTTGCTCGTCGGTGAGTGCGCATTCGAAGTATTGTTCGATGGCTTCGAGAAGCTGTGGGAGTGTCATGTCGTTGTATTTCATAATTCTGAAGCCTGTTGTTGTCTGTAAATATCTCGTATTATTTTTCGTGAGCGGCTGAGGGTCACACGCACATGTTCCGGGGTCATGCCGAGCTCTTCAGCCACTTCGCCAAAAGTCAGCCCTTCGATATCGTGAAGTCGGAACACTGAAAACTGCCGAGGGTTCAGCACGCGTTCGCTGAGTCGTAACACCGCAAGGTAGGTAGCCTCGCGCTCAGGTTTCTCATCCGCTTCGTCTGCCATGTCGGCGGTAGAGGTGTCAAGCTGAACATGCGGATGCGATTGTGAACGTCTGAACCAGTCGATTGCCGAGTTTTTCACGGCGGTATAGCTTAGTTTCATTGCCGCAACCTCGTCGGTTATCTCCGGATGCCGGGTCCACAGACGGCAGAAAGCATCGTGTAGTACATCCTCAGCTTCATCGTCATTGCCGACGATTCCGGCTGCCATGGCATGCAGCCGTTGGCGGATGCTGACGAATGTTGATGTGAGAATGGACTGTTTCACTTTGGCGGTTATTTTTTCAGATGTTCGTTTAGATAACGGAACGGGTTGCGATATGTAACAGAATTTTTACAAAAAAATAAGCCTGTATTGAAAATTTTTTCAGTACAGGCTTACTTTTCGGTGATAATCAATGAATAAAATATAGTTGGAAGTATTGTCTGGCGGGGGCTGTCATGCTAATTGGTTATGTCGCCATGCACCCGCAGCAGTTCGTACGCCTTTTCGTAATCCTCTTTTCTGACCATCAGCCTCACACCGCCAATGGCGGATGGCATGGGCAGTACGCTTACTATGGTCGCATTGTCAAGCACGGAACGGATGCCATGATTTTCCAGCATTCCCTGGGCTATGCTTGCTTCCGCCGGAGTGTTGAATTGAGCTGCGCATTTGAGTTCCATAGTGAATTCCTATATTTTATGTGGGAGAGGCTCTCTCTGTTTATTATGATTCTATTTGTGGCAGTCCGGAGTTTCCTTCGGGAATAGCTCCGGCATTGTTGTGCTTGCGGATTTCTGTACTCAGTTCTGCCACTCCCGGTGTATATGATACGTAAATTTCATCACCGGGTTCTACGGAAGAGTCGATAATGAGTTCCGCAAGATTGTCCTCCAGATATTTCTGTATGGCTCGCTTGAGCGGACGTGCGCCAAACTGGGCGTCATACCCCTTCTCGGCAATGAAGTTCTTTGCCTCGTCAGTAAGGGTAAGGGTATAGCCGAGTTCTTTGACTCGTTTGTAGAAACCTGCAAGCTCGATGTCGATAATCTTGAAGATTGCTTCCTTGGAGAGCGGGTCGAACATTATTATGTCGTCGATACGGTTCAGGAATTCCGGTGAAAAAGCTTTGTTAAGAGCCTTCTGGAGTACGCCCTGGCTGTATTCCTTGTCATCGGCAGGACGTGCGTTGAATCCGATGCCGCTGCCGAAGTCCTTAAGCTGGCGACTACCGATGTTTGACGTCATGATTATGATGGTGTTTTTGAAATCTATGCGTCTGCCGAGTGAATCGGTCAGTCTGCCTTCGTCCATCACTTGAAGCAGAAGGTTGAACACATCGGGGTGGGCTTTCTCAATCTCATCGAGCAGGACAATAGAGTAGGGGTGGCGGCGTACTTTTTCAGTAAGTTGTCCGCCCTCCTCATATCCTACATATCCGGGAGGCGCTCCGACGAGACGCGACACCGTGAATTTCTCCATATACTCGCTCATGTCAATGCGCACCAGCGTATTTGCGGAATCAAACATATATTCCGCAAGTTTCTTGGCAAGGTGTGTCTTACCGACACCTGTGGGACCGAGGAACATAAAAGTGCCTATCGGCTTGTTCGGGTCTTTTAGGCCTATTCGGTTTCGATGGATAGCTTTCACCACCTTATCTATGGCGTTGTCCTGTCCGATTATGAGACCTTTAAGCGCAGGTGCCATCTCTTTTAGCCGGCGACCTTCCGCCTGGGCTATACGCTGAACCGGCACTCCGGTCATCATCGCCACTACCTCTGCCACTTTTTCCTCGTCCACAGTCTCACGCATAGAGTCGAGCTGCTTTTCCCATTCGCTCTTTTCTGTTTCGAGTCTGGCTTTCAGCTGCTGCTCCTTGTCGCGGTAGGAAGCCGCCTTTTCGAAATTTTGCGACTGAGCGGCACGGAGTTTCTGAGCGGCTGTCTCCTCGATTTCTTTTTCGAGATTTTCAATCTCTTTGGGGACGCTGATATTAGAGACGTGGACACGGCTTCCTGCCTCGTCCATGGCATCAATGGCTTTATCCGGGAAATTGCGATCGGAAATGTAACGCTCAGTGAGGCTGACGCAAGCGTCAAGAGCCTCAGGGGTATAGGTGACATTGTGGTGCGCCTCGTATTTGTCCTTGATGTTGTCAAGGATAATACGTGTCTCCTCAGGTGTTGTCGGTTCTACCATGACCTTTTGGAACCGGCGTTCAAGCGCACCGTCATTCTCAATGTTTTTGCGGTATTCGTCGAGTGTTGTGGCGCCGATGCACTGGATTTCGCCGCGGGCAAGTGCCGGCTTTAGGAGATTGGCGGCGTCCATGGAGCCTGCGGCATTTCCGGCACCTACGATGGTGTGAAGCTCGTCTATGAACAGGATGATGTTCTTGTTCTTGGCGAGCTCATCCAGTATGGTCTTGATGCGCTCTTCGAATTGACCGCGGTACTTGGTGCCTGCTACGATTGATGCCATGTCGAGCGATATGACACGTTTGTCGAACAGTATGCGTGATACTTTACGTTGCACTATCCTTAAGGCAAGTCCTTCAACAATTGCCGACTTGCCGACTCCGGGGTCGCCGATAAGAACTGGATTGTTTTTTTTGCGGCGGCTGAGAATCTGTGCAAGGCGTTCGATTTCCACATCGCGGCCCACCACAGGGTCGAGACGGTTCTCTTCGGCGGCGAGAGTCATGTCATTGCCATATTTGTCAAGGGCCGGAGTGTCATTCCCCCGGCGCTGTGCGGTCGGTGCGTTCATGCGCTTGCCGTTAGCTTGTGATTGACTGCCGCTTTGTGACTGGCTTCCGGATGTGGTACCCCCTGGCATTTCATCGTCATCCTCATCGTCGTCGGCGAATTCGGCTCCCATTGTCGGAGCGGTGCTGCCGCTGTTTGCTGCCAGAATGCGGTAGAGCGATTCGTAAGTCACTCCGGCACGCTGGAACGGTTCCATGAATTCCGAGTTCTGGGCATCGGAATTGTGGAAAATGGCAAGCAGCAGATGCGTGGCGTCCACGAGATTGCTTTTGAGCATTCTTGCCTCCAGTACGCTGAGTTTTATGATTCTTCCGGTCAGATCGCTGATGGATACATCATTGATATTTACGGTGCCATTATATTCAGCATCCGAAGAAGCGTTGAAAAGAGCTTTATCAAGAGCTTCTCGCAGCTCGTGTGCCGAAGTGCCTTTCGCAGACCTCTCTACGAGGCGTGACGTTTCACTATCGGTATCGTCAAGCAATGACAGGAGCAGGTGTTCCGGCATGACATAACGATTGTTGTGCCGTGCCGCCTGCTTTGGGGTGTCATTGATTATTTCTTTAAACTTTTGTGAATAAACAGTGTCCATCAAAATTTTTTACCTTTCTTTAATATGTGGTGAGTGGTGAAGAGAGTGTGAGTGTGGTGAACCTATTATGGAGCAAAAATTGTGCCAAACTTCTACAATCAGCACTATTTTGTACTATTTTAATGATATAACAAATAAAAAAACATTCTTGCGATGCAAAGTTACAATTTTTGCAAAAAAATTCTTACCTTTGTGGGAAGTTTTCTTTGAATAATTCTCCTCAACCACATTAATTATATAAGAACGGAATAAAATATTAGATGTGACAAATATGATTGAACAAGATCGCATCATCAAGATTAACATCGAGAATGAAATGAAGAGCGCCTATATCGACTACTCAATGTCGGTGATAGTGTCGCGTGCGCTGCCTGATGTCCGTGACGGACTGAAGCCGGTGCATCGCCGTGTGCTTTTCGGAATGAATGAAATGGGTAATACATCCGACCGCCCCCACAAGAAGTCAGCGAACTGTGTGGGTGAGGTTATGGGTAAGTATCATCCCCATGGTGACTCTTCTATCTACGGAACTGTGGTGCGTCTCGCTCAGCCATGGGCAATGCGTTACACTCTTGTGGACGGTCACGGTAACTTTGGATCTGTCGATGGTGACGGTGCGGCTGCTATGCGTTATACTGAAGTGCGTCTTCAGAAACTCGGCGAGGAGATGCTTTCCGATATAGAGTCGGATACAGTGGATTTCCAGCCAAACTACGACAACTCCCGTCAGGAACCTGTTGTGCTTCCCACCCGTTTCCCAAACCTGCTCGTAAACGGAGCGTCAGGTATTGCTGTCGGTATGGCGACAAATATGCCTACCCACAATCTTACTGAGTCAATCAATGCGTGCGTCGCCTATATAGATGACCCGGATATTGACATAGCCGGTCTGATGAAATATATCCCTGCTCCCGATTTCCCCACCGGTGGTACCATATACGGTTATAGCGGAGTCAAGGATGCCTATGAGACAGGTCGCGGACGTATAGTAATCCGCGCTAAAGCTGAAATCGAGGTCGAGGACAATCACGAGAATATCATTGTCACTGAGATTCCTTACAATGTAAACAAGGCAGAGCTCATAACTTACATAGCCGACCTCGTAAACGAGAAGAAACTCGACGGTATAGCCGACATCAACGACGAGAGCGACTACAAGGGTATGCGCATTGTCATCAAACTCAAGAGTGATGCAAATGCGAATGTGGTGCTAAACAAGCTCTACAAGATGACCCAGATGCAGGCATCGTTCAGCGTCAACAATGTGGCGCTGGTCAACGGTCGTCCCCGTATCCTTAACCTGAAGGAGCTCATTGGTGAGTTTGTGGCTCACCGCCACGAGGTGGTGATTCGCCGTACCAAATATGAGCTTAAGAAGGCGCAGGAACGTGCCCATATCCTCGAAGGTCTGATTATAGCCTCGCAGAATATCGACGAGGTTATCCGTATAATCCGTGCTGCTTCTGATACACAGTCGGCTCGCGAGTCGTTGAAGGCTCGTTTCGGTCTGTCAGATGCTCAGACAGCAGCCATCGTGGAGATGCGTCTGCGTCAGCTCACAGGTCTGGAGCAGGACAAGCTTAAGAATGATTACGAGGCTCTTGAAAAGGAAATAGCACGTCTGGAATTGATACTTGCCGACGATAATGTGTGCCGCGCCCTTATCAAGGACGAGCTAATCGAAATACGTGACAAGTATGGAGACGAGCGTCGCACGGATATCAACTACCAGGCAGGTGATTTCAACGCTGAGGATTTCTATGCCGATGACGATATGATTATCACCGTATCGCACCGTGGCTATATCAAGCGTACGCAGCTTAGCGAGTTCCGTGCGCAGAACCGTGGCGGTGTTGGAGCCAAAGGGTCTGATACCCGTGACGAGGATTTCATAGAGCATATATATCCAGCATCAATGCACAACTCCATGCTCTTCTTTACTCAGAAGGGACGTTGCTACTGGCTTAAGGTATATGAAATTCCCGAGGGTGCCAAGAATACCAAGGGGCGTGCTATCCAGAACATGCTCAACATAGACAGTGATGATTCTGTCAAAGCATTTATCTGTACCAAGTCGCTTGGCGATGAGGAATTCGTGCAGTCTCACAATCTGGTATTCGCTACCAAGAAGGGTGTTATCAAGAAGACAAAACTCAAAGCCTATTCTCGTCCGAGAGCCAAGGGCGTGAACGCTATAATCATCCGTGAAGGTGACGAACTCCTTGGAGTGGAGATGACCGACGGCAACAGCGAAATCATCCTTGCCAACCGTAACGGCAGGGCTATCCGTTTCCCCGAATCAAAGGTCCGTGAGATGGGTCGTATGTCTGCCGGTGTGCGTGGTATGAGTCTTGACAATGACGATGACGAGGTTGTTGGCATGATTTGTATGGAGGCTGACAATGTCAATGACGTGATGGTGCTCAGCGAGCGCGGTTACGGCAAGCGCACTCCTCTTGACACCGAGGTTGAGGTAGACGGCAAGGTGGAAAAAGTGCCTGTATACCGTATAACAAACCGAGGCGGCAAGGGTGTCCGTACAATGAATGTGACAGAGAAGACCGGGCGTCTCGTGGCAATCGAAAGTGTCAATGACGGCAATGACCTTGTGATTATCAATAAGAGTGGTATCACACTCCGCCTACATGTGGCAGATATCCGTGTTCAGGGTCGAGCTACCCAGGGTGTGCGTATCATAAATCTTGACAAACGCAATGATACCATAGCATCTGTATGCTGCGTTGATTCCGATCCTGAAGAGGAGGTGGAAGAAGTCGAAATACAGGAAGCGGCTCCCGAGGCACTTGAGGAAGAGGTGATTGTTGAGGACGAAATCGTGGATGACGATGTCAATGACGAGCCGGAAAGCGAGCTTGACGAGGATGCAGACGAGTAAAAATCCTTAATGAAACATAATGCCTGAACTTTAATCATTAATTTTAATTATACAGTTAAAAATCTAATCATTCCTAATATCAACTGTTATGAAAAAGACTTGCGTCCTAACTCTCGGACTTTTTGCAGCTCTGTCAATGTCGGCACAGCTCAATGTCGTAAAAGATGCCGAGAAGGCTTTCAAGGGTGCTGACAATTATGCAGCATATCAGAAGGCTCTCGAGGCTATTACTCCCGCATTCTCCAATCCCGAGACTGACAAGCAGGCTCAGACTTACTGGATTCCCGGTAAGGCAGGCTTCAAAGTCTATGATGACATGTATGCCAAGAAAGCTATCGGTCAGGATGTCAATCTCGTTGACATGGGCTCAGCCCTCCTTGATGGCTATGAATATGGCATGAAGGCCCTCGATGTTGACAGCGTAGCTGATGCTAAGGGCAAAATCAAGACTAAGTTCTCTAAGGACATTGTCAGCCAGATTGTAGGTCACTTCCAGGACTTCATGACTTCAGGTTCTTCATTCTGGGACAGCCATGACTATGCCAAGGCTTACAAGGCTTGGACTATCTATCTGTCAATCCCACAGAATCCCCGTTTCGGCAAGTCAGCTCCTGATGCACTTCCCGATTCAACAGTAGCTCAGTTTGACTATTATCGCGCACTCTCTGCATGGCAGGCAGAAATGCTTCCTGAGGCAGCCAGTGCATTCGACCAGCTCGTGAAGATTGGGTACAATGACCCCCAGGCTTATGACTATGCTTACAGTGTGGCTTATCAGCTTAAGGACGAGGACCGCAAACTTGCATATTCTCAGGCCGGTCTCGACAAGTTCGGCACTTCCAATCCCGTATTCCTCCAGCGTATAGTGAACAGCTATATTGATGCCAAGAACTATGCTCCCGCCCAGAAGATGCTTGAAGAAGCTATCGCAGCCGACCCGAACAATGGCGCTTATTATCTTTCACTCGGTGTCCTATATGAGAACCAGGGTGACAATGAGAAGGCTGCCGAGGCTTATAAGAAGGCTGTCGAGCTCGATCCCAACAACTCGTTTGCAAATTATTACTATGGCCGTATGCTTGTGATGCAGTATGACAAGCTTGACCAGGAGACCGGCAATATGTCTCAGAGCGAGTACAACAAGTACAACTATGAGAATATGCGTCCTCTTCTTCTCGAGTCTATCAAATACTTCGAGAAGGCGTATGAACTCGACAATGAGAATACCGATCCTCTTCGTTACCTCAAGAACATATATTATAACCTCAATGACGGTGAGAACCTCAAGCGCGTTGAGGAGCTCTTGAAGTATTAATAGCGATAACCTTACTTTGAGTTGCGTGTCCGCCGGTATTTTGCCGTCCCGGATTCGCAACTCAAAATTTTTTATACCACCCTAAATTATCTATCCTTCCGATCATTAACGATACCATTATGTCAACTCTTGACCAATTCGATAAGGCATTAGCCGTATGCCGTGACATATTTGAGAAGAAACTCAAAGATTATGGCGCATCATGGCGCATCATGCGTCCGCGCTCGATTACCGACCAGCTTTACATAAAAGCGAAGCGTATACGTACGCTTGAGGAGGGTGAGGCGTTAGTCAACGAGGGGATTTTCGGTGAATTCATGGCTATAGTCAACTACGGCATTGTCGGATTGATTCAGCTTGAACATGGATATGCCGATGAGGTTGATATGACACCTGAGGAGGCGATGGCTCTATATGACGGGAATGTCAGGGTGACACGCGAGCTTCTCGCTGCAAAGACCCATGACTACGGAGATGCCTGGAGGGGGATGCGTGTGAACTCGTATACTGATTTTATCCTGACTAAACTTCAGCGGGTAAAGGAGATTGAGTCAAACCAGGGGAGAACGCTTGTGTCAGAAGGTATTGACGCAAATTACATGGATATAATTAATTATGCCATTTTCGCAATAATTAAACTGACTGATGGCGAATGTGCTTAAAAACTTCATTCCGAAGTTGTACCATCCGGCTGTCGTGTGGTTCCTGCGGATAATCGTGGGCGCTACGTTTGTTGTGTCCGGATTTTCCAAAGGTGTCGACCCATGGGGTAGTGTCATAAAGATTAACGAGTACCTTACTGTGTGGGGATGGGATATCCCGTCTGCGCTTGTGACATTCGGGGCATTCGTCCTCATAGGGCTGGAATTTGTATTCGGTGTGTTGCTGTTGATGGGATGCTATCGCAGGGTATCTGTGTGGATACTTTTGTTGCAGATGTGTTTCATGCTTCCGCTCACTTTGTACATTGCGGTGGCAAATCCTGTGGCTGACTGTGGTTGCTTCGGGGACTTTCTTGTTATTTCCAATACGGCTACATTTGTCAAAAACATATTCCTGACCATATTCCTTGTCTATCTTGCAATATTCAATAAACGTGTCGCCGGACTCTATATCCCTTACGTGCAGTGGATAGTTGGTGGACTTCTGACATTGTATATTATGGTGGTGTCGTTTGTCAGTTACAACGTCCAGTCGCTTATGGATTTCAGGCGTTTTGCTCCCGGAACCGCCTTGTTGTCGTCGGACGAGGATGATGAGGATGCGGATGAACCGGTATTTGAATATGTGTATGAGCGCGACGGTGAGAAGCGGGTGTTCACGATAGATGAGCTACCTGACTCCACATGGACTTTTGTGGCCCGTAATCTTGTCGGAGGCTCGTTGGAAGTTTCGGACGGATTCACTATAATCGAAGATGGGGAGGATATAGCGCCGGATGTTATATCGGAGGATGGCGAACAGTTTATAGTGACCATACCGGACATCAAGAAGGTAGACCTTTCGTGTACATATCTAATTAATGAGCTTAATGATTTCATTACTGCCCGTGATGGCTCTCTGGTGGCATTGGTCAATAGTGACGAGCATGGCATAGAGTGGTGGCGGGACATATCGATGGCCTCATATCCTATTTATAATGCGGAGCCTAATCTCATCAAGGAGCTTGCAAGAGGGCATGCGGCACTTGTATACCTTAAGGACGGTGTGGTTCAATGGAAGCGCACCCTTTCGTCAATCAGCTATACATTTGTAACTGAGACTCCTTCATCACGGCTTATGGCGGAACTTGACCCGGAGCCGGCGCTGGCTTTGGAAACATTTACCGGAGTGATAGGGATAGCGTTGCTCGTGATATTGTTTTTAGACCGCAGCGGCAAACTGGTCGCATGGCTTATCAGGCGTAGAAGACGCAAGCGCGGACAGGCATAGGCAATTGCCATAGGCTATCAAACCCTTAAGAATGTGGATTGTTATATTGATAACTATCCACATTTTTTCTTTTGTGTCAGTATGACTGAATATAGATTAAAGCGAGCTTACGACCCTTCAAATCCTGATGATGGATTCCGTGTATATATCGACCGCCTTTGGCCCAGGGGGCTGTCGCATGCCACGTTTCATTACGATTGGTGGGATAAGGCTATTTCCCCTTCTGCCGGGTTGCGTGAGTGGTTTCACGCTGATGCCGCTGACAGGTGGGATGAATTTCAGGTCAGATATACAGAGGAGTTGCTCGCTAACCCGGCATTTGTCGAGATGAAGAAACAACTTAACGGGAAGCCGGTAGTGACATTGCTCTATTCGTCACATGACAGCATGCATAATAATGCGGTGGTTGTCCGGAATCTACTTGAACGGAACTGATTGATAAATCGAATAAAATCATATGTGATATGTCTAACGTTTCAACTCCATCCCATAAAATATTTTTCTCGGCACGGCAGGCATTAAAACGCCATGCCACAGGTGGTAATATTCTTATATTAGCCACGGTTTTGGCGCTGATTGTCGCTAATGTCCCAGGGCTTAATACGCTTTATCATGATTTTTGGGCGCAGGAAATGCGCTTGCAGGTAGGTGGTTTCAATTTGTTCTCACATTCGGGGCATCCGATGACTGTGCTTCAGTTCATCAATGATGCTCTGATGGCGATATTTTTCTTTACTATCGGACTTGAAATCAAGCGTGAAGTGCTGGTAGGGGAGCTGTCGTCATTCAGGCAGGCGTTGCTTCCGATTATGGGAGCGATAGGCGGTATGGTGTTTCCGGTGGGACTCTACTTATGGCTTGCGTCCGGAACCGACTATGTTGACGGTGCTGCGATTCCGATGGCAACAGATATTGCGTTTTCGCTTGGAGTGCTGGCGTTGTTGGGAAGCCGTGTGCCTCTGTCGCTGAAGATATTTCTTACTACCCTTGCTGTGGTTGATGATATAGGAGGCATCATAGTAATAGCGGCTTTCTACTCCACACATATAGAGCTTGCATTCATAGGGTATGCGGTCATCGGACTCATTGTGCTTGTAGCGGGAGGCTTGATGAAAATCCAGACAAAGATGTTTTACTTCATTATTGGCGGAGTGGTGTGGTTCCTGTTTCTTAATTCCGGAATCCATCCGACCATAGCTGGAGTGCTTGTTGCTTTCTGTGTGCCGTCAGTCCCGGTCTATGCTCCCGAGCGATATATCAAGATAATCCGTAAGACCATTCATAAATTCAGCGAAGAGGATGAGGATGCAATGGCGCAGCGGACCATACTCAGCCATGAGCAGATGGACTGGCTCAAGCGCATAGAGAGCGCTTCGGATAAGGTGATATCTCCACTTCAGGATATGGAGGATTCGCTGCATCCCGTCACGAGTTACCTTATCATTCCTCTGTTCGCTTTTGCCAATGCCGGCATATACCTTCTTGACTTCGACCCTGTGTCAGTAGTGGAAGGTATAAGCCTTGCCATTATAATAGGTCTTGTTGTAGGTAAATTTGTCGGGATTATGCTGTTTTCATGGATTACAGTCAAGTTCAAACTCGCACCTATGCCGGAACATTCCGACTGGAAGATGATGGCGGCTGTGTCCATGCTTGGAGGTATCGGGTTTACGGTCTCGCTTTTTATTGCGAATCTTTCGTTCGGGGATATGGGAGCCCCCGGCGTGGAGCTCCTTAACAATGCCAAGGTCGGTATAGTGGTCGGCTCGTTTCTTTCAGGGCTACTGGGTTATCTGATGTTGCATCACTATCTACCGTCTGAGAATCCCGATGATACTGACGACGATGATGATATAGTGAATCGGACACACTGACGGCATAGGGGGGAGATGGAATTATTTTATAGAATTTTTGACAAAAATAAGCAATAAAATATATTGGCATTAAAGAAATATTTCATTAATTTTGCATCCGTATATCTGAATACAAGCAATCCTTGACATCGATTGTCAATCAAAAGTAATGAAGGGGTTGCTTTAAGGGAAACCCGGATATATCCAAATAAAAAATTACTTATTAAATAATATCATCAATGACTATCGATCAGTACAATTTCAACGGCAAAAAGGCCATTGTCCGCGTGGATTTTAATGTTCCCCTGGACGAGAACGGTAAAATTACAGATGATACCCGTATCCGCGGTGCGCTTCCCACTCTCAAGAAGATTCTTGCTGACGGTGGTAGCCTCATCATCATGAGCCACATGGGTAAGCCCAAAGGCAAAGTAAATCCCAAACTCTCTCTGAGCCAGATTAAGGACACCGTTGGCAAATATCTCAATACTGAGGTGGAATTTGCTGAAGATTGTGCCAAAGCTGCCGAGCAGGCTAAGAACCTCAAGCCCGGTGGTGTGCTTCTTCTCGAGAATCTTCGCTTCCATCCTGAAGAGGAGGGCAAGCCCGTTGGTATCGACAAAGCTGACCCCGCTTATGATGCTGCCAAGAAGGAGATGAAGGAGAGCCAGAAGGAGTTTGCGAAGACTCTTGCAAGCTATGCTGATGCTTATGTAAACGATGCATTCGGTACTGCTCACCGCCGTCATGCTTCAACAGCTGTGATTGCCGACTATTTCGACGCTGATAACAAGATGCTTGGTTACCTCATGGAGAAGGAAGTCCAGGCTGTTGACAATATTCTTTCGGACATCAAGCGTCCCTTTACCGCTATTATGGGTGGTTCTAAGGTTTCGACTAAGATTGGTATTATCGAGAATCTTATGGACAAGGTGGACAACCTTATCCTCTGCGGTGGTATGACTTACACTTTTGCTAAGGCCAAGGGTGGTAATGTAGGTCTTTCTATCTGCGAGAACGACAAACTTGACCTCGCCCTCGACATAATCAAGAAAGCTCAGGAGAAGGGTGTTAATCTCGTACTCGGCACAGACTGCGTGGCTGCTGATGCATTCAGCAACGATGCTAATACAATGGTTGTGTCTTGCATGGATATTCCTGAAGGCTGGGAAGGCCTTGATGCTGGTCCGGAGACCCGCAAGGCTTTCGCCAATGCTATCAAGGATGCCAAGACAATCCTTTGGAACGGTCCTGCCGGTGTGTTCGAATTTGATAACTTCACAGCCGGTTCACGTGCTATTGCCGACGCTATCGTTGAGGCTACTGAAAAGGGTGCATTCTCACTCGTAGGCGGCGGTGATTCCGTTGCCTGCATCAACAAGTTTGGTCTTGCCGACAAGGTCAGCTATGTATCAACCGGTGGCGGTGCGCTTCTCGAGGCTATCGAGGGTAAGGAGCTTCCCGGTATTGCTGCTATCCGCGGCTCAAAGAAGTAATTTTAGAGAGTTTGCAAATAAAATAGCATAAATGATTCCCGATGGAAAAAGAATCCATCGGGAATTTTTTTGTAATTGTGTCTGCGGCATTTTGGTCTGCGGCATTTTATATCTTTGGCACGGGATTTATCAGCCAGTATTGGGCATTCCATGCCCGGATGTTCGTACATTGGGTTTGAATAATTTATCTAAATAAGTATGACATCTGTAAAAGTAAAGTTTCAAATCTCTGCCGGCAGTCAGGCAGAAGGGACTATAATCTATCATGTAGTCTGTGGCGCAACCAATGCTAAAATCCCTACCGGTTACCGGCTTTATGCCTGTGAGTGGGATTCAAGGAGGTGTGCAATATTGTCATCTGAGAATGGCGAGCGTTGTGTCTATCTGCGTACTCTCCGCGAACGGGTGCGGCTTGATTCAATCCGTATAGCAGACATAGTGGCGCGGTTTGAGTCGGTGGGTCTTGAATTCTCTGCTCGAGATGTGGCGGATGAGTATATGGCGGTGGCGTCAGAATGCTGTCTCTTACGATTTATGGACTCCATAATATGCCGTCTTAAGAGTAAGGGGAAGCAACGCACGGCGGAGACATACCGTGCCGCTTGTCAGAGTTTCCGTAAATTTATGTGCTGTTCCGACTTACTTCGGCATAATGCCAGTAGTTCGGGTGATGACATTATGCTTGACGCCCTTACCTCCGAAATCGTAGAAGCTTACGAAGCATATCTGCGTGACCGAGGCGTTGTGCCAAATACCGTGTCTTTTTACATGCGGATTCTTCGTGCGGCGTATAACAGAGCGGTAGAGGCAGGTATGGTGAAGCAGTCCTACCCGTTCCGCCATGTATATACCGGAGTTGACAAGACTGTAAAACGGGCTTTGCCACTGCCGTTAATCCGAAAAATACGCACACTCGACCTTTCGTCAGATCCAGCTCTTGACTATGCCCGTGATATGTTTCTTCTGAGTTTTTACCTTCGGGGGATGAGTTTTGTTGATATGGCTTTTCTGCGTAAAAGCGATTTGAAATCAGGATGTGTCACATATCGACGCCGTAAGACCGGGCAATTGCTGTCAGTTCGTTGGACGCATGAAATGTGTTCTATTGTTGGCAAATATCAGCCAAACGGGACTGCCTATTTGCTGCCAATCCTGACCAAATCTAATGTGAATGAGCATAACGCCTATCGAAATAGAGCGTATGCCATAAACTACGGTCTGAAAAAGATAGCCGGTATGGTAGGAGCCGACATTCCGCTTACTCTTTATTGTGCGCGCCATAGCTGGGCGTCGGCGGCACGGACCAAGGGTATACCTGTCAGCGTCATCAGCGAGGGGATGGGGCATGATTCTGAGTCCACTACTCAAATATATCTTGCATCCATTGATACGTCAGTAGTAGATAGAGCCAATGCGCTCATACTTCGCTCTATATAAGTCGGAAACGTAATATATCGGGGATGTGGCATGAGTGCGCCGGGCGGGAATTAAAAAATATCGTGACGTAATTCAGTCGCATCCTCTGTATGATTTTTTGATATGATAAAATTTTGCTATCTTTGTGGATGGATTCATCACTAAAATAGCTAAATATTCATGACTTACAAGTACATCACAAGTGGAACATGTTCCCGTGAAATAGAAATTGACATACAGGATGGAGTGGTGGCGGATGTCCGTTTTAAAGGCGGATGTCACGGTAATCTTCAGGGTATCGGTGCCTTGGTCAAGGGAATGAGGCCGGCGGATGTGATAGCCCGTCTGGAAGGTATCCGTTGTGGAAATAAAGCTACATCCTGCCCTGACCAGCTCTCACGTGCTTTGTCTGAGATTGCAGCTTCACAGGCTTAAGAGATTAATTCGGTTTGAGATGAAACAGACAGTAAAAATCAGTGCCTATTCCTTGATTCTGACACTTCTCAGCCTTGGAATAATGGTAGCCGTGCTAATCTATGAGATACGCATGGATGAAAAATGGCTTGCAATATGCTGGGGTTCACTTGTTGGAATCATTCTGCTTTTAGCATTGTTTTATATGCCTATGTCGGTATCTGTCGATGACAAGACGCTGAATATAAATCGTTCATTGCGCATTAAGTCGATACCGTTGAGTGACATTGCTTCGGTCAAACTCTGCGCTCCTACAATGGGTGCTAAAAGAGTGTGCGGAAGCGGAGGTTGGTTCGGATACTGGGGATGGTTCAGTGAACGTGACCTCGGTAAATATTTTGCATATTACGGTCGTTCATCCGATTGCTTCCTTGTGACCCTGACTGACGGAAGATTATATATGCTCGGATGTCAGAATCCCGATGCGATGGTCTCCGCTATACAATCCCGGTTGAAGTAAATTCGTCCGATATTGCCAATTCCTTATTTTCCCTTACGATTTCATCTCTTTTCATCTATTAGCGGCAAACGACATCTTAATTTCTCGGCTTAGGTTGGGGAATACGGTGATTTTTTGTAATTTTGCAGGTAAATCAGTTAGTTGAAGAAACACAGATAAAAGTATACTATATGAAATTGACCGAATTGACAGCGATATCTCCCGTTGACGGACGTTACCGTGGCAAGTGTGAACGCCTTGATGAGTATTTCTCGGAATTTGCCCTGATACGTTACCGAGTGAAGGTTGAAGTAGAGTATTTTATTGCTCTTTGCGAGATTCCTCTACCTGCACTCAAGGGTGTTGACACCTCCGTGTTTGAGCAGTTGCGAGCCATCTATCGTGACTTCTCTGTGGAGGATGCCGCCCGTATCAAGGAAATCGAAAGCGTTACCAACCATGACGTAAAGGCTGTGGAGTACTTCCTGAAAGAAAAATTCGATCTCCTCGGACTGGAGCAATGCAAGGAATATATACATTTCGGTCTTACTTCCCAGGATATCAACAATACCTCAGTTCCTATGTCGATAGCCGATGCCATCCGTGAGGTGTATCGCCCGCGCTTGATGGAGCTTATTGAGCATCTTGAAGGTAGGGCAGAGGAATGGTATGATATCCCGATGCTTGCCAAGACTCATGGTCAGCCGGCATCGCCGACACGCCTTGGCAAGGAAATCAAGGTGTTCAGCTATCGTCTGCGCCAGCAGCTACGGATGCTTGACGCTGTGGAAATCAGCGGTAAGTTTGGTGGCGCAACCGGCAATTTCAACGCCCATCTTTGTGCGTTCCCAACTATTGACTGGCGTGCGTTCGGAGCAAAGTTCCTGAGCGAGAAGCTTGGTATCGTGCGAGAGGAATTCACCACCCAGATTTCAAATTACGATAATCTTGCAGCGATATTCGAGTCGCTTTCACGTATCAACAATATAATTCTCGACCTTGACCGCGACATGTGGATGTACATATCCATGGAGTACTTCAAGCAGAAAATCAAGGCAGGCGAGGTTGGTTCGTCAGCTATGCCTCACAAGGTCAATCCGATTGATTTTGAGAATTCAGAGGGTAACCTTGGTATTGCTAACGCTGTGTTCGGGCATCTTGCGGGAAAACTCCCGGTATCACGTCTGCAGCGTGATTTGACCGATTCGACAGTGCTGCGCAACATAGGAGTGCCTTTGGCTCATACTCTCATCGCAATCGCTTCGACAATGAAAGGTCTGAACAAGTTGCTGCTCAACCGTGCTGCCATCGATGCGGATCTTGATAATACATGGAGCGTTGTGGCAGAGGCCATCCAGACTGTATTGCGCCGTGAAGGATATCCCAAGCCTTATGAGACACTCAAAGCGCTCACCCGCACCAATGCAGCGGTGACAGCCGAAAGCATTGCGGCATTCATAGATACTCTTGACGTAACTGACGAAGTGAAAGCGGAGCTTAAAAAGCTCTCTCCACATACATATACCGGCTATTGATAGCCCCTGATTACGTTTCCGAAAGATTATGGACACCCCGACGCTTATCAGATTCGTTTTTATCGGACTATTATGGCTTGTATTGTGTTATATATTAATAGTGTCGCAGCCATTTACGATGAGAGTTGCTTTCATAGTGGTAGCTTCAGGCATTATTGTGTGGGTGCCTTTGTATAAGAAGTATCTGAAGAATGGAAAAAGAAAAGACTAACATTCTTGAACGAATCAATTCACCTGCGGATCTTCGCAAGTTGCCATTAGAGCAGCTGCCGGAATTATGCGGCGAGTTGCGTTCGTTTCTAATAAAAACACTCTCCGACCATCCCGGGCACTTCGCTTCCAGCATGGGAGCGGTGGAGCTTACTGTAGCTCTGCACTATGTGTTCAATACACCCTATGACCGTATAGTGTGGGATGTAGGCCATCAGGCTTACGGTCATAAAATACTTACCGGACGTCGCGACAATTTTGTCACTAACCGTACGCTCGGCGGTCTGAGCGGATTCCCGACGCCTAAAGAAAGCGAATATGACACATTCACTGCCGGACATGCCTCCAATTCAATATCGGCGGCGCTTGGCATGGCAGTAGCTGCGGCTCTCCAGAAGGATATGCCGCCTCGTCATGTCGTGGCTGTGATTGGCGATGCGTCAATCAGTGGCGGTCTGGCTTTCGAAGGGCTCAACAATGCCGCTAATTCCAACTCAAATCTACTGATTATACTTAACGATAACGACATGTCGATTGACAATAATGTCGGTTCGTTAAACTCATATCTTGCTCATCTCACCACCTCGAAGGCGTATAATAACATGCGCTACAAGTTGTCGAGATTCCTGCGCCGCCATAAATTGGTGTCAGACAAGGGGAAGGGGATGATTACACGGTTCAACAATAGCCTGAAGTCACTACTGACCCGTCAGCAGAACATATTCGAGGGGCTTAACATACGTTACTTCGGTCCGTTTGATGGACATGACATCAACACGGTGGTAACTGTGCTTCAGGATATCAAGGATTTGTCGGGACCACGTATATTACATTTGCGCACAGTCAAGGGAAAAGGCTTCAAACCTGCCGAAAAGGACCCTGCATCGTGGCATGCCCCCGGTAAATTCAATCCTGTCACGGGTGATAAAATTCGGGAATCGGGGGTCAAACCTCCGAAGTACCAGGAGGTATTTGGAGAGACATTGACCGAGCTTGCCCGCCGCAACAACCGGATAGTAGGAATTACTGCGGCTATGTCGTCAGGTACATCCATGAACAAACTCCAGGAGGTCTATCCGGAGCGTACGTTTGATGTCGGTATTTCGGAGGGGCATGCGGTGACTTTTGCCGGAGGACTTGCCAAGGATGGAATGAAGCCGTTTGTGGCGATATACTCCTCGTTCCTACAGCGTGCGTATGATCATATCATCCACGATGTGGCTATTGAAGGGTTGCCGGTAGTATTCTGTCTTGACCGTGCCGGTCTGGTAGGGGAGGACGGTGCGACACATCATGGTGCGTTTGACCTCTGTTATTTGCGTTCTATCCCGGGTATGACAGTAGCGTCCCCCCGTAATCAGAGTTATCTACGTGACATGATGCTGACTGCGTCTGTCTATGACGGACCGTTTGCCATTCGTTATCCGCGAGGCAGGGGCGAAAATATTGTCGACAAGCCTATGGAGCCGCTTAAGGTGGGCAAAGGAGAGAAATTGCGCAATGGCAATGATGTCGCAGTCCTTTCGCTCGGTCCGGTTGCAGCCGATGTCAGCCGTGCGATTGATCGGGCGGAGAAGGAGCTTGGTATCGCCGTAGCTCATTACGACATGATGTTCCTTAAGCCGATAGATACCGAAATTCTTGCCGAAATCGCTGCAAAGAAGATGCCTGTCATTACCGTTGAGGACGGCATGGTGGATGGCGGTCTCGGTTCTTCAGTGCTTGAATGGATGGCTGAAAACGGACATGCCATTAATGTAACACGTCTCGGTATACCTGACAGGTTCATACCTCATGGCTCGCCGGCTGAACTACATCGTCTTTGCGGGTTTGACGAGGAGGGTATTTTCAGTGCCATCAAGAGGCTGTCTAACAGATAAATGAATTCAGAATGAAGATTATTATAGCAGGTTCAGGAGAAGTGGGAAGTCACTTGGCAAAACTTCTCTCTCGTGAAGAGCAGGATATCACTGTGATAGACAATGACGGAGAAAAGCTCGGTATGCTTGATGCCAATTACAACCTGCTCACTTTCCGAGGCTCCACTACTTCGTTCCAGTCGCTGCGACAAGCAGGGGTGGAAGGGTGTGACCTGTTCATAGCTGTCACTCCGTTTGAAGCGCAGAACTTAATATCTTGTGCCATAGCCAAGAGCCTTGGAGCGGAGAAAACCGTGGCACGAATTGACAATTACGAGTTTAAGGATCCTGCCAATCGTGAATTTTTTGCTCATATAGGGGCTGACGATGTGATATATCCGGAGTATCTGGCTGCCTTGGAGATAATTCAGGCTTTGCAGCACAACTGGGTACGCCACTGGTTCGAACTTCATGACGGGGAGTTGATTCTCGTGGGTGTCAAGTTGCGTGATAACGCCCCTCTCGTGGGAGTACAGCTCAAGGAGCTTGGCATGAAGGAACATAATTTTCACGTTGCGGCAATCAAACGCAATCATGAAACGATTATTCCGCGAGGTGATGATCGCCTGGAGGAGAATGATATAGTCTATTTTATGACCAAGCGTGAGCATGTCGACTCTCTGATACCGCTTTGCGGAAAGACGGCACGCAAAATACGTAACGTGCTCATAATGGGTGGCAGCCGCATCGCCATACGTCTTTGTGCGATGGTCGGTGACAAATATAATATTAAAATAATGGATGTCGACAGGGAGCATTGTATGCGCCTGTCCGAGAAATGCCCCGATGCAAAAATCATAAATGCCGATGCGCGTGATACTGATGCCCTGCGTGATGCCGGTATAACGGATATGGACGCTTTCATTGCATTGGCTGACAGCAGCGAGTCAAATATTCTGACATGCCTTACGGCTAAGGAGTTCGGTGTTATAAAGACTATTGCCGAGGTGGAGAATCTGCAGTTTATATCCGAGGCTGAAGGACTTAATATCGGTACGGTAATCAATAAGAAACTGCTTGCGTCATCACGTATTTTCCAGATGTTGCTTGACCGAGACACCTCTACATCCAAATGTTTGGCGCTCGCTGATGCTGAAGTGGCGGAGATTGTGGCTAAGGAGGGATCGAAAATCACACGTGCTGCGGTAAAGGATTTACGTCTGTCGCGCGACATGACTATAGCCGGTCTTATCCGTGACGGAAAAGGTTACCTTGTATCAGGCAATACCGTGATTCAGGCTGGTGACCGTGTAGTCGTGTTTACGCTTAACGGTGTGATACATAAGGTTGAAAAACTGTTCTCATAATCAATCTCCTAATTTCATAGAGGTACCTATGTCAAGACTAAGGGGTTACACTCCCAGTATAAATTTCCCGATATTGTTACGCATCATTGGTCTGCTTCTCTCCATAGAGAGCGCTTTCCTGCTGGTGCCTTTAATCACTTCTGCCGTATATGGAGAGAGGGACTGGATATGGTTTGCAGTCACGCTCGGAATCACTCTGCTGTCAGGGCTGTGCATGGTATTCTGTATTCATCCGAGTTCGTCGCACATGGGAAAGCGTGACGGTTTTTTGCTTACAGCTATGGTCTGGCTCTTTTTTTCGTTATTCGGTATGATTCCGTTTATGCTGATGGAGAATGAGCCGATGTCAGTTTCCGACGCATTCTTTGAGGCAATGTCGGGCTTTACGACTACCGGAGCCACTGTGATGGGAAGTGTGAGCCATCTGAGTCATGGTGTCATAATGTGGCGAAGCCTGATGCAATGGATTGGCGGTATGGGTATAATAATCTTCACGCTTGCAGTCATCCCTATGCTGAACCATTCAGGAGGCATGCAGATGTTTAATGCGGAGGTAACAGGTATAACCCACGATAAGCTTCGTCCGCGCATATCACAGACGGCAAAGGGGCTTTGGATGATATACATAGTGTTGACATTGCTGCTGTTTGTGCTACTGGTTGCTGGACCGATGGAGCCGTTTGATGCGCTTTGTCACGCTTTCAGCACCATGTCCACTGGCGGTTTTTCGACAGTAGATGCCGGTCTGGCAGAATGGTCTTCGGTATATATCGAGATTGTGGTAACGGTGTTCATGTTTATCGGCGGCACGAGTTTCACTCTTATATTCAGAGCTGCACACGGAGAATTCAAGCCTTTATGGAAGAATGATGTGTTCCGCACATACGTGGGTACGATATTTGTAATGTATATCCTTTTTGTGATAGGGATTGTGTATCATGGACAAGCGACGTCAATCAAGGCAGTGACACTTGATCCTTTGTTTCAGATAGTTTCTACAATCACTTCCACTGGATACGAGATAAATGACCTTGAATTATGGGGTACGTTTGTACTGTCGTTGGTGTTTGCCTTGATGTTCTTCGGAGCTTGTGCCGGTTCTACGAGCGGTGGTGCGAAAATAGACAGGCTCATATACCTACTCAAGAACTGCCGTAACGAGATTGTGCGTACCATACATCCGAACGACGTGCTTACAGTAAGGGTAAATGACAAGGTTATCCCTCATGACATAGTCTCGAAGGTGATTGCTTTTCTATGTCTGTATGTGATAATAATAATGGTAGGGGGAATCCTGCTTACAGCACTCGGAATGCCTCTTGTCGATTCGTTTTTCTCAGCATTTTCCTGTGTAAGCAATACAGGTCTTGGCGCAGGTGTGACAGGCTATGGAGAGTCATACGCCATAGTACCTGATATGGGCAAGTGGCTGCTTGCATTTATTATGCTCACAGGGCGTCTTGAACTCTTCACAGTTTTGATTCTTTTTACCCCGGCATTTTGGCATAAGTAATACCGGTGGTAATCTTCATTACGGATGAGTCTGCCGAATTGACGGTAATGCGCGAAAATTACAGTTTTAATTTTTTGAATGGCGGGCGTATGCAGATGCCATGCGGGTATGGTAGTTTCGGCGTGCGTATGAGGGGCCGTTGTATCCGCGTGCAAATGCAGTCCAGTTCTTCTGTTGAAGATGTTTGAGAAGACCTGCGTTTGTTATAAACTTGGCAAACATTTCAAGCTGGTCACGCTCGGATCGTGACATTTTTTCCACAAAATCCTCCAGGCTCTCAGCTCCACATTTTTTCCAATTGAATCCACCTATCTGGAACATGCCCCAGAATGTGCCTTCAAGGGCTGCGGTGCGATGTATGGTCTTGGCTGAGTCCAGTCTGCGGTGTGCCCGGGTCTGTGAGCCTTTGGATGAGGTAAATACTATGGAGTGAGATTTATTGTACTTAGAAAGGTTCACACCGCGTCGAGTGGCGAAACGGCGAAACATGGTTAAGTCAAAATTGATGATAGGTTTTCCGGGCGCAACAAATCCTTGGTGTGTTTTGCCGGCTTCAATGTCGACTACCGCTTTGATTGCGGCTACTTCTACCCCGAGCTGCTCAGCCACTTCTTCAAAGTCTCGCTCTGTAAGGGCGATTATAGTGTCAGCGGGGAATTCCATTTGTTCACATTCTGCGAGTGCTCTGGAGAGTGAGTCGGATTTGATTTTACAATCATCATGCTCCGTCATGGAGAAGATTACCGACGAGAAGAGAATGGCCATGCACAGGAGTGCGAATCGTTGAGTCATAAAAAATAGCTTTAGTGTAACAATGCCCTTTCGCGCCCCACGGCGCACGGGGAATATTTAACTCTATGTAATCCGGTGTCTCACGCAGAGCCGTACGCTCGTACGAGCTCTGCGTTACACACGGTTATAGGACACTTTTAAAGCGTAAAAGTTTAATCGGCTGCAAGTATTTGAAATTTTGCCGGCTTCATGCGCAGGCTGGAATTGATGGTAAATTTGTGAAGCAGCCTTTTGAAGGCGTGTATCAGAAGTAAAACGCCTTAAATCGGTAAGTGAAAAATACTTAGGTGTTTATTTATTGAGTTCGGCAACTTTCTCGAGGGTGCGTTTTAACTGCCCCCAGAAGCGTTCAACTGCCGGGATGTACATGCGTTCTGATGGTGAATGTACGTCTCGCAGGGTAGGTCCGAAGGATACCATGTCGAGATATGGATACTTGGTTAGGAAAAGACCGCATTCAAGACCGGCATGTATAGCTTTTATGGCTGGTGTGACACCATAGAGTTCCTCATAAGCGTCACGGGAAATCTTCATGATGGGAGACTCGAGGTTGGGTTGCCATCCGGGATACCCGTCACCGTGCTCGACTTTGGCACCGGCAAGAAGGAACAGGGCTTCAACTTGACGGGCTATGTCCCATTTGCGTGATTCTACTGAGCTGCGCTGGCTGGTGGTCACTACGATAGTGTTGTCGGGAGCCATCTTCACTGATGCAAGATTGGTGGAAGTCTCGACGAGATTCTCAAGCTCTCGGCTCATGGAAACAACTCCGTGAGGTGCGCAGTAAAGAGCTCGGATAAGGTTGTTTGAAGTTGTCTGGTCAATAGTGAAATCGGGAGTGTCCACGCTTTCCATTGTCACCTTTAGGTTTGGCTCGAGACCCTTGTATTCGTTCTCAAGGTCTGCTATGTAAAGATTGAGCATAGTGCGCACTATTTCCTTCTTTGAGGTGTGTACGCCTATGACTGCATGGCTGGCACGCGGGATAGCATTGCGGAGATTTCCTCCATCGATTTCCGACACTACCACTTCATGTTTGCCTGAGAGATCGAAGAGGAAGCGGGCGAGAAGTTTGTTGGCATTAGCGCGCCCGAGATGTATGTCGCCGCCGGAATGTCCGCCGTTAAGACCTTCGATGTTTATACGGAAATATAGGAAGTCCTTTGGTGCAAAGGAGCGGTTGTAGCTGAAGAATGCCTGGGTGTCAACGCCGCCTGCGCATCCGACAAAGATTTCTGCATCGTCCTCTGAGTCGAGATTGAGGAGCATGGTGCCGGAAATCATGTCTTCACCAAGATTGTTTGCACCGGTCATGCCTGTTTCTTCATCTACGGTGAAGAGAGCTTCAAGTGGACCGTGAGTGTAAGTGTCGTCGGTGAGGGCGGCGAGGGCCGCTGCCATGCCGATGCCATTATCTGCGCCGAGAGTGGTGCCGTTGGCACGAATCCAGTCACCGTCAATCACGGTCTGGATGGGAGTGTTCTCGAAATCAAAATTTTTATCGTTTGACTCGCACACCATATCCATGTGACCCTGAAGGATTACAGTAGGTGCATTCTCATGACCCGGAGTGGCTGGTTTGCTGAGGACCACGTTGCCGACCTTATCGGTTTTGGCGGCAATGCCATGTTTTGATGCGTAGTCAAGAAGGTACTGGCGGATTTTCTCCTCCTTCTTTGAAGGGCGGGGAATCTTTGTTATCTCGTCAAAAATCGAGAATACCAATTGCGGTTGGAGATTTTTGATTTCCATATAGAAATAGTTTAAAAAATTTCAGCAATCATTTTAGCAAATATTAGCACTGGTAGAAAACAAGTGTTAAATATTCGCTGTTTGCACCACTAAATTATAAAATAAAATTGATATGAGCGCAAAAATTAGAGGTAAATTGTTACTTTTGCACTGGAAAACCGAATTTGACGATGAAATTTATCATTTTAACCATAATAACCGTGGTATTGCTTGCAGTAGCAGTATTGCTATTAGGTGTTAAAATTTTTTTCGTCAAAGGGGGTAAATTTCCCTCAGGACATGTGCATGACAATCCGCATCTTCGTAAGCGCGGTATAGGGTGCGCAAGCCGTCCGAATGATTGATAAACCAAAAAAACTATTTAAATATCTCACATTAATTTTGACATGAAAAAGTTAGCAATGTCAGCTTCATCGCTGCTCTTGGGTCTTTTGGCCGTTAGTATGACCTCGTGCGGTGGTTCAGCAACTAACGCATCTACCGATTCCGCAGCTCAGGCAGCGCAGAGTGCCGATGGCGCAACTTCCCCTACACTCAACATCCGCTATATTGACGGGGATTCGTTGATGACTCACTACAATCTTGCAAAGGATTTCCAGGAAGCGTCCATGCGTGCTGTATCAAAGATCGAGGGCGCACGTCAGGCAAAAGCAAATGAAATACAAAAGTTTGCTGCAGCTATCGAGCAGAAGGGTCGTTCAAACGGTTATCTTACCGAGGCAAGTTACAATGCCGATATGCAGAAGCTCCAGAAGATGCAGCAGGATGCTGAAAATTATCTCGCCGGTCTGAGCCGCAACACAGAGAATGAGCTTGCGCAGCAGCAGCTTCAGCTCAATGATTCTATTGAGAATTATATCAAGATTTACAATGCCAAGAAGGGTTATGATGCTATCCTCTTCAAAGCTGCCGGTATCTATTTTAACCCGGCGCTTGATATCACTAATGATATTGTAGAGGGTCTTAATGCCCGTTATAATAAGGTGAGCGAGAGCAAATAATTCTACTTCGATTGACATTGAAGATAATAAAATCACTCAGGCGGAAATTTTTCCGCCTGAGTGATTTTATTATCCATTGCTGACAATTATTCGATGACTACGTTAATTACACAGGTACTGACCTATAGTCGGAGAGCCGGCGTAATGAGCGCTTAAGCAGTTTCCCGTCGGGAGTTGTGTATGTGCGTACTACAACGTATTCACCCGGGCAGTTCTGTATCGGAAGTATCTGTTGGATTAGGTGTACCTCCACTCCTCCGTTGGTGCTGCCGGTGCATATATTCCAGTCCCTGCTTAAATCTATTCCCGAGCCGAAGAATGTTGCTTTTGTGGTCGGATATATCACAAATGGTGTGTTTCCCCATGATTCAGGTTTATTTGCATTTTCGTTTGCATGGATTCCAAGTAAAGACATTGCAAGCATGGCTGTGCTGAGCATGATTCGTTTCATGAGACATTTATTTAGTATTCGTTAATAATTGTAATATGCTTGCAAATGTACTGTTAATATCGGATTGATACAAATAAAATGATGTGAATATTCGGATTGGCTCACTGCCCTTTCTGAACACATTAACCGCTCCCACAAACTATGCGGGAGCGGTTAATGCCTTTAGGTATAATGCCTAAAATGTTTTTGTGTGTCTTTACCTAATTATATTACCTTAAAATTAATAACCTATTTCAAAACGATACCTAATAATAGAAATCTTGTTTACCTTTTGAAATTTCCTTCGCGGAAACTTCGGTTGTTATCTTATTTATTATTAAACTTTTTTAATCTCTACGGTCGAACCGACTTTCAGTGCCTTTGATACTTTTAGCCCTAATTGAAAAACCGGTTGCAAAATGGTCCTTAGCCAGTATTTTTGGGGAGCCGGAATAATGCTCTAAACGATTAACGATAGTCAGCGAAACGAGTCTGAAGTTTCTTGCGGGCAAAGAAAATACGGCTCTTTACTGTGCCAAGAGGAAGATTCATCTTCTCGGCGATTTCATTGTACTTGTAACCTGCAACGTGCATTGAGAACGGTATGCGGTATTCGTCAGGGAATGCGTTGATGGCATCCGAGATTTCACCTGCCCCGAACGAGCCTTCGGGTGTTTCAAGACCTGAGTCCTGTGAGAGGTTGAGGTGGTAGAGGTCTTCAGTCTGGTCAATCACAGTGGCGCTGCGCACTACTCGACGGTAGTTGTTGATAAAGATGTTGCGCATGATTGTGAATACCCATCCCTTGAAGTTGGTGTTGTCCACGTATTTGCTCTCATTGTCAAGAGCCTTAAGAGTGGTGTCCTGTAGAAGATCGTAGGCGTTGTCACGATTTGAAGTGAGCATATAAGCAAAGTTCAAAAGGTTGCCCTGAAGGCTCATAAGCTTGTTCTGAAATTCCTGAGTTCCCATTTTTTATATCGTTTTAGCGTTGAACGTATAGTTGTTTGATTTGTAGTTTCTATTCGTTTGTTAATGGTGTCCTTTTCAGCTTCAATCCCGGAACAGCGAGAAAGTTCGCTTTGTTTGACACTTCAAAATTACAGCCTTTGACGTAGATGGTGAAATATTGTGTGTAAATAATCCTGATTAAAAGTGAAATATTTTGTAAAACTGGCGTATGTAGTTGATATACAGCGGTATAATGTGGTTACGAAATTGTTACAAAAATATTACAAGGCTCTCTTATTGTAATATTTCTGCAAATTAGGCATGAAATACATGGTGCTTCGAGTATGAATGGTTGAAGGCGTGTGTTATCTCATATATATAGAAATGTGGGTGTGTTCTTCCTATAACCTCTTATATAATGGCTGGGATTAAAAAAAGTTTGCAATAAACATAAATTTAACTCAAATTGGTTAAATTTTACATAGCCAAATTTGGGTATAACATTACTACTGTCGGTCTGAATGCAGCGAGAAGGCTTTCTTACATATATAATAATTATATTGAATATCCCGGATTAATAGTGAGAGGTGGCGTATATAGCTCTTGTATGCGGTGTCTCCTCTAAAAAAGAATGAAGGCAGAACCTGTATAGGCTGCCTTCATTCTTTAGTATGATTGTCGGACAGTGATTAGTCGGCAAATTTAGCTTTGATAAACTCACGGTTGAGGCGGGCGATGTTGCTCAAAGGCACATTCTTGGGGCACTCGGCAGCACAAGCACCTGTGTTGGTACAGTTGCCAAATCCGAGTTCATCCATTTTCTTCACCATTGCACGGGCACGGCGTGCGCGTTCTACCTGTCCCTGGGGGAGAAGTGCAAACTGGCTTACCTTTGCGCCGACGAATAGCATTGCAGAACCGTTCTTGCAAGCAGCCACACAAGCACCACAGCCGATGCAGGTTGCCGAGTCCATGGCTACGTCTGCCACTTCCTTTGAGATAGGAAGATTGTTGGCATCAGGAGCACCGCCGCAGTTGAATGACACGTAACCTCCGGCCTGCTGAATCTGGTCGAATGCATTACGGTTTACCATAAGGTCGCGTATCACGGGGAATGCAGCCGAACGCCAAGGTTCGATAGTGATGGTGTCCTCATTATTGAACTTACGCATATGGAGCTGGCAGGTGGTGATGCCCTGCACGGGACCATGCGGGTGTCCGTTGATGTACAGTGAGCACATACCGCAGATACCTTCGCGGCAGTCGCTGTCAAACACTACGGGTTCCTCTCCTTTTTCTACAAGCTGCTGGTTAAGCATATCAAGCATTTCGAGGAAGCTGCTGCCGGTTGAAACGTTTTCAACTCGGTAGGTTTTGAACGCACCTGGTTCTTTGGGACCACGTTGACGCCAAATCTTGAGGTTTACATTTATAGTATGTTCCATTGTTTCAGTTTTTTTGACTTATGACTTGTAGTTTCGTGTTTGAACCTTGATTTCTGTGTAGTTGAGGGGTTCTTTCAGGAGAACGGGCTTTTCGTCGTCGCCGGTGTATTTCCAGCATGAAACGTACATATAGTCCTTGTCGTTACGTGCCGCCTCACCATCAGCAAGCTGGTACTCCTCGCGGAAGTGTGCACCGCATGATTCGTTGCGGTTGAGCGCGTCGATAGCCATCATCTTGGCAATCACAAGGAAGTCCTCAAGGCGGAGAGCCTTTTCGAGCTCAGTGTTGAGGTCATCAGCGCTACCTACGATTCGGAGGTCAGAGTAGAATTCCTTGCGCACTTCTTCTACCTTTTCAAGAGCTTTGACGAGACCTTGGAGGGTACGGCCCATACCTACGAGGTCCCACATCACGTGTCCGAGCTTCTTGTGAATCTGGTCGGGTGACTTGGTTCCCTTGATAGACATAAGTTTGTTGATGCGTTCACGAACGTTCTTCTCGGCTTCGTCGAATTCCTTGCTGTCAGTGGTGAAGTGGGGAACCTTAATCTGGTCGCTGAGATAGTTCTGCATAGTGTAGGGGAGCACGAAATAACCATCGGCAAGACCTTGCATAAGTGCTGAGGCGCCAAGGCGGTTAGCTCCGTGATCGGAGAAGTTACATTCACCGATGGCGAAGAGACCATTGATGGAAGTCTGGAGTTCGTAATCGACCCAGATACCACCCATGGTATAGTGACTCGCAGGGAAAATCATCATTGGAGTCTCGTATGGGTTGTCATCGGAAATCATCTGGTACATGTCGAAGAGGTTGCCGTATCGGTCACGTACCACATCTTCGCCGAGGCGGTTGATGGCATACTTGAAGTCAAGATATACGGCATTGCCGGTACCTACGCCATAACCTGCATCGCAGCGTTCCTTGGCGGCACGGCTGGCGATATCACGGGGGCAGAGGTTACCGAATGCGGGATAGCGGCGTTCCAGATAGAAGTCGCGGTCCTCGTCGGGGATATCGGTGGGTTTCTTTTTGCCGGCGCGGATGGCTTCGGCATCTTCTTTCTTTTTGGGTACCCAGATGCGACCGTCGTTACGGAGCGATTCGCTCATGAGGGTAAGCTTTGACTGATCCTCACCGTGAACGGGGATACAGGTCGGGTGAATCTGAGTAAATGCGAGGTTTGCGAGGTATGCACCTTTCTTGAATGCCTGTACGGCAGCGGAGCCGTTGCAACCCATTGCGTTGGTGGAAAGGAAGAATGCGCGACCGTAACCGCCGGTAGCGAGTACCACGGCGTGAGCGGCGTAACGTTCGAGCTCGCCTGTTATGAGGTTGCGCACTATGATACCGCGGGCGCGACCGTCTATGATGACAACGTCAAGCATCTCACGGCGGTTAAATGATTTCACTGTGCCTTTCTTAATCTGGCGGTTGAGTGAAGCGTATGCGCCGAGAAGGAGCTGCTGACCGGTCTGACCTTTAGCATAGAAAGTACGTGAAACCTGTGCGCCACCGAATGAACGGTTGGCGAGAAGACCGCCGTATTCACGGGCGAAAGGTACACCCTGTGCCACGCACTGGTCTATGATATTGTTTGATACTTCGGCGAGTCGGTATACGTTGGCTTCGCGTGAGCGGAAGTCTCCGCCTTTGATTGTGTCATAGAAGAGGCGGTACACTGAGTCACCGTCGTTCTGGTAATCCTTGGCTGCGTTAATACCGCCCTGGGCTGCGATTGAGTGAGCGCGACGGGGTGAATCCTGAATGCAGAAATTGAGCACGTTGAAACCAAGCTCACCGAGGGTCGAGGCTGCTGATGCGCCTGCAAGTCCGGTACCTACGACGATTACGTCGAGGTTGCGCTTGTTAGCGGGATTCACAAGCTTCTGGTGAGCCTTGTAATTGGTCCATTTCTGGGCGAGAGGCCCTTCGGGTATCTTGGAGTCAATCTGATATTCAGGGAGCTTGGAGGACTCGATGTCGGCGAAATCCTTCATGATAGGGGTTGAGTCAATCATACCCTCAAGGTTCTTTATGTCTGCCATATCTGTGATTGTTATTTTATTCATTAATGGTTAGTACCCCGGGGGATTAGAAATTTTCGGGTTGAGCGTCAGGACAAACGATTTCCTCTACTTCGCCACAGCAATCAAAAGTGGGCATGCCTGAAACGATAGCTCCTGTCTGGAGTGCATGGGTGGAAGCCTTCTCGATAACATACTCCTGTACCTGCTCCTGGAAGCAAGTGCTGTTGGCGCGTACAGTGAATACTACAGCTTCCGCTATGAAAAGAGCTACTATGATGGTAGTCCACCAGCAGCCGATGGTCTTAAGGCGGGGAAGCCAAGTGTCATTGTCCCAGCCGGCGCTCTGGAACATGGACCACATGCCGTGATTCATGTGGAACCAGAGAGCTACGAATCCGATGATGTAGATAATCGGAGTGTAAACCTGGCTGAATGCAATCTGGATGAAGAGAGTTCCGGCAGCAGGGGGGACTGCGATGCCTTCATGCACATGCTCGAAGTGCAGAATTTCTGCGAGCTGCATCTTTGCCCAGAATTGAATCATGTGAATCACAAGGAATGCAAGGACCACGATGCCGAGTACGAGCATGTTCTGTGATGCCCATTCTACCTGGGCGGGTTTCTTAACCACATCATAGCGGTCGTTGCCACGCGCTTTGCGGTTCTGGATTGTGAGCCATAAGGCGTAGATGATGTGGATGATAAAGAGGGCGGCAAGACCTACGGTAGCGACGAGAGCGTACCAGTTGGCACCGAGAAATTCGCACACGGCGTTATAACCCGATGGCCAGAAGATTGCGACACCGTTCATCAAGCAGTGAAACGTGATAAATAGGACGAGGCATATGCCCGTGAGTGCCATCACGAACTTCCTTCCTATGGATGAGCAAGTTAACCACATAGTAGTTCTGTTAAATGAAATTAATATTACTTAATAGATTAAATTTGATTTGTCGTCTCTGAATGCTATTGTCCGGTAGAAGTGAATACTATTCTTTGCGATAGTACCTTTGGATTTTACTGCAAAGGTAGTGTAAATAGTCGGTGTTTACAAGAATTAAAGAAAAATTTCTTTAACTAATTTGGCGGATGATAAATATTATTCGGATAGCGGTGGGATATGTTGGGAAATATCACTAAATTTGTGAGCGCATATCTTGCGGTGTGCGTGTGATTAACATTTATTGACTGATTCCCATGATGCTCGTTTACCGTATATATCAAATATTAATAATGTGTCCGCTGATAGCGGTCGCTACGATTGTTACTGCTGTCGTTACCGTGGTCGGTTCGGCTCTTGGCTTCGGGAGATGGTGTGGGTATTATCCTGAAATTCTATGGTCGCGTATATTCTGTTGGCTGGCGTTTGTGAGAGTCTCAGTCAAGGGGCGTGAAAATATTGATTCGGGCACATCTTATGTGTTTGTGGCAAATCACCAGGGTGCATATGATATCTTTACGGTTTATGGCTATCTTGGGCATAATTTCCGGTGGATGATGAAGGCGAGTTTGCGCAAAATTCCGTTTGTAGGATGGGCTTGTCGCTGGGCTAAGCAGATTTTTGTGGATAATTCGTCGGTAAGTGCCACGCGTCACACCATGGAGGAGGCTGAGAAGCTACTGCGTGGTGGCATGTCGCTTGTGGTATTCCCTGAGGGGGCGCGTACATGGAATGGGGAGATGCGCTCGTTCAAGAAAGGTGCTTACCGGTTGGCGGTGGAGTTTAATCTCCCGGTTGTTCCGCTCACCATTGACGGTGCTTTTCATGTGCTTCCTCGATTCAGGCTCCTCCCTGTGCCGGGGCATATTTATCTGACCATCCATAAGCCGATACATCCCGATGCTGACGGGCATGACCTCGCTAAGTTAATGGAGGAGTCACGTGAGGTGATAGCCGAGGGGCTTAAGAAGTGACACATACCGCTGCGGATAGCGTTAGCTCAGAACTATTTATATAATATAGGTGTTTTAGTGTTGTCATTTTGTCAGTCACGACTGACAATGTTAGCCTATGGCACAATTTATGCAGTGTATAACCAATGGAAATCTAAAACATAATCAATATAATTTAATTTAATATTTGAAATCATGAATATTAAACCATTAGCAGATAGAGTGTTAATCAGCCCGACTCCGGCAGAGGAAGTCACTGCGGCAGGTATTATCATCCCCGATTCGGCAAAGGAGAAACCTCTTCGTGGCACAGTGGTAGCCACTGGCAACGGCACAAAGGATGAGGAAATGGTGGTAAAGGCTGGTGACGAAGTGCTCTTCGGCAAGTATGCCGGCTCTGAAATCGAGATTGAAGGTGACAAGTATCTCATCATGCGTCAGAGCGATGTGCTTGCAATTCTTGAAAAATAAGAATACCATACTTACAGAATCAATAAAAAGAAATTATAATCATGGCAAAAGAAATAAAATTTGATATAAAGGCTCGTGAAGAGCTCAAGAAAGGTGTCGACGCTCTTGCCGATGCTGTTAAGGTTACACTCGGTCCCAAGGGTCGCAATGTGATTATCGAAAAGAAGTTCGGTGCGCCTCACATCACCAAGGACGGTGTGAGTGTGGCTCGTGAAATCGAACTTGAGGATCCGTTCCAGAATATGGGTGCTCAGCTTGTCAAGGAAGTAGCATCAAAGACCGGTGATGATGCGGGTGATGGTACCACCACCGCTACTGTGCTCGCACAGGCTATCATCAACGTTGGTCTTAAGAATGTGGCTGCCGGTGCCAACCCGATGGATATCAAGCGTGGTATTGACCGTGCTGTCTCTATCGTTGTTGAAGGCATCAAGGCTCAGAGCGAGGAAGTGGGTGATGACTTCAAGAAGATTGAGGATGTCGCACGTATCTCCGCTAACAATGACGAGGCTATCGGCGCGCTTATAGCCGAGGCTATGAAGAAGGTTAAGAAGGAAGGTGTAATCACTGTTGATGAAGCTAAAGGCACTGAGACTACCGTTGACATCGTTGAGGGTATGCAGTTTGACCGCGGTTACATCTCTCCCTACTTCGTCACCAATACCGAGAAGATGGAATGCGTGATGGAGAACCCCTATATCCTCATCCATGACAAGAAGATTTCAAACATCAAGGATATTCTTCCTGTGCTTGAGGCAACAGCGCAGAGCGGACGTGGCTTGCTCATCATCTCGGAAGATGTTGACCAGGAAGCTCTCGCCACTCTCGTTGTGAACCGTCTGCGTGGCTCTTTGAAGGTTTGCGCCGTGAAGGCTCCTGGTTTCGGTGACCGCCGTAAGGAAATGCTTGAGGATATCGCTGTGCTCACCGGCGGTACTGTAATCTCCGAGGAAAAGGGTATGCAGCTCCCCAATGCTACCATTGACCAGCTCGGTCGTGCAGAGAAGATTGAGGTGAACAAGGAAAACACCACCATCGTAAACGGAGCCGGCAATAAGGAGGCTATTGCAGCCCGTGTGGCTCAGATTAAGGCTCAGATTGAGCAGACCACCAGCGATTATGACCGGGAGAAGCTTCAGGAACGTCTTGCCAAATTGGCAGGTGGTGTGGCAGTCCTCCACATCGGAGCTCCCAGTGAGGTTGAGATGAAGGAGAAGAAGGACCGTGTGGACGACGCTCTCTCAGCAACCCGTGCGGCTATTGCCGAGGGTATTGTTCCCGGTGGCGGTGTTGCTTACATCCGTTGCGTGAAGTCTCTTGAGAATGTCACCGGTGCTAACGAGGATGAGACTACCGGTATAAAGATTATCCTTCGTGCCATTGAAGAGCCGCTTCGCCAGATTGTGGCCAACTCAGGCGATGCCGAAGGTGCGGTGGTGATCCAGAAGGTTAAGGATGGCGAAGCTGACTTCGGTTACAACGCCCGTACAGGCGAATACGAGAATCTGCTCGCTGCAGGTGTCATCGACCCTGCCAAGGTAACCCGTGTCGCTCTCGAAAACGCAGCATCAATCGCAGGTATGTTCCTCACCACTTCTTGCGTCATTGCCGACAAGAAAGAGGACAATCCCGCTCCTGCAATGCCCGCACCCGGCATGGGTGGCATGGGCGGCATGATGTAATCCGCTATCTGGCACAATAAAATAAAGCTGCCCCCTTTGGCTTATGCCCAAGGGGGCTGTTTTATGTGTGAATAAATAAGACTTGATTTATTTTACTGAGTGTTTTAATTGCTATTTAGAGTTAAAATGCCTAATTTTGTGGGGTATATAGCCTCATAGCTGAGGCTTCGGATTTGTAATATCAGAAAATCATCGTTTTAATCATGAATAAGAAATCGTTTATTTTGCTCTCTGCCGGTTTATTGGCTGTGAGCGCTTGTGCTGTGGAAGCTCAGCAGAATTATACTCTGTCTGTCCCCGTGTCGGCTGACAAGAACAACACTATGGCTTATCTGCTTGACTGGGACAGCAGCCAGAAGCTTGATTCCGTAATCGTTACTGACGGACAGGTTAAGTTTTCAGGAAATGTCGACGGTGCGACTCTTGGAAGAATCGTTGTCGACGGTGCGCGTGGACCGATTTTTGTCCTTGAGCAAGGTGACATTGTGCTTTCTCCTGAAGGCAAACCCTCAGGAACTCCTATGAACGCCAAATTTGTCTCTTATACAGACCGTATGGGGGAGATTCAGAAGGAGTACCAGACTCTTGATATGAATGATTCAGTCCAGGCTGCTAAAGCTGCCGCTCTTGAGGCTGAATTCAATGCTATTCCACAGAAAGCGTATGAAGAGAATCTTGGAAATCCTGTCGGTCTCTACTGGTTCCTTCAGCGTGCCTATGAGATGGATTTGGCGACCATTGACGCCGAGATTGCAAAGAATCCTTCTCTTGCGAAGTCAAAGCGTGTCGAGAGCGTTCGCAATGCTCTTCTTGCCAAAGCGGAGACTTCTGTCGGCAAGCAATACAAGGACTTCGCCATTACTTACGATGGTAAGACTGAAAAACTCAGTGACTATGTCGGCAACGGACATTACACTCTCGTTGATTTCTGGGCAAGCTGGTGCGGTCCCTGCATCCGTCAGACCAAAGTCATCAAGGAACTTTACAACAAGTACAAGGGCAAAGGTCTTGAAGTAGTAGGTGTGGCTGTATGGGATGAACCTGAAAATACGCTCAAAGCTATTAAGAGCCACGGTCTCGAATGGCCTTGTATCATGAATGCTCAGACCATACCGACTGACCTTTACGGTATTTCCGGCATCCCCTGCATTATTCTTATCGATCCTCAGGGGAAAGTTGTATCGCGTGACAAGCAGAGTCAGGAACTCATAGATGATGTGGATGCCGCCATGGCAAATTTCCAGCCTGAGACTTCGGCTGTCGTTACTGAGGCTGCTAATGATACAGCGATGAACGATACTAAAGTGATTTTCTAAGAATCATACTATAGGTACATCTTTATGACAGAAAGAGACCTTAAGGATTTACTGGATAATGAGGCGGCGAGAATTAACTCGCCGTCTTTTATTGGTGATGACCCTGTGCAATTTCCGCATAGGTTCTCAGACGTGCGTGACATTGAGATAGCATCGTTGTTGAGCGCAACCATAGCATGGGGAAACCGCAAGATGATTTGTCGGGACTGCGACAAGATGCTGTCGCTGATGGACAACAAGCCATACATGTATGTGATGGACGAGGGCTACGAGGATTTGCCTGACGATATGAATATCCACCGTACATTTTTCACCAGACATTTCAAATATTACCTGCGGGGGCTCCGCAAAGTGTATGCCGGGTATGGTTCGCTTCAGGAGTATGCACGTATGCTTGACATAGCGGCTGATGAGGCTCCGGCTTGGAAGCTTGTGGAAGGGCTTAATGCCATACTTGCCGAAGCTAACCAAGACCAGCCAACGGAGTACGCATCACGCTGTCTTCCTCAGAATCTTGTAACTACTGCGCTTAAACGTGTCAACATGGCGTTACGCTGGCTGGTTAGGAATGACGGGATAGTGGATATGGGTGTGTGGGATGTCATAAAGCCGTCACAACTTTATATTCCGCTTGATGTGCATGTAGGTGACATATCACGTGAACTCGGACTGCTGACCCGAAATGCCAACGACCGAAGAGCTGTAATTGAGGTGACAGACCATCTGCGCAGATTCAATCCCGGCGACCCGACAGTATATGATTTCGCTCTCTTTGGTATTGGTATGAAATTATAGGTCTGCCGTGCTGAATGGCAGCATCTTGTGATGTGTCGGTTTGAATTCCGACTGTTTGTATCTCATACAAAAAAACTCCCGTCTGTCCGGATATTGATTCCGCAGACGGGAGTTTTTTTATGAGGGATTTATTTCGTAACGCAGCTGTTATATCAAAATCTTATCGGCCTGATGAAAGGATTTCGTTACGTAGACGTGTGTTGTAATCCTTCTGCTCGTTGAGGTATTCGAGAGTCAGGTGCATGCGGTAGCGCCAGTAGTGGCGGGGATTTGCCGGGATGTTGATAAGTTCCTCGCGCGGGTCATGGCGGCGGAGCACACCGTCGATAGAGAGCCAGTCCTGCAAGGGGAGAATGCATAGCATTGACGGAGAATCGAGATGCAGTTTGATGATACGTTCACAGATCCAAGGTTCTGCGTACTGAGGAGCCTCCCCGGGCTCACGGAGCACTTCATTATAGAATCTTTGTGTGGTAGCTCTGTCAGCCTCCCACCAGCGGCGTATCCCATCCATATCGTGAGTGGATGTGGTGCAAACCGAATAGTAGGGATAATTCCACGTGTTGCCGAACGGAGTGGTGGGGTCTTTGGGCATACGCTGGATTTCAAGAGCGAGAATCTCAAGCTGGTTCATCACAGCGGGCACGCAAGCGGGAATCATACCCAAATCTTCGGCGCAGACAAGCATGTCGGTCGCATCGATGACCGGTGGAAGTTTCCACATTGCCTGACCGTACCAGAAATCATTGTTACGACGATAATAGAAGTCATTATAGAGTCGGTCGAAGCACCAGCGCTCGTAATCGGTAAGCGAGCGGTAGCTGTAAGTGAACTGAGCAGAGATGCGTGGATGATATTTTCCCTTTTCATGCGGGTCCTCGATGAAAAGCACATCATCTATTAGCCCGAGCAGGGCATTGCAAATCTTGTCGTTCTTGTCGTTCTTCTCCATATTGGCAAAGTGGTTCACCACTTTACGCTGGGTGTCATACTCGCTGCGGAGGTGATATTTGCCGAATCCTTCATCTGCAAGATAAGTCTGTCGGCATTCGTCTGTGTATTCTCCGAAAAAGTCATGGAGCATGTAGTCCATTATGAAGGGCTTGGTCTGGCGGTCTACGTCAAGCCAGAAGTCGTAGCTATTGCGCAGTTCGTCTATGCTGAATGGCAGCGCGCGGTTGAATATACCGAGCAGACCGTGTACGGCATCCATCGGTATCTGCCAGATTCTGAAAAATCCGAGCACATGGTCGATACGGTATGCGTCGAAGTACTCAGCCATCTTGCGGAAGCGTGCTTTCCACCATGCGAATCCGTCCTTTGACATTTCTTCCCAATTGTAGGTCGGGAATCCCCAGTTCTGACCGAGAACCGAAAAGTCATCCGGCGGAGCGCCTGCCTGGCAGTCCAGGTTAAATAGTCTGGGGGAAATCCACGCGTCTACGCTTGTGCGAGAGATGCCTATGGGTATGTCACCCTTGATTGCCACACCCTTGGAGTGTGCGTAGTCGCATACTTCACGCATCTGTTTGTCAAGGAAGTACTGGATATAGTATACGTAGTTTATATCATACTGGTGCTCTACTATGAATCTGTCGATTTTCTCTTTGTCATACACTGCATATTCACCCCACTTGTCCATCTCCGGAGTGTTATGCATGTCGCGCAGCACGCAGAATGCCGCATACGGAGTCAGCCACGACTCGTTTTTGCCAAGGAACTTTTTGAACTCTTCTGACTCAAGTACGGTTTCCCCGTCCTGGGCGAACAGCTCCCGGGTAAATTCTTTCTTAGCATTGTTTACCCTCTCATAGTCCACCTGCTGGAATTGGTTGAGCTCTCTGCCGAGGTTGTCAAAGTAGCGTTGGCGCTCCTCGTTATGCAGACGACCCATGGCTGGCAATCGCAGGTACATGGGATGGAGAGCAAATGTAGAGTTGGCGTTATATGGATATGAGTCTGTCCAAGTCCCGGTCATGGTGGTGTCGTTGATAGGGAGCAGCTGCACAAAGTTCTGACGAGTCTGAGCCGCCCAGTCTATCATTTTTTTGAGGTCGAAGAAATCGCCGACACCGAAGTCTTCTTCACTGCGAAGCGAGAATACGGGAATCGCAACACCGGCGCCACGCCATGGACTCAGCAGGTTGACCAGCCGCTGTCCGGCATCTATTATTGCTTCTTGAGGTGACGAGGGATTGACTTTGATGTAGCGGTTATCTCTACCTTCCCAAGCTACAACATTTCCGGTTGTCTTGTTGAGGATAAGGAATTTGTAATCCGAGCCGGGCTTGAGCGAGCCTGTCGGTATGTTGACCGTCCATGTGGGATAGTCTGCATCGCTCATAACCAAGGCTTTTTCGGTATTCCATGCTCCAAGAGACTCGGCTTGACCGCTTACTGCTATTACTTCGTCAGGCTTGACCATAGGAGCGTCGACTGACAGAGTGAGCATCCCGGCTGCCGGAAGCACCTTTGCAGAGCGTTCTTTGCGACAGCAGATGCAATCGAGGAATGCGCTGCTGTAATATGGCTTGTCCCACGGTTGGTCCTGCCATCGGTCAAATATATTTATACGGTGAATGTCAGTCGCATGAGTGAACACTCTTGGCTTTCCCCATTCACGCTTCACATGTCCGTTGTCATGACGGACTATATAGCTGTATTCAAAAGATGATACCGAATCCGGAATTTCAACATCGACGCTCCAGGTCTCGGTTCCTTCAAGCTTCATAGCTATCGCTGATGAAAGGTCGTTGCCTCCGAGCTCGTTCGCAGAGCCTGTTAGAAATAGAGACTCTCCCCATTCAGTACGATAATTTACATTAAAGGTAAGTTTCATAAGTATGATATAAAGAGATTTGACGCAAAGTTAATAAAAATCTCTAATACAACAACATAATTTCAACTCAATAAGTTGAAAAAACAGGGTTGTCTTTCAGGTATGTGTGATGATGTTTTTATTCTGTAATCGTTGCGGCTGAGAGTCCTTGGACAATGTCCGGATGGTGTGAAAAATAAGGACAGGCTGTGTCGTAAAGAGTCGACACAACCTGTCCTGTTGTCAGTATCCGTATATGTTACGGTTATTTGCTTTCCGGGTCGAGGATTATGATACGATAGTTGTCCTGGGCGTTGAGCGCTTTCATGAAATCCATGACATCCTGGGTAGTAATGGAGTTCATAGACTCGATATTGCCATTGAAGGTATCAGTGCCTGTTGAGATTTCGTGGGACATACCGTTGAGCCAGGGACGGTTTTTCTCCTTGTTCTCGGTAAATGCCTTGACCATATATTCCTTGACTGGATTAAGTTCATCGGCGGTGACGTTTGTCTCCATATCCTTGAACTGACCTTTGATGAAATCAAGGACCTCAGCTTTCATTTCTGGCTTCATCGGGAATGCGCTTGTGATAGAGAACGGTGCAGGACTGGGCATATTAGCCTGTCCGACAGCATGGATTGAGTAAACAGCTCCCATATCCTCACGTACTGTCTTTATGAGACGGTTTGTGAGAATCTGGCCTGCAACGGATGCAAGCTGAATATTCTTCATGTCATAGTTTCCTGAGCCTGTCTCGATGATTGCAACCTGAGTTTGAGGTGTGGTCATCGGAGTGGTGAAAGTGTCAGTGGCTGAACCTTTCTTGATGAAGAGGTCGGAATTGTAGTCCTTGATTTCCTTTACGGCAGTTGCCGGGTTGCCGGGTAGAGATGCGATATATTTCTCTACAAGGGGCTTGAGTGTCTCGGGTGACACATTGCCTACGAAGATGAAAGTATAGTCAGCTGCGTTCGCAGTCATGTCATGAGCGAGCTTGATGGTCTGCTCGCGTGATGCGCCGTCAATGGCAGCAGAGCTGATTACGGCTTTAAAGGGCGAATTGAAGAGTGTTTCATACTGGTATTTCTCAAAGAGATATTCGGGGCTCTTCTCCTGATTGGCGAGGAATCCGCTGTAAGCCTTCTGAAGCGCATCGAACTCCTCTTCGCTGAATTCGATATCCTTGAAAGTCATGTACAGGAGCTCCATGAATGTGGGGAGATCCTTGGGGGTGGACTGACCGAATATGTGGCGCGCATACGCATCGAACGAGATGTTTACCGAAATCTGTTTGCCGGCAGTGTATTTGTTCAGGTCATTATTGGTGTAAGTTCCGAGGCCTGAATTGTTGATTGATATGGGGAGGAAGAGTATAGTGTTTGCATATTCTGCGGGGTAGTCGGCATATCCGCCCTTGGCTACTGCCTGTAAGAATATTTCATCTTCCTTGAATTTAGTCGGCTTGATGATGACCTTTGCACCGTTTGAAAGTGTCCATTCAGTGGTTCCCCATTTGGTATTGTCAGCGGTGGCGGTTATGGTTCCTGCTACCGGTTGGGTCGGAATGAGAGGTTCGCTCTTTACCTCGTCGACGAAAGCTGCGATTTCCTCGGAGTCTACATCTGCAAGCGCCTTGCCAAGACCTTCCTTGGTAGGCACAATGATACCTTCATGTTCGGGGGCAAGCACCATCACCACACGGTTGTCAGGGGTGATAGACTCTGCGAATGTCTGGTTGACTGCCTGTAAAGGAATCATAGCAGCCAATTGCTGAATCATGGGCCATTCAGTCTCGATGCCGGGAATAGGTTCGCCATCAGTGAAGTTTCCTACATATTCCTGTACATATGTGCCGTTCTCGCATGTTGAACGGTTGTTGTATGTCTTCTCTATTTTTGAGAGATATTCATTACGGGCACGTTCATACTCTGACTGTGTGAAACCACCACGCTGTGCACGGAGTATTTCGCGGTATACAGCTTGCATAGGCTCTACGATATCGCCGCCCTTTGCCGCTACAAAAGCGGTCATGGCGTCCTTTGTCTTGGCAAGGAAATATTGTCCGAAACTTACGCCTGCACCGGCAAAAGGTGAATCCGGTTTGGATGATATTTCGTTCAGACGATTGTTGAGCATGGATGCGATTATCTCTTCGAGGTAATGCTGGATATAGTATATCTGGGTATTCTTCATTTCCTTAGGCATTGCGTCAGAGATAAAGAATATCTGTCCCACAAGGTTTTTCTGTTCCGGGTCTGAGCCGATTCCGTAGAGCGTGCCTTTATGGTCAGGTACCATTTCATATTTGCGCTCGGGAGCGTCAGCTGGCATTTCGATGGATGAGAACATCTCCTTAATCTTGTTCTCGATACGGTCCACGTCAATGTCGCCTACGACAATTACGGCTTGCTGATCAGGGCGATACCATGTTTCGTAGTAATCACGGAGAGCCTGGTGGGGGAAATTGTCAACAATTTCCATAGTACCGATAGGGAGGCGATGTGCGTACTTTGAAGTCGGATACATGTCAGGGAGTATGTTCTCAATGATACGCATCTGTCCCTGCATTGAGCGGCGCCATTCCTCGTGGATGACACCTCGCTCCTTGTCAATCTCTTCAGGTGCGAGTGTGAGGTCGTTAGCCCAGTCATGAAGGATGAGGAGGCACGAGTCCTGCACGCTCTCACGGGCAATGGGTACATTACTGATATTGTACACAGTCTCATCGGTTCCTGTATACGCATTGAGGTTTGCTCCGAATTTCACACCGATTGATTCCAACCAGTCACGGAGCTGTGAGCCCGGGAAATTGGTAGTGCCGTTGAAGCACATGTGCTCAAGGAAGTGTGCGAGACCGCGCTGATTGTCATTCTCGAGGATTGAGCCGACATTCTGGGCGATGTAGAAGTCGGCCTGTCCCTTGGGATATTCATTGTGGCGGATGTAATAAGTCAATCCGTTAGGGAGTTTGCCCATGCGTACCGCTGAGTCAACGGGTAGGGGCTGAAGCATAGGGTTCTCACCCTGTGCTTTGGCTGCCATCGGAAGCAACATGAGGGTTGCAAGCATGATGGAAGTCAAAAGTCTAAAACTTTTTCTCATTGGGTTAGAAATTATGTAATGAAATTGTAAAATTCAAACGTGATTCACTTCGTTAGACGGAAATGTGTTTCAAAAGTGACTGAATGATAGTGAATTTAAATATTTTTAACAAATATTTGATTCAAGTATTGTCACTACTTCGTCCCGCATATAAGGTAGATCTACCAGGTAGTAGCCGCTGTAGGCGGGATGGAATACCCCTAAGCGCATTCCTTTCACCTGAATTCCATATTTTTGTTCGAGGATATAACGATACACGCTTACTTGAAGGGCATAATGGTAATATGATGTGTCCTCGATATGGCTGATTGGGTGTAAGGCTGTTTTTCGGAAGCGTGAATGCACTTCCACCTCCCCGGATTGATTTATAAGCTTCCGTGAGCGTTTCCAGTCATATATGTTGTACGTGCCGTCAGGTGTGCGTTCAAGGAAATCAAGTGTCCCGGCGATACCGTACTCTTCGAAGAAAATGCGCCATTCCGTGCGGAACGGGTGCAGATGATTGACGGCTGCGAAGCATCTGAACAGACGGAATGCATCAGTATCGTCACCACAGTCTTCACCAAGGTAGTATCGTTCTATTTTGTCGTGCATCACAGTGCCGAGGTCGCGGGCGCGTTTTGCCTCGGCTTCCCAGCGTGCCATGAGTTCCTGTGGCGAGATACCCTCCTGCGGAGCTTTGCGGTGAGCCCAGTATATGGCATCGAACTGAGGGAAGCATTCCTCCACTAACGTTGTGACTGATTTGAGCTTGCGTGAGCCGTGATAATATGTATGGGATTCGGGGTCGAAACTCAGCCGGCTGTCACGCGGATGGGCATTTATTTCATTGAAGTTCATCGTCAGTGTGTGTTATTGTTTCCCAAGCTGCGCTTTTGCTTCGTCCCAAAGAGCGTCCATTTCTGCAAGTGTCATATCCCTAAGCTCTTTTCCAAGTTCATGCGCACGTTGCTCAACATAGTTGAATCGACGGATAAACTTTGAGTTAGTCTTTTCAAGGGCGTTCTCTGGGTTTATACGGTATATGCGAGCTGCATTTATAAGGCTGAAAAACACGTCGCCCATCTCATCCTCCATGTCTTTGCAGTCGCCAGAGCGTGCTGCTTCCTCGAATTCCGAGATTTCCTCTTTGACTTTGTCCCATACCTGCTCGGGGCTATCCCAGTCAAAGCCTACGTTGGCGGCTTTTTCCTGTATGCGGAAGCCTTTTATAAGGGCAGGCAATGCTGCTGGCACACCGGAAAGCACAGTTTTGTTTCCTCCCTTTTCCTTGAGTTTGAGTTGTTCCCAGTTCTGTGTCACCTCTTCGGACGAATCAACGCTGGTGGATCCAAACACATGTGGATGGCGGAATATGAGTTTCGAGTTGAGTGCGTCACACACATCAGCAATGTCGAAAGCCTCCTTTTCCTCGCCTATTTTTGCATAGAAGAGCACGTGCAGCAGCACATCGCCAAGTTCCTTGCGTATGTTGGCATCGTCGCTTTTGATTAGGGCGTCACATAACTCGTAGACTTCTTCGATGGTGTTGGGACGGAGTGATTCATTGGTTTGTTTGGCATCCCATGGGCACTTGACGCGCAGTATATCCAAGGTGTCGATGACGCGACCGAGCGCTTCAATCTTTTCCTGTCGTGTATGCATTGTGATAATGATAGTATTTTGTGTTTCGGATGCAAAGATACGATTTTTCGGAGAACTGCGTAGCTTTTTTGAGCAAAAAGTCGCCCCCGGCAGTTCACAATACGACTGTCAGGGGCGATGTCAGTTCCGTTAGCGCTTGGTGCCACAGACTGATTGAATGGTTTGAGATTCGCTTATTCGAATATATGGCGTAGCTTGCTGAATATACGGTTCTTTGTTGACTCGTTAGGGGTCATGTTCGGCTTGCCGCGTAGAGATTCGATTGTTGCCTGTTCGTCGGGGGTGACAGTTTCGGGGATGTAAACCATCACATTGATGAGTTCGTCGCCAGTGCCGTAACCTTCCGGAGAGGGGAGGCCTTTCCCTCGCAGGCGCAACACCTTGCCGGGCTGTGTTCCTGCAGGAATCTTGAGACGTGCACGTCCGGTTATGGTAGGTACTTCCACCGAGCCGCCGAGTGTGGCGGTCGGGATGTCAAGCATCAGGTTATATATCACATCGTTGCCGTCGCGTATCAGTTCCGGGTGCTTGATTTCCTCTATTACCACCAGGAGGTCTCCGTTGACTCCGCCATGGATAGCCGCATTTCCCTTTCCTTTGAGGGTCAGGGTCTGACCGTCGCTTACACCTGCGGGTATAGCGAATGATACTGTCTCATCCTGGCGTGTCACACCTTCACCTCCGCAATATGTACACTTCTCGGTGATAGTCTTTCCTTCACCGTGGCAATGTGGACACTCGACCGCTGATTGTGACAGACCGAAAAGGGTTTGTTGCTGGCGGAGAATTGTACCTGAGCCGTGGCAAGTCGAGCAAGTGGTGAATGCTGTGCCGTCCTTGGCTCCGGTGCCGTTGCAATGGGTACATTTGACAAGGGTCGGAATCTTAAGAGTCTTGGTGACACCTGTGGCAATCTCTCCAAGAGTCATCTTTACCTTGATACGTAAGTCAGACCCTCTGCGCTGGCGGCGTCTGGTTCTGCCGCCTGCCGATTCGAATCCACCCATATTGCCGAATCCGCCACCGAATATGTCGCCGAACTGTGAGAAAATGTCCTCCATTGAGAAGCCGCCTGCACTGAAGCCTCCTGCTCCTCCGGGGAATCCCTGCGGACCCATGTTGTGTCCGAACTGGTCATATTTCGCTCTCTTCTCCGGATTTGAAAGGACATCGTATGCCTCGGCAGCCTCCTTGAACTTCTCTTCGGCTTCCTTGTCGCCCGGATTCTTATCGGGATGGTACTGTATAGCCTTCTTTCGGTAGGCGCTCTTTATGGCTTTTTCATCGGCATTTCTGTCGACTCCAAGCACTTCGTAGTAATCTCTTTTCTCTGCCATTGGATTGTGGGATATTATTGACCTACCGCTACTTTGGCGTGGCGGAGCACTTTGTCGTTAATCGTATAGCCTTTTGTCGGGGTGTCAATCACCACACCCTTTTTGGACTCGTCGTCGACCGGTACCATTGCGATAGCTTCGTGGAGCTCTGCGTCAAATTGCTTTCCGGTGCTTTCGATTGGTTTCACACCGTTTTGCGCCAGGAATTTAACGAGTTTCTGGTATATGAGTTCCATACCTTCGCGGATGGCAGCCGGGTCATCGACTTTTGCGCTTGCATCAAGTCCGCGCTCGAAATCGTCCACAATGGGGAGCAGCCCTTTCAGCACGCTTTCCGAAGCGTTCTTGATGATATCTGATTTTTCCTTTACGGTGCGTTTGCGGAAATTGTCAAATTCAGCCATAAGGAAGAGGTATTCTTTTTTCTCCTTTTCTACCTTTGCTTCGGCATCGGCAAGCTGCTGTTTCAAAGCATCGATGTCGGCGAGTTCACGATTGATGATGTCGTTTTCCTCATCCACTACCGAGTTCTGCTCTTCCTCTGCTTCCTGCACATTGTCGAGCACTTCCCCGCTTTCAGCCTGACGCTTCATTTCGTCATCATGACGGGATGCGTTGTCCTGTGATTTCTTTGAGTTGTTACTCATAATATATAGTTTCGTTTATTACGTTATTGATACTCTTTATACTGTATATGTCCGTTATCCGTGTTAACCTATCAAAAAGGTTGCCAGACTTTGCGCCACACGGCGTGAATTGATGATTTTAGTCCCGTCGCATGGGAATTTGTCCTATCTCTACAACAAATACGTTCCTATAACGTTCACATCCACAATAAAAAGAATGGCGGCGATATGTATGTCAAAATTTCGATACGAAAATTTGGCAGTCGGGGAAGATGTGTGACAATTCGTCTGCCAAAATGTCATCTCTGAATAATCCGTAGACTGACGAGCCTGAGCCTGACATTGATGCGTATGAAGCACCCAGGCTGACGATGCGCTCTTTTATTTCTGCTATCTCCTGATATGCAGGGAACACCGATGGCTCAAAGTCATTCTTTAGCTTGCCGTTCCATTCTGATACAGGCAGTCCGATGATATCGGTGATTGGGGTGTCAGGCATGGCAGGCGTTGTGTTGGCATAGGCTTTGGCTGTGGGTACACCTGTGGTCGGCTTGACAAGCAGGATGTTGTACCCGTTCAAATCAATGTCCGCAGGTGCCATATCAGTGCCTGTGCCAGTGCAGAGCATTGGACGGTTGTAGATGAAGAATGGGCAGTCGGCGCCGAGTGTGGCAGCCCTCCCGGCAAGTTCCTTGTCAGTAAAGCCCAGCGCGAACATTTCGTTGAGACCACGCAGCGTGAAAGCCGCATCAGCCGAACCTCCGCCGAGACCGGCGCCGAAAGGTATCACCTTTCTGAGATATATATCCACCTTGGGTAATCCTACCTCACTGTCAAGCAGACGGTAAGCCTTCATCACAAGATTCTGCTCGGCAGGACAGTCAACCACGTTTTCCCCGGTAACGGTTAGGGTGGTATGCTCCCCTTTGGCAGGTACTATTTCCAGAATGTCACACCATTTAACAGGTATCATCACAGTCTCGATGTCATGATAGCCGTCAATGCGTTTGCGCAGTATGTCGAGTCCGAGGTTTATCTTGGCGTTGGGGAAGAGTATCATTGCGGTTATTTTATATTTGATTACATGTTGCCTGCTAAATTGATTCTTAAGAGTCAATCGGAAGCAATTATCGGGCAAAGATAGCATATTTTCACGCCTGTGTCAATAGTTTTTATAATAACTTTCAATAAACATTAAGATAACTTTAGATGATGTTTATTTCATAATGAATGCCAAAATCACTAATTTTGTGTCCGCTAAAATCAATACGCAATCATTATAAATAAGCAGATAATATGCCACAGGATAACACCAATAATCGGCGGGGAGGCAGACCCGAACACATTTCTAAATTTGACCATGGCGGACGCATACCGCCCAGGGACAATGACCTCGAGGAGGCAGTACTTGGAGCGTTGATGCTTGAGAAGGATGCCTACACGGTTGTGTGTGATATCCTGAAGCCTGAATCATTCTACGACCCTTCGAATCAGAAGATATATGCCGCTATCCAGAGCCTCGGTGCGGCGCAGCAGTCCATTGACATGCTTACCGTCACTGAAAAGCTCCGTCTCATGGGCGAGCTTGAGGCGGCAGGCGGTCCTATGCGTGTATCGGAACTGACCTCAAGAGTGGCATCCGGTGCCCATGTTGAGTTTCATGCCCGCATTGTGGCGCAGAAGTACCTTGCACGCGAACTTATTAAATTTGCATCGCAGATTGAGGCGCAGGCATTTGATGAGAGCTATGATGTGGACGACCTTCTTCAGGAGGCAGAGGGAAAACTCTTCGAAATATCACAGCGCAACGTCAAGAAGGATGTGACGCAGATAGACCCGGTAATTAACTCTGCAATAGAGCAGATACAGACGGCAGCCAACCGTGCGTCAGGCCTCTCGGGTCTTGAATCCGGTTACCATGAACTTGATAAGCTTACCTCAGGCTGGCAGCGGAGTGACCTTATCATCATTGCTGCCCGTCCTGCCATGGGTAAGACGGCGTTTGTGCTTTCGATGGCAAAGAACATGGCTGTGAACTACAACATTCCGGTGGCGATTTTCTCCCTTGAAATGTCCAATCTACAGCTTGTGAACCGTCTGATACAGAACACTTGCGAAATAGAGGGTGAGAAAATCAAGAGCGGTCAGCTTACGCAGATGGAATGGGATCAGCTTATGTCGAGGGTAAAGAATCTTTACAGCGCTCCGTTGTATATTGATGATACAGCGTCACTTTCGATATTCGAGTTACGAACCAAGGCGCGCCGTCTGGTGCGTGAGCACAATGTGTCATTTATAATAATAGACTACCTCCAGCTTATGAACGCTTCTGGTATGAAATTTGGCTCTCGTGAGCAGGAGGTGTCCATGATATCACGCTCGCTCAAGCAGCTTGCCAAAGAGCTGAACATCCCCATTGTGGCGCTTTCCCAGCTTAACCGAAGTGTGGAGTCGCGAGGTGCCGACAGCAAGGATGGCAAACGACCTCAGCTGAGTGACCTCCGAGAGAGTGGTGCGATAGAGCAGGATGCCGATATAGTATGCTTTATTCACCGTCCTGAGTACTATCTTCGTTCCGGCACAGATGCTGCCGGCAACGATATACGTGGACTGGCGGAGTTTATAGTTGCTAAGCACCGTAGCGGTCGAGTGGACGATGTGAAGATGAGATTTAAATCCCGCTATGCCCGTTTTGAAAACTGGGACGGGGAGGTAGAGATGACAAGCGGTTCCAAGATGTCACGTCTTAATAGCGGGGCTGATGGTGCGGATGGCAGTGATTTCAATCCGTCGTCGCCTTTCCAGGGTGGCTCTGCTGATATTCTCGGTTCAACATCTGATGATACACCTCCGTTCTGAAAAATGATGCCGGCATGCCATAGGTGAAATGTTAATCAGCCTGTGTGGCATGATTGAGCGGTAGGTAATACAGGAATATACATATATATTATTATTATAGCTGTTGCCGTCGGGACTGCACATGGTTCCGGCGGCAACAGCTATTTGATAAAATTAACATAGAATATTAAAATTACTGTTGGCGGATATTACCTTGAAAATGAGGCGAGAAAGAGCCGGATTGCGGACTTTTTTTAACTGCTCATAAAACTTTTTGCAAACACGTATTGTTAGATAGATAAAATTAACCAAACCAACTATTGTTTTATGAAAAAAGCGTTATTAATCATTGCAATCGTGCTTGGAAGCATGAATGCATTTGCTCAGAATCTTGATAAGAATGAAGCCAAACAGATTAAGGCTTTCTTATCAGCCCCTGCTAAAGAGGGTACTAATGCACAAGCTCTCAAAGTATCCGACATGAATGCTATTGCTTCAATCGAGGGAGTCACAGTTGAGAACGGTCATGTGACCGCCATCGAATGGAAGGACAAGAAACTTGGCGGAGAACTTAATCTCTCTAACTTTAGCGCGCTTACTAAAGTGGATGTATCTCGAAACGAACTCACCGGTATCAACGTTTCAAATTGTGGTGCACTTGTGGATTTCAACGCAGGTCGAAACAAGATTACCAATGCTGACTTTTCCGGTTGCGCAAATCTCCAGAAGGTGTCTGTCTACAAAAACCGTCTTTCAGACATCACTCTTGACAATACCCCTCTTCTGAACAACCTGAATGTATCAAACAACCTCTTCGTTGAGCTCAATGTTTCAAATAATTTCAACCTTAAGACACTCAACTGCCAGGGTTGCCATCTTGAATCACTCAATGTGTCAGGTTGTACTGCTCTAAAGAATTTATATTGTGGCTACAATAAGTTGACTCAGCTCAGCCTTGTGGGAGTGGAGAATCTTCAGAATCTTAACATTGATGACAATGAAATCGACAATCTTATGATTTCAGGTCTCCCGACACTCTCGTCTCTCATCTGCTCTGACAACAATATGGTAAGCCTCGGCGTACGTAATTGCAACAATCTTCTTGACCTTGTATGCTCTTACAATGACCTCACTACCCTTAGCGTGGAAGGTTGCCCGAATCTCCAGTTTGTAGACTGCTCTTACAATGACTTGACTCAGCTTGTATTGTCTAATCAGACTTTCCTCCAGCGTTTGCTTTGCAACAACAACCAGTTGAATATGCTTGATGTGTCATTTGACTCAGCTCTTACTTATATCAACTGCCGTTACAACACAATCACCGATTTCCGCTCTATCGCTTGTGATAATCTCCGTATGGTGGCTTGCCAGTGGAATTATTAATCGGGAAGTAACATTTGACAAAGTTGGTTATACAATATAATCGTCAATAATTAATTAATCAGCCGGCTGACATTAAGCATGTCAGCCGGTTGATTATATGTATAACGTGGTAACAAATTGATACCGGCGTATTTACTTGCGGTTCTTATTCTTTCGGGTAGTTGTTACCATGGTGATGAAACCGGAGCTGATGAATAAGAGTCCGGCTATTGTACTACCGAGATAGCATATGGCTACACCGCAAATCATGGTAATGACAGCACAGATAATTCCGATTTTTTCAGTAATCATAAATTATTGGTTTGGGATGGTATGTGGCTATTGTTGTTCCAATGATTTGTTATATTGCTTGACTACTTCCTCTATGGAGATGTTGAGCAATCGCATTTCTTTGAATAGCTCGCATAGGGTGGTGTCGAAAAATTCCTTATGGCGGACTGAGTTTACGTGTGCCACAGCGTCAGTCGACAGGTAGAAGCCCATCCCTCGCTTTGGCGTTATTATCTCTTCAGCCTGCAGAAATTCATATGCTTTCAGTACGGTGTGGCTATTCACTGAGAGCTGCACTGAGAGTTCTCGTACCGACGGTACTCGCTCTCCGGGTTGCCAGACTCCTGATATTATCTGCCCGAAACTGAAGTCAATAATCTGCTTGTATATTGGTTTGTTGGTAGTGAAATCCATTGATATGAATTTAGGATTTGGGCTGTTTTTCAGGAAATCTGTCTCTTTTGCAGAACACGATATGAAAGATAGCTGATGAGTACGATGTAGCAAATCAGTGCGGCATCAATGATTATTGATATAGATGCCATGTTGGATACTATCTGATTGGCAAACTCAATCTCATTGAGTTTATCCTCAATAAACATGTTTGGGTCCAGGCAGCTAAGTGCCATTACAACACCTGCTATGCCGCTTATCATGCCGATGATGAATATTATAGCGAGGGGTGTAATAATGCCCTTGAGCATTCTGTGGAATCGGGAACGGAGTATGACGTATAGCACCGTAAGGGCTATGGAGGTTGTCTGGATTGCTGTGTTGATGACGGTTAATATAACTATTGAGGAGGTTATATCAAAGCCGTATTTGTCAGATACGAACGAGCGTGCAAAGCGTTCGATGTTCGCATTGTCGCTGAAAATACCTATGCCATAGTTGAGACTGAACCATATAGCTTCGGTGAATAGAGGGATGACTATGAGTGAGTAAATGAGATAAAACACGAATTTTTCGCTTGCCTTTGCAGGTACCTGTGTTATCAGAGAGTCATCGCGCCTTGCGAATGCCAACGGACCCATATAGAGCAAGTAGGCTATCACAGACGAGAGGACGGTATATAGCCCTATATTGAAATTGGATGATAGTGTGCGTGCCTCTATCAGAAACAGGTATGCGAGCAGTACGATTACGGCATAAATGATGAGTTGTACACGGATAGCTGATTTGTACATCAGTCCGAACTCATAGGTTCGTCGCCATGAGAATTTGTTTATGTTGTCTTCGTGAGGTGCCATAGCTTGAGAGTGTGGTTGAGAGTTGTGAGAGGATTGTTAACTGTTGATGATTTCGAGGATTCTGTCTCGTGCGGGTGACATGAGTGCCGAATAGAACAGGTGGTAGTTTATGTCGGTAGTGAGACCATCGTCGTTTGGAATCAGCGAGTGGAACATGCCGAGGCTCTGCTCCATGAATAGAGGTTCTACGGGTGGGATTTGTGTATCGATGAAGGCTATACGCTCGGATATTTCCCAGGTTGGGCGGCATACAAGTATCTTGCCTTTTGACAGCACTATCACACCATCGTAAAGTTCCTTTAGGTCGGAGACTGTGTGGGTTGATACTATAACGATCTGGTCATCGCTTGAGCATCGTGCGAGCATGGAGCGGAGTGCTTTCTTTGATGTGATGTCAAGCCCGTTGGCGGGTTCGTCGAGAAGCAGCACGTCAGGACGGAGTGATATGGCATAGGCGACTATTGCCTTGTGGCGCATACCGAGCGAGAGCTTTGAAAATTCTTCATTACCGGTGAATCCGAATTCCGAAAGGTTTTCGGCAAGTATGTCGGGTGAGAAATTAGGATAGAACCGGCTATGCACTTTGGCAAAACTATTGATGGTCCGCATTGGCAGTTCCAATGTGTCGGGGAGCATGAAAACCCGACGAAGTGTGGACGGGAGGCGGTGAGCCACATTATCTCCGTCAATCATACATGTGCCCTTCTGGGGGAGGAGAAGTCCTGACATCAGGCGGAGCAATGTTGTCTTGCCGGCTCCGTTCTCGCCAAGCAGAAGATGTATGCCGGGCGAAACTACTGCCGAGGCGTTGTCGATGGCGATGAAGCCTCGGTAGTAGGAGTATGTGAGGTTGTTAAGTTCGATCATCATTTTACCGGAGTTACTGTATAACCATTGTTGCGAAGAAGTGAGATGAGGCCCTTGTCACCGGGGAGATGTCCTGCGCCCACTGCGATAAGGACTGAGGCTGTGGGGAGAAGACCTGCCATCACACGTACCCAGTTGGCATTGCGTTGGTTGAGAAGACGTTCGGTGCCATCGCCTGTGCCGAATGTCGGATCTTCAATGACTGAGAGCATTTGCTGAAGGTCGCCGGCGAGATATGCGTCAGCAAGTTTCTGTGCCATCTCGATTGCTTTGTCGTCATGGCGCACGGCATCCATCAGGTCATTTGCCTGTTCGAGGATGGAACTTCCGAAAAGAGCCTTGCACTGGTCCTCCATAGTCTCAAGACCGCCTACTTCCTTGCCGGCGGCGGCAGCGCGCTTCTGTATTTCCGTGTCAAGCTGTTCCTGAGGGTTGAAATTAGGGAAAGCTACCTGCGACTGCACCATTGCGAGAGCTGTGCCTACCATTGCCGGTTTCATAGGGTCGAAGTTGGCGGCTTCAACCATCGGTCCCATATATTTGCGGAGGACTGCAGTGAGGGAGTCTGACTGTGCGGGAGTCAGAATTGTGGTGAGTGTGCTGTCCTGGGGTGCCATTGCGTATGTAATCATTGTCTGTTGTGCTTCGGGAGATGTCATTTCTGACATTACAAGTTCCCCATATACTTTGTCAACACTTGCGAGTGCTTCGTTAAATCCTTTTACGTCATCAAGTATCGAGATGGGAGCTATATGGTGTGTGCCGAAGATGTAGCTTGGTTTTTCAATTCCGTTGCCTGATACTTTCCAGAGGAGCTGTGCGTTACAACCGATTGCTGCTATAGCAATGGTGAAGAGGGAGATGAATAATTTTTTCATAACGTTGAAGTATTGATTGGTTTATTGGTTGATTTTTTTGTTGTAGTGTTTAGGTGTTGTACATGACTAACACACTGCAAAAGTATGTATCATTTTTGAATTAGCCAAACAAATCGGCAAAAATTTTTAGAAAAAAATTAAAATATGTAATTTTGCGGTCTGTATTACAATTGTAAAATATTATGTTTCATCCACTTGGAAATTTAGATAAATATGATGTGATTCTGGCGAGCGGTTCGCCGAGAAGATGTGAATTGCTTGGTCTGTTGGATGTGGACTTCCGTGTAGACACCTCGCATAGTGTAGATGAGACTGTCCCGGCGGATACAGAAGCGATGGATGTTCCGCTTTATCTGTCCCGCCTCAAGGCTTCAGCTTATCCGTTGGAATCAGGTGATGGCAAACTGGTGATTACTGCCGATACGGTAGTTATAATAGATGGGGAAGTACTTGGCAAGCCTCATGACGAGTCTGAGGCTTGCGCAATGCTTGGCAGGTTGCAGGGTAGGGTACAGACGGTAGTCACCGGAGTGACTGTCCGGACTGCGTCCAGATCGGAGACATTCCGCTCCGAATCACGGGTGGAATTTGCTCCGCTGACATGTGATGAAATAGAGTATTATGTGGCTAAGTATCGTCCGCTTGACAAGGCAGGAGCATATGGCATTCAGGAATGGATAGGAGCCGCAGGCATAAAAGGTATAGAAGGTAGTTTCTATAACGTGATGGGGCTCCCTGTCCACCGCCTCTACGAGACACTCAAAAAGTTCTGACGAAGTTTTATCATTTGATTTCTTTAAGCCGCAATGCAAATCCTTCCATAGGAGGGAGTAAGGTGATGTCATTGTGAGCCGGAGATGTGTTGTGTTCCCAATTTAGTAGCATGGGGTGGGATATGTCGAGTCTTTCATGCACTTTCATCGCCACAATCCCCATTGTCATGCGCAGGTTTAATTCCACACATGGCATTATTTGCTCTTTACCATTGTAGACATGGGTCATCATGTCCACTCCCATCCATCCACGGTAATATGGAGTCGCTATTGCCGTCAGTACAGCTTCAAGATTAACTAAAAGTCTGTCAAGGGCGTCAAGATCGAGATGAGTGGATAGCAGTCTGCGTATCTCCGGTTGTGATGCCACAATGTTACCGGCATACATGCCGCGGTTCAGTGCCTGGAACATTGATAATCCGCAAAATTTTACATAGTTCCCGTCGCTGAAAAACAGCGCAGCGAAATCCATTGTCTTGTTTAATCCGTGTTCGACCATTACGCTGCCCTGGCGGTTGATAATCCCCTCGACCCGTTTGCGTAATGTGCCCTCGTCAAGTGTCATGGCATTAAACACACCACGCCCGCTACATGACCAGGGGGATTTGATGAAGCATCCGGGAGTCTCAGCTTCCATCCTCACCACCGTATCAGCGTCAGTTGCCTCTACCGGTATCTGCAAGGGATAGTCCAATGCCCTAAGTATCTCTATCGATGTGCGGCGGTGGCTTAATTGCCTCATCCTTTCAATCTCATCGTCGGTCGGGAGAATCAATTGTTTATTGCTGTCGGATGTTGCACCGGCCGTGACAAACTGCCGCATTGCGTCCAGACTCCAACCCCAGGGAGTAAGTTTTGAGACAGAATGGTCAAACCCGATTTCACCGTTTAGACCGAACTCGGCTCTCAGTTTGCTGGCGTGTTCACTCAGGCTTTCAGGTGCCAGAATTCTGTCCCCGGGGTTAGCCCACCACATGGGGAGAAGGGCTCCGGCATGGTGTAATGCCGCAGCATGTGGCGGAGGTGTATAATTGCGGCATCCGATACCTAATGCAAGGTCATTCTCAGGGTTGAACAGATGGAAGTCAGCCATTGGGTTTATTGAGTTGAAAAATGCAGCCTGCTCCTTGTCTGTATGAAGCCGGCTGCATTTGATTTCAGTGATAGAGCTATATGTCGCTCTTTGGTTATGGTGTCAGTTTTGACGTTTGATTAGATTTTCATCTTTTTTGCGATTGCATTGGGAATAGCTTCGCGGTTGACGAGGATATCAAGAGTCTTGGCGAGGAAATAGGGTTCGGAAACATAGAAGAAACCGTCGTAAATCTGGTTTGTGTCCCATGAGTTCTTAACCTTGTAGTACTTATTGCCTTTCTGGTCCACAGCTTTGCCTACGATTACCATTCCGTGGTCGTCGGTGGTTTCCTGGTTGTCAAACATCTGTTGGCGGAGTTCCTGTGTCACTTCGATTTCCTCGCAGGGACCGTTGATTTTGTTTGCCTCAGCTTCACGTTCACGGTCGCTGAGTTTCACCCAGCGGGCGAGCTCGGTGCCGGAGAGGTCGTCAGCAGTCTTTTTCTTAGGTATCACAGCGTAACCTTTAACCCAATTGAAGCCCGGTTCGCTTACGTCGGCAGCCCATGCTACGGAGTATCCGTTGTCAAGAGCATTGTCTACAATGGCTTTCATCTCTTCCATAGGTACATTGTGGTACATTCCCCAAATCCAGTTGTCTGCCACTTCTATTGCAAAGGGTTCATAGAAGGGATGATGGGTAAATGATGTTACGGGAATGTAGTCGGCTGTATTGATACCGAGTGACTGCGCGAACGATTTCGGAGTGTATGTCTTGCCTTCGTATTCAAAAGTCTCGGGCAGCTCACCGAAATAAGCATCGAGAATACCTTCGTATGCCTTTTTCCATGCGGTGGACTTTTTGCGCTGTCCGTTTACGCTCTTTACAAATGATGTGAGAGCAGGGGCTACTTCGGAGTGGTCATGCTTAGCTTCGCCGTATTCCAGGCCTTTGTATGCCTCCTCAGGAACCATACCATAGCGGTCTATGACGTAGCCTATGTCAAGTGTGCTGCCGCCCTGTGAGAAATTGATTGTGCCACCCATGCGGATATATTTGTCCGCTTTGTCATTGTAGCAGTGGCGCACTGTCCACATTTCGCTGAGATCCATCTCCTTGCCTGTTTTGCGTAGGATTTCGTCCTCGAAAAATGATGTGCCTGAAAAACTCCAGCATGTGCCTGACTTGTTCTGATCCTTGACAGGGGTGGTCTTTACAAGTTTCACGTCGGTGAAAGTGAAACCTCCGGTGCTGTCGTTTTCAGCATTCTTGTCGTCGGCGTATGCTCCGAAAGCTATGGTGGCTGCCACCATGCTCAATAAATATTTGTTCATGATATGTGATGAGTAATAATGATTGATTCAGATTGTAGCCTCTTTGTTTAAGGCTCATGCAAAGTTAAGATAAAATGATAGGCAAATCAAGGTTTTTCAGGAAAAATGTGTAACTTTGTCGCTTAAAACAGAAATAAGTTAAACATGAACCGTAAAATTCTCACATTTATTATAGCTGTATTGGCTTTGTGTGGAGCAAATCAGGCATATGCCCAGTTCCGCTGGGGTATCACAGCCGGAGCCAATTTTAATGACATGAAGTTCAAGCAGGATTTGATTACTGTAGACCGTGCTGTCGGGGAGACTGTCGGTATCCAGGCTGAAATGATGTTTCCCGGTATAGGCTTCGGTCTTGACATGGGATTGCGATATGAGCAGCGCGGAGCCACTCTTAATCTTGGTGAAAAGCTTATTTGGTCAAGCCAGGGTTATGGGAAAGAACGGTTGTATATCCATTATGTGGACATACCCTTCCATCTTAAGTTCAAGTACACCCATCTTCAGGGACTTGAGGATTATATAGCGCCATTCGTATTCGGAGGTCCGACATTTGCGCTTCAGGCTGGACACAGCAAATGCGAGGCAATTGATTTTTCAGGTGGAGAAATAGCACTTACGGCAGGTCTCGGCGTTGAACTTTACAAACGTTGGCAGGTATGTGGTTCCTACACTTGGGGTATGACATATGCGCTCAAGACCAAGCAGCTTGCGGATTTCAGTGCACGTAACCGTACTTGGGACATCCGTGTGACTTACTTCTTCTAAAAAACAGGGTACTGATATTGAAAAGAATAGAGGGGCAGACGCTTAAGCGTCCGCCCCTCGGTTTTTTTGTGGTGGTTGCCGTCACCGGCAATGGTTTGTTATTCTTCCAGAGTCTTGTAGGAGATGGCATCGAGATAATAGAATGAAAGGTAGGGCTTGCCTTCTTTCTCCTGGCGGACCGCTATGCGGGCGCGGTAGTCGGACATGCGGTCAGCAAATGTCTCGATGTCCTTTTGTCCCTGCGCTGCACGTTCGGTATCACAACCGCTTGCTGCACGTGATGCAAGTTCTGCCGATTCTTCACCTTGCTGCTGGGCTATGTTGTCAAGACGTTCAGCATTCTGCTTCTCCATCTCTACGATTGCAGCCTCGTCGATACGCTGTTCACGAAGTATACCTGTCACCTGAATGGGGTGGTGGACTGTAGTTTTAGGAAACGGTTCGCCCATCAGCGGATATGCTTCGCAGCGTAACATGAGGCTGTCGGCAGTGCCTGCCACAAACGCTTTTCTGCCACCATGACGGCAAAGGTGAGAACAAACGCCTTCAATCACGATTGTGTCGCCGACCATTGATTCAGGGTTGGCAAGAACTTCGTCTACTGAGATTGCGGAGATTTCGGGAGTCTGCTCCTCAGCGGTTTTCTGAGAGCTTCCGCCACACGAAACTATGCTTGCACACAGCGTAAGCAGCGATGCGAATAGTAATGATTTTTTCATTGATTTAATTGTTTATATTTGTTATTTGATGTTTTTTCAATCCTTTATAAGCATGAGCGGGATGAAGGCGAAAATGCCGAAAATGAGTGTGGTGATGCCGGCTATTCCCATTTCTTTACGTGAACGACGGCGCTTGATGGCGACAATCACCACTGCGAGTGCAAAGTTAAGTAAAATAAAATGCCAGGACAAGAAGTCGATGCGTGGATATGCCAGACTGCTCATCGTGGAGGTGAACGAGAGCTCAAACGGGAAAATATATCCCGCTATGGTCTCTTCATTAGAGTCCTGGTAGCTGGTTTCAAATGTCCCGAGCTGTGAATAGTCGTTGGAATCAATCGCAACCCAGCGTGAGCCGGTGGTGCTACTAATTTTTACTACCCAGTTAAATAGGTTTTTGACCACTGTAAGCTTATTTAGTTCGGGGTTAACTTTTCCTACGGGAAGCTGTTTCAGCTTGTAGCCTTCATGCTCAAGGACATAGAGGTTATTGTCGGAATCAGTCACAAGTCCGAGCGGGCGTGTGTCAGGATTTTCAAGGATAAAGACGTATTCGGCTACCATACCCTCTGGTTGCTGCACTTTCACCATGTACGGACGACCTGCCTGCATCTTGACGTGATACAGCGACCCTTCCGAGTCAATGATAAGGTATCCCTCATCGTATTGTTTCCTGGTCGTGATATTGGCATTCAGGCGTTTTGCCGGGTATGAGAATCCCCGTGATTGGAACACTTCGGTAAAACGGGAGCTGCGTTTGGGATTCACAGTGTTGGTCGCAATATCGATAAATTCCACTTTGCCGTTTAGCCGGAATGCCTCTTTGGGGTCTTCGAGGTCGACACGGGCTGGCATGGATTCCATCATAAGGTACACTTCGGCTCCTTTCTTGTTGACATCATGCGGGATTGAGTTAAACACCCATTGGTTGTGCTTGAATATTGGTATGGACACTTCCATTCCGTTGATAGTGTCAGGTAGTTTTTCGTGTGCTACAAGTTGTGTGAAGTAAATTTGTGGCAGAAGCGAATCGCGTTCTTCCCTTGTGAACTTTCGCCCTGTTGGGGTATTGTTATTGTCCACTTCATATATACCTGTCTTGTCATCGCTGTTTTCAGACACTATGAATGAGTCGGTGACGGGTGAGTATGCTACAAACGGGTCGGAGCCTCCTACCGGGAAAATCAGTGAGTAAAGCCATGGGAGAAACCATGCCAGTACGGCTATGCTTAGTGCCGTGAGGAAAATTTTGTATGCTGTTTTCATAACTGATTAGTCTTGCCGGCCCTCCTTGAACCGTATCACAGAGCCAAATGACAGCAAAGTGAGCAGAAAAGTGAATACTATCATTATTATTATCATGCCATTGTATGCCTCAAGCGCAGGCTGAAGGAAATAAATCATCAATGAAGCAACACAGAGCAGACCGAGAATCACACGCATTTTCCAGGTGCCCTCGAGGCAGATGGCGGTCGTGAAAAGATATGCTGTAAAGCCGGCGAAGAACCATGGCAGTGTGGTGAGCAGCACTCTGCATACCAGTTCGCAGGGGAGTATGGTTGAATCATACACTGCCAGTATGCCTATTTGGATTATATATATTATGAGCAGTTCCGTCATGCCTGTCAGCAGCATCAGACTAACAAGTCTACGTTGCGGATAGGGTAGGTGCAATGTGAGTTTTAGCCGTTTCTGTGTCATTTCCGGGACCATCTGGGCGACAGCGATTGCGATGCCGATAACGAGCGGTATATACTTGATTATATCGACAAACGAGTTGTCCTTCAACAGCATTATGAGCCAGAGGTGCTCCACACCTTTGAGTTCTATAAGGCGGTTCATCATCAGTACGGCGTAGCCTGTCACGGCTACGGCGAGTATTATTGACACAAGGAACACTTTGCGTGTCTTGAGCCATTCTTTCATTAGTAAAGCTTTCTCCATAGCTGCGGTTAGTATTTGCCTGTTAGACCTATGAATGCATCTTCGAGCGACATGTCCCGACGGCGTAAGTCGGAGTAATGTATGCCTTGTCTGTCCAAAGTTTCCTTTACATAGTCGGGACTCTCGAATGTGTAGAGTTCTATCTCATTCTTTATTTTGCCCGGATTGATGAACTTGTCATCGGCAGGGAGTTCGCTTTTGCTATCTGCAGTGAAAGTATACTTTCCGAAATCTGCAAGAAGCTTGTCCACTGGCATCTGGGTGAGTATCTTTCCGTAGTCGAGAATGATACAGTCATCTATGAGTTGTTCCAAATCCTGGATTATGTGTGATGTCATGAACACAGTTTTCTCTTCACCTTTAGCATATTCACGCAGATAGTCGATGAATAGACGGCGGTATCCCGGGTCGAGCCCAAGCGAGAAGTCGTCAAGCACAAGGAGGTCCGCATTCTGTGCGAGGATTAGTCCGAGTGCTACCTGTGAGCGTTGACCGCATGACATGGTGGAAATTTTTTGGTTTGGCGATACATGAAGCTTGTTCATCAGTTCATAATATGCCGCACGGTTCCATTTGGGATAGAAGTGTGAGTAGAATTTCTCAATCTGCTCGATAGTCATGAAAGAGTACTGTACATGCCCCTCTATAAGCAGTGCGATACGGGCACGTGTGGCAGGGGTGAGTTCGGTGATAGGTTCTCCGAAAATTCTGCATTCCCCTTTCTGCGGACGCAGGTAACCCATCAGGATGTTGATGGTTGTGGTTTTGCCGGTGCCGTTTTTGCCGAGAAGTCCCAGGATACGCCCCTTGGGCACTTCGAAGCTTAGGTCGCTGTAAATCACTCTCCCGGTGCCGTAGCGTTGGGTGAGGCCTTTTACTGAAATGACCGGTTCGGAATTTATATTCATAGAAATTGAGATGATGATTGTAATTATATATGCTTTTCTTTAGAATCTGGCACCGATACTTAGAGTTGCGAAATTTCCGTTACCTTCGCCAGTGTAGCGGGTGTGACAGTAGGATAGGGTGATGTCAAACAGGATTCCGCTGATAACTCGTCCGGCGCTTATTTTAGCCAGCAGTGAGGTGCGGTCCGCTTTGAGCATGTCAAAATTGGAAATCACACACTGTCCGAGAGGAGTATCTGTTTCAAGTCCGGTAAGAATAGGGGTTTTTGCCGATGCTTTGGCATAGTTTCCGTCAATCCCAGCATCCCACATCCATTTGCCTGAAATAGCTGATATTGAGGCGCTCATTCCGGTAATCAGATGTGATGCCTGAAGTTCTCGCACCGGTTCCAGATAACGTTCTCGGTCGAAGTCATAACCGATGTATGGGGAAACGGTATAATAAGTGTGTCCGTTGCGTATCTGAAGAGGGAGCGAAAGTTTTCCTGTCGCAGCGTTGTGCCGGTAAATGCTGCGGCTCCCTATCTTGTCGTAGCTTGCTCCTGCGGAAGTGCCGAAAAGATTCTCTGTCCCCTTGTGGGAGCGGATGAGGCCTTCTGCAGCCGGTTGGAAGGTAACTGCGTTGCCAAATCGAAATTTGTAAGCCAATTGAGCGGAGATGGTGTTTACGTCGCTGAACCCGAGGGTTAGATTGTTGAAGTTCCTTAATTGCTGCTCCATCCTGTAGTGCCGGAACACTACATTGCCCATGAATCCATCCTTGTCTGTTGATACAAATTGGATAGATGCATTGAGTCCGAGTGACTGGTAACCGCTGTTCTTGTTTGTGTTGCCCATGAATCTCTGATAATACGTTCCGAGTCCGGTCAGCGTATAAGTGTTGATGTCGTTCATCGGATTGTAAAAATCGAGGTCGCAGTTCTGATTGTAGATGTTGATGCCACCATTGACTCCTAATACGTATCGCCGGGTGACCAGATACGAAGTTCCGAGGCTGACGTTGAGATCTGATACCACAGTTTTCACACGCGGGTCTCGGTCGCGGTAGGCGATTTCAGCCCTGTAATCGGCGCTGACACCGGCAGTCCATCTGCTGAAACGTCCTGAGTAGCCACCGGCAAATGTGTATTTCCTGGAGCTGAGGTCACCACCGACTTCATCTCCGAGGACGTATGGTGCTACTTTAAGGTAGTCGATACAATTGCTCCAACGCACATCCTTGGTTTTGCCTGTGGTAAACGCAGCTTCACCCCATACGGTAGTGGCAGGGGTGAGATGACGGTATGATTCGGCTGAGATACTCATGCCTGTGTATCCGGTGCCGAGCTGCTCCATCACTGCTTTTTGCAGGTCGGAATATTCTCCTTTCAGACGGATATCGGATAGTGAGATACTGTCACGATAGGGCATGGTAGCAGGGTTTACCGAATAAATCCTTGATGCGTCGACTGCGATAGGCAGTGATGTAAGCCTTGCGTTGCGCATCAGGGAGTCGGAACCGGCGGCAGATAAACCGGACTGTGCCATGGCTTGTCCGGAGACAGCCATGACAGCAATCAGGAGTTTTGGGATAGTATGCGACATTATGTTACTTTACGTCTACGACTTCAAAGTCAGATGCGGAGTCGTTGGTATCCATAAGAACTGTGTTTCCGGCTGGTGATTTGCCTGAAACCTTGCGGGCAAACTTCTTGCCGAAACGATTCTTGTCGGCATTCTTGTCAGAGATGGCGGCGTAGCTCATGTCTACCGCAGTGCTGAGTGCTCCGGATGTCCACTTTTCAGTCGGGCAGAGGTTCACACCGTCGATAATCCAGTCATACTTTATGAGATAGCATTTTGTGCCGTTCATCTCCTTGCCGGTAGCAGCGTTGATATATTTATATGTGCCGTCGTACTGGGCGAGGAACTCTGAAGCTGTCATTCCCTCGGGGAAACGTACGAGTGCATATGAACGATTGCACTGGTTTGATGGTATCCAGATGGTGGGGGAGTAGCTGTACCATTTGTCGAGGTTGGGAACAGAGGGATTATCTGTGTCGACTACAGATGCTGATGATGATTCATCGTACCACTCGAAGTCTGCGTCGGTATGGTTCAGTGCGCCCGCTACCTGAGCGTTCCAGTCAATTGCCTGGTCTACGATTTTGATTGACTCGCCCGGCTGTATGGCGACGCTCTGACCGTTACCCGGAATGACATATACTGTCTGGGCTGTGAAATTGTTTTCAGGGAGATTGGCGTCTGTGAGAATCTGGTCTGTGCTTGTGTTGAGTATCTTGCTCTCTACAATGGCGAGACCATCGGCGTATTGCACTTCGTCAGTGTTGTTGTAGATGGTAAAATATGTGTCATATAGACCATTGGTGCCATTGGCGTTGAGTGTGCCGGTGAAGAAAATTTCGCCGAACACCAGTGTGTTGTCCGGATTGAAGAAGAACCAGTTAAGAGCTGTGTTCTGGTTTGTCTTGCTGATTACCACCTGATTTGCTACGGCACGGAGTGTCCTTTCAACGGTAAAGCCGTCAGTTCCCGGATAGCTGACCTCCATATAACCTTCTATGTTATAGGTGCCTTCAGGAATTTGAGTATCAGCGGGAAGGGGCAGCATAAACACAGTGTTGAGGCCTGTGTTGAGTTCTGTAAATATGAGTGATCCGGTCCGGATGGTAGCATTTGAGGGGAGTTCTGCCGGCAATGTCTCAGTCACAGTAAGGGGATAAGTAGGGATTGAGTCATCGTCGGAGCAACCGGTGAAGAGAGCGAGCGAGCCGCACAGCATGGCGCCAAGAAGATAGTTGCGTAATTGAGATTTTGTAGTCATGATGAAATGTTGATTATTGATTTGTTTTAGTTATAATTTCAGATTCAGTTCCATCCCAAAATAAGGAGACGAGTAGCGGCGTATAGTCACCCCGTAACGTTCATAATCAGGTTCTATGGCGAGTAGCCGGTTGACGTAGAGGGCTATGCCTATGCGGTTGTTCCAAAAGTTTTTGGTGGCTTTCAGATTAAAAGTGGTGGCAACCGGGACTGTTAGCTTTTCGAAAGCTCCGGATGCGTATTGGCGCATTAACTGCCGCAGATACGGGTCATTCATATCCTCTTGTGTGTAGGGGTGAAGATTCCCTTCCGGGTCAAGGTAATGGGTCGGTATTCCGTCCCGCCAAAGTGTCTGGCGGGAGGTGAACCACATATTCTGGGCAGATAGTGATATGTTGAGGTTGAGAGTGGGGATGTCAGTATCAAGCATTATATTGGTATTGAAGCTGCGGTATATGCTTCCATCCTCGTCATCATAGAGACCCACGTACTGGAGTTCACGGTTATTGACCACAATCGACGGTTTGTACCAGAGTGCCTGGCTATTGTTGTTTATGGTCTTGAAATAAGCTCCTGACACGGTGACACGGGTGAAGATGGCTGGGATACGTCGTGACTGGAAGGTATACTCTATTCCTTCCTTGCGTGTACGGCTTCCGTTGGTAATACGGCTCCGGACTGCCTGATGGGTCATTACCGTGTATGGAAGTTCTTCGATGAGAGGGGCACGGTCCACGGCGTATGGGTCGAAGCCTGATGCGTCATAGCGGTTGTACTGGTAACGGTGCACTACGCCGGAGTTGCGGAATCCGTTTTTCATATCCTCCCGGAAGTATGTAAGTGACAATCTGTTGCCTCGGTAGCTGACATCGCCGCGTATTTCCCATTTCAGGTTGCGGGCGGCTTTGAGTTCGTAGTTAGTGATATCCTCTATGAAGGTCATTACGTTCATGACTCGGTAGTCAGGTTCATTGTGGTAGTAATTCAGCTGTTCAAAGTCGGAATATAGCTTGTTTGGATAAAGATATGCTGCGACAGGCATCTTTGTGTGCCAGCCTATACCGCCGGTCAGTTCCCACGTTATTGGGGAGTTGTTGAAATAAGTCGGGGGGAGCACCCACGAGGCTGTGGCGCGAGGGTCAAAATAAGGTTTGCCTTTCAGCGCATAGCGTGAATCGAGATTCAGGAGCTGTGTCTCTCTAAGACCGAGTATGATGTTGACGGTGTGAAGGCCTGCATGCAATGTTGTGGTATTCTCGATATATGCTGATAACTGTTGCATAGCGGGAATGTCGTTATATGCCTGAGGACGGGTGTTATTTCCGGCTGTGAGCGGGCGCGTAAGGTCATATACCTGTCCTTTGCCATAGTTTTTGCTCATGTTCCATTCCACTCCGACCTTGGTTTCGTTGGTGAGATTCGTAAGGTCTGCGCAAAATCTGCCGCTCGCTTTGGCAAATGCGGTGAAAGGTTTGCCGTATACGTCGTAGTCGGCAAGGTATAGCATCGGGAGATACCCTACATAGTTGCTTCCGGGTGTGGTGGACACAGGCAGGGGCATAACTCGTGATGGCGAAACATGTTTCTGCTGATGAAGGTGCTCGTCCGAGTAGCTGAGCCCGGTGGTGATTGCCATTTCCTTGAAGTATGCCTGGATTACGGGCCGATATGTGAACGAATTGTTCCAGCTTACTGAATGTTTGTCATTCCTGTATGTGTCTATAGTCCCGTTTATGGTGAGGTCCGGGTCATTGTAGTCCCGCTCGACGGTGGCGGCATAGTTGACCGCAGAGTTCCATGTTATGATATGAGCGGTGTTGTTCCAGCGTTTGTCGCTCCTGATGGATGTGTTTATACGCTTGTAGTTCTCTCGGTTATTTCGTGGGTCTATTTTCGAATCAAGATAGTCGGCACCGACATTAAGAATCCATGAAGGTGTCATCTGAAAGCCTTTGCCGAGATAGAAAAGCTGACTTTGCGTGTCGGCCTTGAATCGTGCTTCCCAGCGGCTCGCCCCGTTCTTCCGTTTTATCTTCACGAGTCCCGATGTTAGTTCTCCATACTCCACCGAAGGTATGCCTCTGATTATTTCGACGCTTTCAATGTCGTCGGTGGATATGGTTCGCATGTCCACACCTTTACCGGTAGCTATGCGTGCGGATTGATTTGCATCGGGTGTTGACTGCATTCCGGCGTTGGTATTGACCGGTACGCCGTCGACTACAAATGACGTACCGAGAGACGAGGTAGCATAATCGTCAGACGGAGTAATATTGTATGCCTCACGGAGCGTAATGGCGTTGACGCACCCCATTTCGGGGTCCTTTGACACGTTTCCGGGTAATAATTCCATTAAATCCGAGAAGCTTGACGGTTGCAGATGCTTCATCGCAGTGGTGTCAATCACGGATGCGCTGGTTGAATTGCGGGCTTCCCTTGCTGTCACTATGACCTCGGTGAGGGGTTCGTCGGGCTGAAGGGCGATTGCGATGCTCTCGTCGGATGTTACTGTGAGGTATTTTCGTGAGGGTTTGTAACCTACAAGGCTTATATCAACACGCCATTTTCCTGATGAGACAGTAGTCGTAAATTTGCCTTCAATATCAGTGTTCCCGCCTGTCAGTGAATTGCTTTCGCTGCCGGAGAGTGAAACTGCCGCATAGTCGAGAGGCAATCCTGTCTCGGCATCGGTTATGCTGAATGTGATTCTGACAGCAGCCGTACAGGTTAGTAGGCTCGCCAGCAGGAATAATGATAAGATTAGGATGTGGCGTATATATTGGTTCATCAATGCACTGTTTTGAGGTATGCAAAGTTACCAAAATGGAGACACTGACGTAATACTCAAAAATGATGAATTTCCGGCGGAAAAATTAATCTATATAATTATAATTGGTGAAGCATGCAGATTGAAATTATAGAAATATGTGCCCCCGGGAATGTAAAATAGCGTATTCCCGGGGGCATGATTCAATGATTTGTCATCAATGAGTTACAAGTGGTCACTTATAGATAATCTTCTCGACAGGGAGTGAAGACATCAATCACCTCACCACCCTCCAGCACTTCGAAGGAATGAGGGGTATTTCCAGGGAGGGCATAACTATCCCCGTCAGTAAGAATCACGTCTATTGCCGGCTCACACTCGACTATTAGGTGATAGCGACCAGAAATTACATAGCCGCACTGTTCATGCGGATGCTGATGCATGGTGGCAAAGTTGCCTTTCACATAATTCATTTTTGTCACCATTGACTTTTCACCTACAGCGAGAGAATCGAGATTCACACCTTTGAATGTGCGTTTTAAGGCATCATCTTTTTTTACTACTATTTTCTGCATAATTAAATTGTTAAAGTGATAGTTCCATCTGTATGTCACCTCTGGCATATGCAGGGTGATACTCTTTTAATTCCTTGAATCCGTATTTCCTGTACAGGGATATAGCAGGTTTCAATAATGTGTTGCTTTCAAGAAACAGGTTCTTGGCACCCAGAGATTTAGCTTTTTCTAATACGGCGGAGAAAATAGCATCACCTACTCCGCATCCACGAGTTTCGGGGTCAACAGCAAGTTTGGCTATTTCGTAGTCATATTCAGGATTGTCCATGGGGCATAGAGCCACAACTCCCATCGGCTTATCATCCACAAGTGCAACAAGGATATGACCGCCCTTTGAAAGAATTGATGTCTCGGGGTCGTTGAGAACTTCAAGGTCATGTGATTCCAGTGACCAGTAGCTGTTAATCCACATAATGTTCAATCGTTTGAATGTGGAAAGGTATGAGGAATTATACTCCACAATTTCCACTTTGTGGCTGTGATGCGACTCCTTCTCCTCGGTGACTCTTTCAAGTAGGGATTTTGCCTCTAATTCAGACTCCCAGTGGGTGATTGCCTCCCACAGGCGGCTATGCCCGGCTTTGTTCTCAATTTTAGTTACAGCTGCTTTGACATCAGTACAAGCACGCTCAATCCGTGCTCTGAGTCTCAAGCCCTTCGGGGTCAGATTAACGATTGTGGCACGACGGTCATTATCAGCTTTTTCATAGGTGACCAATCCGGCTGCGCTCATTTCACGTACAATGATGCTTACCGATGGATGTGTCTGTCCTATAGCCTTGGCTATGCCTGTCACTGAATTGTCCTTCCCGTTAAGGAGCATGTAAATCACTGGAAACCATTTGGGCTTTATCTCAAGTCCGTAGAGCTTGTATATTTCAGTCGCATCGCTGCTAATCATTTCCGTGAGTAACCGCAGGCGGCTCCCGATAGAAAGAATTCCTGTTGTCTCGAATAATTCGACCATAATATGTGGTTATTTACGTAATTGATTACGCAAAATTACAAATAATTATTTTATCCGGCAAATTGTTGTATTTGCCGGATAATTAAAAAAGCTCTTATATGGTGTTGGATGGAGGCTTAATTATTAGAAAGGAGATGTGCCACTGCGGATGCTACTCGGTCCCCGTCGATAGCGGCAGATACAATACCTCCGGCGTAGCCGGCACCTTCGCCGCATGGAAAAAGTCCTTGCATCTGTCGGTGAATGAGTGTTTCAGAGTCGCGTGGTATGCGTACGGGCGATGATGTGCGAGTCTCAGCTCCGATTAGAACGGCTTCGTTGGTCAGAAATCCCCGGTTCTTGCGGTCGAAGTCTCGGAATCCCGCCTGAAGTCGGCGTGCTATCCCTTTTGGAAGCAGCTTGTCAATGCGGGCCGGATGTATGCCGGGTGCGTAAGATGTGTCTGGAAGTGAAGAGGACGGCTTGCCGTTGACAAAGTCCTCCATGCGCTGAGCAGGTGCGTTCTGGCTGTGTCCTGCCTCATCCCAGAAAGCTCTCTCGATTCTTTCCTGGAAGTGCATCATCTTGAGAGTGTTATCATTGTCGTCAAGGTCGGGGACATCTTCGGGTAGAATTTCCACCACCATCCCTGAATTTGCCCATCGGGTACCTCGGTTTGATGGTGACATCCCATTGACAACGAGTTGCGAATCATCACTTGCCGCCGGGATGATGAACCCTCCGGGGCACATACAGAATGAGTATACACCACGGTCGTCCACACGGGTAAGCATTGTGTATTCAGCTGCCGGGAGGTATTTCCCTCTGCCATTTTTTGAATGGTAGCGCAGACAGTCGATTAGGTGTTGCGGATGTTCGAGTCTTACCCCGATTGCGAGACCTTTGGGCTCCATTTCCACTCCCTGCCGGTGGAGCATTCTGTACACGTCACGGGCAGAGTGTCCTGTGGCAAGTATTACAGGTCCTTCGTACGTATCGCCTTCCGAGGTTGTGACACCCTTGACAGTGTTGCCATCAATTAAAAGCCCCTCCACCCAGGTGTTGAAATGGACTTCGCCGCCGCAATTGATTATGGTATTTCGTATGGATTTGATGACTTCCGGGAGCTTGTCCGTGCCGATGTGCGGGTGTGCGTCCACAAGTATATCCTCGCTTGCGCCATGCTGTGCGAATATATTGAGAACTTTGTCGACGGAGCCACGTTTCTTACTGCGTGTGTAGAGTTTGCCATCGGAGTATGCGCCGGCTCCGCCTTCGCCAAAGCAATAGTTGGAGTCGGGGTTCACGATATTTTCGCGTGCAATCTTTGCCATGTCGATGCGCCGGGAGTCCACATCCTTGCCGCGTTCAAGGATTACAGGTCGCAGTCCGAGTTCAATAAGGCGCAATGCGGCGAATAGTCCTGCCGGACCTGCGCCTACCACAATCACCTGTTTGCCGGACCTGACATCGCCGTAGGTCACAGGCTGAATCAGCGATGTGGCAGACGGTGTCTCATCAATGTGTACCTTTACGGACAGATTGACCATAACCCGGCGTTGGCGTGCATCGATGGAGCGGCGGATTATGGTGATATGTTTTATACGGTTAGCGTCAATGCCAAGCTGTGTGGATATAGCGGCAGTCAATAGCAACGACTCATGTGCTGTGCGCGGGTCAACGCGCAGGTCAATGTTTTCGGTCATAAGCGGATTGTTCCATCTTTTTCATAACGTGTCCCATCCACCACCAAAGTGTGATGATGGATACCACAAAAGCAATAATATCAGATGCTGCCATTGATGCCCATACTCCTTTTACGCCCCAGAATTTAGGGAGTATGATTAGGAAGGGGATGAGGAATAGCAACTGTCTGGTGAGTGACAGGAATATTGACATCTGAGGCTTGCCTACGCTTTGGAAGAAGTTCTGTATCACTATCTGGCATCCTACTACCGGATAACAGATGAAATATATGCGGAATCCGTTGCGTGACAAGTCAATCAATGTGCTGTCGGTGGTGAATAATTTGCTGACTGTGTCAGGGAAGAGTTCACTGACCATCCATCCTACCACGGTAATACCGACTCCAATCCATATACCCATCCGAAGTGTTTTCTTGACTCGGTCAAAGTTGTTGGCTCCTATATTGTAACCCAATATAGGCTGCATGCCTTGGGTTACGCCGAACACAATCATGACAAAAAACATTGTGGTACGGTTGAGTATGCCGTAAGCGCCTACTGCAAGGTTGCCGTCCGCTCCACCGTAGTCCAGGAGTGCCCTGTTGATGAATATCACCACTACGCAGGCGCAAATATTCATAAGGAAAGGTGAAAGACCTATGGCGTAGATGCGCTTTATGATGCTCCACGTAAGCCAGCGGTTCTCACGCTTGAAATGGATGGAGCTATCCTTGGACAAGAAATGGTATAGCACCCAGATGAATGCTGTGAACTGTCCGCATATAGTGGCTGTGGCGGCCCCGCGTATTCCCCAATCGAGAACGAAAATAAAGATTGGAGCGAGGATGAGATTGACCAACACGGAGAGTAATGCGGATATCATGGCTTTTTTAGGATACCCTGTCGCACGCATTAGGTTGTTAAGCCCTATGAACACATAGCTAATCGGTGTGCCATACAGAATCACAGTCATGAATTCACGCGCATAGACTATGGTAGCTTCGGTGGCACCGAAGAAGTATAGGATAGGGTCAAGGAACAACAGGGTGAGACCTCCGAATATCACGGAATGGATGATGGCAAGGGAGAATACGTTGTTGACCACGTCGGTGGCACGTTCATAGTTCTTCTGCCCGAGGAAGATTGAACTGATGGTGGCTCCTCCTGCTGCTATGAGCATCACGAAAGCTGCCACAAGGTTCATCAGCGGAAACGTTATGGCAAGTCCGGCTATTGCCATGGCTCCTACACCTCGACCTATGAAAATACTGTCGATAATATTGTAAAGTGAGGTGGCGACACTTGCAATAATCGCCGGCACGGAGTACTGTGTGAGTAGCTTACCAATCGCTCTGTTGCCTAAGTCTTCTGTTGATGTGCTTGCGGTTATTGCCATATCTGATAGTTTTAACAACTGTAATGTCGGGTGCAAAATTAGCAACTTTAAACCAGACATATCATATTTATAAAATTTATTTAACAAAAAAGTTCTGAATGGAGATAAATTTGTACTTTTGCGCCCGAAAAATAAAGTATATGAATTCCAATGGGTAGCAATAATGAATTGACCGAATCAAAGGAAAAACTGTGGAATGCCAATTATTGTAAGGCGATGGTGGGTAATTTCATGCTTTTTTTCTCTTTTTATCTCCTTACGCCTCTGCTCCCTATATATCTTGATGCGCAGTTCTCGGCTGACAAGGACTTGATTGGACTTGTGTTGTCGGGTTATGTTGTGGCAGCTCTTGTGATAAGACCTTTCAGCGGATTCATAGCGGACAGTTTTAACCGTAAGAAAGTGCTGATGCTGTGCTTCTTCGCTTTTTTTATCTGTTTTACCGGTTACATAGGCGCCGGTACGATACTTATGTTTGCCATAGTACGCACTATACACGGATTGCCTTTCGGCGCTACTACGGTTGCCAACAGTACAGTTGCCATCGATGTGCTACCTTCATCCCGTCGTAACGAGGGGGTGGGATTCTACGGACTCAGCAATAATCTGGCTATGGCAATAGCACCGTCGGCGGGTATATACATATATTCATTATCAGGAAATTTCCAGCTTTTGTTCTGGATATCGCTGATAGTGGCATTTGTGGGTTTCTATGCTATCACCACAATCAAAATTCCGGTAAGGGCCACGGTGCCGGGGAAGCCGAAACTCAGCATGGACCACTTTTTCCTGAGCCGTGCGTGGCTTATGGCTGTAAACATATTGCTGTTCGGGTTGTGCTGGGGTGTGATGAGTAACTATGTGGCTATCTATGGCAAGGAGAGGCTGAATATAACTGATGGGACAGGTGTCTTTTTCGCCATCCTTTCCTGCGGTCTGTTTGTTTCGCGTCTTTACGGCGTCCGATCGTTAAGGCAAGGTAAGCTGACGGAGAATGCCTTGCAGGGAGCTATGCTTAGTTCGTTGGGGTTCTCTCTGTTTGCTTGTGCGTTTGGCGAATGGAGCTATTATCTGTCGGCTTTGCTGATAGGCCTCGGCAATGGCAGGATGTATCCGGCATTCCTGAATATGTTCATATGTGTGGCGCGCCATGACCAGCGAGGAACGGCTAATTCATCTATTCTAACTGCGTGGGATTCGGGAATGGGGCTCGGTATTCTTATCGGAGGTTTCCTTGTCGAGTACATAAGTTACTCGGCAGCATTCTGGGCTACCGCCATATCGCAGATTTCTGGTACCCTGCTGTTGCTGTTTTTTACCCGCAGATTTTTCATGGCGAGAAAGATTCATGACTGATGTGGTGTGACTGCTGTCAGTAAGGTCGGGAAAGTCGGACACGACTGCTCGATTGGGACTGAAACCCGAGATGTGCGGAATATTTGTCAAATCCAGGAGTTGAAGCGTGTGCGGATAGCTGACGACGAGCTCAACAGGGTTATGAATTTCTGCATGGAGCGTTTGCGGTAACTGTTTTTGAGCAGATGTACGCATCCTTCCATCTCATTGCCGGGTAGGTCGAGCGGGATGGCTTTTACTCCAGGCTCATTGTGTATTGTTGCGTCGGCGAGTACTGTTATCATGTCGCTTTGTCGGATGAGATTAAGCAGTATGTGTACCTCGTTGAGCTGCATCCGTATATTTAGACGTGAGCGTAGTGACAGAGGTAGAAGCTGCTCGAATGTGTTGCGGGCCTGCAAGCCTTTGGTGGGAAGTATCAGTTCCTGCGACTCGAGCTGCTCGAATGTGATTCGGCTGTTCGATGCCAGAGGGTGGTCGGCTTTCATCACGGCTGCGAGGTAATTCTGGAAAAGAATATGTGACTCGACATCTTCAATAGGCTGCGAAGGCTTGAAGGCGAGTACAAAATCGACTTCCCGGTTGTGAAGCATGTCCATAAGCTCAAGCATAGGCTTATAGAATATGTTGAGTTTTACCTGTGGATAAGTGCGCATGAATTCCTGGAGTGTTTCTGTGAGAATCGGGCTGAAAGTATATGTGACACCTATGTTGAGTGTGCCTGTCAGAAGCTCCTTTAGATCATTGAGTTTATCTATGCATTGGCGTGATTCCTGAAGCACTCGTATTGCGCAGGGCAGAAGTTCTTCACCTGCTTCAGTGAGCGCCACATTGTGGCTGTTGCGTTGCAGGAGCTGGGTGTCAAATTCCTGTTCAAGTTGCTTGATTTGCTGGGAGAGGGTGCTTTGTGTAATGAATAGAGCCTTGGATGCTTCCGAGAAGTTGAGCGTTTCGGCTACTTTTACAAAGTATTTTAATTGTCTGAGTTCCATGTGAGTGACAGTGATGAATATTGATGAATCTGTTGTGCCTGAGATGAGAGATGATGAGAGGAAAAAAGGTTGTAAATTAGCGTGTAGCCTGAAAGGATATCTTTTTTAGCAGGAATATAGGTATAGTAGCACCGATAACCATTCCTAAAAGAATAAACAGACAAGTAAGTCCATTGTTGGCGAAAAGGTAGAAATAATGCTGGAAGTTACCCTCACTGCCGTGATATAGGCACATTGCTAATCCTCCGAAGGCTCGGTAAGCATACATGCCTGGGATCATGGGGAGTAGAGACGGGAAGAGGCAGGTTTCGGCAGGTGTCTTTGCCATAGGGGAGAAGAGCACAGCGAGAATACCTATAACGAATGCAGCTATGGTTGTGGCAATCACTATATGGAGGTGTAAAGCCGGGGTCTGCATAAGGAGGAATCGGGTAGAGTGCCCCGCGGCTGCTATGATGGCGCAGTAGAGATATGCTCTGCGTGGAGGATTGCTTATTGCGGCAAATCCGATTGCTGCTATCGCAGCGAACAATGCGTCCTGAAAAAATTCTGTCAACATTTTGAATCCTTATCTTATATTTAAATGTGGTTTGCCTGTCAGAACATGCCAACATTCATCATCACCATGCCGCCGCATAGCCCTATGGAAAGACAAGCTGTGAGCAATAGTGCATCCATGAACCGGCTGAACGAGCATATGTAATGACCGTCAAGCATGTCACTGAACGAGTTGAGAAACGGTATGCCCGGAACAAGATATAGAACACTGGTTCCGATGGCTATCTCCGGAGTGGAGCCGAGTCCGAAAAGTCCGTCTGTTGCGCCGAGTACGGAGGAGACAAAGGCACATACGATGAAAGTGGCTCGGATGTTTATGTGGCTTCCAAGCATGATTTGCTTTAGATAGAATCCTGCGAGGGTGGCAACGAACACTATCGCCATTGCCTTGATGTCGCCTCCGAAAAGCCGGCAGAAGGAGGCATTTGCGGCAGAGGCGAGTAGCAGCACAACCCATTTGTTGGCGGGGGGAGTGTGTATTATCCTTTCAAATCGGTGACTGGCAGTGTCAAAGTCAACCTTTCCGTCGGCGATTTCCCAGCTCAGCCGGCTTAGCCGTGTGTTGATGTCGAAGCTGATCATTCCGCATTTGATTGAACTTACGGAAGTGAATGATATGTGCCGGTCAGGGGAGCTGACAGTGATGTTGATGTGTTTGGGCATGATACACATGTCAATCTTCTTGTCGAATGCCTGTGCGATACGGTTGACATTCTTTTCCAGTCTTATGCAAGTGGCGCCGCATCCAAGCAGCCAGGAAGCATAGTCGGAAAGGAACAGACATACCTGCCTGCATGTGGGCTGGCGGGATACTGTGTGAGCCGGGAGAATATCAGTCGTCGTCATCTCCATAGTAGTCAATGTTATTAATCAGTCGGTCACCGGGTATGAAGAACTCTTCACGCTCACTTCCTACCTCAAATAGTTTGTGGTGACGTTGATTTGTCACTGTTGCGGAATGGTGGTTGATTTCACTGTGACGTGTGGCGAAGAGAATCCGTAACACGACTAAAATAATCATCGCAACTGCGATGCAGCACCAGGTAATTAATGGAACATTCATAGTCGATATCATTTAAATTTTCTATCGACAAAATTACAAACTGTGATGCGATCGGGTTCAATATTTGTTAACGGAAGTTTCGATAGCGGCTATAGAGAATATACGAAGCGAAATGTATGATGAAAAGCCTGCGGCTCCATGGTGGTGTCGCAGGCTCAAAATATTGGATTAGCGGATGTTGGGTTTTATGACCCTGCTATCATTGTTTGTATTCGATTTTGCCTACGATTTTACGGCTTACCCCCGGATTCTCCATTGAGCGGACCGAAGGCTGGTGCATGTCGCAGGGGAAGTAGAGGAAGAAACGGTCGGCAGGAGCAGGAGAGTAGACAATTTCCTCGTCTGTGGAATAATTGGTGCGGTCCTTTACGGGGTCGTAGTCGTTAATGGGGGTTACTTTTCCAGCGACACCCATCAGTTCGTTGCCTTCGTATGTGTACTGAAGGTCGATGTAATTCTTGTGACTCTCGATTTTTGTTTCCTCGGCTGATTTTGGGGTATACTCAAGTATGTTAAACCAAAGGCGTCCTTCCTCGATGACAACTTTTCCTGGCTGGAGTGTCGAGAGGTCGGTTTCGGCAAGGAATTTGAACATCTTGTCCCAAAGTTCCTTGTTAGCTGCATACTGGGTGGCAAATTCCACCGGATTGATTGATTTGTCGGCATTGACATCCCATCCGTTTGCCCAATCACGGCTATTTACCCATTCTGTCGCTTCAGCGGCTGACATTTTATTATCTGTTGACATGATATTGTTTGATTTGAAAATATGATAAGAATTGTCAAGTTTTGGTTTTATTGTGCAAATATAGCGAGAATCTGTGATATTTTGTTTAATTTTGTGGGTATAAAGATTGGATATATTCCCTGTTACCTTATTTACAACATAAAACACTACTGATGAATTGTGAAAAGAAGGAGTTACCGGAAGAATTGAAAGGCCGGAAATTTACTCCGGAAAATATAACCTCCCTCGGACCGGATGAAGTATTTGTGTTCGGGAGTAATCTGCGTGGTCTTCACGGAGGCGGCGCTGCAAAAGTGGCATTTCAGCGTTTTGGCGCAGTGATGGGTCAAGGCGAGGGGATGCAGGGACAGAGTTACGCCATCCCGACCATGCAGGGAGGAGTTGAGACGATACGCCCTTACGTCGACAGGTTTATAGATTTGACTTACGAATGGGACCAGACGACATTTTATGTGACACGAATAGGCTGTGGGATTGCCGGATTTAAGGATGAGGAGATTGCTCCGCTTTTTGACCGGGCTTTTGACCTATATAACGTGCGGCTTCCGGAGTCATTTGCCAGAATCATAGTAGAGAATCGAAAAAAGAATAATAAATAGTAAAATTTGAGTATACCATGAAATTCAGAATGACATTGGCATCGCTGTTGATGCTTGGTGCCGGAATGGCTTTTGCCGGTTCAAAATATGAATCTCTTTACGAGGGGTTGCCATTTGAAATGCCGGTGATTGATAGCCCTGTTTTCCCTGGCAATACAGTCAGCCTTACTGACTTTGGTGCTGTGGCTGATGGCGTGACTCTTAATACCGATGCTTTTGCCGATGCGATAGAGCATCTTTCGTCACTTGGCGGCGGTACGCTTAATGTTCCGGCAGGCGTGTGGTACACGGGACCGATTGTTATGAAGTCAAATATCAATCTGCATCTTGACGGTGGGGCGCTGATAGTGTTCTCCGGAGATGAGAGCCTGTATGAGACTGTTTATACTGTTTATGAAGGTTACGAGTCCTACCGTACGCAGTCGCCTATCTCGGGGGAGAATCTGGAGAATATCGCTATTACCGGTGACGGCGTTATAGATGGAAATGGTGCGGCATGGCGTCCTGTCAAGCGTGACAAGACTAATGTGGCGCAGTGGAAGCGATTTGTAGAGAAGGGTGGTGTAGTGGTCGATGACAGAATCTGGTATCCTTCGCAGAACTATATTGACGGAGAGAAGATTGCGAGCAGAGGAATGTCAAAAGATGAGGCTGAGAAGGTGAAACGTTACCTGCGTCCGGTGTTGCTTAAATTTGTAAAGTGCAGGAATGTGTATCTCCAGGGTGTGCTGTTCCAGAATTCTCCGGCATGGAATCTGCACCCGCTTATGTGCGAGAATCTGATAATCGACGGTGTGTCGGTGCGTAATCCGGAGTATGCGCAGAATGGCGATGGTCTGGATGTGGAGTCCTGCAAAAATGTGATAATATACCGTACTACTCTCGATGTCGGTGACGATGCCATATGTCTGAAGTCCGGGAAGGATGAGGACGGTCGCCGACGTGGTATGCCCACTGAGAATGTGATTGTGAAGGATTGTCGTGTGTTCCATGGGCATGGCGGTTTTGTGGTAGGTAGCGAGATGTCCGGTGGTGTCAGCAATGTGTCTGTCAAGGATTGTCAGTTTGTCGGTACGGATGTGGGTTTGCGTTTTAAGAGCACGCGAGGCAGAGGCGGTGTAGTGAAGAATATTTTCATCGAAAATATCAATATGCTTGACATAAGCGGTGACGCATTGCTGTTTGACCTGTATTATTTCACTAAGAATGCCCCTAAGGAAATTCCCCCGGTTGACGAGACCACGCCGCAATTCAAGGATATCACAATTACCGGAGTGACCTCATTCAATTCAGGGAAGTCGCTTAAGTTCAACGGTATTCCGGAGATGAAGATTGAGAATGTCTCGGTGAGCAATTCGGTGTTTACAGCGACTGACGGGGCGTTGCTTTCGGAATCAAAGGATGTCAAGCTCAAGAATGTGTCAATCCGTGCCAATAAGGGACCGGCTCTAACGATAAATAATGTCGAGAATGCCGAAATAACCGGTTGCCAACTGATATCAAACGATAAAGAACCGGTGTTATATACGGGTGATAATTTGAATGTCAAAGTCGAGAAGTAAGAATAATATAGTGATAGTCCCTGAAAACCTTTTAATTGGATTTTCAGGGGCTTCTCTTAAAGAAATAATGGAGTGCTGTGTGAAAAGGATTTTAATGCCTGCATTGCTGATGTTGATTGTAAGTTGTGCGGACAATAAGCCCAAACCACCGGAAAGGTTGCCTGAAGAAGAAATCCCGGCTTATCGTGAGGCTGTCATTAAAATGTCGAAATATATTGTATTGGAGGATTCGGCATATCATTTTACCCTTTCAAGGGATAAAGCCGTGGCTTTAGGGATTCCGGAGAAGTACTATGACCGGATGTGGCAGGATTTGGAGTATACGAATTATATAGTCCGTGAGGAATACAATAAAAAAGGTATTCCGATTGAAATGGCGGGATATAAGATAGATACAACTCAAATGGACACAGCAGGCTGTACATCCGGATTCTGATGCTCAGCCTGCTGTGAATTATATGGGATAGCGTGTCTATCTTGTGGTGATGTATGCGACGGAGGCTGTCTGTTTTTTGTCTGATGGAGTATTTAATTTCAGTATTTCAGGGACTGGCAGCACTCCTTTTGTATCGAGAACCTTGTCGATTGCTGACAGCACTTCATGATATATAATCACTTTACAGGCAGCTTCGTTATAGTTGCCTGACCAGTCTATCGTATCCGCAATATTCTCGCCGTCAAAATGTTTTGAAAATGATTGCGCAGCGGAATCAGCCCATACGTCGGCTGCATTGCTTATCTTGTCCTGTCCGTTAAGCACCGGTATCAACAGAAGGTTGTTATCATCGATGACTCCGTATGTTTTGCAATCCCGTATCATATCGTCGTTTAGCTCCTCTCCATTCAGAATGTATCGGATGGCTTTTAATATATTGGTCTGAACGAAGGTTGTACAGAGATAAGCGTTGGAGTTATTACCCCATGAGAACTTGAGCATCTGTTTATCATTCAATCTGATGCCGTTAGTACCGTAGGTGTCGGTCACTTCCGGACGAAAGAAATAAAATATGCCATTCCAGCTCATGCTGTCAGTAGGACATACGGTGGCATTGTCGCAAGATACGCCAAGGTGTTTCCATATGATATCATCGAATACGAGCGAGTGAACTAATGGGAAAGCGTATTCTTTGCATCCGGCGTTGTCCAGAGTGGAAAAGAATTTCTGCATTTCCGGCTTGGTATCTTCGATGATATTTTCTGCAAGTGTGTGTGCCATTATTCTCAGTTTGTCCGTTGCCAGACTGTCAATAAATGGTATAGCAGAATAATACTTGTCATCCTTTCGGTATATCATGCCCTGGTTTATCAGTAGGGTAGTATCAATATTGGATAAATCGAATCCGGATGTCTGCAGATTCTGAGGTTTGTCCCAGAGAACCTGCAGCAGCTCAAAATTGCGCCCTTGTCGGATTATTTCAGTCGGATATTGTCCGGTGTAACTGATGAATGGCATGTAATCCCAATCGCTGATGGCTGAAAGAGCAGTCAGCGGAATAAATACTAACGTTAAGAGTAGTTTGTTCATATTTAATAGTTTAAAAATGTCATAGAATGCTTGATGCCAATTAGATTGCAAAGGTATATAAAAAATCACGTTTTTGATATACTTTATGCGGTAAATGCACATTAAATGCGTGTATGTCGCTCAGCCGTAAGTGCATGTCTGGATAATTTTCAACCTATTTATTCTGTAAGAAGATATAGCTCGTAGATGTGAGGAGTTTTCTTTGTGGAGCACGGGGCAATACGGACTTGCATGCTGCCATTTTCTGAGAGTGATGGTTGTATGGGAAAGTCGACAGTGACAGGGTGTCCGGTAGAAGGGGCCGATAACAATCCGATTTCTTTGTCTCCGATGGTTATGCGGGCATCTTTGCCGGATTCGGGTCGGAAAATGACACGTAGCTTTGAAACTTTTTTACCGGAAGGGGAGAGGCGGTATGAGAACCATCCTGATGCGTCTCGCCAATGTGTGCCGGAGTCATCTCCGGCGGATGAGGAGTGCATTTCGATGAAATGGTCACTTTCGGGCTGCTGTTCGCCGCACACAACCATATCGGCTGTAATGGCTTTGAGCGCGGCTTTGGCATTCTCCTCTTCGCGGAGCTTAGCCATGCGTGATTCCCACTCGTCAGGGGTGACGACATTCCAGTACACCATGTAGCGACATTCGTGCAGTGTATTGAATGGTTCGAGTGTCATGTCTTCGTATGATTCCGGTTGCACACCCTTGAGACGGAATGTCATAGGACGGTCATCCTCCTTTTCGATATGTGACAATATGTCATTCCTGTCACCGATTATCACGGGCATATTCTGGAGCGGTAGCTGAGGTCCGTGTGCTATGTGACCGCCGCGGCTGTCATCTGCATACATTCCGTCCATGCGTTCTTTGCCAAGATTGGAGGCAAGCACTATCGGTCCGTAGAGGAAAGAATAATTAGGTGAGCCGTCGGGGAGCCCGATAGCCTGCAGGTGCATAGGTAGAGTGAGGGTTACAGAATCTCCTTTAGCCCAGTTGCGATTGACGGTTATGTAGCCGTTGTCAACTTTGAACGGTTGAGGAGAGCCGTTGACACTGAGAGTGACTTTGTTAGGTTCGGTCCAGCCGGGACAGCGCAGCTTGAGTGAGAACTGTTTTGAATCTTTGTCCGGTGTGACTCTTATCGTTGTGCGTTCCTCGTATGGGAATTGTGTGATTTGCTCGATTTCAGTATCTTCCCAATTAAGTTTGGATGGGATAAACAGATTCACAAGCAGGGAGTCACCTCGCTGGCTGTAAATCATTTTCCCGTACTTCGCATGGTTCTCCATTCCGGAGCCAACGCAACACCAGAAACTGGTCTGCGGTTGTGAATACACTCTGTAATGTCCGGAACGCATGGGGGTAAAGTATACAAATCCGCCTTGCACGGGGTTCTGGGATGAGAGTATATGATTGTACAAGGCACGTTCGTAGTAATCCATATACTCAGGACGAGGGTCTGACTCAAATAGCATTTTAGTGAGTCGGAGCATATTGTATGTGTTACAAGTCTCAGGACCTTCTACATGGGTCAGCATACGCTCGAAATTGTCTACCGGATGGAAATGTTCACTCACACTGTTACCGCCGATGGTAATTGTGCGTTTGTCTGTGACATTGTTCCAGAAATAGACTGCTGCTGAGTCCATTTCCGAGTCATGAGCTACGTCGGCAATGCGCTTGAAGCCAATGACCTTTGGTATTTGGGTGTTGGCATGCTTCCCCGTAAGGTCGTCACGCTTTTCGGTGAGGGGGACGAGGATTGCCTTGTGTGAGAAACGGCGGGCAAGGTCTACATATTTCTTTTTGCCGGTCATTGCTGCCACATCGGCAAAAACTTCGTTTAGACCGCCATGTTCGCTGATAAGCATTTGCTGTACCTGTTCGTCCGACAGGTCTGAAGTCAGTGATATCATCCAGTCGGTTAGGGCTATAAGCATGTCATAAGCATCCTTTCGTCCGGCGTGGATGTAAGCGTCACGGAGCCCGGCATATATTTTGTGGATGTTATACAGTGGTACCCATCCGCCATTAAGGCTGAAGCCTCCGGCACGGATATTGCCTTCTGAGATTTCTCTCCATATTTTTCTTCCGCCAGGAACGCCTGACAGGTAACCGTCGGCAGATGCATCCTGGCATCTTTTTAGTTCCGATAGCATGTAGTCGAGCCTGCGGGCTATCTCTTCATCGCCGGTGGCGGCATACATGGAAGATAGTGCAGACAGATAGTGGCCGCCTATATGACCGTCGAGACCTGTGTTTTCCCAATTGGTGTAGTTCTCGGCTTTAGGCTCCAGACCTGCTTCCTTGAGGTATGGAGCAAGCAGCCTGTCCGGATTAAGTGCCATGAGATAGGACTTGTCCATATTCTGGGCATGACGGAATTGTCCCATGGTGATACGGACGTCACTTAATGGTATGGGTGAAATGGAGTTATTTTCTGCCAAAATGTTGCCGGCGCAGGCAAACATGGCGAAAATTGATAAAAAGCTTTTCAGTGGATGTCTCATGACATTATTATGATTGGTCGGTAAAAAATAGGTGCAGATATAAAAACAAAAAAATTATCCGTCGTCCCGACGAATAACTTTCTTACCTTAAATCTAATACCATGAAAAACTTGTTGCAAAGGTAGGTGATCGGAAGCTAAATGACAAGTATTTTAGTAAAAAATTAACTATTAGTTTGCGTATTTTAACCTAAAAGATGCGTTTAATTTGATATGTCGAGATGAAAATCAGGTGCATGACGGCGGTCAGTGATTGTCATCTCGGATTTTTTGCGTACTTTTGTATAATTATTATAATCATCTGAAAAAGACTAATCATCGCCTATGGGACAAATGATAGCAATAGTGGGCAGACCAAATGTGGGAAAGTCCACCTTATTTAATAGATTGACTCAGACCCGCACCGCCATAACCAACGATGAGGCAGGCACTACTCGTGACCGCCAGTATGGGAAGGTGGATTGGAACGGGAAGGAGTTCTCAATCGTCGATACGGGCGGTTGGGTGGTCAACAGTGAGGATGTGTTTGAGAATGAAATAAACAAGCAGGTACATCTTGCCATAGAGCAGGCTGACGAAATCTTGTTTGTGGTGGATGCCATGAATGGAGTGACAGACCTTGACGACAAGGTGGCTCAGATACTTCGCCGCTCAACCAAGCCTGTGATTCTTGTGGCAAATAAAGTGGATGCCGGAGATTCGCTCTATAACATAGCTGAATTTTACAGCCTCGGTTTGGGTGACCCCTATGGCGTGTCGGCGGTGAGCGGGTATGGCACAGGTGACCTTCTTGATGAGGTTGTCAAGAAGATGCCTGAAAAGGATGACGATGAGGCCGCCGCGCTTGAGGATATTCCAAAAATTGCAATTGTTGGGCGTCCTAATGCAGGAAAATCATCAATCATCAATGCTTTTATTGATGAGGACAGGCATATTGTCACAGATATAGCCGGCACTACCCGTGACTCGATATATACAAGGTATAATAAGTTCGGTTTTGACTTCTATCTTGTCGACACAGCCGGTATCAGAAAGAAAACAAAGGTCACTGACGATATAGAGTATTATTCTGTCATCCGTTCCATCCGTGCCATTGAGGCTTCTGATGTGTGTATACTGATGATTGACGGAACCAGGGGTATTGAGTCGCAGGATGTGGCAATATTCTCTTTGATACAGAAGAATAAGAAAGGTCTCGTGGTTGTTGTCAACAAGTGGGATTTGGTGGAGGACAAATCGAAGGAGGCTATCAAGCATTATGAGGATGCCATACGTGAACGTTTCGCTCCGTTCGTCGACTTCCCTATAATCTTTGCTTCCGCCCTTACCAAGCAGAGGATATTCAAAGTGCTGGAGACTGCTTTGCATGTGTGCGAGAACCGTAAGCGTGTCGTGCCTACATCGCAGCTTAACACTGTGATGCATGAGGTGATTTCGGCATATCCACCACCAGCCAATAAGGGTAAGCTGATTAAGATTAAGTATGTGACCATGCTTAAAGGTTCCCCGATACCGACATTTATTTTCTTCTGTAACCTGCCTCAATGGGTCAAGGAACCTTATAGACGTTACCTGGAGAATAAAATCCGTGAGAACTGGGATTTCCATGGAACTCCTGTCAATGTGTTCATGCGTGAGAAGTAACATCCTTAAAGGATAGATAAAAGGCAATAAATATAAATGGCAGCGACTTTTGGTCGCTGCCATTTATATTTATTGCCTGGCTGTATGAGCCTTAAAACTCTGCTTTGCCCGGGGTGCGTGGGAACGGTATGACGTCACGGATATTAGTCATGCCGGTCACGAAGAGGACGAGGCGTTCGAATCCAAGACCGAATCCTGAATGTGGCACTGTGCCGAATCGGCGTGTGTCAAGGTACCACCACATATCTTTCATCGGTATACCAAGCTCTTCGATGCGCTGGAGGAGTTTGTCATAACTTTCCTCACGCTCAGAGCCACCTATAATCTCGCCTATATGTGGGAAGAGCACGTCCATGGCGCGTACAGTCTTGCCGTCCTCGTTCTGCTTCATGTAGAAAGCCTTGATTTCCTTGGGGTAATCGGTGAGGATGACGGGCTTCTTGAAGTGCTCTTCTACGAGATAGCGTTCGTGCTCGCTCTGGAGGTCTGTGCCCCAGTGTACGGGGAACTCGAATTTCTTCCCGGATGCTTCAAGAATCTTCACGCCCTCACCATAGGAGAGGCGTACGAAATCATTGTCGACAACGAATTTCAAGCGTTCGATAAGTTCCTTGTCATACATGTCCTGAAGGAACTGGATGTCATCTATGCAATGCTCAAGAGCATAGTTGATACAGTACTTCACGAACTCTTCGGCAAGGTCCATGTTGTCGGTGATGTCGTAGAACGCCATTTCTGGCTCAATCATCCAGAACTCGGAGAGGTGGCGGGGGGTGTTGGAGTTCTCGGCGCGGAAAGTCGGTCCGAATGTGTAAATCTGACCGAGAGCTGTCGCACCAAGTTCGCCCTCAAGCTGTCCAGACACGGTAAGAGCGGTTGGTTTGCAGAAGAAATCCTGGCTGTAATCCACCTTACCTTCCTCATCTTTTGGCAGGTTGTTAAGGTCAAGAGTTGTGACCTGGAACATTGCACCTGCGCCTTCGCAGTCGCTGGCTGTGATGAGGGGGGTATTCAGATAATAGAAGCCTTTCTCATTGAAAAATTTGTGGATTGCAAAGGCAAGTGCGCTGCGCACGCGCAGAATGGCACCGAAAGTGTTGGTGCGTGGGCGCAGATGTGCTATTTCCCGAAGGAATTCGAGAGTGTGGCCTTTCTTCTGGAGAGGGTAGCTCTCAGTGTCGGCAGTGCCGTAGACAAGGAGTGAATCAGCCTGAATCTCGCAAGTCTGACCTTTGCCCTGTGATTCTACGAGCATTCCTTTGACGCAGATGCTGGAACCGGTGGTGACTGGCTTTAAGTCCTCGTCGGAGAACTTTGCCATGTCAAACACAATCTGTATGTTTTTGATGGACGAACCGTCGTTGAGCTGTACGAATTGCACATGCTTGTTTCCACGGCGGGTACGTACCCATCCTTTAGCTTCGACCTCGGTACCCACGAGGGCAGGTGTGTTAAGCAGGTCTACTACTCTTGTTCTTTTCATTAGTCAGTTGATTGGTTTGATTATTCAAATGAACCCATCTTTAGGAAGTTGACTTCTTCCTGGGTGAGATAACGCCAGCGACCGCGCGGGAGGTTCTTCTTGGTGAGTCCGGCGAAGTATACACGGTCAAGCTTGGTGACATGGTAACCAAGACTCTCGAAGATGCGACGAACTATGCGGTTGCGACCGGAGTGAATCTCGATACCCGCCTGGTTGCGGTCGGTTTCGGTGGCATAGCTTATGGCGTCAGCATGGATAGGACCGTCCTCAAGCTCAATACCGTCGGCTATACGCTGCATGTCTTCTTCGGCGATATCCTTGTCAGTCCATACATGATAGATTTTTTTCTTCACGAATTTGGGGTGTGTGAGCTTGGATGCGAGGTCACCGTCGTTGGTGAGCAGAAGTACGCCTGTTGTGTTGCGGTCAAGACGGCCTACAGGGTATATGCGCTCTTCGCATGCGCCTTTCACGAGGTCCATTACGGTGAGGCGTCCGTTCGGGTCATCGCTTGTGGTCACGCAATCCTTCGGTTTGTTGAGGAGAATGTAGCACTTGCTCTCAAGAGTGACAACCTTGTCGTTGTATTCCACCACATCATCGTGTGAAATCTTTGTTCCGAGTTCGGTGACAACCTCTCCGTTGACCTTGATGAGTCCCTGCTGGATGTATTCGTCAGCTTCACGGCGTGAGCAGAGTCCTGCGTTTGCCATGAATTTGTTGAGGCGAATCTGTTCTGTCGGGTCGGGAAGCGGTAGTTCGTATTCGATGCGTTTGGGGCGCGGAGTAAAGCTTCTGCCTCCCTGTGGCATGCCGAATTGATTCTGGCGGGGCTGCTGTTTTTTGTTGAATCCGCCCTGGCGGTTGTTGTTATTGTATCCGCCCTGACGATTATTGTTATTATATCCGCCCTGGCGGTTGTTGTTATTGTATCCGCCCTGACGATTATTGTTGTTATATCCGCCCTGGCGGTTGTTGTTGTTGTTGTATCCGCCCTGACGGTTATTGTTGTTGTATCCGCCTTGACGATTATTGTTGTTGTATCCGCCCTGACGGTTGTTGTTGTATCCGCCTTGACGGTTATTGTTGTATCCACCCTGGCGGTTGTTGTTGTATCCGCCTTGGCGATTGTTGTTGTAATTGTTGTACCCTCCCTGGTTGTTATAGCGGTTGTAATTGTTCTGGCGGGGCTGGTAGCCTGTATTCTCGCCTTCAGCTGAAGTTGAGGTTACACCTTCAGCGTTGGTTTGAGGTTCTCCTTCTGTCTGGGGAACGTTCTGGCGGGGCTGGTAACCACTCTGGTTGTTGTAGCGGTTATTGTTGTTGTAACGGTTGTATCCACCCTGCTGATTGCCATAACGGTTGTTATTGTTGTATCCGCCCTGACGGTTGTTGTAAGGACGCTGCTGATAGGGACGGTTGCCGTAGTTGTTGCCATAGGACTGATGGCGTTCCTGATTGTCCGCTTGCCCATGCTCGTTTGATGAGGTGAATTCTGAGCCGGTGTTTTCCAGCCGGTTCTCCGGTTGCTCTGCGTTGACCGGTCTCACACCAATACGCGGTCTCTTGCCTTTCTTTTCGTTGCTGTCCATAATCGTTTGTGATTTCTTTAAATTGTTAAAATTGTTTGATTTTGTCGCTGCCTCGCGGCTGCATACGGTTTGGAAAAATGTTTGTTTACGAATTATAAATCTAAGACTTGTTGATTTTATGATTAATGATTTGAATGAGTATCCTAATCCAATACCTAATCGGAATTTTCCAACCGCAAAATTAAAGATTATTTTCGTGAATACCTACGCAAAAAAGAAAAAATAATTGTTAAAATAATAGATGTGATGTAATAAATTTGTATTGGAAGTGTTGTTCTGCGTTAAAATCCTCGTATGTGACTAAAATATGTAATAATTTGTAGTCAATTGCGCCTTGTTTGATTTTTATTTGTAACTTTGCCGGCTGAAGATTAATGAAATTTTAAAATTTAGGCATTAGCCGATATTAGTGATATGACTGAAAAAAGAGCGCAGTTTGCCACACGCCTGGGCGTGATTGCCACAACGGTTGGTTCGGCAGTGGGATTGGGTAATATATGGCGTTTCCCTTATGAGGCCGGAGTGCATGGCGGTGGTGCGTTTCTGTTGATTGACCTGCTGTTTATATTCGTGATAGGAGTTCCGGTGATTTGCGCTGAATTTATAATCGGCAGGCATACCGGTTCGAATGTCCGTGGGGCGTTCAAGCGACTGGCTCCAGGGAAGCCGTGGGGTGTGGTTGGATATATAGGTATTCTGGCATCGTTGCTCATATTGAGTTTCTACTCGGTGGTGGCGGGATGGACGCTTGAGTATATATATCAATCCATAACGGATTTTTCAGGGGTGCATACGGCGGAAGGGTTGCATGACCAGTTCGATCGGTTCGCGCAGTCAAACTGGCGTCCGGTTATGTGGACAGTCGTGTTTTTGCTTTGCAATTACTGTATATTGTCACGCGGTGTGCGTAAAGGCATTGAGAAGATGTCAAATATCTTAATGCCGCTGCTATTCCTGATACTTCTGATTTTTGCGGTTAATTCGCTCATGATGCCGGAAGCATCCCGTGGTCTCGAATTTCTGTTTAACCCGGATTTCTCAAAAGTGACCCCCGCTGTGCTTCTTGGGGGGATGGGGCAGGCTTTTTTCTCGCTGAGTCTCGGACTTGGATGCCTGATAACATACTCAAGCTATTTTAAAAAGGATACACCGCTTGTCAGGACAGCGTTTACCACAGCAGGGCTTGACACATTGGTGTCTATATTGGCAGGAGTGATAATATTTCCTGCTGTGTTCACTTTCGGGCAAGAACCGGCAGCCGGTCCTAAACTGGTGTTTGAGATATTGCCCTCCATATTCAGCAATCTGGGTGGCGGTGTGATATGGTCAACCTTCTTTTTCGTACTGCTTTTCCTTGCGTCGTTGACCTCCACGATATCCATGAGTGAAATCTCAATAGCTTACTTTGTGGAGGAGTTCGGGATGGGACGCAGGAAAGCGACAGCGCTTAACTTTTCAATAGCATTGGTATTCGGTACATTGTGCGCCCTTTCGTTCGGATGTATGAGCGATTTTACGATCTGCGGCATGACGCTGTTCAATCTGTTTGACTATCTGTCATCCAATATACTTCTCCCGGTCGGAGGTATGATAATATCTGTATTTGTGGGGTGGGTGCTTGACCGAGCTGTCCTAAAGGAGGAGCTGGGGAGTCCTGCCGGTCCTCTGATGCGCTTTGTGGTGAGGGCGATAGTATTTTGTCTCAGATATGTGGCTCCTATATGCATAGGAATGGTGTTTGTGTTTGGATTAGGAATATTTTGAGCAGGTTCAGCCGGAGATTTAACAATATATATGATTGGTATATGAAATATTATTATTAAGTTTGTGGAAACTATACGAATAATATATAATCATCATATATGAAAAAGAAGACTCTCAACATTATTAAAAATGATCCGTGGCTCGAGCCTTATAGTGAGGCTATAATCGGTCGCCATAACGATGCAATCAACAAGGAACATGAGCTTTGCGGAGCTGGCGGTTCTCTTGATTCGTTTGCAAACGCTCACAATTATTTCGGTCTTCACCGTACTGCTGACGGATGGGTCTTCAGAGAATGGGCTCCTAAAGCTACAGGCATAACTCTGATAGGGGACTTCTCGAAATGGAAAGTGATGAAAAAATATGCCCTCAAACCGAAAGCCAACGGTGTGTGGGAATTGAAGATGAAACCGGATGCCTTGCATCACGGCGACCTATATAAGATGATAGTGACTTGGGACGGAGGAAGCGGCGAGCGTATACCCGCCTATGCAACCCGCGTGGTTCAGGATGAGGTGACTCATGTGTTCTCTGCCCAGGTGTGGGCTCCTGATGCTTACAAGTGGAAGATCAAAAAATTCCGACCGGACACACGTCCGCTCCTGATATATGAGTGCCATATCGGCATGGCGCAGGAGAAGGAGGGGATAGGCACTTATACTGAGTTCCGTGACCTTGTGCTCCCCAGAATTGCCAAAGACGGCTACAATGCCATACAGATTATGGCTATACAGGAGCATCCTTACTATGGCTCGTTTGGTTATCATGTGTCGAGTTTCTATGCGCCTTCAAGCCGTTTCGGCACGCCTGAGGAACTGAAATCGCTGATTGACCGGGCGCATGAGCTTGGTATCGCAGTGATAATGGATATCGTGCATTCACATGCGGTGAAAAATGAGGTCGAGGGGCTCGGGCGTCTTGACGGCAGTTATGACCAATACTTCTATGGCGACGGCAGACGTGAGCATCCGGCATGGGATTCTCTCTGCTTTGATTATGGAAAGAATGATGTGCTGAACTTCCTGCTCTCAAACTGTAAGTACTGGCTTCAGGAATTCCGTTTTGACGGGTTCCGTTTTGACGGAGTTACATCGATGCTCTATTACAGTCACGGTCTCGGACAGGCGTTCGGCAGTTATGATGATTACTATAACGGAAATGAGGATACCAATGCCATAACATACCTGACTCTTGCCAACAAACTGATTCATGAAATCAATCCTCATGCCATAACAATAGCCGAGGAGATGAGCGGCATGCCTGGGCTCGCAGTCCCGGTGAAGGATGGCGGAATCGGATTTGACTACCGAATGGCAATGGGTATACCCGATTACTGGATTAAGCTTCTTAAGGAAAAGAAAGATGAGGATTGGCGTCCGACTTCGATATTCTGGGAACTCACCAACCGCAGGGCTGATGAGAAAACCATATCGTATGTTGAGAGCCACGACCAGGCTCTTGTTGGGGATAAAACAGTCATATTCCGGCTGATAGACAAGGAAATGTACTGGCATATGATGAAGGGTGACGACAATATGGTTGTGGCGCGCGGAATCGCTTTGCACAAGATGATCCGTCTTGTTACCGCATCTACCATCAATGGCGGCTATCTCAATTTTATGGGTAATGAATTCGGACATCCCGAATGGATTGATTTCCCTCGCGAAGGGAACGGATGGAGCTATAAGTACGCTCGCCGCCAATGGGATTTGGTGGATAGGGATGAGTTGAAATATGTGTATCTGAATGATTTTGACAATGCAATGATTCATACCATATCAGACATCTATAATTTCCAGGCGCTCCCGGTTGTGAAACTGTGGGAAAAGGATGACGATCAGGTGCTGGCATATATGCGTGGCGATCTTGTGTTTGTGTACAATTTCAATCCGTCAAAATCATTCACCGGTTATGGGGTGCTTGCTCCCGCCGGGGAGTATGATGTCGTGCTTTCAACCGACAATCCTGCGTTTGGCGGATATGGTAACATAGATGAGTCAGTCTCGCATCTTACGCAGAACGACCCTCTGTTCTCACCCTCGGGCCGTGAGTGGCTGCGTCTGTATCTGCCGCCTCGCTCTGCTCAGGTGCTGCGCATGCGCCGTAATGCTCCTGAAAAGAAATCTTCCAAGAAAAAATAGCCCCTCTTTATTCTTAGGGACAACAAATAGTATCTCCTCCGTGCCATTATGGCATGGAGGAGATGCTTTTTATTTTGTGTTTTTGTTGGAATTTTGGATGAAATGTTGTAACTTTGCATCGAAAGTTGCGAATAATGTGACAAATTGTTACTTTTCGGCATGATTTTTTAACCGAAAGATAGAATAATTATACTAACTTAAGAATATAAAATTTTTCCAATTAAGGTATGAATGCAGTTGCAGTTATCGACGATTTGAAACGTCGTTTCCCTAACGAACCTGAGTATATTCAGGCAGTAGAAGAGGTGTTGACCACTATTGAAGATGTATATAACGATAATCCGGAATTTGACCGGTACAATCTTATAGAGCGCCTTTGCATTCCCGATCGTATTTTTGCATTCCGCGTGTCCTGGGTGGACGACAAGGGCAAGGTACACAACAATATGGGCTACCGTGTACAGCACAACAATGCAATCGGTCCGTACAAAGGTGGTATCCGTTTCCACTCCTCAGTCAATCTTTCAATCCTCAAGTTCCTTGCGTTTGAGCAGACTTTCAAGAACTCTCTGACTACTCTCGCCATGGGTGGTGCCAAGGGTGGCAGTGACTTCTCGCCCAGAGGGAAGAGCGATATGGAAGTGATGCGCTTCTGCCAGGCTTTCATTCAGGAGCTCTGGCGTCAAATCGGTCCTGACACTGATGTGCCTGCCGGCGATATAGGTGTAGGCGGTCGTGAAGTTGGCTATATGTTTGGTGAATATAAGAAGATGGCACGTGAGTTTACCGGCACATTTACCGGCAAGGGCATTGAGTTTGGAGGTTCACTTATCCGTCCGGAAGCTACCGGTTATGGTAATGTGTATTTCCTGCTTGAGATGCTTAAGACCCGTGGTATTGACATTGCTGGTAAGCGAGTGGCTATCTCCGGTTCGGGCAATGTTGCCACTTACACAGCCGAGAAACTTCTTTCACTTGGAGCCAAGGTGGTGTCTATGAGCGACAGCGACGGTTCGATTTATGTGCCCGACGGCATAACCGAGGAGCAGCTCGCATATATCTTTAAGCTTAAGAATATTTACCGTGGACGTATCCGTGAGTTTGCTGAGGAGTACGAATGCCAGTATTTCGAGGGTGAGCGTCCCTGGCAGCATGTTGCATGTGACATTGCGATGCCTTCGGCTACGCAGAATGAGATTGACGGTGACGATGCGCGTGCTCTTATAGCCAACGGTTGCATAGCCGTGAGCGAAGGAGCGAATATGCCTTCTACTCCTGATGCTATCCGTGAGTTCCAGAAGGCGCGCATACTTTATGCACCCGGTAAGGCTGCAAATGCCGGTGGTGTGTCTGTATCCGGTCTTGAGATGGCACAGAATTCGCAAAAACTTTCCTGGAGTTCAGAGGAAGTTGACAACAAGCTGAAGCAGATAATGTCAGAAATCCACAATCAGTGCGTTAAGTACGGCACCGAGCCTGACGGTTACATCAACTACGTGCGAGGCGCTAATGTGGCAGGCTTCATGAAGGTTGCCCGCGCCATGATGGCACAGGGCGTGCTCTGATATTTTACTTGTTATAAGCAGATTTAAATTAATAGAATAACCGGTAACCCAGTTCTGGGTTGCCGGTTATTTTTTCCTGTATGTGGCATGTAGTGCGTCGGCTATGGGAGATTTAGCCTGTTGATGCGGTTCAAGTCCTCAGGGGTATCGACCGGATATGACTTGTGAGGAGTGATTGCGGCTGTTATGTAATAGCCGTTCTCTAACCATTTGAGTTGCTCGAGCGATTCAGCTTCCTCAAGAGGTGATGTAGGCAGTGATATGATGTCACGCAGAGTGTCAGGGCGGAACCCGTAGAGTCCGATATGGGTATGGAATGTCGCGGATGCAAGCCATTGTTGCCACTTGTGACTACGGACATACGGGATGATGGAACGGCTGAAGTAAAGCACTCTGCCGTTCAGGTCCATAGTCATTTTGACTCTGTCCGGACTGAAAAGTGCCTCAAATCCATCTGCCGGGTCAAATTTATGGGCCAATGTGCCTATCTGCGTTTCGCTGTCATCATTGAGCAATGCTGCTACCGCCTCTATCTGCTCGGGATGGATGTATGGCTCGTCCCCCTGGATATTAATCACCATATCGGCGGTTATTCCCGACAGAATGTAAGCCTCATATACCCTTGAAGTTCCGTTCGGGCAATCCGCTGAGGTCATTATTGCCTTCCCGCTGAAACCAACCACTTTTTCATAGATACGCTTGTCGTCGGTTGCCACGATTACGGTATCGAGAACCTTAGATGCTTGCCGGTAAACACGTTCAATCATCGGCATGCCATTCACGTCGGCAAGCGGTTTGCCGGGGAAACGCGAAGACCCGTATCGAGCAGGGATTATACCGATTATGTTCATACTTCTTTTACGTATATCTGGGCATTCTCGTATTTTGTCACCTTCACGCGTGTGCCGGCATTGATAAATCCGCGCACAGCCACGGCATCGAGTTCCTCGCCATTGATTTCCACTTTTCCTGCCGGACGCATGTCGGTGGTGGCTACACCGTCAAGACCGACATATAGCGAAGGTGCCATATCGACACCGATGTATCCGTCCTTCACTTGCTGGGTGAGGGTAAGATCGGTATGCCTTCTAATCCATTTGGGCCCGTGAGATGAGGTCAGATACCATATCGCCGCTATGGCAAGCAGTACTCCCACAATGAATATGGCAAGTGACGACCATAGCGATGTCGAGTCCACATGGGTGAGTGAGAATGTGTAGTGCTCAATCAGTCCGAATATTATTGCGAGGCAGATGCAGATTATGCCCGATATGCCTGTGATACCGAATCCCGGCACAACAAACATCTCAAGCACCACCAGAATGATTCCGATGACAAATATAAGTATGATCCAGCTGCTGGCTATTCCTGAAATGTATAACGGCAGGAAATAAAGTGTGGCAGCTATTATGGCGGCGGCTGATGGAAATCCCATACCGGGGGAGTGGAGCTCCATGTATATACCACCGATTATTATCATTATAAGTACAGCCTGTACAGCCGGATTTGTGAAGAATCCTATCAGATGGTCGAGCCATGTAGGGGTGTATTCCTTTATCGTATAATCCTTTACATCGAGTTTGGCGAGCGTTTCGGGGATTGATTCGGCTTTTCCGTCAGCGAAATTCCATTTGATGGCTTCGTCAGTGGTAAATGTGAGCACTCTTGTAGAGTCAATGAGTCCGGGCACTTCGATACGGGTGTCGACCATTGCCTCGGCAATCTTAGGATTGCGCCGCCAGCGCAGACTGCCGGATTCATCGTTGACTTTGCCGTGATGCTCGGCAGTGGAGCGCATCATGGCACGCATGTATGACTGATATTTGTCGGGCATCGCAGCACCGTCAGCACCGTTTACAACAGTGGCTGCTCCCATAGATGCGCCACTGCGCATGAACACTGTGTCGCACGCCAGGGCAATAAGCGCTCCTGCCGAAGCCGCATTATTGTCAATGAATGCGACTACCGGTTTCCTATAGTTGAGCAGTGCTGTGCGTATGGAGTCGGCATGCACGACAGAACCTCCATAGGTGTTGAGATGAACAAGCAGCATGTCTGAATTCCTGGCATCAGCCTCGTTGAGGGCCTCACGTGTGTAACGCCAGGTTTTAGATCCGATTTCGTCATCGAGACGAAGGACATATACCTCTTTGCCCGGCATGGACATTGAGGATATAGTCATTATCAGCAGCATTAAAAAGTGACGAATCATAAGCAAGAGAGTTTTAATGGTTTATGCTATATTGTTGCCATTGGAGGCTTTTGGACTCTTCAGGCGAGAGAAGTTCACTTTATGGCGCAGCCACCATGGGAACAGGCATGCACCGATAAACAGATAGACATAATAACTGATTATGCGCCAGAACAAGGCTATGACGAGCGCCATGCTGGAATTATTAATCAGGTCACCGTAGTAGGTAGTGAACAGCCATTCGCTGATTCCTGCGCTGCCGGGGGTGGGACTCACCATAAGTACTACCCAAACAACGAATTGACGGCAAAATACAACTATCTGGTCGGCATAAGGAGCAAATCCAAGGAAAAGAGCGTTGACCACCAGATAGCGGGATGTCCAGGAGATGGCGGTGCCGCCGAAAGTCTTAAGCCACCATCCGAATGAACGTGTGCGCAAATCCTTACCGGCTGTCTCCATCTGTTCTCCCATAGTGTCAACTTTTGACGCCCATCGCTTAAGAAAACTGAAATGGAAAATCCAGTTAAGAGCCTTGTGTATCCCGCGCGGGCGGATAAGTATGCCCATGAACAGAATGGCAGTCCACACAGCAATGATGAAGTACACTATCCAAAACACGGTCTGTAAGCCGGTGGTGAATGTGCTGTGCTTGAACCCGAAGAGTTCAGCGTATGGCACAAGCAGCATAATCAGCGGTAGCGAGACAACAAAAAACAATTCGTCAAGGAACAGTGTGGTGAGCATCAGCGTTGTGGCTCTTCCGAACTCGATACCCTCCCTGTTGAGGTATATCATGCCGAAAGTGCTGCCTCCAACGGCGGTCGGGGTGACGCACGATGTGAACTCGCACAGCATGTTCACCCTGATAGCCTGCCACCATGAGAGGCGTTTGTCGGTCAGGGTGCGGAAACGCCAGCTAAGCCCGAAGTCTCGACCGAACATGAAGCACCATGCGAGCAGTATACAGCCTGCCACTTTCCAGTCGAAATGGAATGAGTCCCATACGTTACGGTTGAATTCTCGATGGAACATCCATACCACCACGCTGACACCGATTGCCACGGGAATAAAGATTTTCCAGACGATACTACCTGTATTGCCCGGTGAAGGTTCAGTGGCGTTTGTATTTTGTTTCATGTCGTTCTATAATATCATTGTATCTGATTATCACTTCGCCCATCACATCCCGCCATGAGCGTGAAAGGGTATTGCATGCTCCATCGCCGGCACGGCGTATCATATCAGTATTGGCTGCCAGATATGATATTGCCTCGGCATAAGCCTCAGGTGTACGTCTGGTTAAAAATCCGTTCTCGCCATGACGTATACGTTCGGCGGCGGTAGAACCCTGGAGTAGCACTGCCGGGGTGTGCATGGCTGCTGCCTCGCGTACTACAAGCGGGGCGTTATCGTAGAATGAGGGGAAAAGAAAGAGATCGGAGGCCGCATAGTGGCGGCGTAGGGTCTCCCTATCCTCAATTTTACCGTGAAAAGTCACCTTGTCGGTTATACCCAGCTCCTGTGCAAGCTTTCTCATATCATCAAGTGCATAGCCAACACCTATGAAGTCCATGCGGTAGTCAAGATTTCCAAGGAGAGGTAGCGAACGGATTATGATTTCAATACCTTTCTCAAGGATGTGTTGTCCAACGAACAGCAGTCCGAGCTGTCCCTCTTTATAACCGAGTTTAAGGCGTGACTCTTTTTTGTACGCATTCAAATCTTGTATGCCTTCTGAAAGGTCATTGCCATTTTCCACCACCTGTACCTTGCCTTTGTATCCGTACTCCCTCAAAGTCTCCTCAACAGCAGCCTGTGGAATCCATACCTCTGAAGCGGAATTGTAGAATTCAAGTATACGTTTCATCTGGTACCTGACCATGAATGGCGGTAGTGAACGTTCCAGGTCGGTGCGGTATTTTGAGTGAAATGTCGCTACCAGTGGGATGTCATGCTTGCGGGATGCGTATGCCGCAAGTCTCCCGGAAGAAAAGGGGCAGTGGGCATGTACTATTTTAAAAGGTATTGAACGGATATTGCGCCAGATGAATGGGTCCAGCAACGGATAGCCATATCGGTAAGGATGACGGTTGTAAATTGGAAGTGAGAGATAACGGTGCATCTCGAAGTCCGGATGAGGAGGACACTCCGGATTCCAGGGAGTGATTACGCATACCTTGCCGCCAGAGGCTATGAGCCATTTGCAATAATTCTCCACAGTGAGTGTCACCCCGTCGAGGACCGGCGGGAAACTGTCATTGAAGAGTCCGTATATGTTGTTAGCCGTCATATCGATATAACAAGGTATTTAACGCAAAGTTAGCATTAATTAACGATTTATCTCCCTGAATGGCTAAATTATTTTTTGTCGAATGATTTTTTTAGAGTCCGTAAGTGGTATTTTACGCCTGTATATCACTGATTTCGGGACTTTGCGAGCCGGAAGGAGCTGATGTAGGTTTCTGATGAAATCGTCCGGCAGATTTTCGGCATCAGTTATGATTACGGCTTCTTCGCCCCATTGCGGACTGGGCCGTGAAGTGACATAGAAAAGGCAACCTGCCGGAAACATCGGGGCTATGATGCGTTCGATTTCTTCAGGCGATATTTTCAGCCCTCCCGAGTTGATTATGTTGTCAAATCGTCCAAGCCAACGGAATGTGCTGGAGTCGCACAACTCCACAATATCATTGGTGGTCAGAGTGCCGAACGATAGAGTGGAAGTTCTTATGATGAGGCATCCACGTGAATCCGTTGAAAAGTTGAAACCCGGTAAGGCCCGGAAATGTTTTTCTCCAAATTTTCGCAATGCGACATGGCTGCATGTTTCGGTCATACCGTAGGTCGCAAACGAGTTTGGTGCAGCCTGCATAAGAGCTTTCTCAGCCTCGGCAGTTACAGGTGCGCCTCCTACTATTACATTATTTGTCCGTCTTAGGATATCGGATTCCAAAAGTCCGGGTATTTGTGACGGAACTATCGGTAAGAGGTCAATAGGATGGTTGCAGTTGGCAGACTGAATATTGTTGGAGGGAGGGGTGACAATCAGAGAACAACCGGCTTCAAGAGCTCGTACTATCTGCATTTTACCGGCTATGTAGTCAGGTGACAATGGCAGGTAGAGTGTGGAGCGTGATGTCAGTCCGAAAAAATTGATTGTAGCGTGTGCGGATGCCCGCATGTCGCATTTGGAAAGTCGAATGGTTTTGGGCTTTCCGGTTGAGCCGGAGGTATGGGCTATGACATAGTCCGCACTATTGTGCCATTCATCAATGAATGCAGCCGCATCCGGTGTCAGAATTCGTTCCATTCCAAATCCGGGATATTCCATTTAGCATGGGGGTCGTATGATAGATACTCGCCGGTAAGTTTTAGCGGCGAGGGTATGTTATTGTGATACAGTTGACCGGTGCCGAGTCCTTGAGGCATTGTCGGTTGATAGGTTGCTACCCACTGGCTTATGGCATTCAATCCTATGTTGGATTCCAGTGCCGATGTCGCCCACCAGCCTATATTGCGCTCGGAGGCAAGTCGAATCCATTCGTCAGAGCCTGAGAAACCGCCGCACAATGTCGGTTTTAAGATTATATATTGCGGGCGGATTGTATCAAGCATCTCAGCTTTTACCGCAGGCGAGTTCAGCCCTATAAGCTCTTCATCCAGACCAATCGGGATAGGGGTGTGGCGGCATAGCTCTGCCATAGCGTCCCATTGTCCCTGGCGGATTGGTTGCTCTATGGAGTGGATTTTGTATTCGGCAAGTCTGTTAAGCCGTTCGAGTGCATTGTCGGGCGTAAAGGCGCCGTTGGCATCGACTCGTAGTTGGATGTCAGGGCATATATTGCGTATGAGACGTAGCAAATCAATCTCGTCGTCGAAATTTATGCCTCCGATTTTGAGCTTGACGCAATGGAATCCATCTTTGATTTTATCGTTTATACGCTTCGCCATGAGTTCTTTATCTCCCATCCATACAAGCCCGTTTATGACGATGTTATCCCTCCCGGAAGTCCAAGTGGAAGGGAATACTATGCGGCGTCCGCCATTCCGCAAGTCGTGTATGGCGGTTTCCAGCCCCGTTCGTATGGACGGATAATCGGCAAGAAGCGAGTAATCGGCGGCGTAGCGGTCTATGTCGCTGCATACAGCTTCAAGCTTCTGTTCGTAATCGGGACGGTCGTCACAGCTTAAACCCCGAAACAGAGCGCACTCACCGATACCGAACACTTCGGGAGCGGCAGCGTCAAAAACTTTGATATAGAAAGTCTCTTTCCGGTTCATCCTGTCACGTGAGGTGATAGCGGTGAACCGGAAATCAAGAGTATACTTTGCAAATGCTCCTTTCATCGAATCAATGGGAAGGACAGGGATGAATATCAGTCAGGATATTTATCCCGGGAACTTGGGGAATTGGTCGAAATCAGGGTCTCGTTTCTCAAGGAATGCGTTTTTCCCTTCCTGGGCCTCTGCCATAAGATAGTACATCAGAGTGGCATCTCCTGCAAATTCCATCATACCGCGTTGTCCGTCAAGTTCAGCGTTAAGCGCACGCTTAATCATGCGTATGGCCATAGGGCTGCGGCTCAGAATGGTCTCACACCAGTCCACTGTTTCGTCTTCAAGCTGTTCGAATGGCACAACCTTGTTCACCATACCCATACGTTCCGCTTCAATTGCTGTATACTGACGGCATAGGAACCATATTTCTCTCGCTTTCTTTTGTCCGACACAGCGGGCGAGGTAGCTGGAACCGAAGCCGGCATCGAAACTGCCAACTTTCGGGCCGGTCTGTCCGAAACGCGCGTTTTCGGATGCGATGGTGAGGTCGCATACCACATGCAGAACATGACCTCCGCCTATGGCGTAACCGTTGACCATTGCGATCACAGGTTTTGGAATAGAGCGTATAGCCTTGTGCAAATCAAGCACATTCAGGCGAGGCACACCGTTTTCGTCAATGTATCCGCCTATCCCTTTCACTTTCTGGTCGCCTCCGGAGCAGAAGGCCTTGTCGCCGGCTCCTGTAAGGATTATCACACCGATATCGGTTGCCTCCCGGCAGTAAGCCATTGCGTCAAGCATTTCGCAGTTTGTCTGCGGGCGGAACGCATTGTAGACTTGCGGGCGATTGATGGTGATTTTCGCTATTTTGCCATACTGTTCAAAGAGTATGTCCTCATATTGCTTGATTGGTTTCCAGACTCGTGTCATAAGTGTTGAAATTTGTTTCAGCAAAATTACGCATATTCACAGAAATTTCAAAATGTCATTTGCAAGGAGGCATATGTTAAGGTGGTGGGAGGTTTCTCTGAAAGCAGGTTGATAAATTCATCATCACAAGTCCAAAGTCTCGAATATTTGTTTTAATTTTGTAAAAGATATAATGAATAAAATGAGATGAAATCATGGCGAGACCGGTAGAAACGCTATTTAAGAATTACAAGGTCATCAGCATCAGATAAGAAACAAAATAATGAAAAAAACGATACGGGTACTAACCATTGTTCTTGCATTTGTCATTACTTCTTGCTCAAAGTCAGATTCGTATGACAAAGATATCGCTAATGCTGAAAATGTAATGCAGAGCAATGCGGACAGTGCATTGTCTATATTGGAGACAATTGCTCCGTCGGAACTAAAGGTTGACTCTTTGCTGGCTAAATACCATTATTTAATGGCATATGGTCACATGCGCAGTAACCGCTCCATGATTAGCGATTCTCTTATCTCATACGCTCATGGCTATTATAGCGGTAAGGATATCGTGAGAGGTATTCGTAGCGGAATGGCATTTGCTTGGTATAAGTTTTGGCTTGGTGACACACCCGGTGCAATGGCAATGCTTGATTCACTTGCGGGCTTGCCTGATGTGCCAGATTCAATCATGGTTCAGACATTGAGGACACGTGTATTGCTCGGGGCTGCGGAGTATCAAGGACGCGAGCTGGTACCTCTTGCCAAAAGGCTTGAAGCTCTTGAAACAGACTCCTTGAGAAAGATTGAGGCAAAATATATGCTTCTGACGGGATACGAATATGCCGTAGAACCTGATTCGGCTCTTTCCATCCTGGATGAACTTGTGACCTATGCCCGTAAGAACAAATGGGGTGACAAGCATTTCCAGTTTGAAATAGAGCGAGCGCAGTTGCTGACCGAGCAAGGCAGGAGTGCCGAAAGCGATGCTCTTATTGATGATATTTTCCGAAAAGCCGGACCCGACAATGGAGCGGCAGACTTCCTTCATTTACAATATGCTATAAATGCGTTGAATTCCGGTGACACCGGTCGTGCTTCACGTCATCTTGCCGTAGCGGATAGTCTCGCCGGCAAATTGAGAGGTGAAGATGATGTCTATTTCCGCAGCTATAGTAATCTTCTCCATGCTATCCTTGACTTTAAGCGTACCGGTAGTATCAAACTCGTACATATAAACGGTTTGAATAACCGCCAAAGTGAACGTTTCAACCGTATGAAGGCTTCGCAATGGGAATCCGAACGCAGTGCATTGTATCAGCAGAACCGGGCTTTGGCGCTGAAAGCGGAAAGCGAGCATAAAACTGTGATAATTCTGATAATAGGTATTGCCGCATTATTGGTATTAGTCGGTTCCAGCTGGTTTATCGTGATACGTCGCCATCGCGAACGTGAAAACGAAGAGCGGATTGAAGCTTTGCAAAAAATGGTTGACGAATATAATTCCGCACAGGAAACCAAAGAATCAGATATCAATGATTCTTCAGAATTGCGTAGCGTCATGCTCAAGCAACTCGGCATTATCAAGATGGTGGCAGAAACTCCTACCGAACAGAATCGAGAAATGCTTCGTAAAATCTCATCCATAGATGGCGAGCCAAACGGTGAACTCGTCGACTGGGAAAATGTCTACAGGATAATCGATAATCTGTATTCCGGATTCTACAGTACACTCCACAGCAGATATGGCGATGTATTAAGTCCGAAAGAGGAACAGATAATAGTGCTTATGGTGGCAGGTTTCTCAACAAAAGAAATCAGCGTAATCACCGGTCACACCACAGCCACAATCTATGTCCGTAAAACCTCCATACGGAAGAAACTCGCAGTTCCGGAGAAAGAAGATATTGTAGGGTATCTGCTTAATCAGAATAAGGATTAAGAGGCTATTAAGACCATAAAGCGATCCATTAAGACTTTTAATAGATGCAACCATTGATAATCAGTTGGTTGCATCTCTTGTGTTAAGACTTTTATATTTGGAGTTAAAACGCCTTTAGGTATAATTTTGCATCAGAAAATCATTAAAAACTGATACGAAATGAAACAGATTATTTTAACCCTAATTGCTGTCTCAGCATTCGTTCCCGCTTTTTGCCGGGAGATAACAGGAAAAGTTGTGGGTGAAAACGAGACACCTCTCGACTTCGTCAATGTGGTATTATATCGCGACTCAACTTATCTGACTGGCGCCGTAACCGATACTGACGGTCGGTTCACCATAAGCACCGACCTCAAAGGTAATCTTACCGCCAAAATATCATTTGTCGGTTATGATACCTATTCTTCCGAAGTACCGGCTACCGGAAATATGGGAATCATAAGACTTACTCCGTCGGCTGTCGAACTCGGAGAGGTGGTGGTGAAAGCCACGCGTCCGTCTACCACAATGAAAGGTAATGCACTTGTCACAAATGTTGAGGGCAGCTCGCTTGCCGTTGCAGGCACTGCAAATGATGTTCTGGCACGAGTACCTATGATAGTTGACAACGGCGGTTCACTGGAGGTATTTGGCAAAGGTACTCCTGAAATCTATATCAACGGACGCAGGGTGAACGACTTGCAGGAACTGGCACAGTTGAGTTCGCAGGATATGAAAAATGTGTCGGTGATAACCAATCCCGGTGCCTCATATGCTGCCAACGTAAAATCAGTAATCATTATCCGTACTAAGCCGCCAAAAGGTGATGGGTTCAGTGGTACCATCCGAATGGACAATGGTTTTCAGCACTATTTCCGCACAGGCAACTCGGTGGATATGAAATACCGTACACACGGGCTGGAACTGTTTGCCAACTATGGCTGGTGGTATGGTGCCAATCGTGATGACCGTACCAACGATATGACTACTGTCACTCCGACAAGTCGGTACAGCCAATCATTGCATACTTTGGGCAAGCAGACATACAATGACATGACAGGCAAAATAGGTTTCTCATATATGTTTAATGAAAAGCACAGCATCGGCGCATATTATCAGAACAGCTGGAACCGTCATCATACCACCGGAGTCATCCCGAGTGAAGTATGGATGGATGGAAGTATTCTTGACAGATATAATTCAGATGTCGATAACAGAGCGACAGATTTGCCGAGACACAATGCGAATCTGTATTATAATGGAGTTGTCGGTAAGTTGACAATAGATTTTAATGCTGACTATCTGTGGTATAAAAGTCGTGAGCTTTCGTTGAGCGATGAGCACAGTGAAATCGGAGAAGACCGCATTGTAAGTACAACCGCTGCCAACCGCAACCGTATGCTCGCTGAAAAATTAGTATTAAGCCATCCTCTGTGGCACGGACAAGTAAGACTCGGTGAGGAGTATACTGACACACGCGCTACCAATCTCTTCGCCGCTAATATACCGGAAGTCTCAGATGCCGACAACAGGGTTGATGAAAGTAATATTGCCGCATTTGTGGAAATAGCCCAGCAGTTAGGTCGTTTCAATGTCGGGGTCGGATTGCGTTACGAACATGTGAAGTTTGATTACTACGAGATGGGTACTCATCGTGACGGTCAGAGTAAAATGTACAACAATCTGTTCCCTTCGCTTAATGTGGCTACACAAGTAGGTCTGGTTCGTATGGGTTTGAATTATTCCGGCAAGACTGTTCGTCCGGGTTACGGTCAACTCGATGGAGCTGTCAGTTATATCAACCGTCTGACATTTGAAAGCGGCAACCCGTATCTGAGACCGACCAAAATGCAGACAGTAGAATATATGGCGCAGTGGCGTCAGTTCTTCGCCCAACTATCTTACACATACTTCAAGGATGGAGTTTACCATATTACAGAACCCTACGGCACCGATGGAGAGGCTATCATCATCAAAACTGCGAATCTTGATAAGCGTCATTACTTTCAGGCTTTCGTGGGCGGACAATTCAAAGTTGGTGTATGGCAGCCTCGTGTAAATGTCGGCATGATGAAGCAGTGGCTGACTCTCCCGGTTAACGGCGAACAAATGAAAATGAATACTCCCGGCTTCCTTTTTCAGTGGCAGAATGCAGTCGGACTTCCGTTTGGTATATGGCTGAATGTGGATGCTCAGTTAATGACTTCGCAATGGGACAACAATATGAAGCTCTCCAATGCACCATGGTATGTAAATGCCAAGATATATAAAGGACTCCTCAACGATAGACTCAGTGTGACTTTTGAAGCCAAGGATATATTCAATTCTTCTCGGAATAATGCCATTATGTATAGTGATGCTGTTCAGATTGTTCAGAAAAATTACTCTCCAGCTCGCTCTGTGATGCTGACTCTCCAATACCGCTTCAACACTACCCGTGACCGTTACCGTGGCACCGGTGCGGGAAACACTGAAAAATCTCGGTTCTAAATAACACGGTGTGGAAAAACGCTGTCACAATTACAGATGTATAAATTGAATTTAGGAGCCGGGAGTTCCTTATCTCGTGAATAATGTGTAAATTTGCGACAAATTGAAAACTTGCAAATATACGATGAACTCAAGCGAACTCGAACTGATACTGATTAATATATCAGGTCAGGACCATCCCGGTGTGACATCAGCTCTGTCAGAAATCCTGGCTAAATACGATGCCGGTATCCTTGATATCGGTCAGGCCGATATACATCATACTTTGTCGCTTGGCATACTCATAAGGACAAATTCCGATGTGTCAGGCAACATTATGAAGGAACTGCTATTCAAGGCGTCGCAACTCAATGTGGCAATCAGGTTTACCGCCGTGAGCCGCGAGGAATATGAGGAATGGGTAGGCCGTCAGGGGAAAAACCGATGGATTATCACCTTGCTTGGACGAAGATTGACGGCTCGCCAGATTGCCAATGTGACGGCAGAGATTTCAAGCCAAGGTCTGAATATCGACGGTATACAGCGTCTTACAGGTCGTATGCCTCTCGGTGAGGAGGAACAGCCTAAGTCAAAGTCGTGTGTGGAGTTTTCAGTGCGCGGTACCCCTAACAACATCCATGACATGCAGGCGAGGTTCATGCAATTGTCCCAAGAAGACGATTTCGACATTTCTGTGCAGGAGGATACTTTGTACCGTCGCTGCCGTCGTCTGATATGTTTCGATATGGACTCGACTCTGATAGAAACCGAGGTGATTGATGAGCTTGCGATGCGTGCCGGGGTAGGGGACAAAGTCAAGGAGATAACCGAACGTGCCATGAGAGGCGAGATAGATTTCTGCGAGAGTTTCAAAGAGAGAGTCGCATTGCTCAAGGGCCTTGACGTGAGCGTTATGCGTGAAATCGCTGAGAACCTTCCGATTACAGAGGGGGTTGACCGTATGATGCAGGTGCTTAAGCGTGCTGGTTATAAGACTGCCATATTGTCGGGCGGATTTACATATTTCGGTAATTATCTCAAGCAGAAATTCGGATTTGATTATGTGTATGCCAACGAGCTCGAAATTGTTGACGGGAAACTGACAGGGCGTTACCTTGGTGAAATAGTTGATGGCAGGCGCAAGGCAGAATTGCTCAGGCTGATAGCCCAGGTAGAGAATGTGAATATCGCCCAGACAATCGCAGTCGGAGATGGTGCAAACGACCTCCCGATGCTTGGTACAGCCGGTCTTGGCATTGCGTTCCATGCCAAACCCAAGGTCAAGGAGACGGCTGAACAGTCAATATCGACTATCGGGCTTGACGGAGTGCTTTACTTCCTTGGCTTTAAGGATTCGTTCATAACCGAGCGGTAGACCCTCTTTTTGATACGGAGTATATTGATGTGATTCGTGCTCTTAGAGGGACATACAAATGCATATCCTCTTAATTTGTCGTTGCCGATATTGGAGATGTCAGTAATATATACAGCGTCCGCCGGTTTTGACCCGGCGGACGCTGTATATATCTGCCACTGATGTGGCGGGCAAATAGTGTCTACTTAACGGATACGGTCATAGGATTTCAGACGTTTGATATCCTTGTTGATTGCCGATACAGCCATGATTTCAAGAATGGCTGCGATGGGGAGAAGGATATCCCATACAGCGAAACGGGCTTCCATGCCTTCAGCCTCAGCTTGTTTGAACAAAGTGAAGCATACCACAGCTATACAGCATAGAGTGAGCAGCAAGCTGATTATGAGAACAGTGCGCTGCAGACCGATGTTGCTGTACATGAATATGTCGACAATGAGCAAAATCACAGTCGCAGCTGCGGGAATGAGGATGCCATACTCCGACATGGTGTATAACTTCTGAGTGATGATAGGTTGATTGTCAAGGAAATCAACCTCACCGTAAGGCACGATGATAAAAATCGCCATTGCCACTACTGCCAGAAAAATGTAGACAGTTTGGATACGTTGAATCTGCATAAGATATTATTGTTTTTAGTTGATGAAACGGAATTTTAGTCAAAAGTAATAAAATTTTAACAATTATGGCGGTCTTTAGTTGTGGATTTTTTGAGTAATTTTGTGGTTGAACAGAAAAAAATTGCATAATTATGGAAAATAACCGTCCACTGATATTGATTACGAACGATGACGGCGTTGAATCCAAGGGTATTGCGCATCTTGTTTCGGTAGCGGTCGGGATTGGCGACGTAATAGTGGTGGCACCCGAAGCGCCACAGTCTGCCAAATCTTCTGCCCTGACTGTTAATTCACCTATGCAGGTCAAAGAATACCCTTCTATACATGGAGCGCAAGTGTTCACAGTCAACGGTACGCCGGTAGACTGCGTGAAGCTCGCCATGCATGCAGTGCTTGACAGGAAACCTGATTTGCTGCTATCCGGTATAAACCATGGGTCAAATGCTGCTGTCAACAATATATATTCAGGCACAATGGGGGCCACAATGGAGGGGTGTGTACTTGGCATACCGTCGATAGGATACTCGATTCTGAGCCACTCTGCCGATGCCGACTTCACCCCGCTGAGCCCATTTGTAGCTGATATCGCCACTAATGTGCTTGCCAACGGATTGCCTGACGGTATCTGCCTGAATGTCAATTTCCCTGCGCGGTGTATGCCGAAGGGGATGAAGGTGTTGAGGGCGGCTCGGGGACACTGGACCGAGGAGTACGCCGACTATTCCACACCGCATGGCAAACCATTTTATTGGCTTACAGGTAAATTCCATAACGAGGAGCCTGACTGTCCGGAGACTGACGAATATTGGCTGGCACGCCAATACGGTTCGATAGTGCCCATACGGCCTGACCAGACTGCCGCCGACCAGATATCAAGGATAAGCGAAATATTGAAAATAGGGGAGTGAGGACTGTGTGCTGATACAGCCTCTAATTCTTAAGTGACGAAAAAGTGCGTCGGTCTCGGAGGTAATAGTCAAATAATATGTTTGTATTGCCTTTGAGCAGGTCGATTTTAGGATGAGAGGTATACTCTGTACGCATTTTCGCAAAATCGCGGTGAGCTCTGAAAATGGCTGCCGCGTTTTTTTTGTCACCGGACAGGACGAATTTAGCCCAGGCGATGGTGTCGAGAAGACGTCGACGGAGCAATGTGCCTTTGCGGGTGCGGTTTGGAAGGTTCTTGTGGAGCATCAGCAAGTTGTTGCGGAAGTTGAGGTAGGTCTTATGCGGGTTAGATGCCGGGAGGCTTCCTCCGCCAAGATGATATACCTCGCCTGCCGGGATTGCCCAGATTTCCTTGCCGGCCAAGAGTATGCGCCAGCAGAGGTCTATCTCTTCCATATGGGCGAAAAATTTATTGTCAAGTCCTCCTGCCTGTATGTAAATCTGGTTTACTACCATGAGAGCGGCTCCGCTTGCCCAGGCTACCTGAATAGGAGTGTCATATTGTCCTCGGTCTGTCTCTACGGTGTCAAATATGCGTCCACGGCAGTATGGATAGCCATTCCTGTCAATGAAACCGCCGCAAGCTCCGGCATATTCAAATTTGTCCGGTTCAGCGAGCGATTTGATTTTTGGCTGGACAGCGCCTGCCTGAGGATGTGACTCCATAAAGTCATAGAGAGGTGTCAGCCAGTCATTGTCGACTTTGACATCTGAGTTTAGCAGTACGGTATATTTGTACGAGTCGGCTATTAGGTTTATTGCCCTGTTGTATCCTTCGGCAAAACCATAGTTTTCGCCAAATTCAATTAGTTTGACCGAGGGGAACGATGTTTTGAGCATACTGACCGAAGTGTCGGTGGAGCCGTTGTCAGCCACAATCACGTCGGCTATTTTGTGGTTGGTATGTGTGATTACCGATGGGAGATATTCACGTAAGAATTTCTCGCCGTTCCAGTTGAGTATTATCACTGCCACTTGTTTTGTCTGCTCATTCATAGTTCTGAGTTGCAAAATGGTGTTTGAAAATATGGCCGGTTATAACCGGGGGATATTTAATTCCGGGAGATAACCTCGCCTGTCGATTCCTCGCCTTCACCCTCGATGGATGTGATTCGTACCGGGACGATGGTGTTGGATATGCTTGGGTCCGGCGATATGTTGACTCTGAGGTAATTGTCGGTAAATCCTGCCATTGAGCCGTCATTGCGCGGATGCTCTGCCAGTACAGGGCGTATTTTGCCAACGAAACGCTCGGTGAAATCACGTAGCTTTTTCTCTGATACTCTTAACATGATGCGTGTGCGTCTGTGCTTTTCCTCTTGGCTGACGGTATACTCGATATCAAGCGCGCGAGTGCCCGGACGCTCGCTGTAAGTGAATACGTGCAGGCGTGATATGTCAAGCGACTCTACAAATTTCCTGGAATCCTCGAATCGTTCAGGTGTTTCTCCTTTGGCTCCGACTATCAGATCCACTCCGATGAAGGCATCGGGCATAACACGGCGTACATGCTCAATCTTGCTTCTGAAGAGTGCAGTGTCGTATTTGCGGCGCATGAGTTTAAGCACCTCGTCATTGCCGCTTTGGAGCGGGATGTGAAAATGTGGCATAAAACGCTTGGATGTCGACACGAAGTCAATCAGCTCATCGGTGAGTAGGTTAGGCTCGATAGATGAAATGCGGTAGCGCTCGATACCTTCCACCTTGTCAAGCTCCATGCACAGCCCGAGAAATGTCTCGTCGCTCCCTTTGCCGAAATCTCCGATGTTTACTCCTGTGATTACAATCTCCTTTCCCCCCTCGGCGGCTACCGATTCGGCTTGAGCCACAATCTCCCTGATGGTTCCGGAGCGGCTGCGGCCACGCGCCATTGGGATGGTGCAGTACGAGCAATAGTAGTCGCACCCGTCCTGAACCTTCAGGAAATATCTGGTGCGATCACCACGTGAACACGATGGCGAAAATGCACGAATATCCTTTGTCGGGGTGACGTATGTCGCAGTTTCGCTAAGATATTCAGTGAGTTGCAGCTTGCGGTCAGTGCCTGCCACTACTGTTACCCCCGGCAGCTCTGCGACCTCGCCGGGTTTCAGCTGTGCGTAGCATCCTGTAACTATGATTTTGGCATTGGGATATCGTCTGGCGAAGGACCGGATTGCCTGCCTGCATTTTTTGTCGGCAAATTCAGTGACACTGCAAGTATTCACCACTATATAATCAGGGGTGTCACCTTCGTGCACACGCTGTATGCCGCAGGAAGCGAAAAGTTGCGCCACGGTCGATGTCTCGGCAAAGTTGAGTTTGCAGCCGAATGTGTGGAACAATGCCGTGCGGTTGCCGAATGTTTCTTTGTCTATCAATTCTGTGCGGGGTTAGTCTATGTTCTCTGCGAGTATGGGGATTGGACGCTTGAACTCCTCTTTAAATGAGATGAGTGATTCGGTGCGACCAAGCTCCGTGCGGAGTTTCTTGTGGATTATCTCGAGAAGATGGGCATTGTTTCTGGCAAAAATCTTTGCGAAAATATCGTATGTTCCTGTAGTAAAGTGGCATTCCACCACTTCAGGTATCTCCTTAAGTCTGTTGACCACCTCGTCGAATTTGGTCGAGTCATTAAGAATGAATCCGATGTATGCACATGTCTCGTATCCGACAGCCGAAGGTGATATGATGGTCTCAAAGCCCTTGATGATACCGGAGGCTGTGAGTTTCTGGATGCGCTGATGTATTGCCGCGCCGGAGACATTGGTCTCACGTGCTATTTCGAGGAAAGGTTTTCGGGCATTGTGGGATAACATCTCAAGGATTCTGAAGTCCAGAGAGTCAAAATGTTGACGTGACATTATATTGAGTTGATTGGTATGGTTTTATTAGAGGATATCTTATCTTTTAGAGTGCAAAATTAGTAAAAACTATCCAAATTCTCACATTTTTGAGCCGTATAATTACAAATTTTCAGTTGGAAGAGTGGATTGGAAGAGTGGATTGGTCGAGGTGGGGTATGTGTTGGTGGTTGTGCCGGATTGATTTAACATTTAACAATAATAAACTTGTTGGTCAATTGAGGATAAAGTTATATCTTTGCATCGATTTTTTTGTCACACTGATTAATGGACTGCTTGAAGTCCGATTGACATTGAACTGAATTGAGAAAATCTCATCTATATATTGTTATAATAGTGCTATTATGCGGCCTGTCCGTAGGTGCATTTTCGCGTCCTGTTGACCCCGATTCGATGAGAGTCGAGGATTATAGTGTATCTGCCGGCGATGTTGCTGATTCGGTGCCCGGTACTCTCACGCCTGCGCAAATAACCGATATCATAATGGCTGCTCCATCTGAGCGTGTTGAATTTGACTCTGTGGCAAGTAGTGGTAATGTGCCCCTTCCGTCCGATTCATTGGATTCTGTCATGGCAGGAGTGGTGCTCCAAGATTCACTTGCTGCAATCCCCGATACGGTTCTCTCATCATCGCTTCATACGATGGTTGCCGACACTGCGCGGCGTACACGCCTTAGCCGACGTCGCATCGAAGCGCCCGGAGCCGCCTCAAAAATAGTCCGCTCGAAAGTTGACCTTGACAATGGTGTCGATTTCAGCGCCAAGGACTCTATGATACTTGTCGGGCGCAACCAGGCTTACATGTATGGTGACAGCCATGTGGAATATGGCACTATCAAGCTGGATGCCAGTCGTATTGAGATGAATCTTGAGAATAGTACGGTATATGCCGTTGGCACACCTGACTCTATCGGTGAGCTGCAGGGCACGCCTGTGTTCGAGGATAACGGCACTTCCTACGAGGCGAAGACCATGAGCTATAATTTCAAGACTGAACAGGGGTATATCACAGACGTTATAACCCAGCAGGGCGAAGGATATCTCACGGGAGGCCAAAGCAAGAAGATAGACGAGAATACCTTTTATATCCAGAATGGCAGATACACTACTTGCGATAATCATGACGACCCGCATTTCTACCTTCATGTGACAAAAGGAAAGATGCGCCCCGGTAAGGATGTGACAGCGGGACCTTCTTATATGGTGCTTGCCGGATTACCATTGCCGCTTGCCGTGCCGTTCGGTTATTTCCCGTTTTCCGAGAAGTATTCATCAGGTATAATTTTCCCTACATTCGGTGACGACTATAACCGTGGCTATTACTTAAGTAACGGTGGCTACTATTTTGCCATAAGCGACAATATGGATCTGGCGCTGACAGGTGAAATCTACACTCTCGGTTCGTGGGGATTGCGAGCCAACTCCGCTTATGTGAAACGTTACAAGTATTCCGGTAGTTTCAATCTGTCATATCTCAAGACGATTACAGGTGACAAGGGTATGCCGGACTATGCCAAGTCGACAAACTTCCAGATACTTTGGAATCACAGTCAGGACGCTAAGGCGAATCCCAATATGAACCTCTCGGCGAGTGTCAATTTCACGACCAGTGGTTATACGCGTAACGACCTTAACTCGTACTACTCAAATGCGTTCACGGAGAACACCAAGAGTAGTACTGTCAACATGACTTACCGATTCCCGAACTCAAAATGGTCTGTTTCGACTACTGCGAGTGTGTCACAGCGAACCCAGGACTCCACACTGGCTGTTTCCTTCCCGAATTTCACCATTACCATGTCGCAGGTTTATCCATTCAAACGCAAGCGTCAGGTAGGTGCCGAGAAGTGGTATGAGAAGATCAAGCTTTCCTATTCCGGTCAGTTCAACAACTCGCTTACCGCAAAGCAGGATGAATTCTTTAAGAAGAGTCTTGTGAAGGATTGGCGCAACGGTATGCGCCACAGTATACCGGTGTCAGCCACATTCAATCTGTTCAAGTATATAAACCTCACTCCGTCGGTCAATCTCACCGACCGAATGTACACCTCTAAGGTGCGTCGCCAGTGGGATCCGAATGCTTCCGCGGAAGTGCTTGACACAACTTATAGTTTTTATAACGTCTGGGATTTCTCGGCATCAGTCGCTCTTGACACCAAGATTTACGGTTTCTATCAGCCGCTGCCGTTCCTTGGCGACAAGGTCAAGATGATACGCCATGTCCTCACTCCTACCATTTCGTTTTCCGGCTCTCCTGATTTCGCATCGCCATTTTTCGGCTACTACGGTTCGTACCAGTACCCGAATGCTCAGGGTGAGATGCAGACCCGCACATACTCTTACTTCCCCAATAGCCTCTTCGGCGTTCCGGGACAGGGTAAGACCGGTGCTGTGAGTGTGTCGCTCAGCAATAACCTCGAAATGAAGGTAAAGTCCGATAATGACTCGATAGGGGAGAAAAAGATTTCGCTAATCGAGAATTTCACCGTGTCGCAGAGCTATAATTTTGCTGCTGACTCTATGAATTTCTCAAATATCAACACTTCCCTTATGCTCCGGCTTGTCAAGAATTTCAACTTGAATCTTTCGGCTACCTGGGATGTGTATACCTATGCGCTTAATTCCGCCGGAAATCCGGTGCGGGTGAACAAGCTGCGCATAAGTGAGGGCAAAGGACTCGGGAAATTGTCAAGTACCGGCACCTCCTTCAGCTATACATTTAACAATGATACTTTTAAGAATCTTTTCGGGAAAGGTGACAAGAACAAGAATAATAAGAAGGACAACAAAGGGAACAACCGGAATACAGAAGCGCAAGATTTCGCCGATGAAACGTCCGACTACCAGAATCCTAATCGCAAAAATAGCGGGAAGAAGGATTCGGGAATGGAAATGAGCGAGGACGGCTATATGAAATGGTCGGTTCCTTGGAACCTGACATTCAACTATTCTGTGAACTACGGGTATGGGGAGTTCGACTATAACAAACTTGAATACAAGGGGAAGATTACGCAGAATCTATCATTCTCAGGCAATATCCGCCCCACTGCCAATTGGAACTTCGGATTCTCTGCAAGCTATAATTTTGACACTCATAAGCTCGCATATATGAACTGTAACGTATCGCGAGATATGCACTGCTTCACAATGCGTGCCAGCTTTGTGCCGGTAGGACCCTATAAAAGCTATAATTTCCACATATCCGTGAAGTCATCCTTGCTTGCCGACCTCAAGTATGACAAGCGTTCATCGCTTTCAAACGGTGTGAAATGGTATTGACGATAGCGTTGCCTCGATATTATCATTCCTTAGCCTAAACTATATCATCATAATAAATGTTATTAATGTGAAATTCATGTTGGTTTCACATTGCGTCTCAATTGTTAGATGTTTAATATAAAACTATTTATGATGAAAAAGTTATTACTTATCATGTGTGCTGTCTTAGGGATGGCTTTCGGAGCTCAAGCGCAGCGTGCGCAGTTGCAGATTGGTTATGGCGGCTATACCCAGATGGATGCAAGTGACATGCACCCCGGAGGTTCTGTTGATAATGCGTGGGGAGCACTCACGGCAGGCGTCAACTTCAAGGTGGCTCCGAGTTTCTATCTTGGTGCGTCATATACCTTCTCCAGCGCAAGCTACAAGCATAGCGACGATGCGACAGCTTACTATCATGTGATAATGCTTAACGGTCGTTATGACTATTTCCGTAACAGTATCGTTACCCTCTATGCTCATCTCGGACTTGGTGTCGACATCACACATGCTGCATGGGATGACGGGTCGAAAAACAAGAGCTATTTCGCATTCCAGGCTTCACCTCTTGGCGCAGAAGTAGGTCTTTCCCGTTCGGCTGCGATATTCGGTGAGCTGGGATATGGAGCACAAGGATTGCTTCAGGTCGGTTTCCGTTTCAATTTATAGAATGATGCAATCATAGACAATCCGTTTGTTTATATCATTAAAAAGAATACACACTGACGTATGAACGATAAAATTTCCTATGAGCAGCGTAAGGATTTGCCCGACAGCGTTTTCGGCTTGCCTGAACGAAGGGAATATCCTATGCCTGATGCGGCTCACGTACGAGCGGCTGAAGCCTATTTCCGTTATTGCCCGGAGGATTTGAAGCCAAAGCTTGCTAGGGCAATAATTGACAGAGCCAAGGCGTGTGGGGTGGATGTGGAGAGTCCTACAGTCCTGTCCTACGCTGCGATGTGATTTCTTGGTGAGAAAATACATCAGATTAACCGCTTTTTATCAGGTGCCGTTGTTTATCCTTTCGGATATAGCAGCGGCTTTGTGCATATATGGGATGAGGATGTTTTCGTTCCGTCTCTTAATTTTAAAAGTTAACATCAATTATGAAATAAAAAGATGGCTGTTTAATTTAATTTATTTAAATTTGTCTACTGAACATAAAACTTATCGAATATAGGATATGGCAAAGGAAACTCAGTTTGATGATGTCAATCTCGTGGCCCGGCTGCGGGACTCGTCGACTTGCCGTGAGGCTTTCGGTGAGGTTATCCGCATCTATTCCGAGCCTCTGTACCGCCAAATCCGTCGTATGGTCCAGACCCACGATGATGCGAATGACTTGCTTCAGAATACATTTATGAAGGCTTGGCAGTCAATAGAGAATTTCCGTGGTGATGCCAAGCTGTCGACATGGCTTCATAAGATTGCCATAAATGAGAGCATAACTTTTTTGGAGAAGGAGCGTAAACGTATGGGTATTTCGCTTGATGAGGAGGAGTCGCATCTCGTGAATCTCATAGAGGCGGATACATTTGTCGATGGCGATGAACTTGCGCGAAAGCTTCGTGAGGCTATAGCGTCTCTCCCTGAAAAGCAACGGCTTGTATTTAACATGCGCTACTATGATGAGATGAAGTACGAGCAGATGTCTGAAATACTCGGCACATCGGTGGGGGCCTTGAAGGCATCATATCATCTGGCAGTGAAAAAAATTGAACAATTTTTTGAGGAATCCGATTAAACCAATCGTAGACCAGGTAGTCTAAAAAGTAAAAATTAGCTCGAACGTCCATGCTTTTGGTCGGATTAGGAAACAATTTTTTTAGCTTCAAAAAACAATGAAAGATATACTCGAGAAAGTTAACCACAAAGACGGAATGACTGTCCCTGACGGATATTTCGCCGATTTCGCAGCCAGGATGACCGCCTCACTGCCAAAGCAGGAATGGGAGGACCCGAAGCCAAAGGTGCTGCACCGCTCTGTATGGCAGCGGGTGAGGCCGTATATCTATCTTGCCGCTATGTTTATGGGTGTATGGTGTATGATGAAGATGTTTGACCTTATGCGGGCGGATTCCTCCGGTCTCTCAATCGATGGAAATCCTGTGATGACCGCCGCACTATCAAATGACCATTTCATCAACGAATACTTTATCAATGAAGGCGAGATAAGTGACTATCAGCTCATGGAGGAGCTCTATGAGACCGGATTCGACATTGATTCCTGTGAGGAAGAACTGATGGAAAGTTCGGCTGATGAGTCGGCTTTTACACCCGATGCGCCGGAGTTTCCGCTTTCAGAATCATAATCATCATTCAATTAACAACCCTACTATCAAGTCTGTAAGGCTCATAGAATTAATATTGAGAATATATGAAAAAGTTTACAGTGTTGTTCGCTTTCCTGATGGCAGTTGTCCTGCTTCCTGTCATATCCCATGCACAGCGTCCGTCAGGTCGTGACCGTGAATCGTGGATGAAGGAGATACAGCAGTATAAGAATGATTTCATTGCTAAAAAACTTGAGCTTACTGACGAGCAGCGTGCCAAGTTTATGCCTCTGTACAATGCCATGGATGAGGAAATTCGAAAGGTTCAAGAGGAGTCTGAGCAGCTTTCACGGCAGACTGTTGCCAAGGCTGGGAAAGCCACTGATCTTGAATATGAAAAAGCGGCGGAGGCTATGTATGAACTCAAGGGTAGGGAGAATGCTATTGAAATGAAGTATTTTAATGAATTTAAGCCCATTCTTTCCCCAAAGCAGTTGTTTAAACTCAAGGATGCCGAGAAAGATTTCACGCGAGAGCTTATGAAGCAGCATCGGCGCAGGACGAAATAATCTTTTTGCCTATTCTCTCGAGAAAGATTTTTTTACAAATCATAATTTTAGGAACTGATTTAAACAGTATTTATTTGTTTGAATCAGTTCCTGTTAACATAAAAACCTTTTAGTTATGTGTACGGACAGAGTTGTCACTGTGATGTGCCTGTTATTGCTGTTGTTGACTTTTGCCTCGTCTGAAGCTGCCGTTCCCGGACAGCCAGATTTCGCCTATCCTAAAACTGTCAGCACCAGGGCGGAAAAGTCATTGAATGATGCAATTCTGCGTTCGGATAATGTAGGAATAGTGCGCTCCCTCATGGACCTTTATTTGGCTCAGACATCAATCAGTACCGACAATTCTCCAAAAGTATTGAACCGTATAGCCGACGTGTGCAGAGAGTCAGATGACAAGCCGCTGAAAGCTATGCTCTATCTGCTGCAAGCCGATATATACAATGGAATATATCGTGGTGACCGCTGGAAATATGACGGTCGTGACATACCGCTGGATCCCGTTCCGGATAATTATAAACTATGGAGCGGAGGTCAGTTTAAACATCGGATCATATCCTTGATTGATTCTGCGCTTTCTTTTGCTCCGCAACTCGAACGGATACCCCTTAAGGATTATGCCCGGATTCTTAATGCCGATACACATACTTATATATATTATCCTACGCTCTATGATTTTGTTGCGTCAAGAAGCATTGGTATTCTTGAAGGATTCAGCCAAAACAACCGGGTGTTTTCATGGGGATTATTGGTGCCTCATGACATTTATCTGGAATCGCCTTTCCCTAAGTCGGATGCGGTAGCTACCCGTATTCTTGAATTGTATGCGTCTCTCCTTCGGGTCAATTCGGGGAAAGTTGCCGCCACAGTCAATACTGATATATCTCGCATTGCATTCATCAACAATCGTATCTATCAGGCAGACGACAGTTCTGCCAACAGATTATTGGCGATTTTGCGTGCATTATATGAAGAAAACAGAGCATCTGAATATTCAGGAGATGTGTTGTGCTTCATCGGCGATAACTGTTCTGGCTATGATTCGAAATGGCTGTATGACGCTATCGTTTACAATCTCGGAAAGTTTCCTGCTTATTGGCGCAATGGTTGTCTTTTGAACATTAAAAACCGGCTCTCCCGCAAGAGTGTCAGCATATCCACGCCTTCGACTGTGTCGCCCGGCGCGCCTGTAGACATTGATGTGTCTCTTGAAAATCTTAACAATGTCACACTGAGAGTATACGATGTGTCGGCATCTCCTATATATAATGATGGAGTACGTTTCAAGGATGCGGCTTCACGCAAGCTCATTGCGACTCTTGACGCTTCAATAAAGGGGAATATCCCATTTTCCGGAGAGACATCCGTCAAGTATACCTTCGGTAAGGTCGGCAATTATATAGTCGTGCCTGTGATTGATGGGGTGGAACAGACCGACCGCTCGTATTCTAAGATTCATGTCACACATTATTCCATCGGAGTCTCTTACTTCAAGGACAAGAGGCTATGGGTTGTAGATGCGGTGACTGGCAAACCTGTGTCAGATGCGCAGCTTACAGTGTACAAGGATTTGAACAATTATCGGATGCAGCCTATGCCGGTATCGGTCGGCAAGACATCTTCTGATGGATCGCATGCTTTTGCCGAGACAGGAAATGCCGTGGTGGAAAAGGATGGCGATAAATATGCCCGGCCATTGTTTGTGCATGACCTCCGAAATCAATCTGTGGCGGATTGGTCGAAAGCTACTGCCGGTTTTGCGGCATTGCCGATTTACCATCCAGGTGACACTGTGCAATGGACGGCTGTATGTTATGAATATAAAGGGAAGGCGCAGCGCCTTTGCGGTAATGTGACAGTCAAAGCTGTGATGCGTGATGCCTCATACGCTCCTGTCGATACTGTCACTCTTGTCACTGATGAGTATGGGCGTGTCAATGGTAGTTTTCCGATATCAAAAGATTGTCTGACCGGACGCTTTGCCATTATCATTGATGAGTATGGTATGGCTCTGTCGTTTGAGGTGTCCGATTATAAGTTGCCGACATTTAGGGTGGAACTTCTTCCGGTGGAAAAAGACTGTCCGTCCAAAGGGGATGTGACTTTGCGTGGGAAAGTTGTCACATATTCTGGTTTCCCGCTTCCGGACGTGAAGGTGACGGCTGATATAAGTGTTGCCCCGCGTATGCGTTGGTGGTGGAACCGGTCCCGTGGCGTTTCATTTTATTCCTGTGAGGCTACTACGGCTGGCGACGGGACATTCGAGATGACCGTAGAAGCTTCAGCTTTGGCTACCTCCCCTGTGCCGGATGGTGTGTTCACCGCATCGATATCTGCTCTGTCAATCTCAGGTGAAACTCAGACCGCATCCGCCGTTTTCGAGACCGGGACCAGGTATGAGATTCAAGTCTCTCTTCCGGCAGCCATTGAGGTTGGTAACGGAGTGACGCCGATAGCGGCAAAAGTGGTCAACTATCTTGACTCTGTGGAGCCTATGCCGATTAATTATGCCATCAAGCGCGATTCTGTGGTTGTGGCAAGTGGTGTTATGTCTGTTGCTGATCGCAGTATAGATTTCCGCTTGCTTCCATCAGGCGAGTACCAACTCTCGTTCACGCTTGAAGATGCGGCTTTGGCTGACGAATATACAGTACCGACGGTTATCTACCGGAGTGATGACAGGTCAACTCCCGTCCCGGGAACTCTGTTGTGGTATCCGTCCACATCGGTCACTGTCAGGGGCGGAAATTCAGGAAAGTGGATTTATGCCGTGGATTGTGATACATATCTGCTCGTCACCGTCTGGACATCCGATGAGCTTATTTCCCAAAAATGGATCAAGGCTAATGCAGGCATGCACATTCTCGACATACAGTTGCCGGAGTCAATTGATGAAGCGAATGTCGCTGTTTCAGTGACGGGTAATCATCGACGCTCCTACGCAAATCTGAAGATAAAGCGTTCCGGGAGGGAAAAGGGCATCAAATTTGTTACCGAATCGTTCCGTGACCGTTTGCTTCCCGGAGGGGAAGAGACTTGGACATTTAAAGTCGTGGATAATACAGGTGCCGGACTGGAGGCTGCGGTGATACTTGATATGTATAATACTGCCCTGAATGCTCTTGCCACACAAGATTGGAAGCTGCGGTTTGAAACCGGCGGTGCTTTGGGGTATAGTTTCTATGCTAACAATCCCGGTGCGGTTAATAATGAATATTTCAGCAAATCTGTCAATGCCCGTAACCGTCGTTGCCCTAATCTGTTGAAACCGGGGTTCAATACTTACGGTCTCTCATTTGCGTATGGCGCTGATGGTGCTGATGACTTGATGGTGGTCAGAGAGATGAAAAGTGCGGCAAATGTGCGAATCAGAGGTGCAGCCGGGACAGGAGCTCTGACCATGAAGATGGCTGATTTTAACGTAGCTACGGAGGAAGCTGTCGCTGAGGATGGCGATGCTTCATCCGCGCTTGCTGATGCAGGTGCTTCAGGGATGAATGAATCCGGTGACAATGCCGGGAATACTTTCAGTTACCGTGACAGTGAAGTGCCTCTTGCGTTCTTTGCGCCTTTGCTCTCCACGGATGCTGATGGAAATCTGACGTTTACGTTTACTGTCCCCAATGCAAACACTACATGGGGTTTTCGTGCTCTCGCTTATACCGATTCGTTGCTGTCCACTGATTTTGCCGCTGATGTGCTTGCCAATAAGCCGGTGATGGTGCAACCTAATCTTCCCAGATTCCTTCGTGCCGGAGATAAGGCTGAGGTCCTTGCCACAGTTATGAATGGTAGTGAGGATGAGCAGGTCGTCACTACCTCCATAGAAATTTTCAATCCTGTTGACGGCTCTGTGATAAGCGACTGTACCAGGGTCGACACCATCGCTCCTTCTGCGACTGCGGTCGCATCCGTATCGATTGACGCTCCTGCCTACGGGGCATACCTCGGCTATCTGGTCAAGTCGTCCAGTGGTAATTTCACTGATGGAGAACAGTCTTTGATTCCGCTTTTGCCTGCCACTACACCGGTAATCGAGACATATCCGTTTTACATATCGCCTGATTCTCTTGATTATTCAATGAAGTTGCCGCCTGTCCCTGCAGATGCGCGGGTGACTCTTCAGTTTTGTGAGAATCCCGCATGGTATGTAGTCACAGCTCTTCCGGGATTGTTGGATTTTACGCCTTCTACTGCCAATGAAGCAGCTGCGTCAATATTCTCCGCAGCTATTGCGTCGGGGTTACTTCGTGATAATTCTGTCATTGCAGAGGCTCTGAGAGAGTGGGAGAGGGGTGATAAAAGTGACGGGGCGCTCACATCTATGCTTGAGCGTAATGAGGATTTGAAGATCTTGCTGCTGTCTGCCACACCGTGGATGCTTGATGCGAAGTCTGACACCGAGCGAATGACACGTCTTTCGCTTCTGTTTGACAAAAAGACTGTCGAGCGTGTGTATTCCAGAGCGATAGGACTGCTGAAACGCCTTGAGTGTGAAGGTGGTGGATGGTCTTGGTATTCTCATGCCGGCGCCCCGTCGCAGTGGGCTACTGAAAATGTATTGATGATGATGGGGCGATTGCGTTCGCTTGGCTATCTCCCGAATGACAAGACACTGTCCAAGATGATTCTAAGTGCTATCGGTTATATGGATAGGTACGTGGCGCACCGGTATGAAGAACATCCACAATATGCCGATTACACCACATATATTTATATGCGTGATTATTTCAAAGGTTTTACCTCAACCGGTGGTGCGTCGCAGGCTATCAATGCCACGGTTCAGGGAATCCTGAAAAAATGGTCAATGGCTTCAGTGTTTGAAAAAGCAGTGTATGCACGTATACTTTCCGAACATGGCTATCCGTCAGTTGCCGGACGCATCATGGATTCGCTTCGTGAATACTCGCAGTCATCACCGGATAAGGGTATGTGGTGGCCGTCGCTTGACAATATGACTCTGTGGTCCATGGGCAAGGTTGGAACTACCGCCGTCATCCTTGAGGCATTTGCGGCTGTCGACCCCGGGTGTAAGGATATAGACCTCATACGTCAATGGCTCATTCTCCAGAAAGAATCAATGGATTGGGGCACATCTGTGACGACATCGGCGGCTGTCGCTGCAATACTATCCACCTCAGGTCGTTGGGTTAAGCCATCGTCAAGAGCAGTTGTTTCGATTGGAGATTCAATAATTACACCTGCTGGAGTGGAGGCAATGACCGGTTATTTCCGTTTGCCGCTCTCAGTCGCAGCAATTTCCGGCAAGGAGTTACATGTGGCGAAAGGAGAGGGTGCTCCATCGTGGGGGGCGGTGTTCTGCCGGTATACTGATTCCATAACTTCTGTACGTGAGTCTGGTTGTGATGCCGTGAACATAAGCAAGACCGTTAATAAGATGATGTCAGGAAAATCTGGCGTTTCAGCCGTAACTGCCGATACTTTAAGAGTGGGTGATAGGGTAAAGGTTCAGCTCACACTTACGGTTGAGCGTGATATGGATTACGTGACGATAGTGGATGATCGTCCGGCATGTTACGAGCCTGTTGAACAGCTGCCGAAACCGATTGTTGCCGAAGGCATATATTTCTATCGTGAGAATCGAGATTCATCGACACGCTTCTTCATCACGCATTTGCCCAAAGGAACTTATATCCTTTCTTATGATATGTGGGTGAACAATGCCGGGTGTTTTACTTCCGGTATAGCCACGGTGCAGAGCCAATATGCACCTCAGCTGTCCGCTCATTCCTCAGGCGGTTTGATTTCGGTGATGGAACAGGAGTAAGATCCCGGCATTAACAAATATTGCGGCACGGGGTCTAACGGTAGCCATGATGAGAACGACGGGATACTTTACCGTCTGTACCCAATGTGGCTACTTTTTACTTTTTTTAAGAGTATTGCGGGTTCAGGAGTTTTGAACCTAAGTTTTTTCGTCTTAACTTTGTATCGTCATCAATAGCCTTTTAGCATTGGCGTTTAATTACCAGTTAATTATCATAGTCAATAGTAACATCTCTCTACTAACCTCAGATGAAACATATTCTTGTAGGTCTTATAATCGCATTATGTGCTCCGTTGGTCATCGCCGTACCAGCGGATTTTCCTGCGACTAATAAGGAACTGCTTGACCTGTTGGACAAGGAGTTGGATGGGCGAGGCAGATATGTGGAGAAACACCGCAAAAAGATAGACTCCCTTCGACGGGAGATTGCCGTGACAAAGGACAGTGTCAGGCTTTTGTCTCTCTATTGTACTCTCGGTAAGTCTTTTGATCTGATTAACGCTGATTCGGCGGTGATGTATTATACGCGCGGTCTTGAAATAGGCAAATCTGTAGGTGATGCGGTTGCCGTGCAACGATTTTTTATCATGCGTGCAAGCGAATTCCGCAAGATGGGAGCTGTGCATGAGGGAATAAAGGATCTGGAACATGTAAGAGACGTGGGTGTAAGAGACGAGAATCTTGATTTGTTCTATGATACCGGACGTGAGATTAATTTCTCCATGTCTTCGTTCTATCCATATACAGATGCTACTCTTGGTTATATTCGTCAAGGGCTTGAGTTTGCAAAGCGTGAGATTGAAGTGCTCCAGCCAGGGTCTTTGCGTTATCTGCTGTGCCAGGGCTTAATTCATTTTGCGCAGGGAGACAGGGATATAGCTATGGAATTCATGCTGGAGATTCTCGGTAAAGCGGATATAACTGACCATGAATATTCGGTTGCGGCAACCCTTCTGGGTGAGCAGTATGTAAAAATCGGAAAGACTGACGATGCAATCTATTATTTTGCCCTCGGAGCGCTCTCTAATGTGTATCGGGCTAATCGTCACGGTACAGCCTTGCTTAGACTTGGAGAAGTCCTGTATGCCCATAAGGATACGGTAAGAGCGCACAACTATCTTTCGGTCGCACTTGAAAACGCACTTCTTGCAAACTCCAAGATGAATGCGTCGCTCATTTCAGAGGCTTTTATGCCTGTGGCGAATGACATACAACAGCATAACAACAGGCGTGTCGCCATGCTCGGTTTCCTTACGGTGTGTCTTGTCGGAGTGCTTGCTCTCCTTGGAAGGATGTATGTCGCAAAGAGACGTGAGATGCTCGTGGTGCAGAATGTGCGTTTGGCGCTCGCGGAGGCTAACCGTTCGAAAGAGACTTACATGTCGCAGTTTATGAATCTTTGCTCGAGTTATATGGAGAGCCTCGAGGAGTTTAACCGCATGTGCCGCCGTAAGATTACTGCGGGGCAATCGGAGGATCTCCTTAAGGTCATCAAGGCTGGCAAAGTGATGGATGACCAGCGTAAAAAGTTCTATGATATTTTTGATGATTCCTTCTTGCATATATATCCGACCTTTGTTTCGGATGTGAATGAATTATTAGTACCTGAAAAACGAGTGTCAGTGTCGGCGCCCAACGTTCTTACCACCGAACTCCGGATATTGGCGTTCATGAGGTTGGGTGTCGAGGACACAGCTCAGGTGGCTCGCTTTCTTGGTCTGTCACTTAACACCATCTACACTTATCGCAACAAGATGCGGACGCGTGCGCTCAATCGTGATACTTTCGAGGAGCAGGTGATGCGTATCGGAGCTATCGAATAGGCAGGTTAAAAAGTAATTTTTCTGGCTGTTTATGTTAATTCCCGGTTTAGATTTAAGCCGGGTTTTTATATGTGTAATATTCTGAGAATCAGGTGAATGATATTTATATTTTGTTTGTATGATTTATATTATATCGCATAGGTGTTGCGGGAGAGTGAAAAACGCTCTAATTTTGCGTTATATAAATAAAGAGAAATGCTGATAAAGCATCTAAGAATACATCAGTAGGGACATTATTTATTAATAAAGATATAATTAGGTAAGAAAGATTTGTTTTTGTTAGATTGAAAATTTTACTACGTTAGATTCTGTGTGGAGCGGTCCTCGTGATGAGGGCGGCTCTCATTTTTATATTGATGCGGATATAACATTTTAGCGCCTGTTCGCTGATGGCTCAATTGTTAAATAGCGGTCTGGGATGTGGGGTTTATGATTAGATTTTTATTTAGATAAATCAGGTGGATGCCATGGCATAATCCATTGTAAATCAGAAGTGAAATGCTTAGATATTTGATATGTACTTTTGATGAGAATGTTATAACGTCAAATCAACTGGTAAATGTTGTATCTTTGTGATGTGTAAAATTTTAATCAGTTAATGGATTTGCATTAGAATAGCTTTAAAAATGAAGATAAATCGTGAATTATGCTAAGTGTTTAAACAAAACAAGCGGGCTGCCTCGAGAGAAGCGGCCCGCTTGTTTTGTTAAGGAGCATGATGCTGATATCAGAGCTTGAATAGGGTGTGTCGGTGATTTGTCAATGGTGATTTGTCAATAAGGTGGGAAAATAATCATGTGTACGTGAAAATAAAATCCCCGGCACATATATTATATGCCGGGGAAATACTATTTTATCTCACAAGATGCTTATTTAAGCATTGCTTTCATTGCTGAAAATGCCTCTTCGGCAGATTCAAATTTCTGCACATAATTCTTCTGAGCAGCACCGCAGGCGCGGCTCATGCTCTGGGAAGGTGCTTGCTGTGCGTTCTGGTTGAAGTTCAGGGCTATTTTGAATTCATCGGTATTGCTCTCCCAGATAGTCTGCAGGTCTGAGAATTTCTCAATGCCGAGCATACCATACATCATGCTCATCATGGGATTCTGTGCCGCCATCTCATCCATCATGTTCTGGAGTGCGGGGAGGAACTTGAATATTATGACCATGAACGGGTCTGCCATCTCCTTGTCAATATAGAGTGACAGGTAATCGCCGTCAACGCTATATTTCAGGGGCACACCGGTCTGTAGCCAGGTGAGGATGGTACGGATGGTCTCTGGGTTTACATCGCTGAGGTCAACGCCTTCAAGACCGATGGAGGGAAGAATCTGGTTGGCATAATTGATGAGGGCGGCAGGTTCCATCTGCGACAGCTGTGATATGAGTCCCATAATCATCTCGGGGCTTACATCTGAGTCGCCGTTATCCTTGTTTGCCTGTGCGACAATCTGCATGATGTCAGGCACGAAGTAGAAGTAGCCGTCGCGGCAGTACCAATATGCGAGACCGGCGGGTGATTCGTACCATGTAGTCTGGCTGGGGGTCATGTTGGGATCAAGAAGCTCGATGAACCATCCGATTAATGCGAACATATTTTCTGTATCGTTGAAATCCGGAAGCTGGCGCTTTACATGATTGATGTCTCCATATTTGGCGGTGAAAGTTCCGTTGGTGTTGAGCGAAACATTGCTTAGGAGGTCAACCATGAAGTGGGAAACGGCTCTTGAACCGATTGTCGCTATGTTCTGTCCGTTGGTTTCGTTCTCGTCGATAGCAGACCATACCAACCGGAATGCGGGATAATCAGTTGGGTGGTAATCATCGTCAATTGATTCCGGGTCAAGAGAAAGATTCCAGGTCTTGGCTATGCCTCCTTGGGCTGCGCTGCCAAGAGTGGGAACGACATTCATTTCCAATACTCCTGAGCCTGCATTGAACTTTCCGGTATAGGCTACTGTAGTGCCGTTTTCAGTGGTAGTCTCGCCTTCGAATTCGCCATTGGCATCGGGATAAACCCCCGGTATAGCCACTGTGTAATCGCCGGGAATCACACCGATAAGTGTGAGCACGGGTACATCGTTGACTGCGGAATATGCGGCAGCTCTTCCGGGACACGGTATGTCGCAGTAGGTGAGAGCTATCGAATCATTGCGGTAAACGCCTATGTAGAAAGCTGCGCCTGACGCAGTGATATTTATTATGGCTTTGCCGTCGGTGGTGATGGTACCGTTGACCTCAATGGTCATGAATGCTTTGTCGCTGCCGGTAGCTTCTGCTCGTGAGGGTGCGGTGGTCAGGTCTGTTGTACCATTAAAATTAAAGGAGCCGTTTTCCAGTTCGGTCATTGTCACATCCACTGGTACGGACTGGTAACCTGGTATTGCGTCAGTAAGGGTAACAACGCCTTCAGTTGCGCTTATGGCGTTGAATGTTGCTTTGCCGTTCTGTGACAGCTGCCCGTTGACTGATAGAGAGAGGTCGCCGCTTGCTGCGGTAATCTCTTCTTTGGGGAGCTGTGTCCAGCTTTCAGGGTCATCGCTGCTACACGCTGTGAACAATGCTATCGAGCACAGTGCGGCTAACATGAACTTAAAATTCTTTTTCATTGCGTCTCTATTAGAGTTTAGTTAAAATGTGAGGGAGTGCACGGTTATTATCCGTGTTTCCAAAATAGAAATTTCATGCAAAGGTAAGCAAAATTGCTAAATATTTTAACAAAAATGGGCTGTTTTTGGCAAAAATGACGATTCTTAGGGTGAAATGTGTGAATCTGAGGCATCAAAAGTCATAAAAAATGTCTATCTTTGTACCTTATTATGTAGTATGCAATCAGATGCATTTCTTTGCAAGGTATGTGCAATTAAAAAGTTTAAATAGAATCAAAAAACAGGTATATCATGAGAATATTCAGACTGATGCTCGTAGTGGCTTTAGCGGCACTGGCGGGGTCATGTATAAGAAAAGAGCCCCTCAATGCCGAGTGTGATATCATGGCGGCTATCCTTGATGGGGATGTCCTGAACAGAGTGCCAATTATTGAGAATAATAAGGTTATCATATATGTGAAGAATGGTGTGAGTGTCAAGGCTCTTGCACCTGAATTTGTCCTGACCCCGGGAGCGTCAATTGAGCCTGCGAGTGGTACAGCCCGTGATTTTTCTTCGCCTCAGACTTATATGACATCGTCGGAGGATGGCAAGTGGCATAAAGTGTACACTGTGGAGGTAAGACGCAACAGTTCTAACCTTGAGTTTAACTTTGAGAATGTCCGCACGGTGTCGGCTCTAATGGGCGCATGTTCTTACGATGTGTTTTACGAAATAGGAGCCAACGGTGCGGAATCACTGGCATGGGCGAGTGGTAATGCTGGATTCGCACTTACACTTCAGGGTACCACTCCTTCCACATTCCCGACATTCCAGAGTGATAATGGCTGGACTGGTAAGTGTGTGGAGATGGTGACACGTGCTACAGGTTCGTTTGGCGAGAGCGTCAAGAAGCCTTTGGCTGCCGGCAATCTTTTCCTCGGAAAGTTTGATATGAACAACGCCGTGAACAAGCCCTTGGAATCCACCCAGTTCGGAACCCCCTTCATAAACGTGCCGCTCTCGCTCAGTGGCTACTACAAGTACAGACCGGGTGAGACATATTGCCGTATGAACAGTACGACAGGCAAACTTGAGCCGGTGGATGGCAAGACTGACGAGTGCAACATATATGCCGTGTTCTTTGAAGTGACAGACAATATGGAATGGCTTGACGGCACCAATGTGATGGCGGAGGATAACCCTAATATCCTCGCTGTGGCCCGTCTTTCGCCGGATCAGCGTGGACTTACGCCGGAATGGTCGGAATTCAATCTGCCGTTTGTATATCGTGAGGGAAAAACTGTGGACCCTGAAAAATTGGCTGAGGGCAAGTATAGCATCACGATTGTGTTCTCTTCGAGCATTGACGGCGATTATTTCTCCGGTGCGATAGGCAGTACTCTGCTGGTTGACGAAGTGTTCATCTCATGTCAGAATCAGTAACAATTTCACATTGAATGATTATGAAAAAGATAGTTTGCTATATATATATAATATGTGTGTGTGCTACTGCCTTCAGGGTATCGGCTCAGACAGAGCGTCCGAAAGGGATAGAAAAATCCATTCTGCTCGGTCTTGAATATGAACTGAATGCCGGTCTTAATATCGGTGGAGCTTCGCCTATACCGCTTCCGGCTGAAATCCGTAAAATCAATGGATATGCTCCACGCCTCAACCTACAGCTGGGCGGTCAGGTGACCAAATGGATTGACCCACAGAAGAAGTGGGGCGTTTCAGTAGGTCTTCGATTCGAAACCAAGGGTATGGAGACAAAAGCTACAGTGAAGAATTACGGTATGGAGATTTACCAGGACGGGAAGGTGCTTTCTGGCAAATGGACCGGCAAGGTGAAGACCAAGTACCATACCCAGCAGCTTGTCATTCCGATACTGGCAGCATATAATATCAGCCCGCGATGGAAAGTAAGCCTCGGTCCGTACCTTGCGTATGCGTTCAGCAATGACTTTGACGGTCATGTGTACGATGGCTATCTCCGGGAGGGTGACCCGACCGGCAATAAGGTTTCATTTAGTGGCGATTCGCGTGCAACATACGATTTTGGCGATGACCTCCGTAAGTTCCAGTGGGGATTCCAGGGTGGAGCGTCATGGAAAGCTTTTAACCGTTTCAGCGTAAACGCTAACCTTGCATGGGGATGCAATGATATTTTCAACAAGTCGTTCAAGACGGTGACATTCAACATGTATCCGATTTATCTCAACATCGGTTTCGGCTATCTGTTCTAAGTCTAAGCGGCAGCAGCTTCGAATCGGTCGGAGGAATAGAGATTAGCCAAAATGCAAGCCGTCGCCCGAAACATTCATCAGGCGACGGCTTGCATTTTTGGTAAAGTCTTTGCGGTGGGCGGTGTCAGGATTGGATTTCCGGTTTTACCACCACACCTGTTCCTTTCAGCCCGTTTACACCGATGATTAGTGGCTGCCGGAAAGTTACGATGCGTACGTTGTCACTCTCGTATGTCGCGGGGAGTGAATTTAGGAACTCTACGTCGTACAAATCTGTCACGGGGTCAGCGGCATTACGCTTCGCATTAGTGTCGATTGTAAAGTATGACACACCGAACGATGTCAGGTTCTGGAAAAAGTGCGTACCCTGGCTTGGCTCAATTCTGTAATTTGGGAGCGAGGACTCTACAATGAGTTTTGCACCGGAGATAGCAGGCCATTTCACAGGGATGCCGAGTGACGTGTCTGACGAACCCCATCGACCGGGACCTATGAGCAGGTACTTTTCATCGTCCTCGATGAATTTGCGGTTGATTTTTTCAATCTCGCGTGCTATCAGGGAGTTGTTGGATGACGAGAACTTCTCGGGGCGTACATACACCACTGTGCTTACCCCCTCGATGTTGCCATGTCCGAGCGCTGTGGACGATTTGAGCAGCAGATGCTCGTCGGGAGTAGCCATCACAGCTTCGTCTACTGTTTCCTTGCGGTCCACTATCGGGCGGATTTGCAGCCAATAGAGTCTGCCTTTGCTGTCGGCTGTCTTGTCAATCATTCCTGCGAACTCTATTTCGACCGGACGTTGCATTTCTTTCTGCCCGGTGGTGAGCATGAAGTCAAGTGCGTTTGAAAGCGGAAACACATTGTGCTTGAGTACATTGTTGAAAGTAACCACTTTGCGTCCATCGCCCATGTCATTGTCGCGGAGCACATTGTCGCGGAAATCATAGCTTGACACCATGTATTTCAGGGCCCCCATGTCAGCAAGGTCCTGTACTCTGAGCTTGGAGATGTTATAGCCGTCGTCGACTTTCAGATGAGCCAGTGACGGCATCGGTACGGATATTTTTTGCCCGCTTAGAGAGTGGTCGCGCTCGTCGCCTTTCATGTCAAGGGCGTACATGCGTGTCTGTGTGTCTCGAAGCGCAAGTGAAAGCTCGGAGGTCTGAAGCACGTTGTCGGGATGGCGCGGGGAAAATCGCAGCCCTACTCCGCCGTCAACGATGTATTTCCCGAGTCCGACGGCGATTTCCGCCACTCCGTCTTCGGGTTTCTCGTCATTGAGAGGATAGTAGTTCAGCGAGCGTCCCACACCTGAAAAACTCGGGAAGTAATAGCCGTCCACATCCTTGCCCACCACCTCCTGGAGTATGACTGCCATTTTCTCCTGGTCAATCACATTGGATGTCGCAGTCATGTAAGCCTTGGAGTCTGAATAGAATACTGATGCGTAAACTCCCTTTATGGCGTCGACAAGCACTTTCAGCATTTTCTCCGAATCTGTGAATTTGGGCACCATATATGTGGAATATATACCGGCGAACGGCTGATAGTGTGAGTCCTCCAGCAAGCTTGAGCTGCGTACCGCAATCGGAGTGTCGACCACTTCGAGCAGGGCAAGCAGGTCGTCCTTGATGCGCTGGGGGAGTTTCCCTTTCAGGAAGTGCTGCAATATTTCATCGTCGCTTGCGTCACTTAAGGCGATGGGGTAGAGCTGGTTCATTTCCATGAACTCATCGAATATGTCGGTGCAGAGCACCACGGTGCGAGGGATGGAGATGGTTATACCGTCGAAATTATCGCATACTGGGTTCTTTTTTATTATGGAGTCAATGAATGCCAGGCCTCTGCCTTTGCCGCCAAGCGACCCCTGTCCGATGCGGGCGAAATTGGAGTAGTGGTCGAATCTGTCCTTCCTGAACACAGCTACAACACCGCGGTTTTTCATCTTGCGGTACTTCACTATCAGGTCGAAGAACAGTTTGCGTACCTGAGGGGCATCCTTGAGGTCTCGGAATCGGTGGTGTTTTATCACCTCGGCTATAGGGAACATGGCCCGTGAGTAGAACCAGCGGGATATGTCGTTGAAGGAGGCATGCCAGTAAAGCGACTCGGCTGGTATGTCGAATATGTATTTCTGCATATCCTTGAGCGACTTTATGCGGTAAATTTCCTCCCCTGTTTCCGGATTCCGAATCACGAAATCCCCGAAACCGAAGTTGTTGATGATTGCTTTTCCGAGGTCGACAGGAAATTTCTTGGAATTCTTGTCTATGAAAGTGCCTCCGAGCTCACGCACGTCATGGGCGTTCTCATTCTCCGACGACTCGATAATCATAGGTAAATACGGGTCGCGTTTACGCAATTCGCGTGCAAGGCGTATGCCTGCCTTAGGGTCTTTTTTTCCCTCGCGCACGAATGACACGTCGCTGATTACTCCGAGTATGTGCTCGCTGTACTTGTCGTAAAGCTGCAAGGCTTCCTCATAGTCGCGCGCAAGCATTACTTTGGGTCTGCCTCGCATTCGCAGCATCTGTTCATGCTCGTTCAGGGCCTCGGTGGAGAACTCGCGTGATTGCTTAAGTATGAACTTGTAGACAATGGGAAGCACAGAGGAGTAGAATCTCACCGAATCCTCCACAAGCAGAATCATCTGCACTCCGACATTATTGATATCATTGTCGGCATTCATCTTATCCTCAAGCAATTTGATTATTGCAAGCAGGAGGTCGACATTGCCGAGCCATGAGAACACATAATCTATCCCGGAGAAATCCTCGTTGGACAGTCGGCGGGACACTTCCTTGGAGAATGGGGTCAGCACGATGATTGGCAGCTCCGGATAAGTATCCTTGATGCGGCGTGCGCCTGTGAACGTCTCGCTGATGTCGTTGCCCGGCATCATTATCACAAGGTCGAAACTTTTGTGTTGTAAAAGCTCAAGTGCCTCCTCGGAGTTTAGAGCCCTTGTCACGCGTGGGGGAGAGGACAGGTTGAGGGATGTATACTCAAAATACAATTGTTCCTCCACGCGTCCGTCCTCTTCCATCATAAAGGCATCGTAGGTGGAGGCAATGAGTAGCACATTAAATATGCGGCGTTGCATAAGGTTCTGAAACGCCGTGTCTTTAAAGTATAATTGGCTTAATGCGTCGTCGTTCATAAGTGGATGCGGTCTGTGTGATGATATTATATAGCGCAAATGTACATAAAAATCAGGAATAATCATTCCTGTGAACAAAATGAATGTGAATAATTGTCCCGTATAATTATTATGTGTGGTGTTTCAGTATAATTTTATGGCTAAATGGCGTGATTTGAAAAATATTTTAAATTTTTGTTGGTTTTTTAATTGTATTTGTGGCAAAATGCTTACCTTTGCAAATATTTTAAGTTCGGTTAACAAATCCAATGCGGATTTTTAATCAAAACAGGTACAAAAAATAACAGGTATAAAAATGCCAGCGAAAGTCATAAATAATAGTGACGGAATTCGTTTTACGAAGATGCACGGTATAGGCAATGATTACATCTACATTAATTGCCTTGGTAAAATGCCCTCCGACCTGCCGGCCCTGGCAGTGGAAATGAGTGACCGGCATTTCGGCGTGGGCGGCGACGGTATAGTCCTGATTTGCCACTCGGACAAGGCTGACTTCAAAATGAGGATGTTCAACAGCGACGGCTCTGAAGCCCGCATGTGTGGCAACGCCTCCCGTTGCATAGCCCGCTACCTCCACGACAATCACCTTACCTCAAAAAATGTCATAAACCTTGAAACCCTCTCGGGTATCAAGGTTTTGTCGCTTAATTTGGCAGGGGATGATGAAGTGGAATCGGTAACTGTCGACATGGGTGAACCCATACTCAGCCCGGCGGAAATACCCGCTGATTATCCGGGTGAGTCAATGGTGGAGCAGGTAGTGCGCACGTCCCAGGGCGATGTCAGAGTAACGGCTGTATCCATGGGGAATCCGCATGGAGTAATATTTGTCGACCGGTTGGAAGATGTGCCGTTTGACACTCTCGGTCCGGAACTCGAACGTCACCCCATCTGGCCTGACCGGGCTAATATAGAGTTTGTCGAGGTGGTCAGTCCGACAGAGGTAAGGATGCGAGTATGGGAACGCGGCACAGGTGAGACCCTCGCATGCGGTACAGGAGCGTGTGCCACAGCCGTGGCTGCCTCGCTGACCGGGCGTACCGGTCGTGACATCACTGTGCATCTCCGTGGCGGTGACCTGAATGTCCGCTGGGGTGATGACAACCATGTCTATATGACGGGTGGCGCTACCAAAGTATTTGACGGTGTGTATATAAGAAATAGCAAAGAATAATAAATGTCTGTTGAAATATGTTCAGAATAAACGATAATTTTACCAAGCTTCCGGCATCCTATCTCTTCAGCGAGGTGGCTCGCAGGGTAGCTGCATATCAGGAATCGCATCCCGGTGTTGAGGTAATACGCATGGGGATAGGTGACGTGACCATGCCGCTGTGCCGTTGTGTAGTCGACGCTCTGCATAAGGCTGTTGATGACGAGGCGCACGGTGAAACATTCCATGGGTACGGACCGGAGCAAGGCTACAGTTTCCTTGCCGAAAAGATAGCGGAGTATGACTATCGGCGTCGTGGAATTGATATTGAACCGGACGAAATTTTTATAAGTGACGGCGCAAAAAGCGATACCGGCAATATAGGTGACATACTCGCCGTTACAAACAAAGTGGCTGTGACTGATCCGGTCTATCCCGTATATATCGACACAAATGTCATGGGGGGCAGAGGTGGCGAGCTGTTGGAAAACGGGCAGTGGAGCGATATCGAATACCTTCCATGCACTTCATCCAATGGCTTTGTGCCGGCGCTTCCGGCGGAGGCTCCAGATGTGATTTATCTCTGTTATCCCAATAATCCGACAGGTACTACTCTGACCCGTGACGAACTGAAGAAATGGGTGGATTATTGTCGTACATACGGCTCGTTGCTCCTTTTCGATGCTGCATATGAGGCATATATACGTGAGGATGATGTGCCGCATTCCATCTATGAGATTGAAGGCGCAAAAGAGGTCGCGATTGAGTTCCGCAGCTATTCCAAGACTGCTGGATTCACAGGCATACGTCTCGGTTACACCGTGGTTCCAAAGTCTCTCTACGGCAGGGACAGCGAAGGCGACGAAGTGGCACTCAATGCCCTTTGGCGCCGCCGTCAGACCACAAAGTTCAATGGTGCGAGCTATCTCACACAGCGTGGAGCGGAGGCTCTTTATACCGAAGAGGGACAGCGCCAGGTGCGTGAGACCATCGACTATTATCTTGAGAATGCCCGCATATTGCGCGAAGGTCTTATGCAGGCAGGCTACGAAGTGGCTGGCGGTGTGAATTCTCCGTATATCTGGTTAAAGACTCCGGGCGAGATGACTTCATGGGAGTTTTTCGACTACCTGCTTGACCGTTACCACATAGTCGGCACCCCCGGTAGCGGGTTCGGTCCGTCGGGCGAAGGATATTTCCGTCTCACGGCATTCAACACCCGTGAAAATATTGTGAAGGCCATCAAGCGCCTGTGCTGATGCCGGCTCTATCAAGATTATTCAGATTTAAAGTAACCACATCTATATTTATATTCATTTAACTTACAAGCTTATGTCAAGTTACAGATTCAAAGTTGTTGAAGAGGCTTCCAACCGTAAGGCAGTGCCCGTTGAGATTCCCAAGGAACGTCCCACCGAGTACTATGGCTGTAAAGTGTTCAACCGTGGCAAGATGTTCAAATATCTGCCCATCGACACCTATAAGGCTCTCATCAACGCTATTGACAACAAGGAGCCGCTGTCACGCAAGGTGGCGGACAGCGTGGCTGAGGGTATGAAACAATGGGCAATCGACAATGGTGCGCGCCATTATACCCACTGGTTCCAGCCCCTGACCGAAACCACAGCTGAGAAACATGACGGCTTTGTGGAGCATGACGGCAAAGGAGGAATGGTTGAGGAATTCAGCGGCAAACTCCTCGTGCAGCAGGAACCCGACGCTTCAAGCTTCCCGAATGGCGGTATCCGTAACACATTTGAGGCTCGCGGTTACTCTGCCTGGGATATCTCATCGCCGGCATTCATAATTGACAATACACTTTGTATCCCGACAATATTTATTTCGTACACTGGAGAGTCGCTTGACTATAAAACTCCTCTTCTGCGTGCTCTCTCTGCGGTAGACAAGGCTGGAACTTCGGTAGCGCAGCTCTTTGACCCGAATGTGAAACATGTGGTCTCGAATCTCGGATGGGAACAGGAATACTTCCTGGTCGACGAGGCTCTTTATGCTGCACGTCCGGACCTCGTGATGACCGGGCGTACGCTGATGGGACACGAGTCAGCTAAGAACCAGCAGCTTGAAGATCACTACTTCGGTGCTATCCCCTCGCGTGTGGAAGCCTTCATGCTTGACCTCGAAATCGAGGCGCATAAGCTCGGCATACCTGTCAAGACACGCCATAACGAGGTTGCACCCAATCAGTTCGAGCTTGCTCCTATCTATGAGGAAACAAACCTTGCCAACGACCACAACATGCTTATCATGTCTGTGATGGCAGAGGTGGCCCGCCGCCACAATTTCCGTGTGCTGCTTCATGAGAAACCCTTCGCCGGCATAAACGGTTCCGGCAAGCATTGCAACTGGTCACTTGGTACTGACACAGGCACACTGCTGTTTGCTCCCGGCAAGACACCCAAGGACAATCTTCAGTTTATCACATTCGTAGCTAACGTGATGGCTGCCGTTCACCGTCACAACGGACTTCTCAAAGCCTCCATCATGTCTGCCACAAACTGTCACCGTCTCGGTGCCAATGAGGCGCCACCTGCCATCATTTCAATCTTTACCGGAAGCCAGCTCACAGAAATCCTTAACAAGATAAAGAATTCGGACAAGGACGAGTTAATAGCTCTCGCAGGCAAGGAGGAACTTAACCTTGGTGTGGCTCAGATTCCTGAAATCATGCTTGACAACACTGACCGTAACCGTACCTCGCCGTTTGCCTTCACCGGCAACCGCTTCGAGTTCCGTGCCGTTGGCTCAAGTGCCAACTGTGCGTCAGCCATGATTGCGCTCAACGCCGCTGTCGCAGAACAGCTTTCGGATTTCCGTAAGAAGATTGACTCGCGCCTTGCCGACGGCGAGGACTTACACCATGCGCTCCTTGCCGAAATCAAAGCTCTGCTTCTTTACTCTGAGGCTATACATTTCGACGGCAACGGTTATTCCGACGAATGGAAGGAGGAAGCAAGCCGCCGTGGCCTTGATTGCGAGACAAATCCCGCTCTTATTTTCGACGCATACCTCCGTCCGTCATCTATCGAGATGTTCAGCAAGACCGGCGTGATGAACCATGTCGAACTTGAGGCCCGCAATGAAGTCAAGTGGGAAATGTATACAAAGAAGATTCAGATAGAGGCTCGTGTTCTCGGAGACCTTGCCATTAATCATATCGTGCCTGTGGCAACACGCTACCTCTCTATCCTCCTTGACAACATGGTGAAAATCCGTGAGCTCTTCCCCGGTAACAAGGGTGTGGAACTCTCTGCGCAGGATGCCGTGACTGTCGAGAAAATCATGCGCCACTGCACCATCATCAAGGAAGAGGTGGCAAAGATGGTCAATGCTCGCAAGGAAGCAAACAAGATCGATTCCGAGCGTGACAAGGCTCTTGCTTACTCTCGCAACGTAGCTCCGTGTCTTGAGACGATACGTTACCATATCGACAAGCTCGAACTTATGGTTGACAACGAGATGTGGCCTCTCCCCAAATATCGTGAACTCCTCTTTATCCGCTGATATGCCGATCAATTGCATTCGGTATATACTGAGGATGAACCGGCTTGAAAAATGATTCTATGGCATCTGTCCTAAATCAGGACAGATGCTGTTTTTTTTGTCAGAATGACGGTGTGTCGCTCTGAAAAATTTTTGTACCTTTGCATATATAAAACCAAGTCAAAATTTATCACATCAAATAGTCCGATGGAGATATTGAAGCATGAGTGTGGAGTGGCAATGGTTAGATTGCTGAAACCACTTGAGTATTATAAGAAGAAGTATGGGACTTATGCTTATGGCATAAACAAACTTTATCTCCTGATGGAGAAGCAGCACAACCGTGGGCAGGAAGGAGCCGGTGTCGGGGTTGTGAAGATGCACACCCTTCCCGGTAACGAATATGTGTTCCGTGAAAGGGCTCTCGGCAAAGATGCGATTCAGGAGATATTCGGGACCATCCGTGACAAAGTGGAAGCGGCTCATCTCGCTGAGCATGACTCCGAATGGATAGAACGTTACGCTCCTTTCCTCGGTGAAATATACATGGGGCATCTGCGCTATTCCACCACAGGTAAAAGCGGTCTGTCATACTGCCATCCGTTCCTGCGCCGTAACAACTGGCGCTCACGTAATCTGCTGATGTGCGGCAACTTCAATATGACTAATGTCGACTCCATATTTGAGGAAGTGGCTGCCTGCGGGCAGCATCCGAGGATATACAGTGACACCGTTGTGCTGCTTGAGCAACTTGGCGATGCGCTTGACAAGGAGAATCATAGGATTTACCGTCAGTATCGTGACACCATGGAGGGGGCGAGACTGGCATGTCAGATTGAGGATTCTCTTGATGTGCGTCGTGTGCTTTCAGCAAAGGCTCCATCGTGGGACGGCGGCTTTGTCATCTGCGGTGCTACCGGCTCGGGCGATATGTTCGCGCTGCGTGACCGTCACGGCATCCGTCCTGCGTTCTATTATCATGATGACGAGATTGTGGTGCTTGCGTCGGAGCGTCCGGTTATTCAGACCACATTCAATATCCCCCGTCGTGACATAAAGGAGCTCCGTCCCGGAAGTGCCCTTGTAGTGACAAAATCTGGCAATATTAGTGTTGATGATATCCTCGGCGAGGGCGATAACCAGCGGTGCTCTTTCGAGCGCATCTATTTCTCCCGAGGTAGTGATGCGGATATTTACAAGGAGCGCAAGCAGCTCGGGTGTAACGTGGTGCCTGCCATCATGAAGAGCATCGGCAACGACTTCGAACATTCGGTGTTCTCATTCATACCTAATACCGCCGAAGTGGCATTCATAGGCATGTGTACTCAGCTTGAGCGCGAGCTCAACAAGGTGAAAGAATCCCGCATAATGGAAGCGCAGAGGGAAGGGGTGCTTACTCCGGAACGCCTTTCTGAGATTATGAAGCAGAATCTCCGCATAGAGAAGGTCGCTATCAAGGATATAAAGCTTCGTACATTCATAGCTGAGGGTGAATCCCGTAATGACCTCGCTGCGCATGTCTACGACGTGACATATGGAATCATAGAGAACAATGTAGACAATGTGGTGGTGATTGACGACAGTATTGTCCGTGGCACTACTCTGAAGCAGTCTATACTCCGTATGCTTGACCGCCTGCATCCCAAAAAGATTGTTGTCGTGTCTTCGTCACCTCAGGTGCGCTATCCGGATTACTATGGAATAGACATGTCGCGTATGGGTGAGTTCATCGCATTCCGGGCGGCAGTGGAATTGCTTAAGGACAGAGGCATGGACTATGTGCTTGACGAGACATATAAGAAATGTCTTGCTCAGGAGAAACTACTAGATTTCGAGATGACAAACTGTGTCAAGGCGATATATGCACCTTTCACCCAGGATGAGATTTCACGCAAGATTGTGGATATGCTCACGGCAGACGGATCCATAAACGCTGAGGTCGAGCTTGTGTACCAGACTTTGGAAGGACAGCGTGACGCTATTCCGACATGTCCCGGTGACTGGTATTTCTCCGGCAATTATCCTACTCCAGGCGGTGTCCGGCTTGTCAACAAGGCGTATATCAATTATTACGAAGGAAACACAGAAAAACGATGACATATTTCCCCTCTCTCCGTTTTCTCCTCTTTCTCCTGCTCTCTGTTTCGCTGTGCGATGTCTCTTCCGAATCATTGTGGAGGCAGCGGGAGTATCATCCGTCCCCTTTTGTAATACGTGATTCGGCTGTCACAGCTTCCCATCATGCTGGAACACATTCCGATATGCTTACGGTCGAGGTGCGTGGCGCAATGTCCGGAATAGGGGAGCGTGCGGGCATGGCTCCGGTTTACTGGGGCTATAATGTGATTGGAGCCGGAGGTGACACGCTGTCAGTGTCTTTGCGTCACGGCAACACTGATTTCGGAGACCTTCTTGACCGTCGTTTTACCCGTGTGGTGATAGCGTGCGGGTCTCGTACAGTTTTCAGTCAGGATTATATGGATGGTTTCGCCACATCTTCCGGCAATTATAATACGTTTCTGCTTGAACTGGATTGTAAGAATGGCTCTCTCCGCCTTGCAGGCGGTTCCCGTTCGGCAGCTCCGATAGCTGATATCCCATATGATACGGGTGATTTGTCGGATGTGTCGGTCGAAGTGTGGGCAAAGGGCGAACTTGAAGTGTCATCGCTTTCCACGGAGGCACACCACTCGGTCGCTGCCGGTCTTGCGTCCGGGTGGAGCGTCAAATCCCTTGACGAGCGTTTTGCTTCGACAACAGACCCGTTGGAGGGATACTGGCGATACCTTGACCGTCAGAACGACAGGGATTACGCCCGTCTTGGAGGCAGGTATGTGCTGGCTGTGGTCAAAAGTGAGGCGATTGATGGAGGATATGATGTGATTTATGTGGCGGGTGCGGAAACTATGGCCCGAAGCTGGGTGTCCGGCATGATTAAAGGTCATCTTTTGCCTACCATCTTCCAGTCGCACTATGACTTGACGTGGTATGACTCGACATTCGAGCGGATGAGCCGTGATATACATGCTTCAGTGACTGACAATGCCATAATGACATTCTCGTTCCCGTTGCTCCGGACCACTCTGCGATTTTCAAAGGCTCCCAACCACCAGGAATGAAAGACCGATCAGAAGCAATGTCAAATCCACGAGCTTAAGCTTTATGTTCTTCTCGTGAAGGAAGATTACACCGTAGAAGAATGATACTATCACGCTGCCGCGTCGTATCATTGATACCACGGCAATCATCGACCCTTCGAGCGAGAGGCTGTAAAAATATGCTATATCTGCCACGGTGAGGAACAGCGATATGAACGGGATGGTCCAGCGCCATTGCAGAGGGGTTCCACCTTTGAGCCCGCGCATAATTATGCCGATTGTGATTCCCATGATGATGAGCTGGTAGAGCGAATACCACGCCTGGACTTCCAGAGGCTCGTACCTTGTGAGCAGGTATTTGTCATAAAGTGCGCTTACCGCTCCCATGGCTGTCGCTCCGATAGCCATCCATACCCATTTGCTGCTTTTAATCGAGAAGCCTTCCTTGCCTCCGACCCGACTGATAAAGTAAAGTGACCAGAACCCGAGTATCACACCGACCCATTGCAACGCATTGAGTCTCTCACCGAAAATCAGCAGTGCGCCGACAAGCACCATCACCGGACGTGAGGCATTTACAGGTCCGGCAATCGTAAGCGGAAGGTGCTTTATGCTTGCATAGCCGAGCAGCCATGATGTGAGTACGATACCTGATTTAAGTAATATTGCGCCATGTCCCTCCAGGGTGTTCCCAAGTCCGTAATTCCCGTGGCATATGCCGGTTATAATGATAGGGAGCATGAAAATTGCTCCGAAGAGAGTATTTAGAAACAGAACACCTAACACACTGTTTCTGTCGAGTGACAGTTTTTTCATCACGTCGTAGAAGCCGAGGCATAGCGCCGAAGCGACCGCAAGTATTACCCACATAAGAAAAAATAGCGTCTTTAATGGTATGCCGTTTGGCACACTCTAAAATTTTCCGCAAAGTTACGAAATATGATTGTCTTTTGCGATTTTTGTGCTAACTTTGTGGGATAATACGATAAATCAATAAATCGAATCGATATATGAAATTTACAGTTCCAAGCAAGACACTTCATAATTTTGCTTCGTCGGTAAGCAAGGTCATCAATGCCAAGAACGCGCTGACCATTCTTAATAATTTCCTTTTCTCTATAGAGGGCAATGTGCTTACAATCACGGCATGTGACGGCGAGAATACCCTTTGTGGACGTATTCCCATCATGGATGTGGAGGGTTACGGTGAGTTTTGCATAGATGCCCGCAGGGTAGTTGAGCTGCTCCGCGTGATGCCTGAGCAGGAACTGAATTTTGAGATTGATGATACTACTCTCGCTGTCGAGATGTCACATCCCAATGGCTCATATAAATTTATGGGCGTTTCAGGTGCGGAATATCCACGCTTCAACCGTACTGCTTCCGATAATCTTCTTACTTTCCAGACCTCTGGCTCACTGTTGCTCCGTGGTTTGGAATTTACTTCGTTTGCCGCCGGTACCGATATGCTGCGCCCGCAGATGATGGGTGTGTATTGGGACATAAAGCCTGACCGCCTGATTTTCGTGGCAACCGACACCCATAAGCTTGTGAAATTCGAGGATGCAAGTTTCGCTCCAGGCATAGAGGGGTCATTTATCCTTCCTAACAAGTCGACCAATGTGTTCCGCAGTGTTTTCAGCAAGGATGAGGATGTTAAAGTTTCTCTTGACCCGCAGCAGGGTGTGACATTTGAAAATGACACCTTCACATTCGAGAGCCGTCTTGTCAAAGGTCGTTTCCCTGATTACACCCGTGTGATTCCTGCCAATAATCCTTTCACACTCACAGTCAACCGTCACCAGTTCACCACTGCGGTGCGTCGGGTGAGTCTCTTTGTGGATGAAGGTCACGGTCTTATCAAGTTCCGTCTCACACCGGATATGCTTACAATCAAGGCATCCGACAACGAGTATAACACCTCGGGTGTCGAGACTCTCGCTTCGGATTTTACCGGCAACAGCATGGTGGTTGGCTTCAGTTCTTCATATCTGTCTGAACTGGCTGGAGTGCTTTGGACTGATGATATCGTGTTCAAGCTCGCCGACCCGTCTAAGCCGGCTGTCATCCTTCCCACCGAGGATAAGGCTGATACCAAGCTCACAATGCTCCTCATGCCGATGAGTGTTACAGACTTCTGATATCCCGGACAAAATGAAGCTTAATTTAAAGAAGCCAATAGTGTTTTTCGACCTCGAAACTACCGGGGTCGATGTCACTAACGACCATATAGTGGAAATCTCATTTATCAAGATTCTCCCTTCGGGTGAGGAGATTGAGAAGACACGCCGGATTAATCCGGGCGTGAAGATTCCGCCTGAAGCGACAGCTGTGCATCATATCTCTGATGAGGATGTGGCGGACGCTCCGACATTCAAGCAGATAGCCCGCTCACTCGCAAATGAGATGACAGGGTGTGATATAGCCGGTTTCAACTCCAATAAGTTTGACATACCCATGCTTGACCAAGAGTTTCAGCGAGCCGGAATCAAGTTTGATTTTTCCAAGGCACGTATGATAGATGTGCAGACCATATTCCACAAGAAAGAGCAGCGTACGCTTGTGGCTGCCTATCGGTTCTATTGTGGCAAGGAGCTTGACGGCGCGCATTCGGCAAATGCCGACACACGTGCCACTTATGAGGTGCTCATGGCTCAGCTTGACAAGTATGATGACTTGCCCAACGACATGGAGGAGCTGAGCAAATTCTCCCGCCAGAACCGGAATGTGGATTTTATGGGGCGTCTTATATATAATGATAATGACGAGGAAGTGGTCAATTTCGGGAAATACAAAGGAAAACTTGCAGGTGAGGTGCTCCAGAAGGATCCGGGCTATTATGACTGGATTATGAAAGGTGATTTCCCGCAGAATACCAAAGATTGTTTCACCCGTATAAAACTACGCATGAAGAAATGAGTTTGCAGGGCAAACATATCATACTCGGAATCTGTGGCGGCATCGCGGCTTATAAGTCGGTGTCGCTGCTGAGGTTATTGGTAAAGGCAGGTGCTGAAGTGCAGGTGGTCATCACGCCGGCCGGAAAGGAGTTTATCACCCCTGTGACTCTCTCGGCTCTTAGCCAGAAGCCGGTGGTGAGTGAATTTTTTACCGCCAATACCGGTGAATGGCATTCGCATGTCGACCTCGGGTTGTGGGCTGACTGTATGGTCATAGCTCCAGCCACGGCTTCGTCAATAGGGAAGATGGCTCATGGTATAGCTGACAATATGCTTATCACTACCTATCTTTCCGCCAAGTCTCCGGTGTTTGTAGCTCCGGCGATGGACCTCGACATGATGGCTCATCCGTCGACGCAAGCAAACATAGAGTTGCTGCGCAGCTATGGCAATCATATCATAGAGCCGGAGTCTGGTTACCTTGCAAGCGGGCTTGTAGGCAAAGGCCGCATGGAGGAACCGGAGAGAATCGTAGAGGTGCTTGAACGCTTTTTTGCCGTGAAGGAGACTCTGAAAGGGAAAAAAGTGCTCATCACGGCAGGCCCTACGCATGAAAAGATTGATCCTGTACGTTTCATAGGGAACTATTCGACCGGAAAGATGGGCTATGCGTTGGCTGAGGAATGTGCCGGGCGCGGAGCTGACGTCGTTCTGGTAAGCGGACCTGTATCCGTCACAGCCTGTCATCCGTCGATAAAGGTGGTGGATGTCGAGTCTGCCAAGGAGATGCTTGCCGCTTGTGAGAATGTGTTTCCCTCGGTCGATATAGCCATTATGTGTGCTGCTGTGGCGGACTATGCTCCGGCGCATACGTCTGATTCCAAAATCAAACGTGAGCATCAGGAGGTCCCTGTGATTGAGCTGGTGAAAAATCCGGATATTGCCGCTACCTTAGGAGCCAAGAAGACCCCGGGACAGCGTATGATAGGTTTTGCGCTTGAAACCGACCATGAATTTGACAATGCGGTAGAGAAGCTTGACAGGAAGAACCTTGATATGATAGTTCTTAATTCCATGCGTGACAAAGGTGCCGGATTTGGGACAGACACGAATAAAATCACCATCTTCACCCGTGAAGGAAAGAGTGTGGAATATCCGCTGAAATCAAAGCGTGAGGTTGCGGGTGATATCGTAGATGCCATTGTGTCACTTGGTTTGCCGGAGTGATGAAGTGGGTTCTGTTGGTCATACCGTTGCTGTTGGTCTCGGTTTCTGCCATGGCACAGGAGTTGAATTGCCGTGTGGAGGTGGATGCCTCACAGATTGAGGGAACCAATAAGTCGGTTTTCGAGACTCTTCAGACAGCTATAAACGAGTATGTCAACACCACGAAATGGAGCGATGCGGTCTTTTCTTCTAATGAAAAGATAGAGTCGAATTTATTCCTAACCGTTAGCGGTTATGACGAGTCAACAGGGAAGATGAGCGGTTCGCTACAGGTGCAGTCGGTGCGTCCGGTCTACAATTCGTCGTATGTCAGCACATTGATTAATTTTAAAGACAACAGGATAGAGTTCACGTATACGGAAAATGAGCCTCTCATTTATTCCGAGACAGAAATGCAAAGCCAGCTCACAGCGATTGTAAATTTTTATGTAAATCTGATTCTGGCTGTTGATTTTGACTCATTCTCGCTCCATGGGGGCGACAGGTTCTTTGACAGGCTTGAGCTGATAGTCCATCAGGCGCAGTCGGCAGGCGAAAGCGGTTGGCGTACGTTTGAGGATACTAAAAACAGGGCGGCGGTGCTCAATTCGTTCATATCGCCCTCGACATCGCAGATTCGAGAGCTATACTACAGATATCACATTCAAGGTCTGGACGTGATGTCGGTAAGTCCTGACAAAGGGAGGGGAGCTATTGACTCCTCGCTTGATATCCTATCCCGGATTTATGAAACTGACCCGATGTCGGTTGGATTGTCCATGTTCAAGGATGCCAAGCTTGATGAACTTGTCAATATTTATTCCAAGGCATCAGATAAGGAACGTCAGCATGCCTGTCGTATTCTTACAGAATTATACCCTACCGATGAGTCTCGCCTCGAACTTATAAAACGCGGTGGCGTTGACAATTGAGAGCTTGTGTCTCCATGCCGTGACTGTCATGTTTCGATTTAATAACTAAGCAAACCATAAAAAATTAACTTACAAGTGTTAGAGTCACTTCACATATCCAATTATGCGCTTATTGATGTCATAGACATTGATTTCCACAAGGGATTCAATGTGATAACCGGTGAGACCGGAGCCGGAAAGTCAATAATCCTCGGCGCTCTGTCTCTGATACTCGGAGGGAGAGCTGACTCACGCGTTGTAACTAATCCGGAGGCGAAAAGCGTGATTGAGGCAGTGTTTACGGTCGAAGGTTATCCCTCACTCAAGGAGTATTGCCTCGATGCCGATATAGAATGGGATGATGACAGATGCATACTACGGCGTGAGGTTGCGCCTGCAGGTCGTTCGCGTGCGTTTGTCAATGATTCCCCTGTCCCGCTTTCCAAACTCCAGGCAGTGGCGATGCGTCTCATAGACATCCATTCGCAACATCAGAACCAGCTGCTGTCCATGCCTGATTTCCAGCTTAAAATCATAGATACGCTTGCTGGCAACAGGCTTCGGCTGGATGAGTATGCAAAACGATATAATGCTTTGCGTGAGGCTGTGCGCCAGCTGAAGGTGATGCGGGCGAAGGTGGAGCGAAGCCGTGAAGATGAGGAGTTTACACGATTCCAGCTTGAACAGCTTGAGGAACTGAACCTTCTTCCCGGGGAACAGGCTGACCTTGAGCGAGAGCGGGAGGTGATGTCAAATATAGCTGTGATAAAGGATGCTCTCAACCGTGCTGCCGGAGCGCTGTCGCAGGATTCCGAGAATGCGGTATCGCTTGTCGAGACTGCCATTGATGCCTGTGAAGACCTTGGAGACGTCCTGAATGCGACCGACGATATACCGGAACGGTTGGAGTCGGCTAAAATAGAGCTAAATGACATTGCGTCAACCCTGAGCGGGCTTGACGAGAGCCTCTCGGCTGACCCTGCGGAGCTTGCGGCTATCGAGGACAGGCTTAATTCCATCTACACGCTATGCCACAAGCATCATGTGGATAACAGTGACGGACTGATTGCTCTCCGTGACTCGCTGCGCAACAAGCTGAACGCTCTTGACAACTCTGACGAGTTCCTTAAGGATTTGGAGAAGGAGGCCCGCCGGGCAAAGGCACTTGCCAAGGAAGTAGCCATGGAGATTTCGGAGGCGCGTAAGGCGGAGGCTGTTAAATTCGGACAGCGGTTGCGAGAAGTAGCCATGCCGCTTGGTATGAAAAATCTCCAGTGTGATATCCAGGTGCTACCGGCTGATATGTCGGCTACCGGAATGGACACTGTGCAGTTCATGTTTGCATTCAACAAGAATCAGCCGCTTATGCCGGTCGGAGCGACAGCCTCGGGCGGTGAGATTTCGCGCCTTATGCTCTCGATCAAGTCGATTATCGCTTCAAGAATGCAGCTCCCGAGCATAATCTTCGACGAGATTGACACGGGAGTTTCCGGAGATGTCGCCAACCGTATGGGCGAGATGATGCGTGACATATCAAAAAGCATTCAGGTGACAGCCATCACACACCTGCCGCAGGTGGCATCGAAAGGTGATGCGCAGTATCGTGTGTACAAGGAGGATGATGACCATTCGACGCATACGCACATATCAAGGCTCTCAGACGAGGAGCGTGTCACTGCTATCGCCTCCATGCTTGGCGGTGCTTCAATTGACAAGGCTGCGCTTGCAGCCGCACGCTCACTGCTGAAAAAATGAGGACTTGGAGAGCCGTATAACCCAATTAAAGATTGATAAACCCAGAAAATATATTATATAGTGGAACGTAGCGATTACATTTACGGTATCCGTGCCGTGCTTGAGGCGATAGAGGCCGGAAAGGAGATAGACAAGATATTTATAGCCAAGGATTTGCAAGGAGAATTGGCGGGCGAGCTTATTGCAGCCGCCAGAGCTGCCAGGGTGGTGATGCAGCGTGTGCCGGTGGAACGTATCAACCGCATTACCCGCAAGAATCATCAAGGAGTCCTTGCGATGATGTCTGCGATAACTTATCATCGTCTCGACCATCTGGTGCCGGAGCTTTATGAGGCTGGCATATTACCCTTCATAGTGTTGCTTGACGGTATAACTGATGTGCGTAACTTTGGTGCTATAGCCCGTACTTGCGAGTGTGCAGGGGTAGATGCAATTGTTATCCCTGAGCATGGCAGTGTGTCGGTCGGAGGGGATGCAATCAAGACTTCAGCCGGGGCGCTGCATCACATACCTGTGTGCCGTGTGTCATCAATTGCCTGGGCTGCGAAATTCCTCCGCGAGAATGGTTACAATGTGGTGGCTGTCTCGGAAAAGGCTGACATAAATTACACAGAGGGGCATTACAGCGACCCTGTAGCACTTGTTATGGGAGCCGAGGATGTCGGTATCTCACCCGAGGCGATGAAGCAGTGCGAGACCAAGGTGTCAATACCTATGTTCGGAAACATAGGTTCGCTTAATGTTTCAGTGGCAGCCGGAGTAATGATTTATGAGGTAGTGCGTCAGCGTCTGAATGCTAACCTTGAGATAATCTGACAACGATAAGAATTTTTTCGGAGTCGCAGTCTGTCGAGCCGAATACCATCATGTCACCCCCTTCTTTGACCTTGAGCTTCTTTACAAGTTCAGGGGCGGAGAGGGGGAAATTCCTTGTGGCGACATTGATTTTTGGATATTTTTTCGCAAAAGCCTTAACATTCTGTTTTGAGAAAGGTATGACTTCTTCAATCTCCAAGTGGCAGCCCGGAAACCTATCTATCACACTTTCGGAATAATACAGATGCGTGTTCGGGTGTAATTTATCGAGGTTGAAGCGTGATGACAGAGTGCGGTAGCCGCCACTCTTCATCACAGAAGGGTAGGGTTCATACAGATAACCGCCTGCTTTAGGCTTGCCGAACATAGCCGATGCCGAATTTTCATCATCGGAGGAGAATACAAATTCAGCACCGCCGACAGTGACAGAGCGTATCGTCCGGGTTGTCTCTCCGGCATTATCTTTAGTGTGAATCAGCACCACTTCTTTGCATTCCTTGCGTGTCCCTATCAGTGTGACATCGCACTGCACTCCAAGTTCCTTTATGGCTGCATCGATGCTTACCATAGGGGAGCACTTTATGATAAGTTTGTCGCAACGTTCAAGCAGGAGTCCCAATGAAGCCGTGACGTCGGGACGGCACTCCTTAAGTGCGAAGTGCCTGCCGGCTGAATCTCGTCTTGCCGGGTCGATAAAGATGGTGTCAAAGGTGCGCTTATTTCCGGCGAGCCATTCTATACTGTCTCCTTCCAGAATTTCCACATTTCCAAGCCCTAAAGCCTTTACATTGTGGCATGCCGCCTCATAGCTCTCCTTGTTAAGTTCAATAGCTGTGACTTCCGACGCTTTCCCGGCAAAATGAAAAGCGTCTATGCCAAGTCCGCAGGTCATGTCAAGCACAGTCCCGCTATCGTTAATCATACCCGCATGAATCTCGGCAACCGCGTCGGATGTCGCCATTTCCGCTACAGCCAACGATGGAAATATGAATTCGGGATTAGCAAGTGTGTCGGGCAGTTTTGATGCAGTCTTGTATCGGCATTCTGCCTGAAGAATTTCCCATAGCTTCTCCGGGGAACCATGGTATTTCAATCTTAGGCGGTTGAAATCATTGCCCTTCAGGATGGAAGTCAGTTCGTTGTCCATCAACCGAGCACGCTGTTTTTGGGTTTTGTCGCCTGAAAATCTTTTATATAGTTAGGCACGCTGTAAGCTGTGTCAAGGAAATCGCGCTGGGAGTAAGCACGTTCGGCAAGCGCTATCATGTCGATGGCGAGCGGCACTATTTCCGGAACGAATGTGGCATTGGGAGCCTTGATTACCTCTTTGGCTTTGTCACTACCGTTCCCGAAAAACAGGACCTTGCTACCGGAAGCAAGTATGTCGGCATAGCTGCTCTCGTCAAGAATCAAAGGCTGTTGTCCCATGACATCCTGTAGTGCGAAATCATATGCGGCAGTATAGACTTCCATGCGCCTGGCATCAATCATGGGGACAAAAATCTCATCGCCCTCAAGCTCACGGGTGAACATGACCTGGCAAGCCAGAAGTTGGAGGGTATTTACTCCTATCAGGGGTATGTCAAGTGCGTAGGCGAGTCCTTTTGCTTCTGAGAGACCAATGCGCAGACCCGTGTAGCTGCCGGGACCCATTGACACGGCGACAGCATCAAGTTTGAGTTCCTTTTCCCTTGCGAAGTCAAGACAGTACTTGATATAGTCGCTCAGGAGTGCGGCATGATTGCGACCTTCCATATCTTCCTGATGGGCAAGGACCATTCCCTCTGCAGTGAGGGCTACTGAGCACACATTGGTGGATGTTTCAATATTGAGAATGACAGCCATAGCTATGGTGTTTTGCTTAAATAAATCGGAAAAACTTACACAAAGTTACTGGTTTATCACGAGAAAATTGTAATTTTGTGGTAGAAATATTAGCTAATACTGCTCCTGAGGAGCTGAATTTTTAACACAGTCAGTATGTTATACTCTATGACAGGGTTCGGGAAGTCCGTAACGGAGGTTCCCGGCAAGAAAATCACGGTTGAGATTAAATCGCTTAACAGCAAACAGATTGATATAGCTGCGCGAGTTCCCTCTTCCTTACGTGAACACGAATTGCAGATGCGCAATGCTCTTGCACATCTACTGGAGCGCGGAAAGGTGGATCTGACCGTCTATGTTGAGGCGGTGGCAGCCGATGCAAGCATGCGCTTCAATATCCCTGTGCTACAGGCATACAAGCGTGAGGTCGAGGAGATGGCGAAGTCTCTTGGAATTCCTGTACCGGCTGACTGGTATAGCGTGCTCCTTCGTTTCCCGGATGTGATGAGGTCCGATTCTGTTACCGAGGCTGATGCGACTGAGGTCGAGAGTGTAATGAATACACTGAATGAGGCAGCTGAAGCACTCATGAAATTCCGCCGCACGGAAGGAGAGAAACTTGAGGCGTTTTTCACTGTGCGAATCGAAAAGATTCGAGAATTGCTTGCGCAGGTTCCACGGTTCGAGGGGGAACGCATTGTCAAGATACGGACTCGCATGGAGGAAGGATTAGCTAAGATTCAGACTATCGACTATGACAAGTCACGCCTTGAACAGGAACTGTTCTTCTATATAGAGAAACTTGATGTCAAAGAGGAGAAGCAGCGTCTGGCACAGCACCTGAACTATTTCATGGAGACTATGGGCGGACCGAAAGGGCAGGGCAAGAAGCTCGGGTTCATAACCCAGGAAATAGGGCGTGAAATCAACACCCTCGGTTCCAAGAGCAATCATGCGGAGATGCAGAAACTCGTGGTGCAGATGAAGGATGTGCTTGAGCAGATAAAGGAACAGGTGCTTAATGTGATGTAATCCGGAATATACGCTATGAATGGAAAAGTAATAATAATTTCCGCTCCTTCAGGCTGCGGAAAATCCACAATAATCAATGCTCTTCTTGAAAAAGGGGAGATAGACATGCGATTCTCCATTTCAGCTACCAACCGTCAGCCAAGGGCAGGAGAGGTACACGGCGTGAACTATTATTTCCTTACTGACGAGGAGTTCCGCCGTCACATATCGGACGATGCTTTTGTTGAGTATGAGGAGGTATACCCCGGACGATTTTACGGTACTCTTAAAAGCGAAATAGCCCGTATAACCGGCGAAGGTCACAATGTGATACTTGACATTGATGTGAAAGGCGGTGTCAATGTGAAGAAAATGTTTGGCGACGAGGCTATAAGCATTTTCATCAAGCCGCCAAGCGTGGAGGCTTTGCGTCAACGTCTTCTGGGACGAGCCACTGACTCTATGGAAGCTATAGAGCAGAGGGTCAGCAAGGCGGAATATGAGATTTCGTTTGCACCGGAATTTGATGTCACTGTTGTGAACGACGATTTGGCGCAGGCGATAGAAGAGATTGAGACTGTGATAAAGAAGTTCGTTGCCGCATAGATGCGAGCAGGGGACTTGTGGTAGGCGTCATCTAAAAATAATTCAGTAATATAGGCATGACAATCGGGATTCTTGGCGGATCATTCAATCCTGTCCATATAGGGCACATGATGTTGGCGAGCTATATGCAGCAATATGGCGGTTTTGACGAGGTGTGGCTTAATCTTTCGCCGCTCAATCCGTTGAAAGCCAATCCGGAGGAACTTATCCCGGATGTCCAAAGACTGAATATGCTTGATATCGCCATGGGAAATACCAAGGGGCTTAAAGTGTGTGACATAGAATTGTCAATGCCTAAACCATCGTATACCATCAACACGCTCCGTTATCTGGAAAAACGCTATCCCAGGCATATATTCAAACTGATAATAGGTAGCGACAACTGGAAGATATTTGACCAGTGGAAAGGAGCGGAGGAGATAAAGTCGGATTTCGGAGTAGTGGTGTATCCGCGCCCGGGGTATGCTGTAGGGACAGTATATGACGATGGTGTCGATGTAGTCACAGCGCCGACAGCTGACATTTCGAGTACTTTTATCCGCAATGCTCTCGCAAGGGGAAAGGATATGAACTATTTCCTGCCTGCGGGTGTCTATGAGTATATCAAAAATAATGAACTTTATGGAGTTAAACACTAATTCTCTGGCATTCATAGGGCTGTGCAATGAATATTGCGTGGCGGTGGAAAATGCGGCGGATTCCGGTCGTCGTGGTTTTGTGACAGATATGCTGCGGCTTCTTCCGAGGATATATATCGCCGCTTCCGATCTTGTAGTCACACCCCCAGTGGATGAGGAGGATATGCCGTATATCGACAGCTATCTTGACGAGGATTACTATGAGTCAATCCGCAGGCAGATTGAGAATATGCTCGGACCGGATGATGTGTATCTCGAAGTGTTCGAAGAGGATATGAAATACTCGGACACGCCTATAGGCGCAAGTGTGGCAGAGGGTGTGTGTGATATATTCCAGGTGCTGTACAATTTCATAACCATGGTGCGTGACGCTCCGTCGGAAGCTGTTGGTGATGCGCTTACGGCTGTCAAGGACGACTTTGACAATTACTGGAGCCAAAAGCTCTGCAACCTTCTGCGCCCGCTGAATCATCTGCGTTACACTGCGGCTGACGATGAGGAGGATATTTGATTGGAATGCAATCCGATATCTGCCGTCAGTAATGATAGCATATGTCACCATCGCTTGTGGGGTGGTGTATTGGTTTATGCCCTACTCAGGAGATGACTTGGCTTACTTGGGCGCTTTTCACGGGCTTAACGGATGTGCGACAGGATATTACGATGCGGTTTTCGATTTTTCTCCTCGCTGGGTGGTGAGACATTGGGTGTATGTGAACGGACGTTTCGCCAATAATCTGTACACTTTTGTAGCTCTCTGGTTTCCACACATGGTCAATGCGCTCATTGTCTCTGTTTCCATCGGTGCTATGCTATGGGTGACGCTCAAGCTTTCAGGATTTGGCACTCGGGATGTTGCCGGCAAAATGCTGCTGATATCCATTATAGCCTTTGCTTTGCCGTGGTGGGACTCGTTCATGGTCTACGATGTAGTGTATAATTATGTGGTCGGAGCCGTGGCGGTGTTGGGGATGACAGGGGTATTTCTGTACCGAAGGGTATGGCTTTCGCAGTCTTCAAGGCCGATGCTTGCCCTGTGGTGTTGTCTGTCTTTTCTGGCAGGCGGAATGCATGAAGCTGCATCTGTGCCGGTGTTGGTCGCCATGCTTTTCTATCTGTGGCTTACGAATGGCTTTTCTCAGTTTGACAATAATGTGAAATTGACGGGATGGTGCTTTGTGGCAGGTGCCGCATGGTGCTTTTTCTCTCCGGGAATATGGGCGCGCTTGGGTTCCGGCTATGAGCCGGACGATGAGTTATGGCTACTGCTGTTGAAATCGGACATGATACCGATGCTGCTGTATGCCTTCATAATGGTGAGTGTATTGACCCGGAAAGGGCGTAACAGACTATCCATGATGCTCAAGTCTCCTTGGGCGGTATTTGTCATCGCATCGTTCGGGTCGTTCCTGTTCAGTGCCGTGTCAGGTGTCGTGGGACGGAGCGGGTGGTTTGCGACACTCTATGCCCTCGTGGCTCTCTTTATGTGGGGGAATATGAATAAATGGAGGTTAGGACCTGTTACGGGTGCTGTTATGGCGCTGGTGCTTGCCGTTCTTGTTGCGATTCATTATTTTGAGTTCGCCAAATGGCAGATTAGGGTCGGGAGCGAGACAAGGGAGTTGGAGAGGCTGTATGCCGGTTCGGAGTCAGGTGCGGTATATATCGATGCCACACGTGATACGGAAGTGCCTGTGTGGGTGCTCGGCAAGACAAGGGGCATTCCGGATGCTGACGACTATTATCAGATGATATGCTTCGACGGATATTTTGGGGGTGGAAATAAGAGGTTGGTTGTGCTTCCGCTTGAGGTTAAAGAGGTGTTGCCCGGTGCGATAGGGGAAAGGGGCGTTCACCTCGGTAACGGGGATATGCTGACATGTGCTGTTCCTGAAGGTGCATATTATCATTCGAACACAAAGGAGCCGGGCGGTGTCATGCTGTGGCGTAACGAAGAGGAAGAGTATGTGGTGACACCATTCACACATTACGGCGAGATGCTTTATCACATCTCCCCAAGGATAGCTGACCCCGGTGACAGATAATACAATTAAAAGAATCACAAATTAATATAGTAAAATTATGTCAATCTTAAAAGAGAATCTCCCGATAGGTTTTTGCAGTGACCACGCGGGGTATGAAATGAAAATGATGCTTCAAGGCTACCTGGATTCAATGGGCATCAAGTACAAGGATTTCGGCACATTCTCAGCTGACAGCTGTGACTATGCCGACTTTGCGCATCCATGTGCCACAGCTGTGGAAAATGGTGAGTGCTATCCCGGAATAGCGCTGTGTGGTTCAGGCAATGGTATAGGAATCACTCTTAACAAGCATCAGGGTATACGTGCGGCGATTTGCTGGAATGTGGAGCTTGCCGAGCTTGCACGCCGTCACAATGATGCCAATGTGCTTGTTCTTCCCGCCCGCTTCATTGATAATGTGACTGCGATAAATATCATGGAGAAATTCCTTGAATCGCCATTTGACGGTGGACGTCATGCCAATCGAATAGCGAAGATTCCTGTACATTAAGTTCCTGTTTGGCAAATTAGCGGGAAGGTTTTTATCTTTTCGCACTTTTCAGGGAGTTCTGACTGTATATTTGCATTACAAATTCAAATAAAATCATTACTGTCCGCTGAACTATAAAAGGGCAAGCCCAACTTCTGCTATTCAAGAAGTTGGGCTCGCCCTTTTGCGTACGACAAACCCCCTCAACGGTTTTCTGTATCCTCAGATGGCGATTCGGAGGTTTCGGCAAGCATAATATTACGGTCTATGTCGGGCTGATTGAGGAATTACAATTTCCGCAATTTTTCCGCAATTAATTTCACCATTTTGCGACAATAAGGCTTAAAATTGAGACAAAAAATTTAAGCCAAAACAAAAATTTTAGTTGTCACATCCCGGCTGCTCATCTTTGAGGTATGGAGCGAATGTGGAGATCAGAGCATCGGTTACATTTGATGACGGTTTAGTCACCCATGGTGCGGAGAAGCTCGTCGTTGTCGGAGGTGCGTTCCATTCGGTCTTTGATGAATTCCATCGCCTCGATGGAGTTCCTGTCGCTAAGGAAGCGCCGCAGAATCCACATCCGGTTGAGTGTCTCATTGCGAAGGAGGAGGTCGTCACGACGAGTACTTGATGCCATGATGTCGACGGCAGGGAATATACGCTTGTTGGAGAGTTTGCGGTCAAGCTGAAGCTCCATGTTGCCGGTACCCTTGAATTCCTCGAAGATAACTTCGTCCATCTTTGAGCTGGTCTCGGTGAGCGCAGTGGCAATGATGGTGAGTGAGCCGCCGTTCTCAATGTTACGGGCAGCGCCGAAGAAACGTTTGGGTTTCTGGAGGGCATTGGCGTCGACACCGCCTGACAATATCTTGCCTGAAGCGGGAGCGCAGGTGTTGTAGGCACGGGCGAGGCGGGTGATTGAGTCAAGCAGAATCACTACATCATGACCGCATTCCACCATTCGTTTTGCCTTTTCAAGTACTATTGAGGCTATTTTCACGTGACGGTCTGCCGGTTCGTCAAATGTTGATGCGATGACTTCGGCGTTTACGCTGCGGCTCATGTCAGTCACTTCCTCAGGACGTTCGTCAATAAGGAGGATCATGATATAAGTTTCAGGGTGATTCTCGGCTATCGCATTTGCAATGTCCTTAAGCAGGATAGTTTTACCAGTCTTGGGCGGAGCGACTATCAGACCGCGCTGGCCCTTGCCGATAGGTGAGAACATGTCAACGACTCGGGTGGATATGTTGCTGCTACGACCAGATGTCAGGTCGAATTTCTCATCCGGGAATAGTGGTGTAAGGTGTTCAAATGCCACTCTGTCACGGATATACTCGGGAGAACGGCCGTTTATGCTCTTTACAGATGATAGCGGGAAGTATTTTTCGCCTTCTTTTGGTGGACGGATTGTGGCGTCTACCACGTCACCGGTCTTTAGTCCGTATTGCTTGATTTGCTGCTGTGAGACGAGCACATCGTCGGGCGATGCAAGATAGTTGTAATCGCTTGAACGGAGGAATCCGTATCCTTCAGGTACGATTTCAAGTACGCCAGAAGCTTCAATAATACCATCAAAATTATATTGTTGCTGCTTCTGCTGATTATTGTCGAAACCCTGTTGGTTCTTATTGCGATTTTTCTTATTCTTTTTATTGTTCTGTTGCTGCTGCTTCTCCATGCCCGGTTCGCCGATAACTATAGGAGCTGCAGCTGCGGCAGCCTGTGCAGCCTGTGCAGCTTGAGCCGCCTGTTCTTTCTCCTGCTGGCTGCGGGGCGCGAAAGTCCTGCCTCCTGCACGTGGGAAGAAAGAGCCGAGTGAAGTCTCATTCCGGTTGTTGCCGTGGACGAATACGCCTTTTTGACGTTGTGGGGCGTTGTTCTCCGGAGCAGGTTTGTTGTCTCCTGCTTCGATGTTGCTGTTATCGGTTGTTTCGGGTGAGGCAGTCTCTGGTTTCTCTTCCGGAGAGGCGTCGCGTTGTGCTGGGGGGAGCAGCATTTGAGCAGTGTCGCTATCGGCTGATTGTTGTGCCGGTGCTATCGGCTCGGAGGCCTTTGTCTCCTGCGCAGGGATGTTTTGCTGGCGAGCCGGTCTGCCGCGTTTACGTTTGGGCTGGATTTCAGCTTCGGGCTGTGATGGCGCCTCAGCTGTTTTATTTGCGTTGTCGTCAGTCGCTATAGAAGCAGCGGGTTCTGCTGATTCAACAGTTTCCTGAGGCTGTGTCGATGCAACGGGTTGTTCGGCATTTTTAGGCTTGCGACCACGACGTTTTGGCGCATTGGCCTCAGGGGCGACTGGTTGTTCCGTGGATTCGGTTGCTTCAGGGTTATCAGTGTTTCCGGGGATATCTGTAGCTGCCTGTTTTGCTGTCTGACGCTGCTTTTTCTCCTTATTATTATCCTTTGCCTCCTTCTTGTTACGGCGTTGCTTGCCATTGGAGGCAGTGGCTGCCGAAGCGGAAGCCACATTTACGGCTTGCTTGTCAAGGATTTCGTAGACTAAAGTTTCTTTGTCGTCAGTGTTGATTTTCTTTATACCGATGGACTCAGCGACTTCACGAAGCTTATTGTCGTCCATATCGTATAATTCGGATAGATTGTACATATAATAATGTAAGGAGCTAAAGTTGATAGTTCTTCGTTAATTTTAGTGTAATTTGCCTACTTCTTTAATGAATTACGGGAATTTTGCAGATGTTTCCATCTATCATCACAAAGTGAGACTTGACTACGGAAAATCCGTGACAGTCAATTCGATTTCTTCAAGAATAGGGAAATATGTTCTGTTGCCAATCCTATTTGTCTGCCGGTGGGCAGAGTGATATAACAGGAGTTGACGTGCCGAACAGCACATAAGGTTCCGGACGGATTACGTCCGCATGATGAAAATAAAAAAATGATTGAGTTGTTCTTGCTGTTTTACATCTGCTCCGAATATTGAAACCGATAATCGATAACCTGATATTAATAATGTAGACGGGGCTTTGTAAACTGATGCAAAGGTACAATCAATTTTATAATTTAACAACAAATTGAGAGAAAAAGTTGGTCTCATACCTGTTTATTGCGGAAAAATGCCTAAATTTGCAGCGTAAAAGTTGTTTGCAAAAATAAAAATTAGTTCATTAAAGTCATGATAAATCGAGTTTTGATAAGAATCAAGGTCGTGCAGTTGCTCTATTCATATCTGCTTTCACAGAGCGAGTTCAAGATTGAGCCTCCAGTTGAGAATCCATCACGCGATAAGAAATATGGTCATGACTTATATGAGGACTTGCTCATGATGGTGCTCGAGATGTCGGGCTATGATGTGAGTGGCGGACGACGAATGTCACCCCTTAGAGGTATCGCTCTCAACAAGCATATCAACCATAATCTGCTTGCCCGTTCGCTTAACGGTATCGAGGAGATCCGCACTATCATACTCAAAGGCCGTTCCGGCGTGTCGGAGTTTGACTCAGTGATTCCTGCCATTTACGATGCGATTCCCACGCTTCCGGCTTATAAGAGCTATATCCGCCTGAAGAATGTGGAAATTAAGGATGATGTGGCGCTTTGGGTGTCAATCATCAATAATCTTGTCGCAAATAATCCTGAATTTGTAGCCGTGGCACGTAAGAATCCGGAATTTACGGTAGCCGGTTTCACCCGGGGTGTCAATTCGCTGATAAGTACTCTCAACGATTATAACAACAACCGCACGCTGTATAATCATGTGCGGCATGCGCTTGATTATTCGCTTGACAAGGCATATGAACTGTATTTCAGTCTCCTTCTTCTTTCGGATGAGATTACCCGCATGCAGGATTTGCGCCTCGACAATGCCAAGCATAAACTACTGCCTACCGATGAGGACTTGCATCCGAATATGCGGTTTGTGGAAAATAAGTTTGTAAAGGCGCTGACCGAGAACACTGACTTCCGTGAATTTGTTGATAAGAAAAAGCTTTCATGGGATGCGGATGACGCACTTGTGCGCGGTTTGCTTGACAAGATACTCACCAGCGACATTTATGCCGAGTATATGAGTTCGGAAACAGAGCCTACATTCGAGGAGGACAGCGATTTCTGGCGGCAGGTGTACAAAAGCATAATCCTTCCAAGCGATGAGCTCGCCGAGTCACTTGAGTCCAAGTCGGTGTACTGGAACGATGATATCCATGTGATGGGTACATTTGTCATCAAGACTTTGCGCAAGTATTGCCAGAGCAAGGATGGAAGCGATGTGAAGCTTCTGCCTCAGTACAAGGATTCGGAAGATGAGGAATTCGGTCCGCATCTTTTTGAGGCGGCAGTCAAGAACTATGGTGAATACCGTGACTTGATTGACGGTTTTGTGAACCAGCATCGTTGGGATGCCGACCGTCTGGCATTCATGGACATTGTCATAATGGTGGCTGCCATAACCGAGCTGCTTGAGTATCCTGCCATACCGATTGCTGTGACGCTTAACGAGTACATTGAAATCGCAAATGCTTACAGCACTCCTAAGAGCGGTTCGTTTATCTATGGTATCCTTTATTCTGTAATAAAGAAACTTAAGGAGGATGGCAGGCTCTTTAAAGCGTGACAAACAAAATAAGTAAATAACCCAAATAACTACTAAATAAAAAAACGTTCGAAATGCTTAACACTATCTTACTGCAAGCCCAGGGCGCTGCATGGACCAACATTCTGATGATTGTGGCTCTTATCGCAATCTTCTATCTCTTCATGATTCGTCCGCAGCAGAAGCGCCAGAAAGAAATCCGCAAGTTCCGTGAAGGTCTCAAACCCGGCGATTCCGTTGTGACTGCCGGTGGTATCTATGGCAAGATTCGTGCCGTCAACGAGAATACATTCTCAGTTGAAATCACACAGGGTGTCCGCATCACTATTGACAAGGGCTCTGTATATCCTTCAGCGCAACAGGCTACTGAGGATGCCGCACAGGCTCAGAAGTAATAATTCGGAAATAGATTCATAGAATTCTGCAAACCTATCGTCATGAACGAGAAAGCGCAAGAAATCCATAAAAAAGTCAAAGCCGCGCTCCATTCGAGCCGGGGCAAGGATGTGTTGCTTTACCTCTTGTTCGTGGCGGTGGCTTTTGTTTTCTGGGTGTTCCTGTCGCTCGACACCGAGGTGCAACGTGACTTTGATGTGCCTCTCGAAGTGCAGGATATACCTGACAGTGTGACGGTGATAAACCAGATACCTCCTGAGTTGGGGGTAAGTGTCAAAGGCAAGGACTCCCAGCTGCTGCGTTACATGTGGGGCAAAATATCGCCTGTGAAGTTCAAGTGGGACGAGAATCTGGTAGAGAATGCTTTTGTGCTTCAGCGTGCAAAGGTCGAGGCCCGTCTGCGGGACTACTTTGGAGCCGGTGTGCAGGTCGTGTCGTATCGTCCGGACTCTGTCAGAGTTGACTATACTACTCTTCCCGGTGTGAAGGTGAGACTTAATGTCCAGGCAGACATTCATCCGAATCTCCAATATATAATATCGGGACCCATTAAGGCGAATGTTGATTCCGTGACTTTATATTCCGCAACTGACTTGCCTCATTCCCTTAAGATAGTTTCCACCGAGCCGATAGTCAAGTCGGAACTTAAGGATACCATGCGCTATGAGGTGAGGGTGAAACCTATAGCCGGCGTGAGGATTGTGCCTGACAAGGTGACTGTCACAGTCCCTGTGGAGCCGCTTATCTCACGCAAGCGCTCAATTAACCTTGACGTGGTGAATCTGCCGGCTGACAAGGGGCTCATAACTTTCCCGTCCAAGGTGGATATATCGTACCTTGTGCCTATGAGTGCTTACAATGATGATTATCCGGTTAAGGCTTATGTCGACTACAATGATATCAGACCGTCGCGCAAGAAAGTGCCTGTTTCGTTATCGGTGATTCCCGAGATTTATCATAATCTATCATTCTCCCCTGACAGCGTGGAGTACATTATTGAGAATAATAAGTAGGAGGGTGCAGATATGCTTACGGCTATCGTGGGAGGTATAGGCAGTGGCAAGTCGGTGGTGAGCCGTATTGTCGAAATCATGGGATACGAGGTCTATGACTGTGATTCACGTGCCAAACTTTTGATGGATGCCAGTGATGATATCATGTCTCGGATTAAGAGTGAGATTCATGATGAATGTGTGGTGGACTGCAAGATTGACCGTAAACGTCTTGCTGAAATCGTGTTTGGGGATGAAGAGGCTTTGAATAAGCTTAATGCCATAGTACATGCTGCTGTGCGTGAGGATTTAAAGCGTTGGGTGGAAAGCCGAGACAAGGATAAGGTTCTGTTTGTAGAGACAGCCATCTTGTATCAGAGTGGTCTTGACCGGATGGTTGATGCTGTCTGGGAGATTGACGCTCCGGTTGACTTGCGGGTAGAGAGGGTGATGGCTCGTAATTCCATAAACCGTGAAGAGGTGCTGGCACGTATTGCAGCGCAGGATTCTTATGTCCCTGTTTCGCTGCATCCGTCAGTCACGCATATAATAAATGATAACGATATGCCGCTTCTGCCACAGGTAGAGCTATTGTTGGGAAATTAGAAAAACAGCTGATGGCTAAACTTAGTTAAAGCACGATTCAATGGGTGGGGTTTTCGAAAAGGTCGTGGTTGTTGGTCCGGATTATAGGGCGACCGGTGGTATTGCTTCTGTGATTTCAGGTTACAGACAACATATAGATGGTCTGAGTTTTATCAAGTCGAATAGCAGGCATGGATTTATTTGCGGGGTAGTAAATTTGATAGGATTGTTATTCAGACTACCTTTTGCCCGTATATCCGGTAGAAAGATTTTACATATACATTCGGCGTCAGGAAAGTCGTTTGTAAGAAAATCGATTATTGTGTTATGGGGAAGAGCGCTTGGTTTTAAAATCGTGTTTCATTGTCATGGTGGAATGATGAAGGAATATGTAGGACGGGTGGGGGTGCGCAGAGTAAGAAACATATTAGTGCGGTGTGACGTAGTAATAGTTTTGTCGCAAACATGGAAAGCTTGGTATGAACAAATTTTTAATCTGCAGAATATCAAGCAGCTAAACAATACGATAAGTATAGTCCCGCAGCGCATAATAAATAAAAAACAGTCCGGGAAAATCAGATTTTTGTTTTTGGGAGAGATATGCGAACGAAAGGGTGTATGGGATTTGGTGGAAGCTGCCAGGATACTTAATAGTGATTTTTATGGCAAGTTCGAGGTAGTAATAGGTGGAGGAGGTGAAAAAGATAGACTGTATACGGAAATAAGTGATAACGGATTGGAAGATGTTGTTAAGCCGGCAGGTTGGATAACCGGTTCGGCAAAGATGGGATATCTGGGTAATGCTGATGTGATGGTGTTGCCTTCCTATGTGGAAGGACTTCCGATATCGATACTGGAAGGGTGTGCTTTCGGGCTCCCTGCAATTTCCACGACAGTTGGCGGTATACCGGATATAATAAAAGACGGGAACAATGGAATTTTGATTGCACCCGGGGATGTGGAGGCATTAGCGACGGCTATGAGAAAATTTATCGAGAACCCATCCTTGATTGAGAGTTATTCAGATAACGCCTTGAAAGCATTTGCTCCATATGCTATACATGAAGTGAAAGAAAAATTGAGATCAATCTATGAAAATGTATTGCTACAGGAATAGTCATCGGTGGATTTACCGTCGCTAATAAAGAAGGGTATCCATCCATTTTTGAACGTAAATTTTATCATGCATTCCTGGTGTGAGCGTGATTTCTCCGAAATAAACATGCCCGTTGATTACATATAGGTCAATTCTGACATATTTGTGTGGGGCGGCAAGTTTGCGCACGATTTGTTTCATTTCTTCGAAACATGGAGGTTTGTCAGTACGCGCGGGGTTTATATACAGCTTGTTTAGAAACCGGTCAGCAGGTTTCCAATCCATGTCATAGGCTTCAGTTTTAAATGTGAATTTTGCTGTGCGATTGGAAAAAACCATAACTACGCGCGGAATACCATTGGTGCAATAAAATTTGTAGTCGACTAATGAGGATGAATTGCCATCCTGTTTCATATATTCTTCCGCGATTATGCAAGGTGAAATCAAGGAATAGTGTAATTGTCCGGTAAGTTCACCGAAAGGGAAGTTTAGGCTTTTATGCAGTTGTTGCCGTATCGACTCCGGTGAGATTAGATTCTTGTCTTTCACAATTATATTAGTGCCGCAGCTATTGTTTGTTTTCAGGACGAATGATTGAGGCATTTTCTCAAAATCAATATCTGATGGAGCCTTATACGCACCATACAATGGGATGAGGTATTTATCGCCAATTGTGGATGCGACATATTCTCTAACTTGCAATTTGTCGGCTAATGATGCCCAGAAATGATTATTACGATTTTCCCAGGATGAAACCAATACCATTCCGTAGTAATCCTTTGGAGAGTTGAAGTTGAGGTATCTGAACTTGCTCTTGAAATATCGGATGCGAAGGATTAGTTTCGGCATGCGTTTAGCGACAATAGCGATGTATTTTATGATGTGCATGAATTGAACAGGATAAGTAGAGAAAAGATGGGCTAAATTTGCCATGTATAATAATAAACGAAATGTTATGGACGTTTATTAGATAAATTAATGAATTTTTTATTTTTGTTTCAGATGATGTGTCGTACGATATTGACATTCATAATATTAATAAGTTTCGTTTCGTGTTCAACGAAAAAGACTGTTCTACCATATTTTACAGATATATCAGCGGTTAAGGAGGGGACTTTGCCCGGTGACAATTATCTTGCAAAGATTCAGCCTGACGATGAGCTGTTTATTTCCGTTACTTCCTCAAGTCCTGAGGCTACCGCTGTGTATAATCTTCCGCTAAGCAATCCGGCAACCAAGGATATTCTGGGAAACTATATTTCGCCGTCCGTACAGACCTATGTGGTGGATTCCAAAGGTGACATTCTGTTTCCTGAGATAGGTAAGATACATGTGGCAGGGATGGACGTGGAGCAGTTGAGGGAGAAGCTTGTCAGCGAGATTTCACGTGATGTCAACGACCCGGTAGTGAGGGTCGAATTAGTGAATTTTAAGGTCAATGTGGCTGGAGAAGTCGCACGCCCGGGACAGATAGATGTCAACCGCAACCGGTTTACCATTCTTGATGCTCTCTCCGCAGCCGGTGACCTTACACAGTATGGCGAACGCTCGAATGTGTTGGTTATACGTGAGGAAAATGGTGAAAAGAAGTATGCGCATCTTGACTTGAATTCGTCGGAAGTACTTACATCGCCTTATTATTACGTGAAGCAGAATGACTACATATATGTAGAGCCAAACAAGGTACGCCAGTCTAATTCGACATACAATCAGGATAACGCTTTTAAGCTGTCGGTAGTGTCTACCGTGGTCAGCGCAGCATCAGTCATAGCCTCTCTCGTCATCGCATTAACAGTCAAGTAGCCAATAAGTATCGGGAATATGGCAAAAAGAAATCCAACGGACTATATAGATTTAAAATCACTCCTTAATACCTACATATCAAAATGGTATTGTTTCGTAATATCGATTGTTGTGTGCGGTGCATTGGGATTTGTATATGTAAAACGTCATCCAAGAGAGATGGCGGTCCGTGCCAATGTGCTGATACAGCCTGAAAACAATGGGATGATGGCAAATTTCGGCAGCCTTGTGAATGTGTTCGGCTCAAATGGATATGTGGATGATGAGATATTTGTGATTAGCTCACATTCGTTGTACAGGGATGTCGTAAAAAAGCTTGGCATTAATAAGCTCCATTTTGTCAAGGATGGATTTTTGACCTCCTCTCTTGCATATCCGGAGTATCCTGTCGATGTTGTGTCCACAGGCATCGCCGACACCCTGAGAGTATCGGTTGTGTTCAGGATAAAGGTAAATAAGGAAGGGAAAGCCGACATAAAGGTTAAGTCAAAGAATGAGACGCTGTCAGATGTCAGAAATGTCAAGTTGCCGGCTATTGTCAAGACGATATACGGTGATTTTACTGTGATGGAAACAAAATGGTACCCGAAAGATAATGATGTCAATACGACTGTAGTTTTTTCAGGGTATGAAAAGGCTGCGGAAGGTCTTACGGCAGACGTGATAGTCGATATCCCGAGTCGAAAGAGTAATGTGATTTCGTTAGGGTATGACACTCAGAATCCGGAATATGGATGTGCTATTCTTAATGAGATTATGGCACAATATAATACACGCGGAGTGCTGGAAAAGAATTTGCAAGGCGAGAAAACCGCTGAATTCATCAGGGAAAGATTGGCGATTCTATCCGGAGATCTGAACAGAGCAGAGTCTGATATCCAGAAGTATAAGGAGCAGAACGGAATTGTGGATGTAGCTTCCGAAGCTGTGTATCAGACTGAGAAAAAAGGTATTCTTGAAGGCGAGCTTTTGGAGGCGGCTACTGAAATGGAGATTCTTAGAATGACCAGGGATTTTCTGAAAGACACAGTAAACCGCTATGACCTTGTGCCTGTTGATGTGAGCAACGAGGCTGTACAGAAAGGAGTGCAGGAATATAATGAACTGGCTTTGAAAAGAGTCCGGTTGCTTAAAAGTGCGAAGTCAGGCAATCCGATACTTCTGCAATTGTCGCAGCAGATGGATGCCGCAAGAAACAATATACTGTTTACTGCGGAGAAAGCTTTGAAAGCCTCGGAAATAAGGCTGAAGGAATTGCATCGGGAAAAAAGCTTGGCGGATTCAAGGCTCAGTGGAATTCCGACACAGGAACGCGAGTATGTTGATAAGAAACGCCAGCAGGAGGTGAAGCAGCAGTTATATCTGTTCTTGCTTCAGAAGCAGGAGGAAACGGCAATGCTGCTTGCAAATTCATCACCCAAAGGGGTGGTGATAGACAAAGCATATACGCTTAGTGAGCCTTTGGGGGTATCCGAGAAGTTGGTGATGGCTTTATTTTTGTTAATCGGACTCATTATACCGCCGATCGGCATATATATATACGGACTACTGCGTAATAAGTTTGATACGAGGGAGGAGGTGGAGAAATACATTTCCGCTCCGATACTCGGAGAAATGTGCCTTGACAAATCCGGAAATAGTCTTGTGGTTGCTGACAAGGACACCTCATCGTCAAGCGAACTGTTCCGCCTGTTAAGGAGCAACTTGCTTTTTGTCCTTAACAATAAAGAAGATAAAGTTGTGCTTCTCACTTCCACACAGTCGGGCGAAGGTAAGACATTCATAGCTATAAACCTTGCGGCATCATTAGGCTTGCTTCAAGGGAAAAAGGTACTTATAATAGGGATGGATATAAGGAATCCGCAGGTCGGGAATTATCTCGGCATATCGTCCAATGTCGGATTGACCAACTATCTCTCAAGTTCTGATATGACAATTGACTCGATTATTATTGATGTCCCGTCGTTCGAGAATCTGGATTTGATTGTTGCCGGTCCGATTCCTCCTAACCCGGCAGAATTGCTCGCCTCGCCAAAACTTGATGTTATGTTTGGGGAGCTGAGAGAGAGGTATGATTACATAATAGTCGATACCGCCCCTGTCGGCATGGTGAGCGATACATTTACTCTTAACCGTATAGCTGATGCCACTATCTACGTCACACGAGTTAATTACAGCACCGTTTCAGACTTGAAATTCATTGAGAGTGTGTACGAAGAGCATAGATTGAAAAAACTATCGGTGGTAATCAACGGTACGAAGTCGAAAAAAGGCTATGGTTACGGTTATGGCAGGGGACAATAGTTTATAGATATGGTCGAGAAGTATAAGTTATATGCCGGAACGCTTTTTGCCGCTTTATGGATTTCATTGTGCTGGGGATTTGTGCAAGAGGAATTCATAGGTTCGCTTGAAAGAGTTCGTCCGTTCATATTTCTGCTGCTTGATTTAATATTTATTATTCTTGGGGCATTTGCACTTAGGAATAAACGAGATGTCATATTTGGTGGATTGTTTGTGATTATAGTGTCTGCGTCTGCATTGCTTAACAGTCAGGGCTTATTTACCGTGTTAAATGGTAGTCGCGATTTCATAGGATTGGTTTTTGCAGCGCCTGTAATCAGGCGGCTTCTTGAATCGAAGTATTCCGGGCGCTTTTCAAAATCGTTTGACAGCCAATTGCAGATATTCCTCTACGTGCAGGCGGTATGTATCACATGGCAGTTTATCCGGTATGGCGCCGGAGATGCAGGAGGCGGTTCGATGGGAGAGGGGGCTTCAGGTACTATTTCCGCTTTGATTTATTTTGTGTCATTTTATCTCATGTGTAGGAGATGGGATTTGGGGCAGTCTTATATCCATAATATCAGGAACAATATCGGGCTTGTTGTTTTGCTTTATCCTTCGTTCCTGAACGAGACGAAAATAAGTCTTGTCCTTGTGGTGTTTTATTTTGTCATGCTGGTGAAGATTAATCGTCAGTACCTCCTGAAACTCGCTGCATTTTTACCGTTGATAATTCTGGTCGGGATTACAGCTGTGTGGAGCTATACTCTGGTAGTCGGACATGATGCCGATGAAGTGTTTTCAGAAGATAATATGTATGAGTATCTTGTTGGTGAGGATATAGAGCATCTTGTGGAATTGGCGATATTGGTTCAGGATGAGGAGATAGAAACGGATAATCTGTGGGTGATGGATATTCCGCGTATATCAAAATTAGCAATGGTTCCTGTCGCTCTTGAGGAAACCGGCGGGAAATTATGGCTTGGAGCCGGTGTGGGGCAATTTAAGGGTGCGTCAGTATTGTCTAAGACAAAGTTTGCTTCAAAATATACATGGTTGCTTCAAGGTTCAAGACCATTCTTGTTTTTTATCATTATTCAGTTGGGTGTGATTGGTTTGGTTTGGACTATAGCAAATTTTATCAGTATTTTACAAACAAAAAATGTTGACTGGTTTAGTTGGAACATGCGGCTATACATGTATCTTCTGGTACTTATGTCAATGCTCTACAATGACTCATTCAGATTGTTCCAATATTGTTTCATACTGTTTTATGTCGTTATGATTGGTCTTGCATCGCATGATAAACCGCTTAAAGTAACAGCCGGGTAGTATGAAAAAGATTTTGATTATCCAGGAATCATTAGGCGGTGGTGGCGCTGAGAAGGTGCTTTGCAGTGTGTTGAATAAGTTTGACTACTCTAAATACGATGTCACGCTGCTCTTGTGGCATAAGTCGGGTTTCTATCTTGACAAAATACCCGAAAAAGTTAGAGTAATAGGGATATTCGACAGTAAGTGCGGCATAGCTGAAAAGATATTATTCAGACTCCCCGGAATACTTGGCGATTACATGATAGGGAAACAATTGAAGCGCACACCGGATGTCAAAGGACATTATGATGCCATAATATCGTTTTTAGAGGGCGTTTCAGCACGGATTCACAGTCGGTTGTTGTCAAGCGGTGACAAGAATGTGACATGGGTGCATATAGATATGGAACGGAACCGCTGGAGTAATAAATATTTCTCTTATAAGAGGGCTGAAAGCTTCTATTCCCAGGTGGATGATGTGGTGTTTGTGTCAAATGGGGCGAAGTCGGCATTCGAGCGTATTTTTAAGACTACTACACGACATCGGGTAATTTATAATATCCAGGACAAGGAAGAAATCATACGTTTGGGAAATGAGGCTTTGGATTCGTTGCCGGAAAATCGTTTCTCTGTCTGTTGCGTTGGCAGGCTTGTTCGTCAAAAACGATTTGACAGGGTGATTAGGGTTGCCTCTATTCTTAAAGCCAGGGGGTATGATGTGTTATTCAGAATAATAGGATCCGGGAATCTCAAAGATGAGTTGGCAGACTTGGCAAAAGCATCCGGAGTGGAGGATATGATAGAGTTTGTGGGTTTTCAGAGCAATCCTTACAAATATATAAAAGCCTCGGATGTGTTTCTGTTGACTTCAGAGTCGGAAGGCTTCTCCTTAGTGGTAGCCGAGGCCATGATTCTTGGTAAACCGGTCATATCGACAACGGTAGCCGGTCCGACGGAGCTTATCGGTGATGGTGAGGGAGGTATACTCTGTAATGAAGATGAAGAGGAGATTGCTGATGCTGTAATGTCTTTTTATGATGACGAGGATTTAATTAAGAGATATTCTTTGGCTGCATATAATAGGAGCAAGATATTTAATCAGGAAGAGATAATGGGGGAAATTTACTCGTTGATATGAAATCGGAATCTTATTTGCAAAATGATTTAAACGGTACTATTCAGGATAAGCTACCGAAGGTCTCTGTGATAGTGCCGGTGTATAATATGGATAAATATTTATCCACATGCGTCCATAGCATAATATCGCAGTCACTTGAAGATATTGAGGTTATACTTGTCGATGACGGGTCAACGGACGGAAGCCCAAGCCTGTGTGATGAATTATCGGTCAACGATAGGAGAATACGGGTGATTCATAAGGCGAATGAGGGTTTGGGATTTGCGAGGAATTCCGCATTAAGTGTCGCGAAGGGGGAATTCGTTACATTTATCGATTCGGATGATTATATCGCAAAAAATACACTGGAATTTGCATATAAATTAGCAGTAGCTCATGATGCTGATGAGGTCAGGTACTTGTTCCGACGGGTTTCCGGTGAAAGTTGCCTGCATGAATTGTATACGGATAGGGACAGATTTGAGAAAACGGAAGCTATTTCGTTAGATGAGAAATTAAATCCGATATTGCAGAATATAGGACCATTGTTTGTCCAATCCCAAGACTGTGTATTTTCAACCGGAAGCGCATGTACTGCAATATACAGACGTAGTGTAATTGAAGAAAATGGCTTGTCGTTCTTTTCAGAACGGGAATATGTAAGTGAGGATTATATTTTTAATCTTGAATTTGCACTTAAATGCAGGAAAATAATATTCACAAATGCGGCACCCTATTTTTATAGAGCGAATGCAAACTCACTTTCAAAGAGATGTGATGAAAACAAAGTGTTGCAATCAGTGGCCTTTGCAAATAAAGTAGGTGAATTGTTAGATTCTGTCGGATACCGGGACGCTCATGTGTTTGCGATGGGATATGTGATAGGTTTGTTGAGGACGTATTACAGGGCTATATTTTATTCCGGCAAACCAATCGGCAAACAGAAAGAACTATTTAAGAATATACATGAAATTGATTGTATTCGGACAATAAAGAGGCTATATCCGGCTGAATTTTTACCCGTGTTCCAACGTCTGGTATATGAGTTGGGATTTAAGAATATGTTTTATCCCTGCCGGACGCTGTTTTTGATTCGTGATAAGAATTTATTCCGGATGATATCAAGGATGCTGTTCCGTTCATAATCAGACAGCCCGACGAAATATGATACAAGCGGGAGAGTCACGAGGCTAAGCAGGGAGGTGATGATTAGGGCGGATATGCCAGGGGTGATGAATAGGGATGCTGTGAACGGGGGGATGACCGATACGATTGAAGTCCGCATTAGCGGAAGTATAACTGAGTTTAGGTATTCCCCGAACGGCAGATGGCAGTAACGGTTTGCAAACCAAAGCCGGATAGAGAGGGTGATGACAGAGAAGATTATCTGTATCAACATTATGGATTGCGGTGGTGCACCGAGTCTGAGCGAAAGATACATGACTGGGAGTGAGAGAATCCACACTATGCTCAGTGTTATCTGGTAGTTGCGTATATTGCCTGCGGCCTGCATTGCAATCCAAAGTGGACCTACGAGGTTGTCGAACAGGCAGAAGCATATCATCAGTTGCACAAATATCTCGGTGTATGGCGGTATTATTGTGAGCCAGGTTGACAGAATGGTATGTGTGTTAAGTAGTATCGGTATCCCGACCCAAAGTAAAAGCAGGTATGAAACCTTTGAGATTGAGTAGGTGATTCTGGCAAAATTCTGATAATCCATGCGTGCGAACTCTTTTACCATGCTGGGATTGGCTGCCGCCTGTATGTTGCGGGAAAATGTACCGACAGCATTTTTAACTTGATTGGTTACTCCCATGGCTGCGTTAAGGGTAACGCCAAAGAATGAGTTAAGGATTATGCCGGAGCCTTGCAGGTAACATAGGTCTGCGAAACTCGATAATGTGTTCCATCCGGCAAATGAGAATATGGTGCGTAGTCGTTCTTTTGAGCCGCGCAATGTGATTTTGACTTCCGGGAAATTGCGGCGGCAGTAGATGATATGACAAATCAATACTATAAGGCTTGATGCCGCCAGCAGCATTATGTAGACACGCAGTTTATCAAAAGCTATCAGTGGCAGAGATACTGCGATTACCAGTTTCATGACGGCTTCCGCTACGGCGAGCCAAGCGAAGAATGCCATTTTCTCATGAGCAAGAATCAAGCTTTCGAAACTGCTGCTCAACAGTCCGAGCACAAGTATCAGTAGCGAGAAGTGGAATACGAACAAGGCGTCGGCTTCTCTACCCGTTGGAATGTCGATGATATACCGCAATGCAAGTGTCCCCGTGGATTCACCCAAGGCTGACACAATCAGGCATATCAGGATTATGGCTGCGAGACCGGCAGAAAAATATTTCTGAAGTCCTTCCTGATTTTTAACCCCGATTTGGTAAGCCAGGAAGCGTTGGATTGCAGTGGAAAGCCCGTAGCGGAAGAAGAGGAAAAAGAGTGACAGAGCACCGACCACACTGTATATGCCAAAATCCTCCACTCCTAACTGTTGCAGCACAATTCGGCTGACATAAAGGCTTATGCCCATTGTCAGAAACATGCGGACATAGAGGAACAATGTGTTTTTTACAATCAGGCGGTTTTCGCTCATTGTGAAACGAGTGTGAACAGGTAAGAATTATATGGAAATAAGGGGAAGAGCGATGCGGGATGTCGGAGTGAGACTTAATTGTCAGGGTTGGAATTTTTCCCTGAGACGGTCTACAAGTTCGTTATCAATCGATACTTCATACTTTGTGCGGAGCTCTTTGATCCAGTGGGATTCGAGTTCCTGCTGGTAATCCAGTATGATGCGGCTGCGCATGTATGTAGCATCAGCTGATGACTCAATAGCGTATTCACCTTTATGGGTGCGAAGAAATTCGCTTAATCCGTTCTTGTCAGTTGATGCCGGTTTCCATACTTTAATGTCACTTATCTCGAAGAGGAGCATTCCGTCACGATACTCGTTTACGAGATTAAGATATTCCGGATTAGATTTGGCGTCCTCGTAGGGGAGAGCAAGTTCGGCGCAGTATCCCTCAAACTCATTGCGGAATTTGGTGGTGGTGTGAATCCCGGCAGCCTCGGCGTCGGCTACCTTTAGTTTGAACACTATGAACAGATCCAGATACTCATCGAAGCACTGAGGTTCTATTTGCTGGAGCCGGTTTTTGCTGTATAGGTATTCAAACTCGCTCTGGTGTATCTCTTTGCCGTTTACAGTCATCAGAACAGGGTCGTTATGACCGGCAGTAGCCGTAAGTATCACCGCAGTCAACAGTGCCGCGAGGATATGGAATCGTTTCATTAAAGTGACGGAAAAAGTTTATAAAAGTTCACTATATTCTAAACGAATCCGGTGTTGATTTATTGCATGTGGGCCCGTGAAACGAAGGACGGAGGTACCGCTTCGGGGTATCTCCGTCCTGAATGTCTGTGTGTACTCGGTGAGCTTAAAGCTCTTCAGGTGTGATTTCAATCACGTCGGTCTTGTCTGTACCTTCTTCAATGTATATGTATTTAAGACCTATATTGATGTCCTTCAGACGTTTGGTCATGCGCTCGCCGGCTTCCTTTATAATGGAGGCTTTGCCTTCAGGGGATTTGTCTATTACCATCTCGATATCCTGAGGGTAGGTGCCGGTGGTGACTACATAACCGTCCTTGAGCTCCATTTTCTGCATGGTAAGTCCGTTTGGCATCTCCATTGGGAGCTGTTTGTTCACCTTCTCGATTTCCATTTCCAAACTCTTGAGCTGGCGTTCCTGCATAGGAGTCAACTCCGTCTTTTCAGTAGAGCCGGATTCGGCTGAGTCAGTCTTGCCGCCTCCACAGGCTGTGAGTGCTATAGAAACAATAACACCGAAAAAAAGATTAGAAAATTTCATTGATGGAATCTATGATTTTAAGATGAAATGACAACTGATTAACGGCTTGAGGCGCTGTAGTTCGGAGCCTCGCTTGTGATGGCTACATCATGGGGATGGCTTTCAGCCACGCCTGCGTTGGTGATGCGGGTGAATTTGGCTTCATGGAGATGCTCGATGTCAGGAGCGCCACAGTAGCCCATGCCAGAACGGAGACCTCCGAGCATCTGGTAAACAACTTCATATAGAAGACCTTTGTAAGGAACACGGGCTGCGATACCTTCCGGAACGAGTTTCTTCGCATCGGTCTCGTTTGCCTGGAAATAACGGTCCTTTGAGCCTTTCTCCATAGCTTCGAGTGAACCCATGCCACGGTATGCCTTGTACTTACGGCCATTGTAGATTATGGTGTCACCGGGCGATTCCTCTACACCTGCGAGCATACCGCCAAGCATTACACTGTAAGCACCGGCAGCGAGAGCCTTGACTATATCACCTGAATAACGGATACCACCATCGGCTATGAGAGGTACTCCTGTGCCTTTAAGTGCTTTTGCCACATCGTAGACAGCACTGAGCTGAGGTACACCTACGCCTGCAATGATACGGGTTGTGCAAATAGAGCCCGGACCTATGCCTACTTTGACTCCGTCAGCTCCATGTTCTACAAGGTACTTGGCAGCTTCGCCTGTGGCGATATTACCTACTACCACGTCAATGTGGGGATATTTTTCCTTAACAGCCTTAAGCACACCTACCACACCTTTGGAGTGGCCATGTGCTGTATCAATGACAATGGCGTCAACCCCGGCCTCGACCAGAGCGTCGACACGCTCCATGGAGTCGGCGGTAACTCCCACGCCGGCTGCCACACGCAGGCGTCCAAGTTTATCCTTGCATGCAAAAGGCTTGTCCTTAGCCTTGGTTATATCTTTATAGGTGACCAGACCGACGAGCCGGTTCTCATGATCAACCACGGGGAGTTTTTCAATTTTATGTTGCTGGAGAATCTGTGCCGCCTCCTCGAGGTCGGTTGACTGAGTAGTGGTGACGAGATTGTCTTTGGTCATTACCTCGTCGATGAGACGGGTCAGGTCACGTTCAAAACGAAGGTCACGGTTAGTCACAATACCTACGAGTTTGCGATCCTCGTCCACAACGGGTATACCACCGATGTGATACTCTTTCATCATGTTGAGGGCATCAGCCACGGTGCTGCCACGCTTGATGGTGACAGGGTCGTAAATCATACCGTTTTCAGCACGTTTCACGGCATGAACCTGACGGGCCTGCTCGGCAATGGTCATGTTTTTGTGAATCACGCCGATGCCTCCCTCGCGAGCTATTGCAATTGCAAGGGCTGCTTCAGTGACCGTATCCATGGCGGCTGACACCAGGGGAACGTTCAGAGTGATGTTCCGTGAAAAACGAGTGGTAAGGTTAACTTCGCGCGGTAGCACTTCCGAATAAGCCGGAATAAGGAGGACATCATCAAATGTGAGTCCGTCCATTTTTACTCTATCAGCAATAAATGACATAAGGACTAAATTTATTGCGTGCAAAGGTAATTATTTTTTTTCAAATTTGTTCTATTCACACGGTAAAATTGTTAACTTTGTAATGTGAAAAGATTAATTCTGACATATCTGATGCTGGTTTCTGTGGCGGCATGGGGACAGGACGGGGAGTTTGAGTTCGCACCTCGGATTGTCGAAATGCTTCTGGGCTATGGCAAGACTGCAGTGCCTGTTTTGCCGGAGCCGGAAGGCCTGGATGAAATCACGTCGGAATTTTCATCTGCACCCGGCAGGATGCGAGTCCCTAAAGGGCTCGTAGTTGACAAGCCACGCACAAGGTTGTATGTCATAAATGTGTTTGGAGACACATTGGGACGTTATCGTGTCTGTGCGTCACGGGAAAGAGGGCAGAAGACCGGAAAGGATGATTGGCGTACGCCTGAAGGGACCTTCAAGATATATGGCGTGTATAATTCCACCGACTGGACTTATCAGGATACTGATGACAAGTGTTACGGTCCGTTCTTCATAGCACTCCACACTCCGCCTTTCTGGGGGATAGGAATTCACGGTACGAATGCCCCTTATTCGGTGCCTGGTCGCCGGAGTCACGGATGCATGCGTATGCGCAATGAGGATATTGTGCGGGTGAGGCGCATGGTGGACAAGGATTCGAGGGTTACTGTGTTGCCTGACCCGGTGGAGACCGGGAAATAATCATGTATGATGTAGGACACAGTGTCAGTCGGATGGCTAACGAATAGAGAAGCTGCAATATGGTCACATTCCATATTGCAGCTTTGTTTATTGAATGTCAGAGCGTGCTGACAGATATTCGGAAATAAGCTTTTAAATCATCGAGGCGATTATATCCTTGATTTTTTGTGCAAGTTCATCTGCTTTGCGCATTGTGGATGCTTCGCTGTAAATGCGGATGATGGGCTCGGTGTTGGACTTGCGGAGATGTACCCAAGAATTTTCGAAATCAATCTTCACGCCGTCGATGTCAGTGATTTGTTCACCGGCGAATTTTTCCTTCATTGCCACAAGGATTGCGTCGACATCTATTTCAGGTGTGAGCTCAATCTTGTTCTTGGCTATTTCGTATGCCGGGTATGTTTTTTTAAGCTCGCTGACCTTTTTGCCGCTTTTGGCAAGTAATGTAAGGAAGAGAGCCACGCCTACGAGAGCGTCTCTTCCATAGTGTGCTGCGGGATAGATGACACCACCGTTGCCTTCACCTCCTATTACCGCTCCGGTTTCCTTCATCTTGGTGGTGACATTTACTTCACCCACAGCGGCTGCGTTGTATTCGCATCCATGCTTGCGTGTCACATCGCGGAGTGCTCTGGAAGAGCTGAGATTCGACACTGTCGAGCCGGGGGTATGGCTGAGTATGTAGTCGGCGATGGAAACGAGGGTGTACTCCTCAACGAACATTTCTCCGTTCTCCATAACTATGGCAAGTCGGTCAACGTCCGGGTCAACGACAAAGCCGACATCAGCTTTGCCGTCCGACATCAGCGACGATATCTGAGTGAGGTTCTGTGGTATGGGCTCGGGTGTGTGTGCGAACTTTCCGGTAGCCTCGCAGTTAAGCTCGATGATGTTATTGACACCAAGGGCTTTGAGAAGCTGAGGGATAACTATGCCTCCAACTGAATTTACGGCGTCGACTGCCACGGTGAAGTCGGCTTTGCGTATTGCATCAACGTCAACGAGGTCGAGAGCGAGCACCTGTTCGATATGACGGCGATTGTAAGTATCATTGGTGTATTCGTGCCCTATGGCATCAACATCAGCAAATGTGTACTCTTCAGCTTCAGCTATGCGTAGCACTTCCTTCCCCTGCGCATCGTTAAGGAACTCACCATTCTCGTTGAGGAGCTTAAGTGCATTCCATTGCTTGGGATTATGGCTTGCTGTAAGAATGATACCTCCACATGCTTTCTCCGCCACGACTGCGATTTCGGTGGTGGGGGTGGAGGCGAGACCGATGTTCACCACGTCGAAGCCCATTGCGGTCAGGGTGCCTACCACAATGTCGTTTACCATTTTTCCGCTGATGCGCGCATCCCTGCCCACAACGATTGTTTTGGAATCACGTGTGGTGTTCTCTGATATGAAAGTTGCATAGGCAGCTGTGAATTTTACTATATCAAGTGGAGAGAGACCGTCGCCCGGTGCGCCACCGATTGTGCCGCGGATGCCGGAAATAGATTTTATGAGTGACATATCGGTCAGTTCGTTTAGGATTAAATCATTGGTTTATAGTAGGAGATTGTGTACAGATACGGTATCACATAAGTGAGGTCGGCTGTAGGTCCTGCCTGCGATTTGATGACAATGTTGACTCGGCTGTTATAGCCAAGGTAATCAAGGGGGAGCTGTATGCCGGTTCCGTACTGGGTCGATTCGCTTATGGTTTCGTTGCCATATATAAAGTATAGAGCTGCCGAGCTCATGTCATCGGCATTGCCGGCTCCAATCAGAGTGTTATCGGCACCTACCACATAGTAGAAAAGGTTGTAGCGGGTGTAACGGAAGTATACTTTTGAGTCCTTTTCCACTTTTTCCTGGTCGCCGAGTGCGAGCACCTGCATGTATACATTGCTCTCGGGGTCAAGTCGGTAGTAAGGTGCGTCTTCGCCAACTTCAAACACAGTGTTTTCTGTCGGAATCTCGTCTATGACACGGTGCTGAGACAGGAATACATTGACAGCTTGGTTTTCATCAGTGAGCATTTCTGCATAACTCTTGGAATCGCTGCATGATGACAGAGCGAATGTGATGACTGAAAGTATAGGGATAATAAAACGTTTCATATAAAAATTTAAAGATGTCAATATGAGGTGTGGATATGTTGATTATTAAAGATATTTGTCGTAGTTTGGCATGATTTCGAGCAACAGTTGCAATGCATCCGATAATGTTCCGTGAAATTCACCTCCGGCAGCATTGGTGTGTCCGCCTCCATTGAAATGTTCTTCACAGATTTTATTGACTGGGAAGGATTCTTTGCTTCGCATTGAAACCTTGATGCAATCGTCGGAATCCTGGCGCATGAACACCGAATATGTTATCTCCGGTATAGAGAGAGGGGTGTTGACGAGTCCTTCCGTGTCACCTTTGGAGTAGTCGAAGGCTCTCAGTTCATCATCGCTCAGCAGGATTACGGCAGCCTTGTGTTCCGGCAGACGGTGCATTCGGTATTGTCCATATCCCATAATGCGCAACCTGGATTCGCTGGAGGTGTTCATGACAAGTTTGTAAAGATTGTCCTTGTCGATACCCTTGCGCAAAAGGTCGTGGATTATGAGGTACAAGTCCGGGTCATTGGAGTTATAGGAGAAGTTGCCAGTATCGGTCATCATTCCGGTGTAGATACATGCGGCAGCGCTGCGGTTTACGTAGCGAATCCATCCTGCTTGCCAGAGGAATATGTACAGAAGGGCGGAAGTGGATGATATTTCCGGATAGGAGATGACAACATCGGCTGGCAGGCACGGGTCAAGATGGTGGTCAATCATCACACGTTTTGCCTTGGCTCGTGTAAGTGCTTCGCTTAGACGGTCCACTCGCTTCGGGTCGTTGAAGTCAAGGCAGAAAATTAAATCGGCAGCTCCAAAAAGTTCATAAGCCCGGTCGGTCTGACGGGTTGCCGCAATGATGTCGCGGACTCCGGGAAGAAACATCAGGGACTTCGGCGGACAGTCGGCTGTGACGACATGAGCCTTTTTCCCCAGGTTTTTTAGCACTGTGCAAAGGGCGAGAGACGACCCGAGGGCATCGCCGTCGGGGCTGACATGGCATGTGATGACAATCTCATTCGCTGCAAGCACCAATTGCTTGACCCTGTCCACGCAGACAGTGTCGATAGTGGTCAAGAACCTGTTATGTTTCTTTTGTTCAGCCATAGTGACGACAAAATTACAAAAAAATACTCAAATGGCAATCCTTATGGAGCTCTATTTCTTGGGAAGTGTCAACTTGAAGCGGGCACCGTTGGTATAAGTGGTGTCGAGTGTCACTTCTCCACCGAGCATACGTGCGATAAGCCGTGAGATTGTGAGTCCCAGCCCGGCACCCTGTGTCTCTTCATCAAGTTTGACGAAACGTTCAAATATTTTATCCTTGTTCTCTGGCTTGATTCCGATTCCTGTGTCGGTTACAGTGAACACGATGTCGGATGTCGCCTCGTCAAGGCTGTAAGTAAGGGTTATGGAGCCTTTTTCAGTGAATTTGGCTGCGTTTGTCAGCAGGTTAAGCAACACCTGCTGTACTCGCAATGGATCCGTATGCAGAGTTATTTCAGGATTTACGGGGATGAACTTAAGTTCTACAGATGGATTGATTCGTCTGCGCATACTGTCGACCGCAGCAGAGCAGAGTGCGTTGAGTTTCACTACATGGGTGTGAATGGGCATGGAGGAACTTTCGATTTCCGACAGTCGTAGCACATCGTTGATGAGTGTGGTGAGGAGCTCGCTGTTCAGGTCCACGAGGTTAGCAAAATGCTCAAGGTGTTTCTTGTTTGAGCTGTCGGCAAAGTCGACTATGAGCTTGCAGTACTCGTTGATGGCCTGCAGTGGGACTTTTACTTCGCGGCTCATGTTTTTGATGAAATCGGATTTCATCGCATTGGCTTTCTGTGCCTGATCTCGTGCCAATATGAGTTCATTGCGCGACTTACGCAAGTTTTCACTCTCACGTACGAGAGCTTTGTTTGCATGCGCCCGTTTATGGGCAAGCTCTCGGTTGCGTCGGTATAGTATGTATAGGAAAACTGTGAGGATTACAAGTAGGAAAAGTGTGATACCGATTACCGTGATAAAGTTTTTTTGCCAACGGTACTCGGACAATTGTTTCTCACGTTCAAGTTCCATGTTGCGTGCGCGTATATCCTGGATGTCATATCTGACCTGAAGCTCCCGTAGTTTTTCTTGGCTTCTTTCCGATACATATTCCTCGAGAATGGTGTTATATTTGCCTGTCGCATCCACTTCGGTATCTTTGTCCCCGGTCTCTTCCGCACATTTAATCATATACTTCAATAGGCTTCTGCGTCGTGAGGCATTTCTGTCAGCGTCGATGAAGTTCTTAAGCAAATCAAGTGCGGTGGCATAATCCTGCTTGTACATGGCATAATATATGTCGGGAGTACGGGTGTGGTTGTATGTCTCGTTAGCGGCGCTGTCCAAGTCCTTATATTTCAAGGCGAGGTCATAATATTCTTCCACTTCACGTGGCGAGAGAATGGCGAAGTTTGACAGCAGACGGTTGTATATCACATATTTGTTCCCGTTGTAGTTTCGGAATTTGCGCCCTGCCCGATTATAGTGCCTCTCGAGGTTTTTGATACCCTCAAGTAATTTTTTGTCGGTGGCAATGGCTTTTTCATACTCGTCATTTTCGGCGTAGGCGATGGCTGCTGATACGTAATATGCGTTGCGGATTGAAAAAGCATTGGCGGGGAGCTTGTCAATCAGTTTGCCAAGCTGGTCAAGGTACGATGAGAGAAGGTCGCCATGGGAAAATGTGGCGATTGAGCGGCAGATGTAGTGTAGCAGGACTATTTGGTCATAGAGGTCTTCCGGGTAATTGTTTGATGCGATTTCAAGGGCTTCCCGGAATGTACTGTCACGTTCCGCCGGTGTGGCGTATTGCGTATGGTATGTGTTTTTACGCATCCTGACGAATGCGATTGTTTCCTTGCGGTCGTCAGAGTCGGGGTATGTGATGGCCTTCTTGTAAAGAATCTTTAGCAGGCTGTCATTGCGGACACTCCGGTTGGCAAGATTCCGGATTGTTTCAAGTGCGTCTCTGTCATCGTTGCCCCTTTTGGCGACATCAAGCATCTGCCAGCCTATCTCGGTGGATTTGGTGCGCGGGAGTATGTCAAAGAGGTTTCCCATTATCCGCAGTGAATCATGCGGATTGTTTGCATGCGCCAATTCTCTGTTCAGGCTGTCGATTTGTTCGCTGTCATTGGCAGATACCGGCAGGTTTGTTAAGATGGCAGCGATGACTAATATGGAAATTCTGGTTATGTGCTTCATGATTGGCTTGTTCTGATGGCTAAGTTGTGGATTTGTAGCAAGATGGTAATCAGCTGTCAAGCTCAAGTCCGGGGCGTTTAACTATGGTTATGATTTCCTCGGGGGCGTTTACGATATTGTCGGCATGGTAGTCACGCAGCTCTTTGGCGGGTCGGAATCCCCATGTCACACCGGCTGAATCGACGCATGCCCTGCGAGCCGTCTCCATATCCACTCCCGAGTCGCCTACATAAAGGACTTTTGACTTGCGGGCGGGGGATTTAGCCAATATTTCAAATACAATGGAGGGGTCCGGCTTGACCGGGATTCCTTCTTTCTGTCCTTCGACCGCCGCCCATTCTATTTCAGGGAAGAAGTGGCTGATAAGTTTTTCGACCGCCGTCTGATATTTGTTTGATGCGACCGCCATCCTTATTCCCATTTCCTGGAGTGTGTGGAGTGTTTCGGGTATGCCGGGGTAGGGGACTGTCAGGTCAGTGCAATGATGGTCGTAAAACTCCGTGAATTTCTCTCGCAGGCGGCTTATGTTTTCGGCAGACCGTTCATCTTCCGGAAGCGCTCTTTCGATTAGGCGTGCTACACCGTTGCCTACAAACATCGGGTAAGATGAGAGGTTGTGTTCGGGGTATCCGCATTCTCTGAGCGCATAATTTGTCGCTGCTCCAAGATCGTCGATAGAGTTGATAAGAGTGCCGTCAAGGTCAAATATTACAAGATGTTTCATCGTAGTCGGTTTTTGAAGTTGGTGAAAATGGGCATTGTGGTCAGAACGGATAGCCCACGGCGAAATGGAATGTGGCATCACGATGCCAATCCGGATGTATGATAGGCCAACGCTGCTGGTCGCGGGCAGGATTGTAAGCCTTAAGTCCGAGGTCAAGTCGCAGCAGGAAGTATGTGAAGTCGAAGCGCAGACCTACGCCGTAGGCCATGGCTATTTGTTTCCAGAAAGTGTTGAAGCGGAACATACCGCCGGGCTGGTTCTCATAATTATGTATTGTCCAGATGTTTCCGGCATCGACAAATGCTCCCCCTTCGAGCACCCAGAAGAGTTTGGCACGATACTCGAGGCTTAGGTCCAGGCGGATGTCACCGCATTGGTTTATGAAGTCGGTTACAGAATTTCGGGAGTTGTAACTTCCCGGTCCCAAGGTGCGCACTCCCCAGCCTCTGACTCCGTTGGCGCCTCCGGCATAGAAGCGTTTCTCAAAGGGTAGAACCGATGAATTGCCATACGGCACACCTATGCCGCCGCCAACATGGAATGCCAGTGAGTGGCGAGAGTCGAAATTGCGTGTTATGGCATAGTCGATTTCTCCTTTTACATATTGGGAATACTGTATGCCGAACACTTCATAGACTCCATCGTGGCGGTGGGAGTCGGTTATCGCCGAAAGGGCATACAGGAAGTTTCCTGCCGTTTCGATTGAGGCGCGTATGGTGTAGACTGTTGGCTGCAACGTGTATCTGCGCAGGAGCGTGGAGGGTATCCGCTTGTTGGTGAAGTAGTACCTGTAAGCCATGCTCATGATGAAGTGGTCCTCATAGCTATAACGCAGCAGGGGGTTGTCGGGTGCAATCTGGTCAAGGAAATCAAGGGTCCGTTCGGGAAGATACACATAGTTGATGTCAATCAGGTCAAAGTTGTGGCGTCGAGTGTTCTCACGGTTTACCCACTTGTATTTCCAGGCAGCGCCGGCAATTATGCGGGTGTACTCCGGACGTTCCTGATAATTGAATGAAAGAGCGAACTCTGTGGATACGTTGAGGCGCTGTTTTACGCGCTGGGATGCGAATGGCAGTTCAAATTTTGGGAACGTGATGCCTACTTCGCCGGCATATTCGGTGTAGCGGTTATTGATAAGTCCGTTGAAACTGCCTGACAGGCTCTCGTAGTTCATGCGCAGACGCGCCGTGAGGAGTTGGGAGCCTTTTGCGAGATTGCGGTGATGGTAGGTGGCTCCTACGCCAAAGCCGAGGTCGCCTTCAGAGTTCGTTCCCTCCACGTCAAATGTGATTGACTGCTTCTTGTTGCGGCTAAGGAGTATATATGCGTCAAGCCATTGGTCGCCGTCAATCTTGCCTACCGGGACAAGCTCGATATTTATTGATTTCAGAATACCGAGGCGGCTGAGCGATTCATAGGTCCGGTCAATCTCGGCTGAGCGGTAAATCTCGCCAGGTGAGATGAAGCATTTTTCCTGAAGAGAAGATGGTGTCAAGTAGCGGTCCGGACCGTACAATATGGTTACATCTTTGTAATTAACGGTATCAACCACTTCAGAGCGTATGTCGGATATAGAGGTCCCACCCTTGTAATCGGTGACAAAGTACACATGATTAATATAGTATTTGCTATGCGATGCAAGCGAGTCGACAGGGAGCGCATCGCCAAGAGCACGCCGGGGCGCACGTATGACCATTGTAAGGTCTACGAGTCTGGAGTTCTCGGCTGTGTCGGCATAGAAAGTCACGTATTCCTTATTGAATGCATAGTATCCGTGATTGCGCAATCGTTGGGTTATAAGGGTACGTTCGGAGTCAAGGTTGTCACGGTCAAAGTTATCACCTGGCTTAAGCGTGAATAGCAGAGAGTCACCCAGCACAATTCTTGACACGGCTGTGTCAGGAATGTCGTAAGTGATTGATGATATCATGTGAGGCTCGCCGGTGACAACCTTGTAGGTCACGTCAATCTTCTTTTTTTCGGGAATCATCACGGTGTCTACCTCTATTTGTGCGTTGAGATAGCCACGGTTGGTGAGGGCGAGGTCGAGCTGGCGTGCCGAGGCGTCAGTGAGCGACTGGCTGTATATGACAGGGGGCTGCCCCATGCGTCGCACCCACCGGTTATACCATTTGGTGGTGTCGTCGCCCGAAAGGTTGTAAGTGTCAAGCTGGAGTTTCCAGAAGCCCAGGACTTCATGATTGGGTGTCTGCCTCAGGTAATTGACCAAATCCTGGCTGGTCACAGCCTTGTCTCCTTCGATTTCAATAGAAACATTGTCGAGCATATACTCGCCTGCGGGAACATGACGGGTAGAGCTGCACCCCCATGCCAGTAGGAGTGTGGCTGCTATGATGATAGATATATGTATAAGTCTAAATGACCGCATTTCTGTAATAAACCTTGCAAAGTTACATTACCCATGCCAAATTACCAAATGGAACGGTACTTAATTCCGAGTTATAAGGGTTGAGGTTACTGTCCAGGGTGGAGGAATGGATTCTTTTTGGATCCTTTTTGATGGAAACAGATGGAAACTTTTTGGCGCCAGATTTGGTTAATCGGCGGTTCTTTAGTAATTTTGCGGATTCACGGACATATCTAAGAGGGTGTCTGATACTCAGTATTAATCTTTAGAACGAAAATTTTATAAGACTGTCGGTTATGAATAATAAGAAATTCTCGCCCATGGTTATTGTTGCCATAGTGTTGGCAGCTCTGTTGTTGATAGTTGTGGGGTTTGGTGTGACTCAAGTGGCATCACTGAAGTCACAGGTGCAGGAGGCCCAGATGCAGAATGAGGAGCTTCAGCTTACCAACGAGCAGCTTCAGCTTTCAAATGAGTTTGATATGCTCAATGCCGAGTTCCAGCAATATGAGGACCAGGCTCACCGTCTCGCCAATGATACCATTCTGGCAAAATATACCGCAGCCAAAGCGAAGGTGGAGCAATTGATGCAGGAACTCAAAAGCGAGAAGGTGAAATCGCAGGCTCGTATCAAGGAATTGCAGAATGAGATTTCAACCCTTAAGAACCTGCTTCGCCACTACATAGCCCAGATAGATTCGCTCAACAAGGAGAATGCTGGGCTGCGTGCCGAGAATTCTGAAATCAAAGCCCAAAATCAGCGCCTGTCATCGCGTGTGCAGGAGGTCACACGCACAGCCGAGACTCTTAGCGAGAGGATGACTCTTGCCGAGAAACTTAATGTCACTGGTGTGTCGCTCGTCGGTCTGAAGAAGAACGGCAAAGTGGAGAAGAATGTCACCAAGGCGAAGCAGCTGAAAGTCACATTCACAATCCCACAGAATAATTCGACTCCGGTGGGAAACAAGGTGATATATCTCCGTATCACCAATCCCGAAGGGCAGCTGCTCGGAGGTGCCGGCAGTTTCGACTTCGAAGGTAAGTCGGTGGCATGCTCTGCAAAGAAGACCATAGAATACGCTGGCGACGAGGTGCCCGGTGTGACAATATACTGGGATGTGAACACCACCCTTACCCCCGGTGACTATACTGTGGAGTTATTTACTGACGGCTATCGCCTTACTTCCCGCCACTTTACATTGAAGAAATAAATATGGACTCATTCTGGCATACAATCCACGGTGTGGAGCTCACCACTACGAGTGCGGTGTTCCGTATATTCCTGAGCCTTGTGCTGGGGAGCATCGTAGGGGTGGAACGCAAGCGCAAGGGGCAGATGGCAGGTCTGCGCACCTTTGCCCTGATTTCGATGGGTGCGTGTATAGCCATGATGCTTTCCATCTATGTGTGTCAGGAAACTGTGGGGCTGCTCCGCGGTGACCCGAGCCGTATAGCCGCACAGGTGATTTCGGGTATAGGTTTCCTCGGCGCAGGCACTATCATACAGATGAAAGGCTCTGTCAGGGGGCTCACCACGGCTGCCGGTATCTGGATTATAGCCACCATCGGCATGGCTGTCGGGTGCGGGCTGTATATAATCGCCATGGTGGCGACCGGGCTTGTGCTTGTGGTGCTCATAGTCCTTGAGCAGATAGAACACAAGGTGAACGTGGGCAACGAAGCCCGGACCATAAGGCTTAAGGTCAAAGGGATAGTGAAAAGCCTACGTCCCTACGAGGAGGAGTTGTCTAAATTCTCCATCCATCTGTCGAGGGTGTATGTGGAGTATGACTATGAGAATGATTCCACACGCCTTAACCTTTTGATACTGATTGCTGAAAAATCTGATTTCGTGGATGTGTTTGACGCTCTGCACAACATTAACCCCACACTCTCCATATCGCTTAGTAATCAGGCTGACATATCTTGAATTGAGCCAAGTTTCTTAAAACAGATTGAATACGCTATAATATTCCGCAATGCTCGACTTTATCTTGCTAAACATTAACACCGTTGCCTCCGAGTCATTCAATGTGGAAGGTCTTATCCGTGACCTTGCATTCATTCTTATACTCGGTGCGGTGACTACTCTCTTGTTCAAATGGCTTAAACAGCCCGTGGTCCTCGGGTATATAGTTGCAGGATTTCTTGCCAGTCCTAATTTTGAATATCTGCCGTCGGTCACCACCGAACAGAATATTGATTTCTGGGCGCAGATAGGTATTGTGGTGCTTTTGTTCTCTCTTGGTCTTGAGTTCAGCTTCAAGAAACTTGTCAATGCGGGCGGTTCGGCTGTGGTCACCGCCTTGTTTATAGTCTGCGGAATGATGGGCGCCGGATTCGCTGTAGGTCATTTCCTGGGTTTCTCACATATCAACAGTCTCTTTCTCGGCGGAATGCTGTCGATGTCATCCACCACTATAATAATAAAGGCATTCACTGACCTGAATCTGCGTCACCGCAAGTTTGCGTCACTGGTTTTTGCCGTGCTGATAGTTGAGGATTTGTTCGCAGTGCTGATGATGGTGCTGCTTTCATCGATAGCCATCAACAACAGTGTACAGGGGGGAGAGCTCCTGTATAGTATCAGCAAACTGTTGTTCTTCCTTATAATATGGTTTGTGGTCGGGGTATTCATGCTGCCGACATTGCTCAACTGGCAGCGTAAATATCTTAACAGCGAGACGCTCCTCATCGTATCGATGGGACTTTGCCTTGGCATGGCTGTGTTCTCTGTGGCGTGCGGATTCTCTCTTGCCTTGGGCGCCTTCGTCATGGGGTCGATTCTCGCGGGTACCAGCTTTGCCGAGAGGATAGAGCGTGTCACCATGTCAGTCAAGGATTTGTTTGGCTCAGTGTTCTTTATATCGGTCGGCATGATGGTTGACCCGCATATCATCGCCCAGTACTGGGGACCCATACTCATACTTTCAGGTGTCGTGATATGCGGAATGATATTTTTCGGCACTTTCGGGATGCTTCTTACCGGTCAGTCGCTGCGAGTGGCGATAGAATCAGGTTTCTCGTTGACCCAGATAGGCGAGTTCGCATTTATCATAGCCTCGCTCGGTATGTCCCTGGGGGTGCTCGACGCTCAGATTTATCCGATAGTTGTGGCTGTTTCAGTCATAACTACCTTCACAACGCCTTATTTCATAAGAATGGCTGACCCTGCGTGTCATTTTGTGGAGTCGCATCTGCCTCAGAGCCTTCACTTTTTGATAGACAGGTACACTACGGGCGCCACCACGTCGGAAAGTGCTACAAGGATGCTTTGGCGTACCCTTTTCAAGCGGTATCTGTGGAGAGTGGTGCTGTATTCGATAGTACTGATAGCTCTTTCGATAATATGTCTTAACTATCTTCAGCCCTTTATGCTGAACGTGTTCCCGTCGTGGGGCAAATTCTTTACAATGGTGGTTTCACTGGTGTTCATGGCTCCGTTCCTGATGGCACTGACCTATCCGGCGTCCAAGAAAACCGAGCGTGAGCGACTTATAGCCGCCAATGCGCGTTTTGATGTGCCGCTGATAATAATGACAGTTGTGCGTCTGCTCATAGCCATGGTGATAATAGTCTACCTGCTCAGCTCCATATACTCGATGAGGGTAGGCTGGACACTGGGGGTGGCTCTGTTTGTGATACTGCTCTTCTCGTTTTCAAAAAATGTGCGCCGCAGGCTTAACCGCATTGAGTCAAGGTTCCTTGACAATCTGAATGAGCGTGAGCTGCGCCGTAGCGGAGCTAAGAATAATCTGGTGTCAAACATGCATCTTGCGTTCATGACTGTCGGACATGACTGCCCGTTTGTGGGCGAGCGGCTGAAAAATTCGTCGTTGCGCAAACGTTACGGTGTCTCGGTTTCATCTATTCAGAGGGGTAACAACATGATTATGGTGCCGGGAGCCGATGCCAGGATATTCCCCGGCGATGTGCTTGGCGTAATAGGTACCGATGATGAGATACAGGCCCTGCTCCCTGTGGTGGAGGCTGAAGCCGAGGAGACATCAACCACCGCTCCCACCGATGTCAAGCTGACAAGTGTGCGGTTGCCTGACTCGTCGCATCTGATAGGTCATACCATAGTCTCGTCCAGATTCCGTGACACTTATGAGGCATTGCTTGTGGCGATCCAGAGGGATGACGTGTATCTTCAGCCTGATGCCTCTGTAATCTTTGCCCCCGGCGATGTGCTGTGGGTGGTAGGCGATATAAACAGGCTGCAAACACTTGAGCGATGAACAGGAGAATGAAAAATAAGCCTGAAAAGGCTCTGCCTATAGGTTCTGTGATACAAGGCTCTCTATGCGACTATGAGATAACCGACTATATGGCGCAGGATGGTTTCGGCATTCTGTATAAGGCAAAAGGGGTGCGTATCACGTCGTCACGTAAGGCGGCAAAGGCTGCCGAGGATTACTTTGTGATAAGGGAATTCTTTATGCACAGATGTTCCGGACGCGCTGCTGACGGTTGCACTGTGGTCACCCCCGAGGATGTGCGTCCGACTGTCGATAACTTCAAGGAGGCTTTCGCAATGGCATCCGACAGTTGTGCGCAGGTATCAGACGGATGTCCTTACATCATCAATGTGATTGAGAATGTGAGCCAGAACGACACCCGATATTACGTGGTGGAATATCTGGACGGCGAGACTCTTGGGGATTATATAAAACGTGTGGGACCTGTCTCGGTCTATGAGGCGCGGGAGCTGTTGTCTCCCATATTCTCTGCGGTCAAATATATGCATAACTATCATGTGATGCATACGGATATATATCCTCGGCATATCCGCTTTGTCACCTCGGGAGGGAAACGTGTGCCCGTGCTGTTCAGCCTGTATGCTTCCCGCCATTTTGATGATGAGGGTGCGCCTGTATGGCCCACTGCCATTGTGGTATGTCGCACCGGGTATGCGCCGCCGGAGCAGTACCAGAATATAGATCATTTCTTTCCTCAGGCAGACATCTATGCGCTTGCATCGCTGATAGTGTTTGTCCTATCCGGCAAGCATCTGCCCGACTCCCGGACTGTGACCGAGAAGGATATCCGTACCACTCTGCCTGCCACTCTGCCCGAGACATTTATAGGGACGTTGCTGCATGCTTTGCACAGTGACTATGCGTGCCGTCCGTCGTCGGTATCGTCGTTCATGGAGGAGCTGGTTGAGTTTTATGACGAGAATTCAAGATACGTGCCTTACGATGACCGGAAACATTCGCTGCATACTTCTGAGCCTGAAGGTGAGTCCCGGTCGATATGGGAGATGATAAAAGGATTTTTAACCGTATTATTGCCTGGCGGGAGAGAATAATTTATTAAAAATACTTGACAAGGCTGACAAAATGTAGTAATTTTAGGGGCGGAAAACTTTTTTCCGCTGCAAGTGTTATAGAAATGTAAACTAAATCCTAATATTATATAAAGATATGAAAGCTTTAAACATCGTTCTCGCAGTAGTAGGCGGCGCCATCGCAGGTGCTGCAGTAGGTCTTCTTCTCGCTCCCGAAAAAGGAGAGGATACCCGTAAGAACATCGTGAAGTATCTTGAGAGCAAGGGTATCAAGCTCCAGAAGAGCAAGCTCGAAGAGCTGGCTGACGAAATCGCCGACGAGCTTCAGAAGTAAACTTGGCTTAGTCCGACTACGTAATACTCATCATCAACTAACACCTCAAACTAACAACAGATTATGTCAAATTTATCATTATTGTACGCTTTTATCGGAGGTGCCGTGGTAGGTGCCGGTGCAGCAATCCTTTTTGCTCCTGAAAAGGGGGAAGATGTGCGCAATCGCATTGCCGAGCTTCTTCGCAAAAAGGGAATCATCTGCTCTGACAATGAGATTGACGCTCTGGTAGAGCAGCTCACTACTGAAATTGATGATTAACGATATCCGGGAGTGCCGCCAGCGGTGTGAAATAACCATGGCGGCATATCTCTGTTTTTCTGTATTCATCATTCATTCACATTACGGCTACCTCTGATTATTTATGGCAGACAAAGAGAATCAATTACACATGCTGTGGGCAGAGCTTAAGGATACGTTTAAGCTCAATGTCGACTATGCTAAATTTACAGCAGCCGAGAAGCTGACAGTGTTACTGACCACGGTGACACTTGCTCTGCTGGCGCTTATACTCGTTACCCTGATAATGTTTTTCCTCTCGATGGCTATAGTGCGCTGGATAGCAGAAGGAGTGGGCATAGTGTGGGCGTACGCCATAATGTGTGCGTTTTATGTCGCGGTTCTCGGATGTATTATCGTTTTCAGAAAGCAGCTTATCATCAATCCGATAGCCGGGTTCATATCCAGACTTTTCTTTAATCCATAAAATATATTCGTCAGCATCATGTCAACAAAGAAGATTTTACCTCACGAAAAGGATGACTGGAAAGGGTATTCGCTGGAGGAGCTCCGTTATATGAGGGCATACACAGCCGCGCGTCTTGAAATTAATCGTGACAGGATACATCGTAATGTCGCCAATGTCAAGAATGTGGGCGTGTTTCCCCCAAAAGGTATGTTCGGAAAGATTCTCGGGACTTTGAGCTATCTCGACATCGCCATAATGACATTCCGCATAGGTGGCAAGGTGTTTAAGACTGTTCGCCGTCTGCGGAAGTAACCATCATATTTAACCAATCATTAATCGAAAAAACATAAATTTTTACAGTGAACGACTATGTAGAGGTGCGTCTCGATGTCACTCCATGTGATGAGACGCGCACTGATGTACTTGCTGCCCTGCTTGCTGAAGCGGGGTTCGAAAGTTTCGTGCCTGACGAAACCGGTATCACGGCTTATATCCGTTCGGAGGAGTTTTCCGGTGACGCTATCGAGAGTATAATAAGTTCTTTCCCTATGGAATGTGACATAAAGTGGCATGACGTGGTGGTGGAAGGGCAGGACTGGAACAAGGAATGGGAGAAGAATTATTTCCAGCCTATTGTCATAGATGACAAGTGTGTAATCCATAGTTCGTTCCATAAAGATATTCCGGTATGCACTTATGATATCGTCATTGATCCCAAGATGGCTTTCGGCACGGGGCATCACTCGACCACAAGCCTGATTCTCCGTCAGTTGCTGTCCATGGATTTGGCTGACCGTAATGTCGTGGATATGGGTACGGGTACAGGTATCCTTGCCATCCTTGCTTCCATGCGCGGTGCCGGCAGAATTGATGCGATAGAGATTGATGAGTTTGCCTATACCAATGCTTGCGAGAATCTGAAACTTAACGGAGCCGGAATGGTGAATATCCATCTTGGCGATGCCGCTGTGCTTGATACTATAAAGGATGTCAACCTGTTTATTGCCAACATAAACCGCAATATAATCACGGCGGATATGGCGGCATACGCTGCCACGCTTGCTCCGGGTGCGACAATGCTCCTGAGCGGTTTCTATGAGGAGGATATACCTGTAGTCCTGGCATCCGCTACTCCACATCACCTCACCTATGATTCCCACACGACAGATAAGAACTGGGCATGCCTGAAGCTGAGGAAAGAGTGATACAATTGTCTTATAATAATCCAATGATATAGTCGTTCTACATATAGAATGACTATATTATAATATGACAATGAAAGAGAGAGCTGTATCTTCACGAGAGTCAAATATAGAGCTTTTGCGTATCATAGCTATGCTTATGGTATTGCTTTTGCATTTTAATTTGGCTTTAAAACAGCCAGGATATTCAAGTTTTGAATGTTTGACAAGTCTAAAGATATTCCATATATTTTTGCAATCAACTTGTATAATTGCGGTAGATCTGTTTGTCATTATATCTGGTTGGTTTTCTATAAAATTCTCAACCAGGGGCTTGACAAAATTCATGTTTACTTGTACCTGGTTTGCGTTGGCTGGCATAATAGTTTCCTGCATTCTATCAAAAGAGATACCGATGGTTGGGTCAATAGTAAAATCTCTTATTTGGATGGGAGGTGGCTATTGGTTTGTAAGGGCATATTTAGTCTTATTCTTGTTAAGCCCGGTTCTTAATGCTTATATAGAGAAAGCAACGATGAGCCAATTGAGAAACACTGTAATATTGTTTTATGTCGTGCAAACATTTTTCGGTTGGTTTTTGGGAACTGATTTTATGTCTGGATACTCTGCTATATCATTTATTGGATTATATTTATTAGGACGATATTTATATATAATTAATATTGAATATCCATTTAATGAGAAAAAAGTTTGGATAGTGTTTATATCCACAATCATTTTAAACGCAATTTATACGATGGTTTTTTATGCAGGATATAACGTATCGATTGATTCTCCGCAAGCTTATTGCAATCCACTTGTTGTGATTTCAGCAGCTTCCTTAGTAATTGCTTTTAGCAAATTCAGATTTAAATCTAATGTTATTAATTGGTTTGCAACTTCTAGTTTCGCAATTTATTTATTACATACACATGGCTTAATTTTTGATTTTTATTACCTTGATCATTTGCGTTACATATATAATTTTTACGATGGAATAATATGTTTCGGTATGGTAATTGCATATCTATTGAGTGTAGTTGCGTTAGCGGTATTTATAGACCAACCGCGAAAATTAATATGGGCAAAGGTTAGTGAGAGTTATGTGATAAAGAAATTTAGTTACTTTGAGAGGAAATAAAGTCTCATGTTTATGTGTGCCGTGATATTGATATCTACAGGTGCCATTTTATTTGCAGGGAATTCATTACATCCACACTACATGTATTAATTAATGTGTGGCTGGTTATATTCGTGTTTTAATTGACAATTTCAAAGACCTTTATTCTGTGAGATTAAGCCGGATTGGATTATGAGGTAAAAATTATCTCCGCCATTCCGTGGCTGATGCCGTGTCGGAAATGGCGGAGATTGGAGAGGGAGAATCGGTATATGTTAAGTTTTTATTTCTTGATGGTTATTTTGGCGGGATTGAGCAGCTCTTTGTGCCATTGGCGCAAGTAGGCGAACCAGTCGGCTGCGGTGTGTGGGGATGTGATATCACGTACTGCCCCTGATGTAAAGGTATAGTGGATATGTCCGTTTGCGTCAGGCTTCAGTATTGTGAGATAGTTGACCTCATCCTCCTTTGTTTTGGCGAGGTAAGGGGCGGGGACGAATATTCCGAGCCCAAGTGTGTCGACAACATCTTTCATCCCTTTATCGGGGATGTTAGAGCCCCAGCTGCCGGCGAGTCCGTCGGGTTGGATGAAGCCTTCGTTGTCGGATTCAAGTTTTTGCACGCCGGTGCAATAAAGATTGGAGGCAGGCGCTCCATGTATTGTGATGTCGACATCGATGTCACGGTGACCGCCATAAATAGTGTAACGCTGCGTCATGTGGAGAGGCTTCCCGTTATACACCCATCCTCGGTCCTCGACCTCGATAATGGAGCGCAGGGGACCTGTGGCAATGATTTTTTGAGTTCGTGATGATACGGTGTCGATGGTCACCGGTGCATTATTCTGGTATCCACGGAATGAGCCGAGGGCGACAGATGTTCCTGCCCAAAGTATGTCTCTTCCGAATCCTTGAGCGAGCTGTTGGCGTGTGGTGTAGAAGCCGGTGGTGTCCAGTTCGAGCTGAGGGCGGTTCTTGGCGTATAAATCCACGCTCTGGCGGTTGTCCATATACACTCTTATGGCATTGTACAACCCTTCGAGCACGGCTCCATGTCCGTATATGCTGTTGTACATCTCAAGGTTGCTGACATCTCCGGGGTAGGAGATGGCTGTGACTTTCGGGTACTTCTTGTTCTTGTCGTTCAGTTTGATGTACGCATTGGTCTTTGGCTCGAACTTTTCGGTTTGGGGCTTTGGCGACAGGTTTATAGTCAGTGTCTCTTTCCCGTTGGCAGGAAGGTCGAGAAGGAGCACGAGCTCATCGGCGCGTCCGTCCATATCGGTGTCGTCAAGCTGGTAGGGGAGGGTGGGGTGATTCTTGATTTGCACTGAATTCACTTCTTCCCGCTGGTTTATCGGGATTACGACCGGGATCGACTCCCTTGGAGTGTCAAGTGGATTGCTGACAGTGACTGTGATGGAGAGCAGTAATGGTAATAATGGGTTCATGGTTCAAGTAAGGTGGTTAAAGATTCTGTTTGAAAAAACTGGATGATGAAAAATACAAAAGCGCAAGATTCGTACATCTGCATAAGGTGTGTGTCGATTTCTTGCGCTTTTGTGATTCCGGCCGCAGTTATGCTGCCTGATACGTTTTTTATTGCCCGAGATAAGCTTTAAGGAGGTGGCTCTTCTGCCCTTTGAGTCGGCGGATGGCCTTTTCCTTGATTTGACGTACGCGTTCACGCGTAAGGTCAAATTTAGCACCAATCTCTTCAAGTGTCATTTCCTGGCATCCGATGCCGAAGAACATTTTCAGGATTTCACGTTCACGGTCGTGAAGCTGCTTAAGTGCGCGCTCCACTTCTTTGGACAGTGATTCCTGGGTCAGTGTGGCATCCGCCATAGGGGAGTCATCATTGGTCAGCACATCCAGAAGGCTGTTGTCTTCGCCTTCCACGAATGGGGCGTCCACCGAGATGTGACGGCCTGAAACCTTGAGAGTGTCGGCAATCTTGTCAACCGGCACATCAAGTTTCTCTGCCAATTCCTCAGGTGAGGGACGGCGTTCGTTCTCCTGCTCGAATTTGGAGAGCGCCTTGCTAATCTTGTTAAGCGAGCCCACCTGGTTGAGCGGAAGGCGCACTATTCGGCTCTGCTCCGCAAGGGCCTGGAGGATAGACTGCCTAATCCACCATACGGCGTAGGAAATAAACTTGAAACCACGGGTCTCGTCAAACTTTTGTGCCGCTTTAATCAAGCCGAGATTGCCTTCGTTTATAAGGTCCGGGAGGCTAAGTCCCTGGTTCTGGTACTGCTTTGCCACGGAAACAACGAAGCGAAGATTGGCACGAACGAGCTTGTCGAGAGCTCTTTGATCTCCGTTGTGAATGCGCTGGGCAAGTTCGACTTCTTCCTCTACTGAGATAAGCTCTTCACGGCCAATCTCCTGAAGGAATTTATCGAGTGACGCGCTCTCACGATTGGTGATTGATTTTGTGATTTTTAATTGTCTCATGTCTACTTAAAGCACATAATTCGTGCAAAGTTACTGAATTTTCTTTTAGATAACAACTAAATCGTCTGAAAATTTCCGAGGTTCTGGTGGCTTTATTCGTTTTTAGGAGCTTTTAACGGATTGTGGTGGTTTTGGCAGGTGAATTTTAAGGTTTGTTTGTGTATCTAAGTGGAAAAGTAAAATATTTTTCGTAACTTTGCATTCTGAATCACATAACATAGAGCTTGCTGCAAGGATTATTAATGTCTGGGCGCGGTTCGAATATTTTTACTATCCCTAATGGAGGCAAAAAAAGTACTATTCATCTCACAAGAAGTTGCTCCTTATCTCCCTGAAACTCCCATGGCTATTCTCGGTCGAGACGTGCCACAGGGTATCCACGGCAAAGAATTTGAAGTGCGTTCGTTCACACCTAAATACGGGTGTATCAATGAGCGTCGCAACCAACTGCACGAAGTGATTCGTCTGTCGGGGATGAATCTTATCATAGATGACTCTGACCATCCTCTTATTATTAAGGTGGCAACACTGCTTCCGTCGCGTATGCAGGTTTACTTCATAGATAATGACGACTATTTCCAGCCACTCCCGGAGAAAGGACTGGAGACAGATTTGCTTGCTGCTGACAACGACGAGCGAATAATGTTCTTTACTATGGGTGTTATCGAGACTGTCAAGAAGCTGCGCTGGCAGCCGGCTGTGATACATTGCAGCGGTTGGGTTTCGGCTCTTGCACCATTATATCTGCGTCGTAAGTACAATGATGACCCGACGTTCCGTAACTCCAAGATTGTGTTCGCTCTCCATCCGGAAAAGTTTGACGGCACGCTTGATGCGCGTTTTGTAGAAAAATTGCTTATGAGCGAATTCTCGGAAGAGGACATAGCGGCGCTTGGCGGCGAGCCGGTCGACTTCATAAAGCTCAATGAGCTTGCTATGGACTATGCTGACGCTATAATCCAGGTTACGGATGATGTTGACAGCAGTCTGGTAGAATATGCTGCCGCATCAGGCAAACCATTCCTTCCTTACAATGCGTCGGATGACCGTTCGGCGCAGTATACTCAATTTTATCGTTCCCTGATGGAAGAGTAGTGTCACTGCGTCCATCATATTGCGAATTAACGACAATGAAAAAATTAGCGGTTATAGCTATAAGCACTCTGGCGATGCTCGGCGTTATGTCGTGTGATGATTCATCTACGGCTGGCGGTAGTCTGGTTCAGGACGAGGTGGAGATTGTGATTGATTCTGCATTCTCGGTAGCCGGACGTCCTGTTGCCAGTGATCTGGTGCAGTCGAGGACTATTCTTCAGCTGCTCGGAAGCCTTAAGGCTGACGGTTACGGAACCCTGTCGTCGGACATCGTGTGCCAGTACATGCCGGCATCATCGATTGACACTTTCGGCGTGAAGGCTGAGTACATAGATTCAGTAAAGCTTGAGCTTTGCATGTACAAGGATGCTTTCGCCGGTGATTCTACCGTCCCTATGGGGCTTACGGTTTATAGGCTGGACAGGCAGTTGCCATCCCCTATTTACAGTGACTTTGATCCGACCGGTTACTATGACCCGTCAAGTCCGGTGGGGAGTGTGACATACTCGGCGTTGCTTGACGGCTCCCCCGAACTGGCTGCTGATGACAATGGTAGTCTTTACAAGAGCATATACGTGGATTTACCACTGGAGATGGGAGTGGATCTCTATAATCTGTTCCTTACCTCGCCCCAGACACTTCAGACACCCCAGGCATTCGCGCAATGGTTCCCTGGATTCTATATAGCCAATTCATTCGGCTCAGGACGTGTGACCCGTATCAATAATAACTTAATCAATGTGTATTATCATTCGGTGCATCACATAGATGACGAGGAGAATCCGCGTGACACCACGCTCTATCATGTGTCATCGTATATGGCGGTAACACCGGAGGTAATCACTAACAACAATATACGGTTTGAGATGTCGGATGCGCTGAAGGAGCGTGCCGAAGACGGCGAGACCATTCTTGTCGGTCCTACAGGTTATGATGTGGAGTTCACGTTCCCTGCCCGTGAGATTCTTGAGCGTTACAAGTCGCAGGGCGGCTCGCTTGCTGTTGTCAATGCGCTTAACTTCTCGATTCCGGCAAAGGATATTTCAAACGATTACGGGCTTAAGCCGCCGCCATACATATTGATGGTGAAGAAGTCGCAGAAGGACAAATTCTTCTCTACCACGCAGATTAATGATGATATGTCGTCATTCTATGCTGCCTACAATTCGACCACCGGTACTTATGCATTCTCTTCGATGCGTAACTATATAATAGACTTGATTAACAAGGGTACGGTCACTGCCGACGATGAGGAATTTGTGATTTGTCCGGTGCAGGTGTCATTCTACACCAACAGCAATAGTAATTATTATGGCTACGGGTACTACTATGGCACGGCAACGACATCCACACAGGTGAGCACCATCACCCCTTATGTGGTAGAGCCGGTTATGACTATCCTTGACCTGAAGCATGCCAAGATTGATTTTACTTTCAGTAAGCAGACATTCGGAAGCAATTAAACTAACTTCACTATAGGAGTCGCATGATTTGAGTGCGGCTTCGAAACGCCACAATAGCTCAGTTGGTTAGAGCATCTCATTCGTAACGAGAAGGTCGTGGGTTCGAGTCCCACTCGTGGCTCGGTAGATTAATCCCCCTCAGAGAAATTTCTCTGAGGGGGATTAAGTATATTTTATGACGGTATCCGGCCTTAATGTTGCCGGGGTGCCGTGTCAATCATCATTCACCGCACATGTCAAGTGCCATGTAGTGCTCGCGAGGATGGTCGCATGCGGGGCATTCGACCGGAGGCTCGGTGCCTTCGTAGATGTAGCCGCATACAAGGCATCTCCATTTGATAGGGGTGTCGCGTTTCCAGACTGTGCCATTCTTTACTTGCTCGAGATAGCGGAGGAAACGTTCACGGTGGTGCTTCTCCACTTCGGCAATGGCTCGGAAATGTTCGGCTATTTCCGGGAAACCTTCCTCATCGGCGACTTTGGCTGCATTGGTGTATTGTTCCACTCCTTCCGATTCTTCTTCACGGGCGGCGGTTTCGAGGTTTGATGCGGTGTCGCCTATGATGCCGGCGTCAACCGCGAGGTCGATATCCACAGAACCACCTTCAAGGAACTTGAAAAATACCTTGCCGTGGTGCATTTCGTTGTCGGCTGTCTGGGTGAATATTTCGGCAATAGGGAAGTAGTTTTCCTTTGTTGCCTGTTTTGCGTAGAATGTATAGCGGGTATAAGCCGATGATTCGCTCATATACGCTTTGACCAGGTTCTTTTCGGTCTGCGTACCCTTGATGCTTTTCTTCTTGGATTTAGAACTTGCCATGATTGTTGTAATGTTTAATCGGTTAATTGATACGGATTATACTTACAAAACATTGTCATCCCGAATATGTTCATAGCTTTGGATGCTTATGAGGGGATAATCGGGATGACTGGTCAGATGTAGGTAGTAATAACTAAATGGTGATGCCGAATCTGAATAAACCTACCAGTCCGCGTGTATTGGAATTTCTGATGTAATGTAAGGATGTCTGTAGATAAATAGCGGATGTCAGATCGTATCTAAAAGTAAGTTCGCTTGCCCATTCCGGGTTATCTGTGAAATCTGCGTAACATGAATATAGTGCCACATCATATTTCCTTGCGTCATATGCGATTCCGATACCGTAGAAGTTGCGGCACCCGTTTCTTATGGCAGGGCATTGCGAGTATTGGGCGATCAGGGAGAGGTTCTGGATTATTTTTTGTTCGGTGTAGAGCCAGTAGTAGAATCTCGTTTTATCTTTTTCCTCCATTTCTGTCGGGAAAGTCTTTTGTGTTCCATCCTCATCACCATTAATACGGCCGTGATATACACCAAAGCCCAGATTATAATTGTTGTCATATTTGCTATAATTTACAGCGTTGATATTGAAGATTCCATCGGATGACGGTCTGATGCGAAACACGCAATCGTTGCCGATGAACTTATGGTGGCCTTTGCCGTTGTAGACGGCGCAGTTTACAGTGATATTTTCACTTTCATATCTGCCTTCGAGCCCCATGGCGGCATCAGGGAAATTGGCGATAGGGAAGTTGCATGATATGGTAGGGAAGATACCGCAGCTGCTATTGGTGAATAGGGAGGTCAGCTGTGTGGCAAAGAATGAGTCGTTCACGTTGCCGACGCCGGCAAAAATGCTGAAATTTTCTTTGTTGACAGATACTCCAAACCTGTTCAGAGCGATGGGGATGTTTTCCTCTTCGATATTTGAATAGGTGAGCATATCGGAAACTATATGATCCTTGTTGGTTCTGCATGTGCTTATTGTGCCAAGACGGGCGGTTAAACCGGAGGATATATTGAGCGAGGTTTCAGCCTGTAGCAGGTTTATCCAGTTTGCCTTGGTCTGAAAGTCTGTCTGCCATTCCGAAGTGTATGACAGGCTTAACTCCTGAGGCTTGGTGGTAAACCCGCAGCACGAAGCTGCGAGTATCACCAAGAGTTTCTGATATGCGTAAGTGTGGATTGTGTTGGTCGCGCGCATAATTACATATTGTTACATCCATTTGCCGAATCGTTTGATATACCATACTTTTATAAGTTGCGTAAGTCCGCAATAGCAGAGCAATATTCCGATAAGCCATAGGAAATATGAGGCGGGAAGCGGTACGAATCCCAGATATTCGCCGAATTTAGTGAATGGAATCACAATGCCGAGTAGCATTATTACCATCGTGGCTATAAGCACAGGCCAGGTGGCACGGCTCTGGATGAACGGGATTTTGCGGGTGCGAATCATGTGTACAATCAATGTCTGGGTGAGGAGTCCGACAATGAACCATCCGGACTGGAACAAGGCCTGATGGTCGGGTGTCACGCATCCGAACACGAACCACATGATAAGGAAACAGGCTATGTCGAATATGGAGCTTATGGGGCCGATAAACACCATGAACCGTCTCAGATCCGAAGCGTCCCATTTGCGAGGTTTGCTGAGATACTCCTTGTCCATTGAGTCAAATGGAATTGTTGTCTGTGAGATGTCGTACATGAGATTCTGTACGAGCAGGTGTATGGGTAGCATCGGGAGGAACGGCAGGAATGCGCTCGCCGCAAGTACGCTGAACATGTTGCCGAAGTTGGAGCTGGCTGTCATCTTGGTGTATTTGATTATGTTGCCAAATGTCTTGCGCCCTTCAATCACTCCGTCCTCAAGAACCATCAAATCCTTTTCAAGCAGGATTATGTCAGCGCTCTCCTTGGCGATGTCCACCCCCGAGTCGACTGATATGCCTACATCTGACTGCCGCAATGCCGACGCATCGTTTATGCCGTCGCCAAGGAATCCCACTGTGTTGCCTTGCTTCTGGAGCGCGGTGATAATTTGTGATTTCTGCAGTGGCGTAAGTTTAGAGAAGACGTTTGTCTCGGCGACTGCGGCATGGAAAAATCGGTCATCCATCTCGGCAAGTTCCTGTCCGGTGAGGGCTTTGCTGGTATCGATGCCAACCTGGCGGGCTATGGTCTGAACAACGGCATCGTTATCGCCTGAAAGAATCTTGACTTCCACACCGTTTTCATGCAATTGCCTGATTGCATTGGCTGCGGATTCCTTTGGCGGGTCAAGGAATGCGAGGTAGCCAATCAGAACCATCCCGTTTTCATCCTCGATGCAAAAATCCCGTTCTTTGTCGATAAAACTTTTTTGCGCCACGGCGAGCACTCTCATTCCCTGCCGGTTCATCTCGGTGGTAATTCTGAGGGCCTTGTCCCTGATTTCTCCTGTCAGTTCAATGACAGTTCCGTCGACTTCGGCATAAGCGCATATCTGGAGCATTTCCTCTACAGCCCCTTTGGTTATTATCTGCCGTTTCCCTGACTGGTCCTCCACTACCACGGACATACGCCGTCTAACAAAGTCAAATGGTATTTCATCGACCTTTTTGTAATTGTCTTTCAGATGTTCCAGTGCTACTTCCTTTACGTGGGCGAGAATCGCCTTGTCCATCAGATTCTTCATACCGGTCTGGAAGAAGCTGTTGAAGTAAGCGTGCCGAAGTATCCTTTTCTCATTGTCGATGCTTCCGTCGGCATTGATATACTTCTCGAGCACAATCGTGTCACATGTGAGTGTGCCTGTCTTGTCGGTGCAGAGTATATTCATTGCTCCGAAATTCTGAATTGCGTTAAGGTCCTTTACGATTGTCTTTTTCTTCGACATGGTCACGGCTCCTTTTGATAGGTTTGCGGTGACAATCATGGGGAGCATTTCGGGGGTGAGACCTACTGCTACCGACACTGAGAACAGGAATGCCTCGAGCCAGTCGCCCTTCATAAGTCCGTTAATTACAAACACGAACGGAATCATTACCAGCATGAAGCGGATAAGCAGAAAAGACACTTTGCTTATTCCCTTATCAAATGCGGTAGCAGCTCTGTTGCCGGCGATATTCTTGGCTATGGTGCCGAAATATGTGTCATTTCCGGTGGCGTGACATATGCCAATGGCTCGACCGCTGACCACTGTTGACCCCATGAAGCAGATATTGCTCAGTTCTACGACGCTTCCTCTGCCGTTTTTCGATGCTTTGGTTTCCGGGGTTTTCTCAATAGGGTCAGATTCGCCCGTCAGAGATGACTGGCTTACAAAGAAATCTTTGGTTTCTATGATTCTTATGTCAGCCGGAACCATGTCGCCGGCGGAAAGTGTTATTATATCGCCGGGGACAACTTTTGCAAAAGGTATCTCGATTTCCCCGGTGTCAGCCCTGCGTACCTGGCAGGTATTGGTCACCATGCGTTGCAATGCGTCGCTTGATTTGGCTGCTTTCCATTCTTGCCAGAATCGCAGTATAGCGCTGATCACGACCATAGTGGAGATAATGATGATCGCAGCCCAGTCTTTCTCTCCGTCGGGCGCGAGCAAAACATCAAGTATGAACGAGATGATTACGAGTGCTGTCAATACTCCGATGAACGGGTTGATAAAAGCCTTGACAAACATTGTCAGCGGGTTTTTACTCTTCTCTTTCTGTACTTCGTTAGGTCCGTATACGCCTAACCGGTGGTCTGCCTCGTCACTGGAAAGCCCGGAATGTGATGTCTGGAAGAAGCTGTAAATAGTCGCAAGCGGCTGTGATGATGCCAGAAACACCCTCTCGGTGTTGAATCCATACTGGTCGGTTGTTTTTCTCTTTTTCATGCAGCTGGAATTTTTAATAATTTTGAGACTCGTGTTTATTATCACGATGCAAAATTACTCTCGTAATTCCAGACAGGTGGTTAGAGAACTATTAGAATGAAATTAGAAAATCATTAGAACGATTTCAGACACTCGCTAAATATGCGGAATGCTTACGACAAAGGTTGTCCCTTCGCCGGGATATGATAGTACTTCTATTGTGCCGTTGTGCAGGCGTATGATTTTGAGGGCAAGAGCCATCCCTATGCCATGTCCTTTCACGTTCTTGCTGTCTTCGCCTCTGAAGAAGAGGTTGAAAATCTTGTCGCGCTCACATTCCTGCATACCTTTGCCGGTATCTGACAATCGTACTATCACGCTGTCTCCTATGTTGGAAATCTGTATTACTGAAGTGTGGTTGTCGGAATATTTGCAATTATTGTCAATAAGGTTGGATAATGCTATGGAGAGAAGATAGCGGTTGGCGGTAACGGTAATAAGACTGTCGTCATCCTCGTTGTCAAGAGCGAAAACAATCTCTATGTGATAATCGGGATGCCCTCGGAGTATAGTGTCTGTTATGTCGATCAGGAGCTCGTCAAGCCTTATCTCTTCCAATTTGATTTTATCCGGGCGATAGTCGGCTCGCGCAAGGTTCAGAAGCCCGTCGGTGAGTTGCGTCATTCCGTGGGCATCTGTCAGGGCATTACTGATAGCGGATTTGTATTGTTCGGGTGTGCGGTCTTTCTGTAGGGCAAGGTCAAGTTCGGCTATTAATGCTGCCAATGGCGTTTTTATCTCATGAGACACGTTGCTTACAAAACTTTTCTGCGAAGAAAATGAGTTTTCCAGTCGTTCGAGCAGGGCATTGAAGACCATACTCAGTTCGTCGAGTTCATCATTCTCTTTTCTGATGGGAAGGCGTTGGTCAAGATGTGCTTCAGTGATACTGCCTGCCGTTTCCGCTATGCCTTTTACTGGTTTTAATGCCGAACGTGCAAGCATGTATCCGACAATTATAAGCAAAGAAAGCCCGACAATGAACAATACGGTCAATGTCAGGAGCAATTCGTGCATGTTTTTATGCCCGTAGCCGTCGTAGGCGGCAGCTGTCACGACGTAATCGTTGTCTCCAAAACGGTATAGGAGTCCGATGCCTTGATATCTGCCGGCGCGGATGTCTATTTCCTTCTCGGCAATTATTCTGTCAATCATGGCGCTATCTTCCTTTATTATATCGTTGTCGATGGCATCGTGGTACAGTATACGGAAATCTGTGGTATAGACTGCGACTTCTACTTCGTTGATAAACGCCCTGTTATTAAGATATATCGATTGCATTGTCTCGGCGTCAACCTGCCCATTGAGAAACAGATGAGCCTTGGTTATCGCTTCGCCTTTTAAATCGTGTGAAAAGGTCTGTGTGCGGTTGTGCTGGTTTATGATATATATAAGCGATAGGCATAGCAGAAATACAGTGGCAGTGGCAACTGCATTGCGCAATGTAAGAGACGCCTTTATCTTCATGGTTCAATGGCAAGTAGAAAACCAATTCCCGGTTTGGTGTGGATGAGCTTGGTACCGTAGTCTCGGTCTATCTTCTTCCGGAGGTAATTGATATAAACATCAATGAAATTGGTACCCGTGTCAAAATGGGTATTCCATACCTTTTCGGCTATGTCGATACGGCTTATTACCTTTTCGGCATTTTCAACCATAAATACAAGGAGATTAAACTCCTTAGGGGTAAGTCTGATGTCGATACCGCCTCGGCTTACGCTATGTCTGTTCAGGTCTATGACAATATCTGCATATGTCAACCGCTCACATCTCTCTTCCTTATGACCTGTGCGTCTCATTAGGACTTTGATGCGTGCGTGAAGTTCGCGGAAATCAAAAGGCTTTACCATGTAATCATCTGCTCCGGAGTCAAATCCGTCAAGTTTGTCGTCCGTAGAGCCGAGTGCTGTCAGCATAAGAATCGGGATGTCTTGATTAATAGACCGAATCTCTCGGCATAACTCAAATCCATCAAGTTTTGGAAGTACAATGTCGGAGATTACCAAATCAATATGCGCCGATTGGAAGAGTCGTAACCCCATAATTCCGTCGTATGCGACAAAGGTATTGTATCCGGCTTCCTCAAGACCTGCTTTGAGTAAGTCGGCTACTCTTTTTTCATCTTCGACAATCAATATGCTCTCCATAAGTTGAGACGATGGATTTTAGTAATAAAAAAAGCTTGATTAATGTCTTTCGACTGTTAATCAAGCTCCTTGCTTTTGTCGGGGTGACTAGACTCGAACTAGCGACCTCACGCCCCCCAGACGCGTACTCTAACCAACTGAGCTACACCCCGATATTTCTGAAAAGCGATGCAAAGGTAGGCAGTTTTTTTGTAGCTTCCAAATTTTTCGGATATAATTAACTGATGTTAACTTAAAATCGTATAAAACAAGGGTGAATGTTAAATATTTTAAGAGATGCATGCAGCGAGTCACTCTAATTACTATACTTAATGCATGGCAAAATGATTCAATAAAATTGGCATGGGATGTGTTTTTTTGTCGAACCGGAGCTAAGGAGGTTTCTTAGTAAATGGTATGAGATTGAGTATTCCTTACGCTTAAATATGTTTTTTGCTTCAGAATAAAATTCAATCTAAAAAAATAATACAGTAGCTATGGAGAGAAATATTTGGAGAATCCATAATTAATGATTAACTTTGCACCCGGTTAATAAATCAAGCCAAAGGAGTGATGCTCGAGTGGCTGAAGAGGCACGCCTGGAAAGCGTGTATACGTCAAAAGCGTATCGCGAGTTCGAATCTCGCTCACTCCGCAGATAAAGCTTTGAAAATCAAGCTTCTGTGACATTAGCACCCAATTTTGTGCCCAAAACGCTCAAAGTTGGGTGTTTTTATATCTTGCGAGCCGGGCAAAGGGAAACGGCATTTTACAATCTTGTCAATGACGCCGTCTGGGCGGCAATACCCCAATGGGCATATTTTACACCATCATCAAGAACGACAGCTATACTATAAAAAACCTTCGTGGGGATTCGTTCTAATTACATCTCCTCTCTTTAATAAACTATATTTCTTTCTTGCCAAGATAACGCCAGATGACTGTTTTTAATGATTGATTTTTATGAACCGAATAATCGAGGTATAAATCAGCAAACAGATTGAGTGAATGGCGTTCAGAAGCAGTGCGAAAAACCACCATGTCAGGCTGGCTCCATAGCGGCTATTGAACATGAGATTGTAACTCAATATGGCATTATAGGCTATCATCACAATCAGATTACCTAACGCTGCTCTCGGTCTGACCCTGTGACATAGCCATGCCGATAATAGCGACAGCGCATAAGCCGCACCGAGCAACGCTGTATCCTCGCTCCAGCCTCCTGTCATACAACTCACAATCGCCAATAGAAGGAGCACAAGCCATGCTATCCAAAATTGTTTATCGGTCAGTTTCATGGTGTTCAAGGAGTTTTCGGGTTGAGTTTATGATGTCTTTCCATGACGCGCCTTCTATATCAAAAGACAGGGCGCGGGCATAATCCCAGTCAAGACCTTTGTCATCAGTAGCTTTCCGGGCGGGCAAAATATCCAAAGTGCGGCTGTCGTGTTTCAGAAGCACACCTGTGGAGTGTTGGTAAAGCTGTCGCCATGAGCGTTGTTTCATGGCTTTGATCAGTTCTGCGTTTTTCAGCTCCACATATTTGCCATGCAGACTTGCATGGAATATTTCCATGAGTGTATTCTCAAATTCCCCGTTACCACAGTCTATGGGGAGGAATTTAATCGGAAGACTCGCTGTGACATTATATACTGTAACAAATATATATTCTTTGTCGGTGCGGTAAATACGACACCTTCCAGTGCCATCCAACTCCAGGCAGCTGTCGTTGTATTTTCGATTGATTTTTCGCCATCTGTATAGTGCCAGAACAATCGCAGCGAGGACGAATATTGTGACCGAACCATACGACGGGCCATCATAATATTCAAACACCGTCATATTATTCTCCTGGTTGTCTTTCTGATATACCACACCTATGCTGTCGCCAACGGCAAAACCATTGGCATGCATACCACCTTTATATGTTACACCGTTCACTGTAAAGTTGTAATGTATTATAGGACCACTGTTGCCTATATAGCCGATATTTGAAATCACAGTCGATGTATGTTCCGGATTTGCCGACAAAGCATTGTATTTGCGATTCTGGAAATATAGGCCCCCAATAAAAAAAGGCACAAGAATCAGCAGCATAGCGCCAAATGGCAAGCGTGTCTCACCCCGCCGTCCAAAGAAAAACCGATATATTTTGCTGTCAGATTTCATCTTCTATTTGCTCTATAACGATGCTGAAAAAAGTATTTGCTTTGCCCGGATAATCTCTTATATAGTCGCAAGCAATGTGATAGCTGCGGACAACATAATCATACGACGATTCAGACTCTTTCTGGTCACAGTACCAACTGTCGGAAGTGGATTCTATACGTCCGTTAACCAGCTTATAAACATCACCACCAAGAATAGGCTTGTTTGAATTAAAGTACCCATTCGCTATTTTCAGCGCTTCTTTTCTCGGATATGCAAAACCATTAACGCCTAAGAGCTCAAGAGATACACTCTTTAATGTTCTATCACTTTTAGACTTTTTAGAACTTAAACATAATGAAGCAATAAATCCCGTAAGCATAGATGGAATGAAGGAAACTATACTCCATAAAAATACTGCCACCAACGATATGCTGAATGTAGAAAAACCAATATGTGTATCTGCTGAGACATCAACAGGAAGTGGCTTTCGATCCAAATAATCAAGAATAATTATAAATGCAAATATCGACGCAAAAGAAATAATGGAGTAAAAATAAGTTGACAGGCCAAGTTTCAGCCATTTAAGATATTTAGATACTTTCCAAGCAACCGTTTGCCCGACTAAATACGAAGTCAAAATAATACAACAAATAGGCATGGAGTCTCCATCCAATTCAAATCTACCCAAACAGACTTGCATGATACCTATGGTTGTAGCTGTTGACAATATTGCCAATGCCTCAAATATCCAAAATCGTTTATCCGTCAGTTTCATAATTGTCAAGATAGGTTGTTAGTCGAGTAAAAGAAGATTTCATATTATCTGTGAAATCTTCTTTTTTCACGATTCGTTGGTACATTCGTTTAACGTTTTCGTAATCATCGTTATTGGAGAGTTTGGCAGAAATTAGTCCAACCATACAATGAGTATCAAGACCGGAACAATATGGACTATATTGTTCTATTGGCATAGTATTGAATAGCCGGTCTATTGAATCGATACTGTCATATTGAGAGAGAAAATCCAATGCAATAGGAAGTAATGGAGACAGCCCCATATCAAGCCGATTGTAGTCGTCATACTCATTGTCTGAAAGAATAAAGCGGTCTGTTTTGGCAACCTGCATTTTCCATCTTAAATCCGGATTAAATCCTTGCAGTTTTATTCTTTGAAGCAATAAAAGGTTTATAAATGCAGAATGGTTCAGAGTAAAGCCACAGTCATTGCAGATTGTAGTTATCTCTCCATAGTCCACACTGACATACGGAAATATGTTTACCTCAAACCCCCATGAACAATAAGTAAAGAATATTCCATCAGTACGACTGCCGACTTTTCGACTCAACGCAAATCGACCTCTGAGAATCTTGAAACCGTTAGCAGCGGCGAATGGCTCCAAGATGGAGAAAATATGCTTTTTAACGTCCTGTATCTTCATAATCACATCCTGTTTATGGTGGCGTGAGGCATCAGAACCTTTGATAAATCAATACCTCCGCGAAAATCTACGTCAGTAAGACTGGCTTCGGAAAAGTCAACATCCTCCAATCGTCCTTTATTAGACACTAAAAATGACAATTTATTCCCATAATAATAGTTGTCGAACTTCGGCCCGCAAAACACGCATCCATAAATCTTTCCGACAAATTTGCACTTTGAAAATGACGCGGCAATGAATGTGGTATTGAAGTCGCAGTTAATAAACGTGCAACCACTGAAATCTGCAATTCCAAGACTTCTTAATTTGACATTTTCAAACGTGCAACCAATATAGACAGTTTTCCGCAACAAGACCAAAGTCCGTCCACCCATAGAGAAATGTTGTAACTTACCGCCATTGAAAACACATTCTATAAATCGACACCCTCTTGCAAGGACATCGGAAAAATCACATCCAAGAAATCGACATCGCTCAAATCTCTTTTTAGTCCACCACACGGCAACACCACCATTGCAGAATGAGACGCGCTTAAAAATTTGATTGCTATATCGTTTATCAGTCAGTTTCATGGTGCTCAAGGAATTTATAAGCTGGCAATTTTTTTACTTTGGGGTCGGAGGAGTTAAGGACAACATTCTTGACTATTCTGCGCTTGTTTGATTCAAATTCAAGAAGTTTTGACAGAGTTGTATCTTTATCGCCGTACCAATAGTTAAATATCTTTGTGTCCCAACCGGATATTTGATTTTTAATCTGTATATAGACATCTTTTATTACATCTATGCTGTTGAGATAAAGAGCAATTCCATATATCAACTCGTATATCTTCATTTGAAGTACAAAGTTGGTTTGGGTGGACTTGTTGGTTGCTATAATTTCATATAAAACCCGTACAAAATCCGCGGCTGGGTTGCTTCCGCTCAACAATGGAAATTGCGTGCTGCATCTGTCAATGATATTTGTACTGTCAGACAAATATATGTCAAGACCGTTGTCATCTACCAACGGTTGAAGCAATAAAGGATCATCTATGCAACTTTTCAGGGTGGAACGCCATAACGGATATATCGTAAAAAATAGTTTGTAATCCCGATTCGGAACTTTGACAAATGTCAAGCCTACCAAAATACACTCAACCTTATGGACATAACTTTTAGATGTAATGCCCTTTAAGTTGAACACTGCACACAGTTGTTTTGATAATTCCTTATTCTCCATACTCAATGTTTTGGTTTAATGCGTATTCTTTGGCTTTCTCTTTATCAAACGAATAATCAAGGGGGAGTATTGCCACGCCATCCTCTGTTGTTTCGCCATTATAGAAATCTCCGTAAATCACAATCGCCCCGATTGAGTCCAACGGAGTGAAGGATTTTGGATGAACAAACTGATATCGCTGTTTCTCTACTTCAAGCAGCCCCTTCTTCTCATAAAGAATGGCACTGTCGAACCCTATAATTTCCGACGACTCCTTTATGATATATTTGTCCGTTTCACAATACACGGCATCAAATGTCAGGAATGTAAAGATTATGCCTGCAATCGAGAGAAGTATCCAACAAAAGGCATATATCCGAGAAATAGTATTATACACCGCATTTTTACCGTGGATAAAATATACCGCACAACCTGACAGAGCGGTAATCCCAAACAATACATAACCCAACCGCCAACGCAACTGCAAACTGTTCAACACCACAACGAGGAACAGCGCCAGCATCACGGCATGAAAAGCCACCAACAATATCTTTTGCCACCGCTTCATATTACTTTCTATAAAACTGTGGATTTATAAATATCTGAATCAAATAAACTAATAAGAAAACCAAAACTACATCAAAAATGGCTATGACGTAAATCTCACCTGCTCCACTAAATAGATACAGTGAAATAAAATATGGTATAAAGTTTATGGGATTCTCTGTATGGAACATCACATACAATAAGAAAGGGTAAAGAAAGAGAGTCAACGAAGAATATATCTTATAAGCAATAGGACGAGTTCTGATAGCTTTATAGTAAAATATCAGTATCATTATCGCAAAAATAATACGTCCATAGAGATAAGAAATATGAAGAACATTATGAGATATATCATCAATACCCGCATCCGGCAGTATCGGGGATAGAAATAGCATCAATAAAAATACCACTACGATTAAGTATGGTATATATTTGAGTATAACGGAACTGTTGTTCATAACTGAAAGAATTTCATATTTCTACTTATCATTTAGTTGGCTATTAAAATCAGAAAAACCGCAAAAACAAGGAAGCCGAGAAAACCGTTGGCAAGGTTGTTGTCGGCATGGTCTATGTTGCTGAAATCGTCCGAACCATAACGGATTTGCTTATACGATACTTTCCGTCCTCTATGGAACAGTCGCAGACATCCATATCGAAGCCCGGCTCCGATATGCAGAATTGCACTGCCAAACCATGAACGAATAAATATCTCAGCTATAAATTCCATATTATTTATTCATTCAAAACCTACGGTTAATGCTTTAACGGTATAATTCCAACCCATGATATATAAAAAACACATCAGAGCGATATTTATAAAAAGAATCACAAGCAAAGCAGTTCCTGCCTCTTTATACTTGTTCCCGAACGCAAAAAACACATTTGCCGTCTGTGCGAATATCAGCAATATATCTGCGACTAACAGACACCAATTAATCTTAGTCGTCCCTCCCGCAAAAAGAACAGCGAAAGAAAAGAAGAACATAATCGCAAACAATACGACAATTATCCATTTTGCCCGATAAACCAGTTTCATTGCCCGCCTCCTTTCTTATTATTCCTGACAGATTTTATTGGAGCCGGTCTAACAGCTTCGTTTGGCATAACGTTTTCAAGCATATACCTGACGGAAGTAGAGTACAAGTCTTGTATAACGACATCAGGCACATAAGAAATAGTGATATAGTCATTAGAGGGTGCGTCAAGTTGTTTCATCTGGGTTGGAGCGAAAGCCCAATCATTAATTGTCAATAAAATGCAATTATGATTTACTCGAAATTTTCTAAATTCCATAGAAAGGTCATCGGATTCTCCTTGATACAGCGAATAGCTGATTACCGGTCTACCTGATGGATCTTTATCTATACAGGCATGTCCGATATGAGCGACAAATTTAGAGCCCGATTCGACAACTGCTGCTAAAAGAGCCAGCCCCTGTTTGTCATTTTCAAATAATCCAAACTTCCACTCATATCCGTGTGGTAAATCAATAGATGATAGATTGCTTTTGATTTGCGAGATTTCCTCAAACGAAGTATCCAAATAGAAACATAAAATCCAATTCCCTTGAAATAAAGCTTCTTTTGGAGTGTCTAATAGTGCTTCTACAATCCTGTCAACGTCATTTTGAGGGAATGTAAAGACATTTGCCACCGGGCAGGCAGTCACATCCCAGTGAACTGCATACAGACTTTCATAATCATATTTCAGCGTATCCTGACGGCAATTATCATTGGCTTTCATTGGGATAGCCAATACTGCAAGGAATAATGTAACAATCACTCCAACAAAAAAGTCGTCTATCCTCTTTCGTTGATTCATACCTTCTCTATAATTATACTTTGTGAACCGTCTTCCAATGAATTGCATTCATCCAAATGTATATGTGTGCCGGGAGGCACATCTGCCTGTGCTAAATTGAGGAGATGGTTTGCCATTGATAACAATCCTTCCCGATTAGCAGATATAGTTACTTCGCTATTATCTCTTGAAACCGTTATCGAAAAACCAGGATGCCAACAGAGTTGCAATCCAATATTCCTATCATATTTCGGCACATCTATTTCCATGACGTCTGCATTTATTTTGTTGTAAAAGTCTGTTCCATAACGCTGATTATCTCATCCAGCCGAGGAAAATAGTCCATTATATTTGGCTCATGCCGTTCAGCCATTTTGTGGACTTGCGCCAAGACCAATTCTTTGACTGCCGGATAATCTTTAGGCGATTCAATACGTGTTAGTGTAAGATACTTAAACGCCCAGTCTGCACCGACATCGGGCAATGCTCGCTTACCATCCAATATGGGTATAATCTCGTGTTCAAACATATCATGCAATGACGTGTATGATTGAAATACTATGCCGGAACAGTCGGTAAGTGCGCCACAGAGCTTTGAGTATTCGCACTCCAGATTGGCTTCTGAAATAGTAAACTTATCCTGTCTGCCAAGCATATTTCCGGTAAATCCGACTGAAGGATTATCCTGTTGGTCTTGCGGTGATTTTACATTATACGGCTCAAACCATTTCAAGAGAACATCAAAACGAACCATATAGATAGGATAGATGATAAGCACTCCCTCCTTACTCCAATGGTCTAATTCGATATGCCGTCGCAAACCACCTTCTTGTTTGATGAAAGAAGAATCACGTTTACGGAACTTAAAGCCTTTGAGAAAAGGCTCTGTCTTTAGCCGCTCAACTATGGTTAAAAATAATTCTTTGGTTGTCATATGTCATTGGTAATTTTCAAGTTCAACGGATAAGTCTTCGGCAAAAGTATTTACGCTGATTATTTTGCCATAGTCATTTTCAGTGATTGGAAAAACTCCTATTGATATTCCCGTTTCACAAAGATAATCAATAAGTTTGTCGGAAAATTCTTCAAGATTCAATAATGAGCAATTACATTTATGTCCGTTGCTCATGCTTGACACAAACTTCTCCGCATACTCCTTAAATGGCCACACAGGAAACAGTCTTATGTCTCCAGCCTGAATGCACATATAGCTATCATCAGATGACATATACCATAGACAACCGCTGTCCGCAATCCTTTTCAGCGAGTAACTGTATCTGACTTCCGGTGATTGAGCCAACATACTGCTTATTTCTTTATCGGTCAGTTTCATATATCAATCTGTCATTTTCTTTATAGTTCCAAAACTTACGGTAGCAATTGCCTTGACCGTCATAATATTTCCATTCTCCAAACATACACCCTAGATATTCAGCAGGATATACATACCTATCAAATGCTGTCCAGCCTTCCATTCGTGTTTGCTTATCAGGAGATTTAATTGTCAGATATCCGATCGAATCACAATGTATTGTAATATCCGACAATATACTTAATATATTGTCGTTCCTCGTAACGCTATCCAATGTAAAAGGTATGCTGAACCTATAAGATGATACTGGATTTAATATGTCATGGATTTTCTTTATTTGGGATAACTCATAGGCTTTTGTTTCCATTTTGAACCATACCATATTATCCGGTTCGTCTTCCCACTGATGAGCAGGACTATAAAATTGGTTTATAATAGAATCTTCCTCTTCATTGAAAACTTCTACCAAATAACTGCCATCAGATAAATTATAATATCTGAAACGAATATCTATGCCCATGTTCCCCTCATATAAATAGCCGTTGATAGTTTGCTTAAAACTTAATTGAGACATTGCTTCCGGCAACGTATGATTAGATATGTTATACGATTCAATTCTGCTTATTATACTGTCGAGGTTTTGTTTAATATCGCTTCTCCTATGATTAGCTGTGCTATATCCCATAAGAATGATACCACAAATAGATAGCACAATTATTATTACAAAGCCTATGGCAATGGAATATGATACTATTTTCTGACACCTTTTCATTGCTTGCCTCCTTTCCGGTAGATACATTGGTTGGGTATGACATCCGATGCGGTGTTGTAATTGGCAAAGAACGGCAGTACATAATCGGTGAGGTTGCGCTCTATTTCGCTCCATAGTTTCGTTACATCCGTGCTTAAGGTAATGATGTGCCATTTATCCTCTTTGACTGGAAGCAAGTCACCGATTCTCTCCCGGATAGCACATTCATATTCCTTGGGGAAAGTAGGGATAATCCCGGTATTCTTGAAATCCTCACATTCAAGCCAAAAAGCCTCGGTAAATATACCGACATTCAATGTGAAGCGGATTTGATTGGCATCATTCCATTTGTCATTCTGAATGTTCACACAATAACCTATAGAACCGTTGCTTTTGTAGAAATGATTGCCTCGTTTCTTGAAATCATTATCTTTCAGATAATCCGTTATCTTTTCAAATACGAAAGTGCGTTTGCCTTGGATGTTCATTTTCGGTAATTTGGGCTTGTCTATTTTGATTAGAATACACAATATGAACATGACAATCGCTCCGAATACCGGAGTTTGCCATGATATAGTTTGCTCGGACGGATTGCAACGCCATCCCGTTACGATGCTTGTTGAATTGAAATCAGCCACAAACATATAAATTCCTATGCCAAGCATTATAGCCGAGCATATCATCAGGATTATGAATCCTTGTCGCTGAAACTTACTATTCGCAGACATAATCTTAACATTGGTAATTACCACCACGGATTTTTATATGTTGCACGGCTGTCGCCGCTTTCGGGTTCAACAATATCAAGGTCTTTCCATTGCATAAAATTATCCCATTCCGGAGACGAGTATTTGGGATTGACAACAATCTCTCCGGCTCCTATATCAAAATCAAAGCGGAATGGCAAACGGTTATCGCCCCACATACAACGCTTGACGACCGCAGGATTCTTATAACTCCGCCATGTGCCTACATAAGAACGGTTCATATATCCGTCGCTGTCCTGATCTATATTGTCAACCTGTATGACTTCGGGTGCATCTTTAGTGACATAGCCATACGCACCCATTACACCCTGAAACTCTCCGCTACCTTTTTGCGTAGCATCTTCCTTTAGAGTATAATCCGCGATTATCACATAGCAATCGGGAGAGTCGATGTCACGCTCATATTTGTGATAGATTTTCTTGATTTTGACTTCACCTGTGAAATCGCAGACATTCTTCTTAACCTTTGTCCGGCCTTTTACGAAGTATGTTACCGAATCCGACTTAACAGCATCGGGATAGAAATAGACCTCTATCCGCCTGAAATCATTGCCAAGCACTCCGTTTACAGGTGTATCAATTTTGTCTCTCCAATAAGAGTATGTCTTTAGAAAGTCCGGTTCCAATCGAAGTTTCCCCTCAATGAATAGCTGAGTACAGTCCTCAAATAACTGACCCTCAATTGGTGTCATATAAGTTTCATATAAATCACTATAATCCACTCGGTCAAGGTCGAGCGCATTATTGTCTATCCAATAATATACTGCACCAAGTGCATCACGCTCAATCTTGAGCGGACTTGTGTCAGTCTGCACAGAATCTATATGACTTTGCGCCCATAAGTTATTGGAAAGAGCAAAGCCTACACACAAAACCAATATTTTAGAGAGAGTAGCCATACGCAAAGTTACAACAAATTTTCCGTAACTCGGTGATAATAGGGCAAGAAAAATCCGCACCTCCACGGTAGCTACCATATTTTTTCTTTTCCTCAGCCACTGACGTTTCTAACGGCACAAAGGCTAAACTTATTTGGTTTGGTTCGGGCTTTATATATGCCCGATAAACTTAAACCTATATATGGGAATGGCCGGGCAAAAGAAAAAAAGTTCGGATGGTTGCAGAGTTGGGTGGCTCCTATCTGGATGCGATTACAGAGTTGATTGCCATTATGAGATTTCGGGGCTGTCACCACCACGTTAAGCAGCAGCGACGTGCCCTCCGCGGGCGTGATGAGCGTTAAGTCATCGCTTTAGCGCTTAACCAAAGGTTACGAATACATAAAAAACACCCAACTTTGACCGTTTTGGGTGCAAAATTGGGTGTATATACAACAAAAGCCTGAAAAATCAGGCTTTATTGCGGAGAGAGAGGGATTCGAACCCCCGGAGGTGTGACCCTCAACGGTTTTCAAGACCGCCGCAATCGACCACTCTGCCATCTCTCCTTGGTTTTAACGAGTGCAAAGGTAGAGGTTATTTTTGAATTGTGCAAATTTTTTAGGCATTTTTTTTGAAAAATATTTTGTGGTCATGTCTGGCAAGATTAATCAATACGGATGTAACTAATTGCTATTATGGTGTTTAATGTCGGTGGGTGTCAGATTTCAATCCCTTGGTTCTTAAGAAAATCACGGTATACCTTTGAGAATTTCTCATTCGCATCCCTCGGATAGCGTACCTCGGCATATACTTGCGCTAAATTGTCCTTGGCATTTTCTGTGATAAATTGAGCCGAGGAGGGGAGGGCTTCCTTCTCGGAGTAGATTTGGGCTATTTCATCAGCGGTTGCATTATGATAATGCTCATCATGCATAATCGCTTCGATAGGCAGGCGATCAGAGATTTCGGGCTGTTCGGCAGGGTATCCTACGGTTACAGTGATTACCGGGATTACGTTTTGGGGGAGTTCGAGAGCGCGGGCTATGATTTCGGCATTGTATGTCGTAGTGCCGAGATAACATGTGCCAAGTCCGTTTAATTCAGCGATAGTGCAGAATTGCTGCGCGAATATGGATGTGTCAATCACGCCCCAAGTGAAACCCTGGAGATTGTTTAGTCCTGGAAGAGCATCGTTGATGCGGCACCACTCATTGAAGCGGTTGAGGTCAAGGCAAAATGTAAGTACAGCTGAGGCTCCGATTACCGATGGCTGGTTGAAATGGGCCGGAGCGAGGGCTGCTTTGCCCTCTTCGCTACGAGTGATTACCACACTGTATATCTGCATGTTCCCGGTGTTCGGTGCCTGTGACGCATCCTTTAGCATCTGTCTGATTAATGATTCAGAGACAGTTCGGGTGCTGTCATAGCGTCTCACAGTGCGTCGTGAGGGGAAATATTCGTTAATATTCATAATCGTTTTTTTCGAGATTGAAATAATGTGCAAGTTACAATTTTATTTTCAGATGTAAATAACTTGCCGGAAAAATTTTTGGTATATCCGAAATTAATAATCAAATTTGCAGACGAAAAGATTATCCACAATATTTAAATGTAATGGAAAGACCTAAATATACTTTTGACGAAGCATATAAAGCGTCGGTAGGTTACTTTGATGGTGATGAGCTTGCTGCGAAAGTCTGGGTAAGCAAATATGCGTTAAAGGATTCCGATGGCAATATATATGAACTTACCCCATCGGACATGCATCGCCGCCTGGCAAGTGAAATAGCGAGAGTGGAGCGTAATTATCCTAATCCTATGAGTGAGGATGAGGTTTATGCTCTGCTTGATAAATTTAAATATGTGGTGCCGCAGGGGAGTCCTATGGCAGGCATAGGCAATGATTTCCAGACCGGTTCTCTATCAAATTGTTTTGTCATCGGTCTTGACGGGCATCCGGATTCATATGGAGGTATCGCTAAAATCGACGAGGAGCAGGTGCAGTTGATGAAGCGCCGCGGAGGGGTAGGTCACGATATGAGCGACCTGCGCCCTAAGGGTATGGCTGTGAAGAATTCGGCATTGACCTCTACCGGGCTTGTCCCCTTCATGGAACGTTACTCTAATTCGACCAGAGAGGTAGCGCAGGATGGCAGACGTGGAGCCCTGATGCTCTCTGTCGCCATAAAGCATCCTGACTCAGAGCGATTCATTGACGCCAAGTTGGAGCAAGGTAAAATAACTGGAGCTAATGTGTCGGTACGTATCGATGACGAGTTCATGCGTGCGGTGGAAAGTGGAGAGAAATATACCTGCCAGTTCCCGATTGACAGCGATTCGCCGGCCGTGACGAGTGAGGTGGACGCAAAGTCACTGTGGGGAAAGATTGTGTATAATGCATGGAAATCTGCTGAACCGGGTGTGTTGTTTTGGGATACCATACTGCGAGAGTCCATACCTGACTGTTATGCCGATCTTGGATTCCAGACAGTGTCTACGAATCCATGTGGGGAGATACCGCTGTGTCCGTATGACAGCTGCCGCCTGCTTGCGATGAACCTATATTCTTATGTGAAGAATCCGTTTACGCCGGATGCATCTTTCGATTATGATCTATTGCGTGAGCATATCATAAAAGCGCAGCGCATTATGGACGATATAATCGATCTTGAGATGGAGAAGATAGATGTCATAATCCGCAAGATTCAGCAGGACCCTGAGACTGCCGAGGTCAAGGGGACTGAACTTAAGCTTTGGGAAAAGATTCGGGCAAAGACTCTGAAAGGTCGTCGTACGGGTCTCGGTACTACAGCCGAAGGGGATATGATTGCGGCGCTCGGTCTTCGTTACGGCACACCTGAAGCTACCGAACAGTCTGTCAATGTGCACAAGGCTGTCGCTCTCGCCGCTTTCGCATCGTCTGTTGAGATGGCAAAGGAGCGTGGCTCGTTTGAAATTTATGATGCCGAACGTGAAAAGAATAATCCATTCATAGCTCGCTTACGTGTTGAATCGCCGGAGCTGGTGGATGATATGGAGAAATTCGGCAGACGTAATATTGCCTGTCTTACGATAGCGCCTACGGGGACAACTTCACTCATGACTCGTACTTCCTCGGGTATTGAGCCGGTGTTCATGCCCGTGTATAAGCGTCGCCGCAAAGTAAACGCCAATGACAGAGATGTTCATGTGGATTTCGTAGACGAATCCGGGGAAGCTTTTGAGGAATATGTGGTATATCATCCGAAATTCCTTGAATGGATGACTATTAACGGCATAGAGCGACGTGATGATTACACACAGGCGGAACTTGACGCTATAGTGGCTAAGTCACCATATTATAAGGCTACGGCTAATGACATTGACTGGCTTGAAAAGGTGAAGATGCAGGGGGCGGTTCAGAAGTGGGTGGACCATTCAATCTCGGTTACTATCAACTTGCCCTCCGACACAACTGTGGAGCTTGTGAACCGGCTATATCTTGAGGCGTGGAAGGTAGGATGCAAAGGTTGTACCATCTATCGTGACGGGTGCCGCTCAGGTGTTCTCATTTCAGTCGATGAGAATAAAAAGAAGGACAAGGAGAAAAAAGGGGAGGCTGTAGCTGATGAGTCCAAGGAATCTGTGTCCGGTGAGATAATTGGTGAGCACTATGTGGGCAAACGCCCGATAGAGCTTGAGGCTGACGTGGTCCGTTTCCAGAATAATAAGGAGAAGTGGATTGCTTTTGTAGGACTGGTTGATGGGCGCCCGTACGAAATATTTACGGGGCTTGCCGATGATGACGACGGCATCTTCTGCCCTAAGTCCGTTTCTAAGGGCAAGATTATCAAAGCAATGGACGACAAGGGCAATAAGCGTTATGACTTCCAGTTTATTAACAAACGAGGCTATAAGACGACCATTGAGGGGTTGTCAGATAAATTCAACCCTGAATATTGGAATTATGCTAAATTAATCTCGGGAGTGTTGCGCTATGGGATGCCGATAGACCAGGTTATAAAACTTGTCAATGGTCTTGAGCTTGACTCTCAATCAATCAATACATGGAAGATGGGTGTGGAACGTGCGCTTAAGAAATATCTTCCAACAGGTACTCCTGCTAAGGGGCAGAAGTGTCCTAACTGCGGGCAGGAGACACTTATATACCAGGAAGGGTGTCTAATTTGTACTTCATGCGGTACTTCCCGTTGTGGTTGATACGGAGTGGAGACATCATATTGTTAAAAAGTCATTTCTACGGTTAACCGTAGAAATGACTTTCTTTAATTTCGTACTCAAGTGTTATGTGTATAGCGGTTGCGGAGTTTGTGTAGACGTTAGGTCTGTGCTATACAGGGGAGTCACATTTCAATTGTCCTTTGATGCAGGCATGGACCAGTCGGTTATATAGTCCATTGAAGCTGTTGTGCTGCCCGAAGGGCTCTGTGCTCCTACGATGTTGCCGAAAAATTCTTCGTGTACGGCTGTCAAAATTCCATTAAAAAATTCCATTGTGCTTTGTTTGTTAGATATGAAAAAAATAAAATGAATAAAGGCATATGCACAAATAGGCATATATGTTGTGTAACAACGCAGCCCACGTGCCGGTTCAGGGATCCTGGGTTAAATTTTGTTAATAAGCCGGTGCGATTCAAAAATCATCGGCTGAACTCAGGACGTTTGGTCAAGTCGATTGTGTAAACATCGGCGGCTTCATAAGCCGGGAATCTGTTCCGCCCTTCTATTAGTGTCTGGCGGTTCATTATGGCGTATAAATGTCCGTTTTTGCGGGTTTCGTGAACTGCGACACCGAGATTGTCATATATACCGGACTGACCGGGAGGATAGGTGCCAAACTTGTCTTCTCCGGTACAGTTGGCGCCGACGGTGAATATCTGGTTCTCGATGGCTCGTGCTGAAAGCAGGGTTTTGTACTGGAATTCGCGTGAATGGGGCCAGTTTGACGGTACGAGCATGATGTCAAACAGTTTTCCTGGCTCATTCCTGCACCAGACAGGAAAACGAAGATCAAAGCACACGATGAGCTTTATGTTCCAGCCGCGAAAGTGTACAATGGGGGATAGGGTAGAGCCTGGTGTATAGGTGCGGTTTTCTTTAGACAAAGGGAATAGGTGGCGTTTGTCGTAATAAGTGGCATCTCCATGTGGCTCTATGAAGAATGCCCTGTTATAGAAATATCCTTTACCGTTAGTGGCAAGGAAGCTCCCTGCAATTGCAAATCCAAAAAATTGAGCCCAGCGTTTGAGAGTTCTGACTGTTTTTCCGTCATTATCTTCGGCAAGCGACTCGACAGTCCCGCGGCTCGGGATGAATCCGGTCGTGAACAGCTCTGGCAGGACGACTACATCCGTGTCCGTATCTACCTGGCTGAGCTCATGAGCGGCAGAGAGGATGTTTTCTTCCTTCTCCGCCCATTTGATATTAAACGGAATAACGCAGGTTTTCATCATTCAGCTGTGAAATTTTCAGGCTTTATGCCTTGGAATTGCTTGTAATAATCCTTGATGGCGCGCATGTCGGCAGCCATTTCGCCTGTTGGAGTGAATGACTCCTGTAGGTGAATCAGTTTATTGGCGGCGTCGATGGCGCCAAGGACTATCGGTATGCGTGCTTCATAAGCGATATGGAGGAATCCCGTTCGCCATTCCGTGACCCGGGCGCGAGTGCCTTCCGGTGTGATGGCAAGTGTCATTCTCTCCGATGAATTGAATTTTCTGATTATGGTGTCGGAGAGGGACGAACCTCGTTTGCGAGGCACGGGTATGCCGCCAAGAGCCTTGAAAAGATATTTCATAGGGAAGAAGAACCATGATTCCTTCATGAGAAAGCCGGCTTGACGTCCCACGGACCAATAAGCGAACTTGCCAAGCACAAAATCCCAATTGGATGTGTGCGGGGCTACACAAATGATACATTTAGGGTAATCAGGCACAGTGCAGATTACCTTCCATCCGAATATCTTTAATATGAAGCGTGAAAATGACATTAACTATTTGGAGTGGTCATTATTTATCGTTCAGTGCGTTCTTGTTAGCGTCCTTCTGCTCTTGCGGAAGTGCGGCGTTCATCTTCTTGACAATAGCCTCTACATGCTTGTTGAATTCGCTTTTGAGTGAGGTGAAGGCTGCTTTGAAATACTTGGCGCGAGCTTCTTTGTAGCTTTTGGCATTCTCAAACCCCTTGGGTGACTGGGGGAATGATACAGACACACGTTTAAGAGCATTCTCTTGCAGTTCGGCAAGCTCGTAGATGATAGAGTTGATAGTCTCAGGGTTGATACCCGGTACGGTTATTTTAGCGATTACACATTCGCCGGCGAGTGCTCCGCAGATATTGCGGATCTCTTTTTTCAGTAGACGTTTGTTTGAAGCCATTCTTGTGAAATTTTAATATTTAAGATTATGCGTTATGCAAATTTAACAATAAAATTCTGTATTATGTTGTGGTTAAGATGATTTTTTTGAGAGCATCATACGACGTTGTTATTCTCGGTATACCCGATGAATGCCGATGATGGGAATCCATCCCGGGTGAGCTTTTGAAATCGACCCCTGTAACGTCTTTTACTATCTCTGCCATCTTTGAGGGGTGTGCGGTTTCAAGGAATATGCCGGTTTCACCTTCCATGAGGTCCTCTCGTAGAGCCCGGTAGGCTGTCGCTCCATGAGGGTCAAGCAGGTAGCTATGGATTGAATAGGTGTCTACCATGGTTTCACGTATTTCCTCATCGGTATAGGAGTAGCCCTTTATATCACGGGATATTGCGTCGTAGTCTCCGTCATACATTTCCAGTATTCTGGTGAAATTGGAAGGGTTGCCTACATCCATGCCCGGGCTTATTGTGCGTACTGCGGTTTTTGGCTCAAATTTCCCGTTATTCAGGTATTTGGCAAAAACATCGTTTGAATTATTCGCTATTATAAATCTCTTTACCGGAAGCCCCATCCGTTTAGCGGATAGTCCGGCGGTCAGATTTCCGAGATTGCCGCAAGGGACCGAGATGACGATGTCGTCTATATAATCATTTTGCGCTTTAAGCTGGGCATATCCATAGAAATAGTAGAACATCTGTGGCAATAGGCGGCAAATGTTTATGGAATTGGCGGATGTCAGGCGCATCTGTCTTCTGAGAGCCTTGTCATTAAAGGCTGTTTTGACAAGTTGCTGGCAATTATCAAATGTCCCTTTTACGGCTATAGGATGTATGTTGTCACCAAGAGTGGTGAATTGCTGCTTCTGCATTTCAGAAAGCCCGTTCTCCGGATATAGGATGAACACTCTGACTCCAGGCACGTTGTGGAAACCTTGTGCCACGGCTCCTCCGGAATCTCCGGAAGTCGCGACAAGCACGTTCACATCTTCGGTCAGTCCGGATGAATAATGGCTGATTATACGGGCAAGGAAGCGGGCTCCAACATCCTTGAATGCCAGGGTTGGACCATGAAACAGCTCGAGGGAGTACACGCGGTCGTCAATCCTTCGGAGTGGAATGTCAAAGGTGAAAGTGTCCGTGACTATCTCGTTGAGACATGCAGCCTCAATGTCATCGCCAAGCATTGTGTTAGCCACAACATAAGCGATATTGGCTATTGTCATCTCTCCGATATTATTGTAAAAAGCCCGTGGTATCTCGGGGATTCGTAATGGCATGTACAACCCTCCGTCAGGAGCAAGTCCTGTCATCACAGCCTCCTCTATCGAGGCATTCGGGCATTCCCTGTTAGTGCTGTAAAATTGCATAGGTCGGTTGTTAATGTTATTAGCAAAGGTAGTAAAAAGCTTGAACAAGTACAATACGGCTTCAGAAAATTATTCTTGCAAGTGAATCTTTTTCCGTGCGTATTTCCTCGGTGAAGCCTCTCTCGTAGTCGGTGGCGGCTTGGGCGCCAAGTTTGGTGTGTATGTTGGTGATTCTTGCCCGGACTTCGAGCAATGCGTCCTGAAGTTTGGCTTCGTCATCGGATATTGAGATGACCTCCTTGGCATGGTCTGCGCCCAGGTTGTAGGCTTTCCAGTCCTTGACCTTTCCTGACACCTTTTCTGTTTGTCCGGTTCTCTTATCTGAGGAGCAGCTGCATCCTGTTGACAGTGCGGCTGTCAACACGCATGCTGACAGGCAAATGGCATATATAGGTTTCATAAGATTGTCATTGCGATTTTAGCGCACGCCTCAGCGTCGGCGAGTGCGTTATGGTGGTTGTAAAACGGTATTCCCATGAATTCGCAAAGATACGGCAGGGAATAGGATGAGAGCTGCGAGCGTGGGATGATGCGGCGCGCACATTCCAACGTGCAGTAAAATTGATAATCAGGATAGTCCATGCCATAGGCGCGATGGGCGGCGCGGATGCACGATTCGTCAAATGCCTTGTTATGTGCGACTAAAGGCAAAGAGCCAATTATCTTGGCTACATCTCGCCATACGGCGTCAAAAGTCCGGGCATTCTCTGTGTCATTCTTGCCTATGCCATGGATATTCTGGGTGAAATGGCGGAAATAATATTCCGGTTCCGGTTTGACAAGCTCGTAAAACCTGTCAACTATGTAACCGTCTACTACTTTTACGGCTCCGATGGCGCAGATGGATGTGCGCTCGCTGTTGGCGGTCTCCACGTCGATAGCAACAAAATCGTTCACAGTTTTGGTCTTTGTTGTCGGTATAATTCTGTTATGCCGGGTTATACATGTATGTGGTCGATTACGATGTCTCGCACCTGTTCCATAAGCCATCGTGGTGTTGAGGTGGCGCCGCAGATGCCGATTGATTCGGCTCCTTCAATCCATTCGGCTCGGAAATCTCCTGCATGAGATACGAGGTAGCAACGTTCATTCACGTCCCGGCATTCGTTATAGAGGACTTTCCCATTGCTGCTTTTTGCCCCTGCCACAAATAGTATTACGTCGTGGGCGGAAGAGAAGTCACGCAGATGACTTACCCGGTTGGCTACCTGCCGGCAGATGGTATCGTAATATTTGAATGTCACATCCGGTTCGATGCGTCGCTCTATCTCTTTTACCATCTCTGCAAGACCTTGCAGGGACATTGTTGTCTGTGAGTAGAGAGCTATATCTTTGCTGAAATCTATCTTGGAGAGTTGGTCGAGATTCTCCACTACTATTGCCTCGCCTGAAGTCTGTCCTACCAGCCCGTTTACCTCCGCATGGCCTGCTTTGCCATAGATGACTATCTGGGGGCGTGGAGATGAATTGTCATAAGCCTCCTTTATGCGCTGTTGGAGCTTTAGTACGACCGGACATGTGGCATCGACTATCTCGATTCCACGCTGTTTTGCTAATACATATGTGGACGGGGGTTCGCCATGGGCCCGCAGGAGTACTCTGGCTCCTGAAAGTCCGTTAAGATCTTCATGCGTTATGGTGGAGAGCCCCTTGCGCTCAAGCCGCTCTACCTCATCGCTATTGTGCACGATGTCTCCAAGGCAATACAATGGTTCCGCACTGCGTTCCAGCTCCTCTTCCGCCTTTTGTATCGCTGTGACTACGCCATGGCAGAACCCTGAGCGGGCATCTATTTCCACTACCGGATTTAGGTGTCGGGAATTTTGTTCCATCTGTGTCTACTGGGCTATTATTCTATTATATAGGTTTATGAGCCACCTGTTTTGCTCGTCAATGGTCATGCCGGAGTTGTCAAGCCGCACCGCATCTTCCGCGCATCTCAGCGGGCTTTCGTCGCGTGTCTCGTCGATATGGTCGCGTTTCACAACGTTTGCAAGGACTTCCTCGTATGTGACTTTTTCACCTTTTTCAGTCAATTCTTTGTAGCGGCGTTCGGCCCGTTTTTCCGCACTTGCGTCACAGAACACCTTCATTTCCGCATTAGGAAATACGACTGTGCCTATGTCTCTGCCATCCATCACGATGCCTTTGCTTTCCCCCATAGCCCGCTGCATCTTTACAAGTGCGTGACGCACTTCCGCTATGGCGGCGACAGGCGAGACACAGTTGGAAACTTCAAGCGTGCGGATTTCATTTTCCACATTTTCTCCATTGAGCATTGTATATTGTCTGTCGCTGTCTACGTGGAAGTCTATCGATATGTCCGGCAGGGCGGAGACAAGGGTCGTCACATTGACCTCGCCGGCGGGGGAGACCATGTTATGGCGCATGGCATACAAAGTTACGGCGCGGTACATCGCGCCTGAGTCGATATATCGGTATCCTATGCTTCTGGCAAGCTGTTTCGCCATTGTGCTTTTGCCTGATGATGAATAGCCGTCAATGGCTATTATTATTTTATTTGAATTCATATAGGTTGGTTGAAAGATTTAACATTATGGTTGTGGCTCCGTTGTGTGGCTGCGCCATGGCAATGCCGACGGAGAAGTTTTTAACGTTCAGCCCCATGCATGCCGACATACCGGAAAGGATGCTTCGTTTGTATGCCGACATATCTGAACGGGTCTTAGGGTTGTACCCTATGCCGATATGGAATTTTTGTGATGGCACGAAATCTGCGGCAAACACAAGGTGATGCATCGCTTTTGAGTATGAATGTCTCCATTTGGTTAGATTCCATGCTGTTACTGACCAGATGACCGGTATTGAACCGAACGATTTGGATGCGCCTATGCGTATGTCTGTCGGCATCCTCTCATAGGTGTTTTCAAAACGCTTGATCTGACCGCCGAGATTGGCTATGACTGTTGAAAATGAGAAGTCGCTTTCTGCGTCAAAGTAGTTGACCCCAATGTCAGTCGCAAGAGCTATTGCAGTGTATGAGTCATAGCTGGAATATATGAATTTAACAGTCATTCCGCCACGCCATTTATTTGTTATGTCATGGGCGTATGTCCCGCTGAAAAGCATGTCTTTGGGGGAGAAGTTGCCGGTGAGTACTCCGTTGATGTCTGCGCCTTTGATTTCCCCATAGCCGTAATATTGTATCCCGGCAGCCCAGGCGCCATGTTCTCCTGCCTGTTTCCCGAACCTGATGCCGCCAAAATTGCTGTCGCCTATGTAGCGCATGTAATTTATTCCGAGTTGCATGTCTATCTCCGGACCGAGCAGTCCCGGGTTCTGGTCGATGCTGTTGATGTCATCCTCGATGGATGTTATGTTCATACCTCCAAGACCGTATCGGAGGGTTGACGTCGGTAGGTTGAGAAAGGAATATGCCGAGGATTCCTGGGCGCTTGTGTTGGCGCTCATTAGCAGGCACAATAACATGAAATTTACGGTGCGCGTTATGTATGAAAAAACGTTCGGCATTGCGATTCAATATAATATGTATTTTAAACGGATATTATGCATGGTATATTATATGGTGTAACCTTATGGCTATCCATAAATAAGCGATGCGTGATTCCGGAAAATGTCAACAAAATTAAAACAATTGTAATCAATCACAAAATAGTTGCAGCAGGATTATTGTGTTATTAAATTTGCAACATACTTCAGAAATCCTTTATGCGAAAAATAATACTCCATTCAATCCTAATCCTTGCATCAATGTTGGTTGCATTGCCTATATGGGGGCAGCGGGTCAATACTAATTCGACTACGCAGATTCAACATGTCCAAATTACCATGAATGTCTACGAATTCGATTTCGTTGACAGGCAGCCTCAGTTCCCCGGTGGCGACAATGCGATGATAAGTTTCATAAACAATGAGCGTCGTTACCCTAAGGAAGCATATAACGAGGGGATAGAGGGGAGAGTGCTGTGTAGCTTTGTGGTGAACGAGGACGGTACGCTGTCGCATATATCAGTGCTGCGCGGAGTGGAGGAATCGCTTAACCGTGAGGCAGTACGTATCATTTCGCAGATGCCGCCATGGGTCGCGGGTGAGATAAATGACACGCCGGTGCCGGTCTATTGCATACTTCCTATCCCTTTCCGTCGTTAGTTGATGGTGCGGCTTTACTGATATTGACGAGATACACGCCGGAGAATATCAGTATTACGGCCACGATTTTTATCGGGGTGAATCTGTCAAGTCCGAGGTATATACCGACAAGTGATGCTACTACCGGCTGGGCGTAGTTATACATACCCACAAGGGTGGGGCGCAGGTTCTTTTGTCCTATCATAGTAAAGATGTATGCCAGATAGGTCGCTCCTATGACCACATAGGCGACTCCCCATATCTCGGAGACCGATATCGAACTCCATTGAGTCTCTCTCCAGGTCGGGACCGATACCATTAGCATTGCTATTGAGGCGAATGTGAACATCCATTTCATCAGTGTCACCACCGAGTATTTCCGTATGAAATTTTTGTAAAATGTGAGATATAGGGCGTAGCACAGCTGTGCCGTCAGCACCAGAATATCCCCTGTCATTGGGCTGTCACCTTGCATGGCGCTCTTTCCGCTCCCTAACACGAGGATTAATGCTCCCGCGGCGCCAAGTAGTATGCCTCCGAACTTTTTCAATGTGATGGGCTCTTTCAGCACTATTGCGGCAAGCAACATAACCCAAAGCGGCATTGTCGTGGTTATGATTGATGCTTATCCGGGTGATGTGAGCCCTACGCCGAATATGTAGCAGCCCTGATTGAACACTATGCCGAGCATCCCGGCGCCGGCAAGCAGCAGCAGGTCGTGCATAGGCACTTTCTCCTTTGCGGTGAACAAGGATGTAAGCCAGAATAGTATTGCTGCACCGAATATACGGAAATTTGTCATAAGCAAGGGGGAAACAACCCCGGCTGCCATGACTAACTTGGCGATAGGTGCCATAAGCCCCCACATTGTGTTGGCTCCAAGCATGGCGATATGGCCTTTAAGACGAAAATCTTTCATATCTTTGCATTCGCGTTGATGTATGTGTCCCATCATGGATGTGGACATTTTTCTGAAAAATCGGCGCAAAAGTATAATAAAATCGAGAGATGCCCAAACTTATGTATCCTAAAATTCAAATTGAACCACAATCTGTAGATGCGGCTCCCCCTTGCATTCCGCTGCTCTCGGCTGCCGGTTTTAGTGCGTATTTTACATATCGTGGTGGCATATGCAATGCCGAATCTCCTTACGCCGGGTTCAACGTGTGCCATTACACAGGTGATAGCCCGGAGCATATCTCACATTGCAGGGCGTTGCTTTGTGGGCATTTAGGTGTTGAAGAAGAAGCACTTGTCGTGCCCCGTCAGACACATTCGACTAATGTCGCTGTGATTGATAATATCCCATTTGACAACAGGACGTTTGAAGGTGTAGATGCGCTTGTTACAACATTGGATAATGTGGTGATAGGCGTGTCTACTGCAGATTGTGTCCCGGTAGTGTTAGGTGACATTGATTCGGGTGTCATAGGTGTGGCGCATGCGGGATGGCGCGGTGCGGTAGGCGGTATTATGGGAAATACGGTTTCGGCTATGGTCTCGGTGGGGGCGGATGCATCGAAAATAAAAGCGGCGCTTGGCCCTTCAATCTGCGTGGATTGCTTTGAGGTGGGCGAGGAGGTCGCTGCGCAGTTTCCGGATGGCTGTGTGGAGCGAAGATCTGGCTGGAGGAAGCCACATGTGAATCTTCAGAGGTTTGTTACTGACGAATTGGTTTATGCAGGGCTTGAAAGATGTAACATCTCTCCTTTCTCAAAGGAGAGATGTACTTTATGCCATCCTGCGACATTTTTTTCGGCAAGAAGTCTCGGCGTTAATTCCGGGCGGCTGTTTACATTTGTAAAGAGGTATTGAGGAAGTCATTACTTATTGTATGCTTATCTGGACTGATTCTAAATAATGGGTATTTTGCGACATTGCGCCGAAGATGGTATAACTATCAGATTTATCAGTGTATTTGATTGGATAAGCGCATCCTGGTAGGAAGAGATATAACGGATGTGTGTTGTGGCGTAAGTTGTTGGCTTGTTGGATTTTATGTGTGTATTGGTGAATGTAAACTTTAATAATGTGTTATTGGGTTTATAATTAATTGAAATTCAACTATCTGTAATTTGTTTGCAAAAAACAAATAAAAACGCATTTGATTTAGTAGAAATAAATTAGGAAATTTGCATCACAAAGTGAATCTCCTCTAAGTTATCATCATGCAACAGAATTACTCACAAATGTGGGATAAATGTCTTGAGATAGTCAAGGACATTATATCCCCCGAACAGTTTGACCATTGGTTTAGTTCATTGTCTTTCAAACGGGTTGAAAACAATGTGCTGACATTGGCTTGCCCCTCTGAGTTCTTTGCCGAGCAATTGGAGGAGCGTTATTTCAGTGTGCTTGGACGAACTCTCACACGAGTGTTTGGCGAGGGCATTAAACTTATGTATGAGTATCCAATTGTTGCCAATGACCCTTCAACTACGGTTCGCCATACAAGTGCTCATCCGAGTCCGGCTGTAAAGCCGCGTCCCGGTGCTTCATCCAACCCGTTCAATGAAGCATTTGTCGAAGAAGTAAATTCGCAGCTTAATCCCGAATATACATTTGAGAACTATTGCATAAGCGATAGCAACAAGGTGGCACGTTCTATCGGTGAAGCGATAGCCCATGATCCCAAATTGCAGACATTTAACCCATTGTTCGTATTTGGACCTTGCGGTGTGGGTAAGACTCATCTTATCCAGGCTATCGGTATCCGTATAAAAGAACGTAACCCGAATGCTCGTGTTCTCTATATAACCGCTCGATTGTTTGAGAGCCAGTTTACTGCTGCCATACAGCGTGGCAAGGTAAACGAGTTCATAAACTTTTACCAGAGCATCGACACTCTGATTATTGACGATATACAGGATTTTATCGGCAAGGAGAGAACCCAGAGGACATTCTTCCATATCTTCAACCATCTTAAGCAGAACAACAAGCAGCTCATCATGTCAAGTGACTGTTGCCCTTCGCAGATGGAGGGGATGGAGGAGAGGCTTTTGTCCCGTTTCAAATGGGGTATGACCGCACAGCTTGAGAAGCCTGACTATGAATTGCGCAGGGATGTCCTGTCGCAAAAGGCTCGTCATGATGGATTGGAATTGCCTAAGGAAGTTATGGAGTTCATAGCGTCAAATGTCACTGACAGTATTCGTGAACTCGAAGGTGTGGTGGTTTCGTTGCTCGCGCATGCCACTTTCCTAAACAAGGATATATCGGTTGATTTGGCTCGTCGTGTGATTTCCAATGCGGTAAAGCTTAATCGGCGCACGCTCAACTTTGAATTAATCACTCGCCAAGTCAGCGCGTTCTACAATATAGAGCCGGACCAGATTTTTGCCAAGTCGCGTAAGCGTGAGGTATCTGATGCCCGCCAGATGGTAATGTATCTTGCCAAGAAGCATACAAAAATGCCGCTTAAGGCTATAGGCGCGCGTCTTTCCCGCACCCATGCTACAGTGCTTTATGCTTGTCGCATGATAGACGAACGCATCCCCCTTGAGAAGAAGCTTCAGGAGGACATAGCTAAAATTGAACATGAACTGATGGCAAACTAACAGGTTTGTACAGCTAATTTTTGCGACCTGGTGCCTCTATCTGCAAATATCTTCGTAACAGGGTATTTCTTGTATAAATTTATAGCGATTGTTTAATGCGTCTGTCTCGCAGCAATAGTGCTTGAGCCCGTTGCTGACTATAAGATATTTCACTCGTAATACAATGTTGTAGCGTGCTATCTGCTCGAACACGGTTTGGGTGATAGTTACCCCCGGTTTCTTATATTCTACTATTGCGACCGGTTGCAGATTTCTGTCGTAAATCACTGTGTCGCATCGTTTGGTTGTGCCATTGAGACTTATTGCAATCTCGTTAGCCATAAGTCCGGCAGGATATCCCTTTTGGTTTATGAGGTAGGAGGTGAAATGCTGTCTGACCCATTCCTCCGGAGTGAGTAAAAGCCACTTTTTCCGCAATGTGTCATATACTTCCACTCCGCGGTCGCTATGCCGGAGTTTAAGGTCAGCGGGAGGCAAATTTAATCTTGTTATTGGATTTGTATGATTGTCCGTACGGCTCATTGATTTGAATTTTATTGCAAATTTAGTGATTTAAGGCAGTTTTCAGGATTGTAAGGTGCGGATTTCTTTGAATTTTGTTGTTAATTGCGTAAATTTACACCGTAAATAAGGAACTTAATACCATTTCTAACAATAACCTTCCCACCAGATTATGGCAGTTGCATCGACTACACCTACATTTACGGCTTTGCGGTCGCAGATAAAGAAACGGAATTTATCTCCGGTATACCTGTTGCACGGCGAGGAGGGATATTATATAGATGAGCTGGTCAAGGACTTTGAGGAGATAATCCCTGAAGAGGAGAGGGACTTTAATCTGTATACTCTATATGCGCCTGAGTCCGGAGTTGAGACTGTTATGGATATCTGTAGGCAATATCCCATGATGTCGGAGTATCAGGTGGTTATTGTCAAAGAGGCACAGGCGATAAGGGCGGACTCGCTCAACAAATTGCATAATTATGTGTCCCAGCCGGTTCCGACAACTATTCTTGTGATTGTGTGCAGGGGCGCTCAGGCGAAGGGTAAGGAGTTACTTGCGGCGGTGAAGAAGAATGGTGTGATTTTTGAGTCGAAAAAGCTGAATGAGCGCAACATATTGCCGGCGATTTCTGATTTGATTCGTGAAAAGAAACTTAATGTGGAGGATAAGGCATTGTCGATGCTGCGGGATTATATCGGGACTGATTTGTCCAGGCTTTATAACGAGATTGGGAAGCTGGCTCTTATACTCGGTCCCGGCGCAATGATTACGCCTGAAGCGATAGAACGTAACATAGGAGTCTCGAAGGACTATAATAATTTTGAGTTAATCGACGCGATAATCACCAGGAATGCCGCTAAAGTGTTTACGATTGTGGAGTATTTCAGGAATAATCCCAAGAATAATCCGACTGTGATGACAGTGTCCTCCATATTCAACCAGTTCTCCAATTTATTGATTTACCATTACACCAAAGATAAATCGCAGGGAGGGTATATGGATGCTCTCGGACTGAGGAATGCTTGGCATCTCAGAGGTTACGAGACCGCAGCGAGGAATTATAATGTCCGTCAGACTATCGAAATCATCTCGGCAATACGGGAATTTGATACCAAAAGCAAGGGCGTGGGATCTCGGCAGAATGAATATGACTTGTTAAAGGACCTGGCATTCCATATTCTTACGGCAAGAGGGTATGTCGGTTGAATATGATAGCTTCTGAGGGGATGTAGCGGCAAATTAATAGCAGATTATAAATTAATAACAGATTATATTGATAGGACATATTATGCGTAAATATTGTGCGTTAGCATTCACTGCTATTGCGGCGCTCGGTATATATGCCGGTGACGTTTCTCCGCAAGGAAATCATCTGGAGGATATATATGCGGAATTTGAAATAGCGCCTGATTCTACACGAACCAAGGTGTGGTGGTTTCATGGCGAAACGACGACAACCAAGGACGGTATCACGGCTGACCTTGAGGCGTTCCGTGATGCCGGAGTCGGTGGAGTGGTGTACTATGACCAGGTACATGGCGATGCGAAAGACGCATTCCCCGTATTCTCTGACGAATGGTGGGACGCTCTGATTTATGCTGCTTCTGAAGCTAAACGTCTCGGTCTTACCTTTGAGATAAATTTATCAAACGGGTTTGTGTCAGGCGGACCCTGGATTACCGAGGATATGAGCATGAAACGCCTGTGTAGCAGTGAGCTCGTCCTTTCGTCAGGCGAGGTGTTTGACTCTGTTTTCCCGGCTCCTTCCGACCGTAAGTATTGGGATGTGAAGCTGCTTGCGTTCCCTGTGCCGTCCGATGTCAATTGGGAAGATAAAATCCTCGTTTCCGAGCCTGTCAAGTCGGACACTTCGCTGATTCTTGTTTATGATTTCGGCACTCCGTTTTCGGCGAGGTCTTTCACATACAGCGAACATAACCCGTCAAAGAACCCTAATGCGGCAATGAATTATCCTGGGCTCCCCTCCGACACATTTTATGGTGACGGATACGTGGAACTCCCACCCATCGGTGAGCTTGAAGTGTCGGACGACGGAGAGAATTACACAACTGTATGTACTCTCCCCACCATATATAATTATCATAATAAAATAAAGACTGTGTCATTTCCGGCTGCCACCGGGCGCTATTTCCGCCTTAACTTCCATGATTGGAATAGAGTGGACGGTAAGGCTAAGCGTACATTGACTGTCAGGAGTGCTTCTCTTTCAGGCAAACCCATGGTATATGGGTTTGAAGGGAAGTCAGGAGTAAACAGTGAATATATCGGAAAGGATTATACTCCGGATTACGGCATGAACGAAGTGATAGGTTCCGGCGAGATTCGGGATATAACTCATCTGCTTGGCGGGAACGGGCAGTTGAGATGGCAGGCGCCGGACGATGGCCGTAGCTGGGTAGTGATGCGTGTGGCACAGACATCTACCCGTGGTCACACCAAGCATGGCCGTCCGGGGCAGATGGGTCTCGAGTCGGATAAACTTTCTGCTGAGGCGTCGAAGTTCCAATGGGATAGTTTTGCCAAAGTTATTATTGACACATTGGAGGTGATGGGGCTGAAGCCATGGGGCGTTGTGATGGACAGCCATGAGATGGGAAGCCAGAACTGGACACATGGATATGATAAGGAATTCAAGCATCTGCGTGGTTATGATATAACACGTTACCTGCCTGCTGTGCTTGGATATGTGGTTGATTCGAAATATAAGAGTGACAGCGTGCTGTCTGACCATCGTAAAGCGCTTGCTTATCTTGTTGATCATAGATATTTCGCTGCGCTTGACACATTGGCTATTGAGTCGGGGGTGAATTTCACCCCGCAGGCAATGGGCAACTATCAAGGTATGATAAACGACAACATATCTGTCAAGGGCATAGTGCGCCGTCCCCAGGGCGAATTCTGGGGAAAGCACCCTCATGGCGTATATGACACAAAAGAGGCTGCCTCTGCAGCGCATATCTACGGCAAACAGGTTGCGTCGGCTGAGGCGTATACCGATGCGAAGTATAGTCAGTCGTTGGCATATCTGAAGTTGACTGCCGATTGTGAGTATGCTTTCCAGCTCAATGAGTTCGTGGTGTGTGCCAGCGCTTACCAGCCTTGGCTGGACAAAGTGCCCGGCAATACAGCTAATGGCAGGGAGTATTGTCTTAACAGGAATAATACGATGTGGGGACTTAGCCGGGGATTCTGGGACTATCAGTCTCGTTGTGCGTTCATGTTGAGGCAAGGGCGTCCCGTCGTAGATATATGTATCTATCTTGGTTCGGAGGTGCCGGTTAAGATTCTGTCTCATAGGTTGCCTGTCGTCCCGGAGGGATATGAATGGGATGCCTGTACTGACGATGCTTTGTTGAGGCTCATGTCGGCGAAGGAGGGCAAGCTGGTCGCCGAATCAGGTATGGAGTATGGAATTCTTGTGATAGAAAGGATGGCAAAACTGACTGCGGAGGCGGAAAATAAGGTGCGGGAACTTGCGGAATCGGGAGTTCCGGTATATGATGCCCGTGTCCGTGGCGATTATGGGTTGAAGGAGTTTGCCGATAGTATAGGCTTGCGTCCGGATGTCAGGTTTGAGAGTGCCGCTAAACCCGATGACCGGGTTCTGTTCGCACACAGGGTTGTCGAAGACAACGATATCTATTTTGTGGTCAACCATAGCGCATCACAATGGTCGTATCCCGTTGTGCTGAGAGGTTCGAGCGGCAAAGTGCCTGAATTTTGGAATCCTCTCGATGGCAAACGCAATACCCTTTCATATACTCGGAGCTCTGATGGCGACCTGGAACTTCCTCTTACTCTTGCTCCGTACGAGTCAGGCTTTATAGTTCTTGATGATAATAGTACGGAATCAGTTGAGCAGCCGGAGCGCAGCTATGGAAATGTTGAAGAAGTATATCCTGTGAGAGGTGTATGGAAAGTCGATTTCCAATTGCCTGGAGGTACTCGGACTCTCTTGACAGAGCTGAAGTCATGGACGGATTTTGACGATGAAGAGGTGAAATATCATTCCGGCACTGCGGTTTATCATAATATATTCGACACACCGGCAGGCATAGCCTCGGGAAAGCGGGTGTATATCCGTATTGACGGGCTTGAGTCTGTCTCCCGCATTGAAGTCAACGGTAAGGATGCCGGGTACATGTGGTGTTCCCCTTACGAACTTGAAATAACTGATCTGCTTGACCGGAAATCAGACAATACACTGCGCATAGAAGTTGCAAATCAGCTAACCAACCGTATGATTGGGGATTTGTCTCTCCCGGAGGATAGGCGTGTGACATATGCCACTACCCCGATAGTGAAAGAAGGCGATAACCTTCTGCCGGCAGGTATTACAGGATGCGTCAGCGTGGTTGTCAGATGATTTTATTTAACGAAAATTTGGATTTTCGGTTAACTGGTAGTAACTTTGTCGATTGATGAACGAGGAGAAACGTAGAATCGCTGCCGAGGACAAACTCTCACATTACCTTGCACAACACAAGATGCGCCGTACGCCTGAGCGTTTGGCTATTTTGGGAAAGGTATTGGCCTCCCCCAGGCATTTTGTAGTGGAGGATATTTTCGAATCCCTCGCCGCCGACAGTTATCACGTCAGTCGTGCTACCGTTTATAATGCCATAAATCTTTTTGAAGCGTGCGGCATAGTGCGTAGGCTTCATTTGAGTGGCAGCGCCGATGAGTACGAGTGTGTGGATGACCGTTCAAGCCATCTCCATCTTGTCTGTACCCGATGCGGCAAGGTGCGTGAGGTTAAGGATGCGGAATTGTCGCGTATGCTTGCGCTAAGGCGTTATCCTTCGTTCGTGATGACAGGTTTTGACCTGTATATCTCCGGCACATGCACTCGATGCAGAGGTGGCGGCAGACGGAAGAAATGAAAAAATATTAACAGAACACTTTAAAATAAGTATCCTTAAGATGAAAGTTGACGTTCTTCTCGGGCTCCAGTGGGGCGATGAAGGTAAAGGAAAAGTCGTGGATGTGTTGACTCCGCGCTATGATGTCGTTGCCCGTTTTCAGGGTGGTCCTAACGCCGGTCATACCCTCGAATTTGAAGGCAAGAAGTATGTGTTGCGTTCAATCCCGTCAGGAATTTTCCAGCATGGGCAGATTAACATCATCGGCAACGGTGTGGTGCTTGACCCGGTGCTTTTCAAACAGGAGGCAGAGGAGCTGGAGAAGAGTGGGGTAGACCTCCGCTCAATCCTTAAGATTTCCAAGAAGGTCCACCTTATTGCTCCGACACATCGTCTGCTTGACGCTGCGAATGAGAAAGCAAAGGGTGGCAAGAAAATCGGCACTACCGGCAAAGGTATCGGTCCCACATATACCGACAAGATTTCACGTAATGGTCTTCGGCTCGGAGATGTTTTCCACAATTTCAAGGAGAAATATTCAGCCCTGCGTCAGCGTCATCTTGACCAGCTTGCGGCTCTCGGTTCGACTCCGGAGAACCTTGAGGCCCTTGAGGAGGCTTGGATGGATGCAATCGTGTATCTCAAAGGATTTCCCATTGTCGACTCTGAGTTCCTGATTAACCAGCTGCTTAAGGACGGCAAGAGCGTGCTGTGCGAAGGTGCGCAGGGTACATTGCTTGACATTGATTTCGGCTCATATCCTTTTGTGACTTCATCCAATACCATCAGTGCCGGTGCATGCTCTGGTCTTGGTGTGGCTCCTAACAGGATTGGTGAGGTGTTCGGCATATTCAAGGCTTACTGCACTCGCGTAGGAAGCGGCCCTTTCCCCACCGAACTGTTTGATGCAACCGGTAAGCGCATCCGTGACCTCGGACATGAGTATGGTGCTGTTACAGGGCGTGAGCGCCGTTGCGGTTGGATTGACCTCGTGGCGCTTCGTTACGCCATTATGCTGAACGGCGTGACTCAGCTTATCATGATGAAGAGCGACGTGCTCGACGGATTTGAGGAAATCAAGGCATGCGTGGCTTATAAGGTCAATGGCGTTGAGACTACCCAATTCCCGTTCTCGATTGACGAATCTATCGAACCGGTCTACAAGACCCTCCCGGGCTGGCGTAAGGATATGACCAAGATGCAGAGCGAGGATGAGTTCCCTCAGGAGTTCAAGGATTATATCGATTTCCTTGAGAAGGAGCTGCAAACTCCTATTACCATTGTGTCTATCGGACCTGATCGCTCGCAGACAATTGTAAGAAATAATAAATAACCTAAATCTTGAGAATACCATGGCTAAAGTTAAACCGTTTAAAGGAGTCCGCCCCCCGAAGGAGCTGGTGACTTCTGTCGCTTCAAGGCCTTATGATGTGCTTAACTCGGAAGAGGCGCGTAAGGAGGCTGAGGGTAATCCACGCTCGCTATATCATATTATCAAGCCGGAAATAGATTTTGAACCTGGCACTGACGAGCACGACGCGAAGGTCTATGACAAGGCGGTGGAGAATTTCAACGCTTTCCAGAATAATGGCTGGCTCGTACAGGATGATGCAGACCATTATTACATATATGCGCAGACTATGAACGGTCGCACTCAGTATGGCATCGTAGTTGCCGCTAATGTGGATGACTACATGGAAGGCAGAATCAAGAAGCACGAGCTTACCCGCCGGGACAAGGAAGAGGACAGAATGAAGCATGTGCGTATCAACAATGCTAATGTTGAGCCTGTATTCTTTGCTTTCCCGGACAATGAAGTTCTTCAGGCTGTTATTGACGAGGTGACAGCGGGAGAGCCGGAGTATGATTTTGTGGCTCCCGACGGCTTTGGTCACCATTTCTGGGTTATTGACAATCCGGAAACTATCGCTAAGGTTACCGAGGAGTTTTCACGTATCCCGTACCTGTACATTGCGGACGGGCATCATCGTTCGGCTGCTGCTGCTTTGGTGGGACATGAAAAGGCTGTTAACAATCCTGCCCATACAGGGACTGAGGAGTATAACTATTTCCTTGCTGTGGCTTTCCCGGCATCCCATCTCAATATTATTGACTACAACCGTGTTGTTAAGGATTTGAACGGCTTGTCTGCCGCACAGTTCATTGACAGGTTGAAGGAAAACTTCATCGTCGAAGAAAAAGGTGAGGAAGAATATCGCCCCGGTTGTCTGCATAATTTCTCGCTCTATCTTGATGGAGCGTGGTACTCTCTTACCGCTAAGGAGGGTACATATAATGATGATGACCCCATAGGTGTGCTGGATGTGACAATCTCAAGTGACCTGATCCTGCGTGATATACTTGGTATCACGGATTTGCGCAGTGACAAGCGTATTGATTTCGTGGGTGGTATACGTGGTCTTGGCGAATTGAAGCAGCGTGTTGATTCCGGCGAGATGGCGGTGGCTCTTGCTCTCTATCCGGTGTCGATGAAGCAACTCATGGATATCGCTGATTCAGGAAACATAATGCCCCCAAAGACTACATGGTTTGAACCGAAATTGCGTTCCGGTCTTGTGATTCATAAACTTGACTAATTATAATCCGATATTAGGCTCAAAATAATTAGCAAGTCCCGCATCGGTATATGATGCGGGACTTGCTTCTTTTTGCTTATGTCTGAATTGTCGAATTGTCCTTTTGTTTAGTGGAAGTCATCAGGCTTCTGAGCCTATGATTCTTCTTGCCCCAATGAAGTGGCGTGAGTAATAGCCGTTGTCAGGGAATTTCTGGTATGTCACCCCTTTTTTGGTCGAGGCGTGGATAAATGTGAGGGTGCCGTCCTCGTTTACGTCCACTACCATTGCGACATGTCCTACACGGCCTTTGCCGCTTGAACGGCTTGAGAAAAACATTAAGTCGCCCGGCTTGATGTCCTGCTTGTCAACTTTTTCTCCCTGGGAGTACTGGGCTCGTGACGAACGGTTTAGGGTAATGCCGAACTGTTTGAACACATATCCTACGAAGCCTGAGCAGTCAAACGCTTTTGGCCCTGCCGCTCCGAGACGATAGCGTGTTCCAAGAAATTTTGCAGCATATTCCGCCATTTTGTCTACGATGCCGGATTCGGCGATATTTGAGCCTTCATCCTCTATTTCTGTAAACGGTGAGTTTTCCCGTACAGACTCGTATGCACGCTCGATAAGCCTGTTTGCCACATCAAATGTGGTGGAGACTGTGTGCGCTGCCGGCAATTTGTATGGAGCATGGGTCTCATCTGCTTTTGCATTGAAACTGCATGCGATAGTTATAATTGATAGGATTATTGACGATTTGGCTAAGATATTCATTTCCGCTTAATGTTTTAAGGTGATGATTCTTAATTTAGATTCAATTCGATTGGCGAATCATCTGTTCTGTGACACTGCAAAGTTAATCAATATTTGCAGTTTGGGCAAACGGTAACATGTTGTGGATACGTTGATTGAGTTAAATTAAAGGTTTCGTAAGGTAATGAAACAATATTTTGCACGAGAGGCTAATGTGTTAAAATTTTCGCAGAATATTAGGGTTGAAAATACAATAATTAACATATTTTAATATTTAAAATACCCATTTGTAAAGCCGTTGTGCATAAATAGAATTCAAGATGTGTTGTATTGGATTAACAATAGTTAAATAATGCGTGCTTAATTATATTGGTAATTGATTGAAATATAAAGTATAATGCGGGTAGGTGCTTTTAAGACGATTACAATAATTTGCGTATTTTAACTAAAATGTAGCGACTTTTAACTCGAAATATGTGTTTAAAACTTTATTCGTGCTTTACGATGGTGCTGTTTTTACAATATGTTGTATAAGTGCTAAAAAGAGGAATAATTGGTGTTGATATATTCGGAAAATTTTGCGACCTTTGCACGGATGTTGGTTTCATGATGGAGCCGATGTTTATATTTAGAACAAAATAAATCCAATTCTAAGATAATGAAGAAAAGTGCGTTGCAACAAGCCCGTGCGGCTTATCGTCCTCAGCTTCCTATCGTGCTTACCGGTAGTATGAAAGTTGTTGAAGGCCAGCCCACCCAGTCGGTAGCTGACCAAGAAGAGATTAAAAAATTGTTCCCCAACACTTATGGTCTTCCCGAATTGCATTTCGAGAAAACTTCATATGACTATAAGTATGAACCTATTAATGTCGGTGTGATTCTTTCAGGCGGTCAGGCTCCTGGCGGTCATAACGTCATCAGTGGTCTCTTCGACGGCATAAAGAATATAAACAAGCAGAGCCGCCTGTATGGATTCCTAATGGGACCTGGTGGGCTTGTGGAGCATCGCTATATGGAACTCACCTCTGATATTATTGACGAGTATCGTAATACCGGTGGTTTTGATATTATAGGCTCAGGTAGAACTAAGCTTGAGACCAAGGAGCAGTTTGACAAAGGTCTTGAAATCCTGCGTGAGCTTAACATCAAGGCGCTTGTAATTATCGGTGGTGATGACTCGAATACCAATGCCGCTATTCTTGCTGAGTATTATAAAGCTATTGGTGCCGGTGTGCAGGTAATCGGTGTGCCGAAGACCATTGACGGCGACCTTAAAAATGATGTTATCGAGACTTCATTTGGTTTTGATACCGCCACTAAAGTTTACTCTGAGGTTATCGGTAATATACAGCGTGACTGTAATTCCGCCAAGAAATATTGGCACTTTATCAAACTGATGGGTCGTTCTGCTTCTCATATCGCTCTTGAATGTGCCCTTCAGTGCCAGCCCAATATCTGTATTATCTCAGAGGAGGTAGAGGCTAAGAAGATGACGCTTCAGCAGGTTGTCGATGATATTGCTGACGCTGTTGTAGCTCGTGCGCAGAATGGCGACAATTATGGTGTGGTGCTCATACCAGAAGGTCTTATCGAGTTCATTCCTGCGGTCAAGGCTCTGATCGCCGAGCTTAACGACCTTCTTGCCGCTAAGGGTGAGGAGTTCGCAGCAGTCGATGCTGATTCTCAGCGCCAGTGGGTTATCTCTCAGCTTAGCGAGGAGAATGCAAAAACTTATGAGTCTCTTCCTGCCGGTGTTGCGCGTCAGCTCACTCTTGACCGTGATCCCCATGGCAATGTGCAGGTGTCACTTATTGAAACAGAGAAACTTCTTTCTGAGATGGTGGGCAAGCGTCTGGAGGCTCTTGCTGCTGAAGGTAAGTACAAGGGTAAATATGCTACAATGCATCATTTCTTCGGATACGAGGGCCGCTGTGCCGATCCGTCTAACTTTGATGCAAATTATTGCTATGGTCTTGGCTATACTGCCGCCAACCTCATTGCTGCAGGTGTTACCGGCTACATGTCGAGCCTCCGCAATCTCACCTTCGCTCCCGTCAACTGGATTGCAGGCGGTATACCTATCACTATGATGATGAACATGGAACGTCGTCATGGAGAAATGAAACCTGTGATTCAGAAGGCTCTCGTGCAGCTTGACGGTGCGCCCTTCCTTAAGTTTGCCAAGGAACGTGATGACTGGAAATATAACACATGCTATACCTATCCGGGTCCTATCCAGTATTTTGGTCCCACTGAGGTTTGCGACCAGCCCTCGCTGACTCTCGTTTACGAACAGAAGAGAAGAAAATATTAATCCTTTTTTACAGCTTGCATGAATCCCCTGTAAGGCAATGTCGCCTTGCAGGGGATTCTTTTTCATTATTTTATATGTCTGCCGGTATGGTCAGGATATAAAAAGTACCACATCAGAGGAAGATGATGAAACTCCGAATGACAGGATTTGAGCGCTCGCCGACCTTTGTAATCCTCCGGGTTGTTACGCCTCCCTCCGAAGAGGGATGAGGCCCGCCATTGGGCGGCTAAGCTTGTCTCGGTATTTCATAAGTAATTGATGAGTTTCCCAATCGTGCTCTGATGTGGTAGAATACCGTTTTTGTTATTTTTATAACGCAAAATTAAGGCATTTCGTTTAATTTTCCAAATATCAAATGTGATTTTCTGACTCTTTGTACTGCAAGGGTCATAGAGGAGAAGAGATTATTGAAAGGAAGTGTTAAAATTTAGTTAAAATGACATCTGGGGCTTGCGAGGCTCAATATATAGTCGTAACTTTGCATCGCAAATGAGGGATAACCCCTCTGAGTAGCGATAGGGCGATTTAGTGTAGAGGCCTAGCACGCCGCCCTCTCACGGCGGAAACCCGGGTTCGAATCCCGGATTCGCTACTCGAAATGAAAGCAGACCTGTAAACGGGTCTGCTTTTCTGTTTATATCCTGTCATTAGTTCATTATCCATGAAAACTAAATGACAGCAGTATATGTTAATTAAAAAAAGATAGATTTAAGCGAGGTATTATTTAGAATAATCATTACCTTTGTGTCTTAATTTATCACATTACCGATATTTATAAATAAAACTAAAGTTTCAACTACGAATAAACTTCATGACTGAAACCCAAATTGATATCCTCCCTTTGATTATCGAAGGCATACGTGAGCGCAAGGGGCGCAAGATAACCACTGTTGATATGAGTGACCTCGACACTGCTGCTGCAAGGAGGTTCGTTATATGTGAAGGCACTTCCACAATGCATGTGGCGTCCGTGGCTGATAGTATCCGTGAGTATCTTCTGGAACACGCTTCTGTCAAGCCATATAATTATGACGGTTACGGCAATTCACAGTGGATTGTGATTGACTATGGTGATACTCTCGTCCATGTTTTTCTACCCCAGACAAGGGCACTTTATGACCTTGAGGGGCTTTGGAGCGATGCGGTTGTCACCGATTACCCCGATGAGGATTAAATCGAGTTTGTTAACATTTGCAATAATTTGCGGCTTGCCTGTATCAGTGGTTATATAATATAGGTATCCCGCTTCAACCATCAATAACGAAATGGATTCTCCAACTCCACCGAACAATCAGAATCCCAAAAGAAAGGGTGGCATAAAGTTCAGCATGTACTGGGCTTACGCCATTATTATCGTTTTTCTGCTGGGAATGTTGTATATCGACGGCGACTCATTGAGCAAAGATGTGAGCTTCACAAAGTTTGAGGAATATGTTGGCTCGGGCGGCGTCGAAAAGATTAATGTGTTTACTAATACTAACCGGGCTGAGGCCATACTTTCCGACTCGTTGGCTAAAACTGTGTTTCATGAGAGCCAGTATCAGTCAGGAAATGGTGTTGTCGCTAAAATTGAGACAGACATCCCGTCGGCTGACAAGCTTCAGGATCAGATTGACGTATGGCGAAGTGAAGGCAAGTTTAAGGGAGAAGTCAATTATGAGAAATCGTCTGACTATTCCACTATATTCTGGACTTTCGGTCCGATTATTCTTCTTGTGGGTTTCTGGTTTATTATGATGCGCCGCATGTCTGGCGGTGCTTCTGGCGGAGGTCCCGGCGGAGTTTTCAATGTCGGCAAGTCAAAGGCAAAGGTGTTTGACAAAGGGGAGGGAACAAATGTCACTTTCAAAGATGTGGCAGGTCTCTCTGAGGCAAAGACTGAAATACGTGAGATAGTCGAATTCCTGCGCAACCCACAGCGTTACACTGATCTTGGTGGCAAAATACCCAAGGGCGCACTGCTCGTAGGTCCTCCCGGAACCGGTAAAACTCTCCTTGCCAAGGCTGTGGCTGGTGAGGCTAATGTGCCGTTTTTCTCAATGTCAGGCTCGGATTTTGTCGAGATGTTTGTCGGTGTGGGTGCTTCACGCGTGCGTGATCTTTTCCGGCAGGCTAAGGAGAAAGCTCCGTGTATAGTATTTATCGATGAGATTGATGCTGTGGGGCGTGCCCGTGGAAAGAATCCTAATATGGGTGCAAATGATGAGCGTGAGAATACACTTAACCAGTTGCTTACCGAGATGGACGGATTCGGAACCAACAGCGGTGTGATTATTCTGGCTGCTACTAACCGTGCTGATATCCTGGATAAGGCGCTTATGCGTGCGGGTCGTTTCGACCGTCAGATAAATGTCGACCTCCCCGAGCTTAAGGACAGAATTGAAATTTTCGATGTCCATTTGCGCCGAATCAAGACAGATGATAGTGTGGATGTTGACCTGATGGCTCGTCAGACGGCAGGGTTCTCCGGCGCTGATATTGCCAACGTCTGCAACGAGGCGGCACTTATTGCGGCTCGTAATAATAAGAAAAGCGTTGACCGTGACAGTTTCATGGCAGCGATTGACCGTATCATTGGCGGTCTGGAACATAGCTCAAAGATTATTTCCGATGACGAGAAGAAGGCAATTGCCATCCACGAGGCCGGTCATGCAACCGTGTCATGGTTCCTTGAGTATTCCAACGAGATGGTAAAGGTCTCGATAGTGCCGCGAGGCATGGCTCTCGGTGCCGCATGGTATATGCCGGAGGAACGTCAGATTACACCGCTTCAGGCATTGCTTGACCAGATATGTATGACACTTGCCGGTCGTGCCGCAGAGGAGCTGACCTTGGGTCAGATATCTACCGGAGCGCTTAACGATTTGGAAAAAGTAACCAAAATGGCTTATGCAATCGTGGTATATTACGGCATGAGCGACAAGCTCCCTAACGTATGTTACTACGATTCCGGCGGTAACAGTTATGGCTTCTCCAAACCCTACGGCGGTGAGCGTGCCAAGCAGATTGACGACGAGGTTTCACGTATCATTGCCGAGCAGTATGAACGTGCCAAAAAGATATTGACCGAGAACAAGGAAGGTCATGCCAAATTGGCTGAGACTCTTCTGACCAAGGAGGTTATGTATGCCGAGGATTTGGTGAATATCTTTGGAAAGCGTCCATGGCGTTCACGTACGGAGGAGATTATGGAAATTCAGGCTAAACGTGATGCAGCCCGCAAACTTCAGGAGTCAAACTCCGCATCTGATTCTGAAGCAACGTCCGGCGATGCATCTGACGCCTCGGATGCGCCTCAGGCTGCTGGCGACACATCGGAGACTACCGGTGAGGATTCTGAGAAAGAGACTCCCACGCCCCCGCCGTATAAGCAGCAATAAAAAAATTGAATATACAGATATTCTGACGGTCACTTGTCGCTCTGAATTGCGGTGAGTGACCGTTAAAATATTCTATAATAAGGAAAGAGGGAGGAACGGTTACGGCTACCGGTCCTCCCTCTACTTCAAAATCAACGTCAAAACTATTGTTATATAGCGCCGTATCTTTTTGTATCACAGGTGCTCAATCGATTTTCACGTTGAAGCTAATATACATGGCTTGGGTCTTGGATGTTTGATGTGTAATGTTTTAAGTTTACAAGCCTTTGTCTGCCGATTCCCGAAGCATTGCCTCTGTGCGGTCGCAGTCTTTTTGGAGTTCTGGCTGGAGTATTCCGGCCTCTCGCTTATCAACCATACGGAGGTCTGCATAACGGTCCTCGTTGTTTATGTAGTCGTTGATGTTTCTTACCGGCTCCGGATTTGGATAGCGCGGAGATGTCGTCTCCGGCTCTGAGCCGTTGGAGCCGCTGTTGTCTGCTCCCGGAATCGCATTGTCGATTGTCAATGCCGGGTTACCGTCTTTGCCGGCTGTGGGATTGAACCTGTAGAGTTGCCAGTAGCCGGCCTCGACAGCACGGCGTTCCTCCACGATGGAATGCCCGAGACCCGGACGTATCCCGTGGTTTATGCACGGACAGTATGCTATCACGATTGCCGGTCCTGGGTAACGCTCTGCCTCCACAAGCGCATTGATTGCCTGCTGGTAGTTGGCACCCAAGGAAATGGATGCGACATAGATGTTGCCATAGCTCATCATCATCCGTCCCAAATCCTTCTTGGGAGTGCGCTTTCCGTCAGGTGAATACTTGGCGACAGCGCTTCGTGGTGTGGCTTTTGATGTCTGTCCCCCGGTATTGGAATAGCACTCGGTATCCATTACCAGTATCTTAAGCGGTTCTCCGGAGGCAAGTACATGGTCAAGACCTCCGAAATCTATATCGTAAGCCCACCCGTCGCCTCCGATTGCCCAGACAGTCTTCCGCGTAAGCATGTCAGCCATGGCAAGCAACTCTGAGTATGCCGGGTTCATATCCTTGACGGGTGCCATCATAGCCAAGAGTTGCTCCGCCGCTTTCCTTGACAGTTCACGGTCATCCCGGGCGGAATACAACGCTTCAAGTGGAGCTTTGAGATAGGGGAGAGTGTCAGGTGAGTCAATCAGTGCCTTTACATGCTGCATCGCCAGTTGCCTTCTGTGCTCGGTTGCTACCAATATGCCGTAACCATACTCTGCATTATCCTCGAATAGCGAGTTGCCCCATGCGGGACCTTTACCTTCCGGATTGGTACAGTAAGCGTTTGACGGATAATTACCTCCCCAGATGGAACTGCACCCCGTGGCGTTAGCTATTATCATGTCTGAGCCGAAAAGCTGTGTGAGTAATTTGACATATGGAGTTTCGCCGCATCCGGCACATGCGCCTGAAAACTCAAGGCATGGTTGTTGCAACTGTGAGCCGTTGACAGTCTCCTTAGCAATCAGTTTGTCCTTTAGTGTGACATTCTCCTTGACCCATTCAAGTTTTGGAAGCTCGTGCGGTAGCACTTCCTCTATCGGGGTCATTGTCAGTGCATGACCAGGACATATGATGGAGCATGACGAGCAGCCGAGGCAATCCTCCGTGTAGTTTTGTATGTGGAACTTGTAGCCCTCCAGTTCCGGAGCGCCGTGTGCATCTTTCATAGGGAACCCTTCCGGTGCATTTGCAGCTTCATCCGCCGACAGTATGAACGGTCTGATAGCGGCATGCGGGCATACAAGTGAGCATTCTGTGCATTCCACGCATTTGTCTGCATTCCATACCGGCACACGTGTGGCAATACGGCGATGCTCGTAGGCAGTGGTCCCCATCGGCATGGTTCCGTCAGGTGTCAGTGCCGATACCGGGATACTGTCCCCCAAGCCTTTTATACAGGGTGTGTGGACGGTCTCGATAAATTTCTTAAGAGCAGGATTGGCAAATTTTACTGGGCGTTTCACGGGAGTGTCATTCACAGTGCTCCACCCTTCTATCGCTCCGTAATCAATCTCCTTTATCGCTCCGACAGCCATTGCTATGGCTTTGAGATTCTTTTCCACCACGTCGCCTCCTTCATGCATATAGCTGGTGCGGATAGTGTCTTCCAGCGCATTATATGCGTCGTCAAACGGCATTAGCTTTGAGAGATAAAGAAATACAATTTCCATCGGCATGTTTATGCGAGGCAAAAGTCCGACCTGTGCGGCAATTTTGTCGGCATCAATGTTATAGAATCGTATCTTTTTATCCGCTATGGTCTTACGTATGCGAAGAGGAAGTTTCTTAACCATCTCTCCTGCATCCCATGGGGAATTGAGCACGAATATACCGCCCGCTTTCACCTTGTCGACCATTGAAAACCTATGGATATATGAGGTCTTGTGGCATCCCACATAGTCGGCTTCGCTGATGGAGTACGCCGAGGTGATAGGGTGCCGGGAGATACGTAGTTGTGATATGGTATAGCCGCCGGATTTTTTAGCCGAATAGCTGAAGTATGCCTGGGCATAGAGCGATGCCTCATTGCCGAGTATGGTTGCCACTTGTTTAGTGCCTCCGACCGTTCCGTCATTGCCTATGCCATACAGTATGGTCTGATAGCTGTCAGCGGTGACATTTGTCTCAATCTGCTCTTTTACCTCAAGCGAGAGATTTGTCACATCGTCGTTTATTCCGACAGTAAAAGAGGGTCGGGGAGTATCGGTTGCCAGTTCGTCAAAGATAGCTTTGACCATTGAGGGATTAAATTCCTTACTTGAGAGACCGTATCTGCCACCGGTCACTTGCGGACGGAAGCCAGGTATTGTTGACACCGCAGATATCACATCAAGACATAGTGGCTCATGCTGGGCTCCTGGTTCCTTGGTGCGATCCATAGCAGCGATAATTTTCACTGTTTTGGGAAGAGCCTTTACAAAGGCTTTTACAGGGAACGGACGGTAAAGGCGTATTTTAATGACACCTACCTTATAACCTTTTTCTCGGTTGAGGTAAGCGACAGTCTCGCTTACCACATCGGCGCCTGAACCCATTATGACTATTATGCGGTCGGCATCAGGAGCGCCGTAGTAATCCACCAGATGGTACTGGCGATTAGTGACAGTAGCCACCTTGTCCATGGCAGCCTGCACAATTGCAGGGAAGGCATCATAATATCGGTTGGATGCTTCCCTGTTTTGGAAATATACGTCAGGATTCTGGGCGGAGCCTCTCAAATCCGGATGCTCGGGGTTCATGGCACGCCGGCGAAATTCCTCCACCTTCTCCTGATTGACTAATGGACGGATGGACTCATAATCAATAACATCTATAGTATCCATCTCAGATGATGTGCGCCATCCGTCAAAAAAGTGCAACACCGGCAGTGACCCTTCTATGGCAGCGAGATGGGCTACAAGGGCCAAGTCCATGGTCTCCTGGACGGATGCCGATACAATCTGGGTAAATCCTGTGGCTCGGCAAGCCATCACATCCTGATGGTCTCCGAAAATGGACAGTGCGTGAGTGGCGAGCGAACGGCAGCCTACATGGAACACCGCCGGAAGCAGTTCTCCCGCTATCTTGTACATGTTTGGTATCATGAGCATCAATCCCTGTGAGGCAGTGAATGTGGTGGCGAGTGTCCCGGCAGCAAGTGCTCCGTGTACAGCACCCGCAGCCCCGAGCTCACTTTCCATTTCATGCACGTCAAGAGCCTGCCCCCAGATGTTTTTCCTGCCGTGCATACCCCATTGCTGTGCTGTCTGCCCCATTGAGGCTATCGGCGTGATAGGGTAGATGGTAGCTACTTCGCTAAGAGCGAAAGCCACATGTGCGGCGGCTGTGCATCCGTCAAGTATCTGTTTGTTCATAATATCACATTAAGAGTAATGGGAGATAAGGGATATATGTACAATCCCTTATCTCCTTAAGTAAATTGAGAATTTAGAATGCTTTCAGGCACATGTCTGTAATCCATATCCAGAGCGGACAGAATCCTATGAACAGGATGACTGATAGTGTAAGCGATGATGTGCCGGTGGCGACATATGTGTCATATTCGTCGGCAATGATAATGCCGGAGAATGCCGGAGGAAGAGCGGCTGCTACTACAAGCATCTTAAGGTTGAGCGGATCCATGTGGAATACAAGACCCATGATAAGGATGACAGCCGGCATCATCACCATTTTGAGGATTGACCCGAGCACTGCCTGCCAGTTAAGCTGAATCTTGATGGCTGAAAGAGTTATACCGGCAGAGAATACTGCCATGGAAGCATTCGCCCCCTTGATAAGGTCAAATGAAGGACTTGCCCATTCAGGCCAGGGTATACCTACCACAACCCAGATTACGGCAAGGATAGGCGCCCATGCTACCGGCTGTTCCAACGCATGTATTACAGGCTCCCATGCGCTTTTATTTTTAGAGGAACCTGGATTCTGCTTCTCGAGTGAAGCATTCATGAGTGACAGACCGACTGGTATGCCTACTGCGTTCACAACGATACCGACAATCGCAACAACCAAAGCAACTGACGGAGTTGTGCCGAAGATAGGCTCCAACACGGCGAATCCAAGGAATCCGATGGTAGGTGAGCCACTGATAAGAGCTGATACGGCGGCGTCGGCACCGGTATTCTTCTTGAAACATAATAGGAACACATAGTAGACTATCATGAAGCAGAGCATGATGCCTACAAGTGAGACCAGTGACAGCTTTATATCCTTGGCGAGCATCTCACGGCTTGCCTGGGCTATGGATACGAAAAGAGCTGCGGGAAGGGCATAGTCGAGCACGACCTTATTGAATTTCTTCGCATCATCTCCACTGAATATACCCTTCTTTCCCGAAATGTAACCTGCCAGCATCACCACTATGATAGGGACAATGGCATAAAGAATAATATGTACCATAACTGTATGGAGTTAAGTTTGTAATGACGTTGAAATTACTTTCCGGGATAGCAGATGAAATTTCCGCTACCCCGAAAAGTTTATCGGGAATTACCTAAACGATGATTTTCTGGAGAGGTGCCGGATTCAGGTAGCCTATGTGACCTGATTCCGCTCCGGAATCTGCCGCAAGCTGTACGTCAATCAGACATGGTTTTTTACTTGCGATACTCTCTGTAAGTGCTTTCTGAAGTTCCTCAGGGGTCTTGACGTAATAAGTCTGTGCGCCGAAAGCCTCACCGAGCTTGTCATAACGGGCATTGATGTCAAGGGTGGTCGGAGCCGGGTCGGAGGTCTTGTCCAAAGGTACTCCGACGCCATTATAAATACCTCCGTTGTTGAATATCACGACAGTGACAGGCAACTTGAAGCGGCAGGCTGTGGAGAAGTCCATACCGGAAAATCCGAAAGCCGAGTCTCCTTCTATGGCAACCACCGACTTACCGGTAGCAACGGCGGCTCCTACCATTGACCCCATGCCCATACCCATGATGGCCCATGTGGCACAGTCGACACGGTGGCGCGGGAGCGACATGTTGATGGCATCGCGGGTGTCGTCAAGTGTGTTGGCCCCTTCATTGACGAGTATGACGTCAGGATTGGCCTCGATGATAGGCTTGATAACACCGAGAGCGGTCCAGTGGTGCATTGGCATGGCTGATTTTGCAGCCTCGAGACGTGCGCTGAACTTTGCGTCCTTGGCTTTGGTTTCTGCCTGCAGGGAAGGTACCCATTCCGGATCCGCGCTCATCTTGGCTCCTTCCATCTTGGCGAGGATTGCATCAAGGGCAAGCCCCATGTCTCCTACCACCGGCGCGGCGATAGGAACGTTGACATCTATTTCCTGCGGTTCGACGTCAAGCTGGATAAACTTCATATCCGGGTTCCATTTGCCCTTGCCGAATGAGAGCAGCCAGTTGAGGCGGGCACCGAGCATTACCACCACATCAGACTTCTCCATGATGGTAGAGCGGCATGACAAGGCGCTGAGTGGTCCTGCGTCCGGCATAAGTCCCTTAGCCATTGACATGGGGAAATAAGGTATGTTATATTTCTCTATCAGGGTCTTAATTTTGTCGTCGACCTGTGCGTAAGCCGCACCCTTGCCGAGCACGATAGCCGGACGTTTTGCGGAGGTGAGCAGTTCGACTGCCCTGTCTATAGCCGCCTGATTCGGTACGACGGGCGAGTATAAATCTACTGGCTGGTAGAACAGCTTTTCTGCGTCCTCACGGTTCATAACCTGACCGAGGGCAGGAGTTGTCATGTCGATATATACACCGCCGGGACGACCTGAAATGGCAGCCCTGTATGCACGTGCTACTGCTGAAGGGATATCCTCAGCCTTGCTGCATCTGAAGGCGGCTTTTACAAGCGGTTTTGCGGTGTTATACTGATCGAGCTGCTCGTAGGTACCCATATTCATGTCGACCATATGCGGGTCGCTCGCACCTGAAATCTGAATCATAGGGTAACAGTTGACAGTGGCATTGGCGGTGGCTGTCAAGCCGTTGAGAAAGCCAAGTGATGATACTGTCATCAGCACACCCGGTTTCTTTGTCAGGTAGCCGTCGGTTGCGGCTGCCATTCCTGCCTGCTGCTCATGGCGGAAACCGACGAATCTGATGCCTTGTCCCTGTATAAGGTATGCCGCTTCTGTGATAGGTATGCCGACAAGTCCATATACTGTATCTATACCCACATTTTTAAGAGCTCTGGCAAGTATGTACATACCGGTCACCTGTTCAGGGAAGTGAGGAGTGGGATTTGTGCCCTGTGGAGAGGGGTTAGTAGTATTTGACATATTCTTATGGATATTAAAAAAATGAAAGGACAATCAGCAATTGAGCTTGATAGCAAGACAATTGGTAATTGTCCCCTCATTTATGTTATTACTGTTGATAGTGAGTTGTTCTCAATAAACCTAAGCTGCCTTACTTAGCATCCGGCTTCGGCATTGGAGTGGTTGTGTGGTTGGCTGCGAACTGGGCAATCTGTTCGTCGGTATAACCATAAGCCTTAAGTACTTCGGATGTGTTGCCGCCGAGTTCAGGACACGGTCCGTAAGTAGGCTGGTAATTGGAAAGGGTGAACGGACAGCCGACAGTGACAAATTCGCCGACTTTGCCTCCCTGATTGATTTTTACAAGAGTATTTCCGTCATAGAGGCTCTGGTCATCCATGATTTCCTTGGTTGACAATACGGGACCAACGGGCACACCTGCTTTAGAAAGTATCTCGGTGACTTCAAACTTATCTTTGGTGATGGTGAAGCCTTCGATACGTTTGTAGATTTCCTGTTTATGTTTGTCTCGTGCATCGGCGGTATTGAAGTCGGGATTTGTAAGCCAGTCGTCAAAGCCGAGAGCCTTGGCGGCAAGTTCAAATTGCTTGGCACCGCGCTGGAGTATGACGTAGACATAAGCATTGGGGTCAGTTTCCCAGCCTTTACATTTATATGTCCAGCCGAGCACACCGCTGCCTTCCTGGTTACCGCTTCGAGGTACGAAATCGCCGAACTTCTCTGAGGGATACTGCGGGAATTGGGTAAGATAACCGATACGGTCAAGTGTGAGCTGGTCACGGGTCTTGATACGGCAGAGGTTCAAGCACGCATTGTGCATGGACTGATATACATAACAGCCTTCGCCGGTCTTCTCACGCTGGAGAAGTGCAGAAAGCACGCCTATAAGAAGGTGCATACCGGAGTTGGAGTCACCAAGAGCGGCGCCTGACTGAGTAGGAACATTGTCAGGACCTGACCACCATCCGGTGGTAGAGGCGGCACCTGCTGTTACCTGTGCGACCGGCTCGTATGCCTTCAAGTCTTTGAATTTGGATGAGAGAGGGAATCCCTTGATTGTACCATAGATACATTTAGGGTTAAGCTTGTGTACCTCTTCCCAGCTGAATCCGAGTTTGTCCATTGCCCCGGGATGGAGGTTCTCGATAAACACGTCGGCTGTCTGAAGCAGTTTTGTAAGGATTGCCTTGCCGTCGGGGGTTTTGGCATCAAGGGCGAGTGACTTTTTGTCTGAGTTAAGCTGTAAGAAATAGTAGCTCGGGCAATCCGGGTCAAACTGTAATTCCTTACGGGTTGCGTCGCCTACACCGGGACGTTCGATTTTAATTACATCTGCGCCAAGCCATGCAAGCATCTGGGTACATGAAGGACCTGACTGCACTTCTGTGAAGTCAATAACTTTGATTCCTTGTAAAGGAGCTGTATTCATAATAGTAAATAGTTAAGTAAAGTTTTACGTGTGTTAATCATTTTACTTTTAGAACAACATGATATGTGAAAAGTTGCCGTTTTAGCATTCTTTCTCACATTTTTTGTAATTTTGCACTCCGAAATCAATATAGTAATAATGAACAATATATTCGTTAAACTTTTTCTCACATTTTTTAAGATTGGAGCTTTCACATTCGGCGGCGGATGGGCTATGATTTCAATCATTGAGAAAGAGGTCGTAGACAAGAATCATTGGATAGAGAAGGATGAGTTCCTTGATTTGCTCGCTGTGGCTCAATCGTTGCCAGGTGTGTTTGCTGTCAATATATCTGTAGCTGTAGGTGACAAGCTTCGCGGGATGAAGGGGGCGGTGGTAGCCTCTATAGGTACCATACTTCCGTCATTTCTGATTATTCTCTGCATTGCCATATTTCTCACTCCTGATTTGATAAAGAATAATCCTACTTTATCCGCTATATTCATGGGTATCCGTCCTGCTGTGGTTGCGCTGATTATCGCCCCGGTTATTTCGTCTGCAAAATCAGCGAAAATCGGGTGGAAAACTGTTGCGATACCCGTTTTGGTCGCTCTGCTTATATGGTCGAAGCTTCCTGTGGTATCTAACCCGATTTTATATATTGTATTGGGCGGTTTCTTTGGATGGTTGTGGTTTTCCCGTCATCACAAAGCATTAAAGGAGGTTGAGCAGGAGATACGAAAGGAGGATGAGAAGTTATGATATATCTTAGACTTATATGGTCCTATCTTAAAATCGGGCTTTTCGGCTTCGGTGGCGGTTATGCGATGCTTGCTCTGATAGAACGGGAAATAGTAGGCCCGGGTTGGATTACAGAGCAGATGTTTACCGATATTGTCGCCATATCACAGATGACCCCGGGACCAATCGGAATTAATTCGGCGACCTATATAGGCTATGTTGCTCCCGGAGAGTATTCTGCGGCTTATTCGTCCCCTGTGTTTGGCATATTGGGGTCATTGTTGTGTACGCTGGTTGTGGTTCTTCCTTCGTTCCTGCTGGTGGCTTACACAAGCCATCTTATTCATAAGCATAAGGATAGCGTAGTGGTCAAGGGCATATTTGCCGGTCTGCGTCCGGTGGTGGTCGGACTCATAGCTTCGGCTGCATTGCTGCTTATGAATGCCGCTAATTTCGGAGAGACCACCATGCAGGTGTGCTGGAGCATAGCATTGTGCGTTGCAGCGTTCGTGATGGTATATTGGCTCAAGTGGCATCCTATTTTAATTATATGTCTTGCCGGTGTCGCCGGTTGGTTGATTTACTAATATCAGGATTATGGAATATCAGGAAGCCATAGATTATCTTTACAATTCATTACCGGTATTCCAGCGCATCGGCGCTGCGGCTTATAAGCCGGGTCTCGGAACATCTCTTGCGCTGGACAATATGTTCGGCAATCCTCACAGAAGATATCCCTCTATCCATGTTGCCGGTACAAACGGAAAAGGGTCCACAGCCCATACCCTTGCAGCTGTGTTGCAGAGTGCCGGTTATAGGACCGGGCTATACACCTCTCCGCACCTGTTTGATTTCAGGGAGCGCATACGTGTCAATGGAGAGATGATAACCCGTGAGGCGGTGGTTTCATTTGTGGAACGCTGGCTTGAATTGCATTCTCTGGAGGATAATGCAGGATTGACCCCGTCGTTCTTTGAACTCACCTCGACAATGGCTTTCGAGTATTTTGCCGAATGCGGTGTGGATGTGGCTGTTATTGAGACCGGGCTTGGAGGTCGGCTTGACAGCACAAATATCATCACTCCGGTGCTGAGTGTGATTACAAATATTTCACTTGACCATACGTCGCTCCTGGGTGACACATTGGAAAAGATTGCGTTTGAAAAGGCGGGAATAATCAAGTCTGGAGTTCCGGTAGTGATAGGGGAGTGGCAGCGTGACACCGCGCCCGTGTTTGAGAAAAAGGCAGAGGAATGTGGGGCGCAGTTGGTTTATGCTCCACCCGTCAGTGGTGAGCATACCGGGGACCATATCCTATATACGGCTACTGAATATGGTGAAATCTCAGGGGAGCTTGCCGGGGATTATCAGATAAAGAATACGGCTACTGTGCTTGCTGCGGTTCGTGAGCTCCGCAAGATGTCGTTTGAAATCGGCGATGAGGCAGTCAGAACAGGTTTTGCCAATGTCACCGGGCTTACCGGCTTGATGGGAAGGTGGATGAAGATAGGTGAAAATCCTCTCACTGTCTGTGATACCGGTCATAATGCCGGAGGCTGGGAATATATTGTACGTCAGCTTGACAAACGTACATCCGGCACCGTGCATCTGATTATCGGGTTTGCTGCTGATAAGGAGATTTCTATTGTGCTTGATATGATAAAAAGACTGGAAGTGCCTGTGAAACTATATTTCGCCGCTCCTTCAGTCAAGCGTGGGCTTGAGGCAGAAAAACTGGCTGCGGCTGCGGCTGAACATGGTCTTGCGGGGATTGCAACCCCTGATGTGAATCAAGCGCTTGAAATGGCGAGACAGAATGCCGACCCGTCGGATGATATGATTTTCATAGGCGGGAGCAATTTCCTTATAGCTGATTTGAAGCTAATGTAGAGTTATAGTATGCCGGGTCGCCTGTGACTTCAATTCCTATGAACGGCGGTAGTGCCGGCTCCGCATCCGGCTCTGGCATTTCGACTTCGGCGATGATGAGCCCGTCGTGTCGTCCGTGAAATTCGTCAACCTCCCATATGAATCCTTCGTAGGGGACATAATAGCGTGTTTTATCAATGGAGAAGCCACCGGTAAGGCTTTGCGCCATCTCGATTGCGTCGTCGACCGGGATAGGATATTCCCACTCGTCACGGACGTGACCGGTGGTGATGCCCTTTACGGTTATAAATGCTGCATCGTCAGTAATACGGATGCGTACTGTGGCTTCGGGTTTGTCGGATAGATAGGTCTGCCTGATTCGTTTGGTGCGATTTGCCATTTTGGCAAATGTCCTGTCTGTAACGAGGAATTTTCGTTCAATTTCTTTTGCCATATTCTCGATTTTATGCCTAATTTTGCAAAGTTAAAAAAGATTGTTGCCCTTTACAAATTTGCGGCAGGTCAAAATTTTTTTGTTTTCAATAGATACTTTTTTCATGCGGTTGCATTTTACTATATTTGTTCTGATGCTGTTGACTGCTGTTGCTGTCAGGGCGCAGAATGTGACAGTGAGCGGAGTTGTGCGCGATTCGTTGACTCACGAGCCGATTCCCTATGCCACCGTGCTGCTTCTCGGCACCGATAGAGGGGCTCTCACAGATGACAATGGGAAATTCTCGATTACCACCGCATTGCATTTCAATGGAGTCAGGGTTGCGGCAATGGGATATGAATCCAAGGATATACCTCTTAAAGCCTACCGTGGTGTCAGACTGGATATTGATCTTCATTCCACCGGTGTGGAACTTGGAGAGGTAACTGCCAGACCTAAAAAAGAGCATTACTCAAAGCGCAACAATCCGGCAGTCGACTTTATGGAGCGTATAAGGGAAACACAGGATTTAAATGATCCCAGACGGTTGCCTGATTACAATTACGATAAGTATGAAAGGATAACGCTCGCCATCAACAATTATCATTTCAATGACTCGGCTAAAGGAGGTATAGATAAGAAATTCTCTTTTATAAAGGAGTATATCGACACATCTGAAGTTTCAGGAAAGCCTATACTCAATGTGGCATTGAGGGAGAAAGTGTCAAGTGTGCATCACCGGCTGAACCCGCATGGTGAAAAGGAATACGTGACAGGACTCCGCACTGCCGGTCTTGACGAAATGCTTGACAAGCAGAGCACCCAGACTTTTTATGAGGATGTGATGCGCGAGGTGGATGTGTACTCCAATGACATAACAGTATTGCAAAACAGATTTGTCAGCCCTCTTTCACGTATTGCGCCTGATTTCTACAAGTTTTATCTGACGGATACCGTAAATATTGACTCTGTAAAGTGTGTGGAACTTACTTTTGTCCCTCGGAATCCGAGCTCATTCGGGTTTACAGGTCGTTTCTATGTCCCTCTTGGTGACACCACAATGTTTATAAAGAGGATAGTCATGCGTGTCCCACATGACATTAACCTTAATTTCATTGATGCTATGGAGATACGTCAGGACTATGTTAAAGCAGCCGACGGTTCCAGATTGAAAACATCAGACGATATGGTAATTGAGGCAAGTCTGATTCCGGGAACACAGGGGATATATGCACGCCGTCACACAGTCTACGACAACCATGATTTCAACCCGGCTCCGGACCCCTCTATATTCAGCCGCGGAACAGCTCAGGTGTATGCCCCTGGAGCTGAGTACCGAGACATATCTTTCTGGGATACCAATCGTCTGGCTGAAATCAAGCACGGGGAAAATTCGATGGAGAGGATGATGGAACGGTTGCGTTCAGTCCCGTTGTACTATTGGACGGAGAAGGTGGTGAAGATTCTTGTATCGGGATATATAGACACTGCTAATCCGTCAAAATTTGACATCGGTCCCATGAATACGACTATTTCGTTTAACACAATGGAAGGTATGCGCCTGAGAGCCGGAGGAATGACTACCGCCAATCTGTCACGCCGATGGTTTGCCCGTGGGTATGTAGCCTATGGTACCAAGGACCATAAGTGGAAGTATATGGGTGAGGTGGAGTATTCTTTCAGGGACAAGAATTATCATTCGCGCGAGTTCCCGATACATTCCATACGTGCTACCCGGCTTTATGATGTTGACATGCTCGGACAGCATTACAATTTCACTAATCCGGACAACTTTTTTCTCTCGCTCAAGCGTATGACCGATCATCAGATGACATATCACAGCGTGAGCAAGCTGGAGTATATACTTGAACTGGAGAATAATTTCTCATTTCAGGCTAAGTTACAGAGCGAGCGGCAGGAAGCGACCCGGTTTATGACATTTACCGATGGCTTTGGTAATAAATTCGGACACTACACCATAAATTCGCTTACTCTCCAGTTCAGATATGCGCCGGGTGAGAAGTTTTATCAGTTGAAGACCACCCGTCTGCCTATCAATCTTGATGCCCCTGTGTTTATCCTCAGTCATACCCTTGCGCCCAAAGGATTCATGGGCAATCCTTTTGCCGTAAGCACTACAGAAGCTTCTGTCCAAAAACGTTTTTGGCTTTCAGCCTTCGGATATGTGGATTTCATAGTCAAGGGAGGACATGTATGGTCACGTTCGCCGTATCCTAATCTGTTGATTCCGAATGCAAATCTGTCATATATTATCCAGCCGGAGACATTCGCATGTCTGAACCCTATGGAGTTTATCAATGACAGCTATGCGCAGTGGGATTTTACTTACTGGGCAAATGGAGCGTTATTTAATCTTATCCCTTATCTCAAGCGTCTCAAACTGAGGGAAGCATTCATGTTCAGGGGGCTTTACGGTCATCTCAGCCACCGTAACCGTCCCTGGCTTAATCAGGAACTATATTCATTCCCTGCCATATCAGATACAAGGCTGATGAGTGATATGCCATATATGGAGGCGGGTGTCGGTATCGACAATCTGTTCCGTATACTGCGGGTTGACTATATCTGGAGACTTACATACAGAAACAATCCGAATGCCTGCAAGGGAGGCATCCGGATTGCTATGCATTTTAGTTTCTAATACTGTGATTAGATTTGCTGGTACAGATAGCGCTTTATGGAGCGTTTAGGTGTCTTTTCAAATTCCTCGTCGTAAAGTTTGGTGCGCTGAATCTGGGAATAAGCCGGCAGTGAGGCGTTGAGGGTTTTGATGTTATCCTCCATTATGGCCTCTATTTCCTGTGCGGTCAATCCTTGCGCTGCCGCATTCTCGATATCAGGATAGATAAGAGCCACAAGTTTGCCTCCGCCTCCGTCTATGATGAGTGACTCTGCCACATACGGAAGGTTGTTGAGCTTATCCTCGATTTCTTCGGGATATATGTTCTGTCCTGACGCTCCGAGAATCATATTCTTGTCTCTGCCTCGGATATACAGATACCCTTCATGGTCAAGATTGCATATATCGCCGGTGGTCATCCATCCGTCCTTGTCAAACACGGCATCTGTCGCTTCCTGATTCTTGTAATACCCGAGCATCACATTGTCACCCTTGACATATAGTACGCCCGGGACATTGGCTGGGTCCGGAGAATCAATTCTTGCCTCTACACGGTCAACTATGCGACCACATGAGGCAAGACGGTTGTTTTTCGCGGTGGCGTATGATATGAGCGGTCCGCATTCTGTCATGCCGTAACCGACTGTGTAGGGAAAGCCGCAGCGGCGAAGGAATTCCTCTACCTCACGATTAAGTCCGGCGCCACCGATGATGATTTCCTCAAGGTTGCCTCCGAATGTCTCACGCAGACTGCTCAGTACTTTATGGAGCAGATGATCGTCTACGAATGGAACCTTCATCAAGAGTTTCATTAGCGGTTTCTCGAGCATCGGGAATACACGGGTCTTGATAATCTTTTCAATAATCAGAGGTACGGTGACAATATAGCGCGGGCGCACCTTGGCAAATGCGTCCATGATGATACGAGGGGAAGGTGTGCGTGTCACAATATTGATATGGTTGCCGCTTACGAATGGACGGAGCATGTCAATAGTGAGACCGTACATGTGTGCGAGCGGGAGCATGCACACAACGCCGTCGCCGGGATTGGTGGGCAGGTATTCAAGGCAGTATTCCACGTTTGACCAGATGCTGCGGAACGGGAGCATCACGCCCTTGGAGAAACCTGTCGAGCCTGAGGTATAGCTTATCATGCAGAGTTCCTCCCGGCTGTCGACATAGTAATTCACATCCTCCTTAGTGAAGCGATCAGGGTATTTTTTGCCGAAAAGCTCGTTGAGATGCGCTCTTGCTTCCTTGATTTTGTCATCATAGCTTTGTGTGAGTGAGAAGTCTTTGAGGGAAAGCACGCCTATAAGCTTGTTGAGTGCGTCCGGATTGAGCTCTTCCCATTTGGCATCGTCAAGTATTGCGAGCTTGGCGTCGCTGTGATTTATGAGATGCTGCACATTGTCAGCCTTGAAGTCGGGAAGAATGGGGACTATCACGGCTCCGTAAGTCATGGAGGCGAGGAACGCCACACACCATAATGAACTGTTTTTACCGCATAGGGCTATTTTGTCGCCGGGTTCTATGCCTATTTCTTTAAACAGGATATGAAGTTTGGCAATCTTGCGGGCAACATCTTTGTATGATATTGTGCTCCCTCCGAGGTCGGTAAAAGCTGGCAACTCCCAGTTGTTACGTATGGAATCCTGGAAATATAGATTGAGGCTGTCTCTATGTTGCATTGGTTTCTTATTGATATATTGACGTTTAATAATGAAATTGTTATTACTGAGTGTGCAAAGTTAGCAACATTTGTCGAAAACGTTGCCCGTAAATGCACAATAAATCTTAATGTGTGAATTTTATGACCTAAATTCAGTGATAATGGCTAATGCTTGGTCTAAAAGCGAAGCTTTGGGGTCAAGATACCTTACGTTTGGGTCTTTAGAAAGCCATAACAGCTGTTTTTTGGCGTATACTCTGGTATTCTTGGCTATACGGGCTATTGCTGTGTCCCTGTCCATTATTCCGTCCATCATAGCAAACAATTCTTTGTAACCCACCGTGTTGAGCGAGTTTAGATGGCGCAATGGATACACCTCGGCAGCTTCTTTTTCAAGTCCTTCCTGTATCATTGCATCCACTCTCCGGTTTATACGGCTGAATAGCTCTTCCCGTGGGTAGCTGATGGCAAATTTAATTATATTGAAATCTCGTTGTTTCTTCTTGCCTGTTCTGAGCGATGATACCGGCACACCTGCCTGAAGAGTTATTTCAATGGCGTGAATCAGTCTGCGGTGATTGTTTGGATCACAGTTTTCCAGATATATTGGGTCAATCTCCTTGAGTTTGTCATGCAGTGCTTTGAGTCCGCCACTTTGGTATAAATTGATGGAATATTGCCGTATTTCTTCCGAGATGGTCGGAAGCTCATCGATGCCGTTGGTTATAGCGTCTATGTACATCATTGACCCACCGCACATCACTGCATAGTCATTGCTTTCCCACAATTTGTCAAGTAGCGGGAGCACTTCCTCTTCATACTTTGCCGCACTGTAATATTCGTCAAGTCCAAGGGTTGCTATGAAATGATGTATTACACGTGACAGCTGAGCTGGTGACGGGGCAGCCGTTCCGATAGGGATACCACGATAAATTTGCCGGGAGTCAGCGGATATGATTTCAGTCCGCAGACTCTCGGCAAGCTGTATGGAAAGGTCGGTCTTACCGCTTCCGGTAGGACCGGTGATTATTATCAGTGTCTTGTCCTTTGCCACGTTCACTGCACACCCTCTATTGAGCGACCAGACGGGCTATCTCGACAATTACCTTTGTGGCTTTTTCCATTGACGGAATAGGCACGAACTCGTATCTGCCGTGGAAATTGAGTCCTCCGGCGAAGATGTTGGGGCATGGCAGTCCCTTGAACGAGAGCTGTGCGCCGTCTGTCCCACCGCGTATCGGCTGTACCTTGGGAGTCACATCAACATTTTTCATAGCCTGGATGGCAATGTCGACTATGTGCATCACCGGTTCAATCTTCTCACGCATGTTATAGTACTGGTCCTTGATTTCGATGGATGCGCATCCGGGGAACTCATTGTTTATTTTGCGTGTGAGATGCTCAAGTTCTTTCTTGCGGCGTTCGAAACGGTCTCGGTCATGGTCACGGATTATATATGTGAGGACAGTCTCCTCGACAGAACCCTGTATTGACACAAGATGATAGAAGCCCTCATAGCCTTCTGTATGCTCGGGAGTCTCCCAGCGGGGAAGCATGATGATAAACTGGTTTGCCACTCTGATAGAGTTGAGCATCTTGTGTTTTGCGTAGCCTGGATGCACGTTCCTTCCTTTGAATGTGACTTTAGCAACGGCGGCATTGAAATTCTCGAATTCCAGTTCGCCGATTTCTCCTCCGTCCATTGTATAGGCCCAGTCCGCACCGAACAAATCGACATCGAATTTGTGAGCGCCCATGCCTATTTCCTCGTCAGGGTTGAATGCGATGCGTATATCTCCGTGCTTTATTTCGGGATGATGCTTCAGATAGTCGATAGCGGTGATAATTTCTGCTATTCCTGCCTTATCGTCAGCACCCAGGAGTGTGTTCCCGTCAGTGACAATCAAATCCTCCCCGACATAATTCTTCAGTTCCGGGAATTGGGTGGGGGAAAGGACTATATCCTTTTCTTTATTAAGGATTATGTCATAGCCGTCATATTTCTCAACTATGCGTGGACTCACATGCTTGCCGCTCATGTCGGGCGACGTATCGAGATGTGCTATGAAGCCTACTGTCGGCACTTCCTTATCGGTATTGCCGGGCAGCGTCGCCATGAGATACCCGTTATCATCAAGGGTTATATCCTTTAGCCCCATGTTGTTTAGTTCTTTCTCAAGATGCTGCGCAAATTCCATTTGTCCCGGTGTCGAGGGTGTCATGTTGGTCTCCTCGTCACTCTGAGTGTCAAATTTGACATATTGTAAAAATCTGTCAACTACGGTCATAGCCTATGTTGGTGTTATTTGTTTGTATTATAATTAATTGATTGCAAACTTACAAAAAAATCCGCAGTAAAACCAATACCGCTATGAAAAAAATCATCATCCATGTTCTGCGCTGCATGATGATTGAGATGTCGATAGCTGAAACACAATCGCTGGCGTGTAGAAAGACCGGAGGATTTGAACGCAATGTCCATATCCTCCGGTCAGTAGAGTCTGATATATCTTATTCTAACTGATTAGAATGTGTAATAGAGACCGAATGAAAGGTTGTAACCTGAGAGGTCAAGACCCCAGCTCTTTGCTGATATGCCTGCTGCCTCAAGAGCGTCAGTGGCGGCATCATTGGCTCCGCGGTAACCGAGGAAACCTACGTGGGCTACGAGACTGAATTTCTCAGTAATGTTGAGGGCGAGACCCGGTTTGAAACCGATTTCATAAGTCACAGCTGTGTCTGAGGATTCGCCGTCATACTTTGATTTACCTGCGCCGAGACCGAAACCTCCGTCAACAAAAAGGTTGAGCATTCCTGATTTGAAATAGGAATAGCGTGCATAGGGTGTGATAGAGAATAGGTTTGTGTTGATGCCTGTAGTGTGAATGTAATTGTATCCTACGGTAGTGCCGATAGCCCAGTTCTCACTGAGGTTGTAGCCTATTTCAGGAGCGATAGTGATAGATGTGGTTTTGTCTGATCCGTTGCGCCATGCGCCCACTGAACCACCTACGAAAATGTCTTGTGCGGATGCGCACACAGCCATAATTGAAATGACTGCTAAAACAAAAATCTTTTTCATTGTGTAAAATTGGTTTAATAGGTTAGTTTAAAAGTCAAAACAAAGTTAATGATTTTTTTGCTTAAATTTAAATAAAATTCACAAAAATAGAGAATTTGGCGACAAATTCGGATAAAGTGAACAAAAAATGGAGTGTCACCATCATCTGGCAACACTCCATTTTTTAATTTTTCAGGAATATTATCACTTCACTTCCTCAAATATAACTACATCTGATTATAAGCCATTTATGTTTTGATGATACAAATACGGATGTTCAAATTCCTAAGAATGACATCGGTTACCTCGCCGTCATCTATCACGGAAGCATATTTGAAGCCCAGTCGGGGACTTCTTCCACATAGCGTTTTGCAAGTTCGCCGTCGCACAACCGGAACAAAAGCCGGGCTTCCGCATCCTCTATTGAGTTGTCATAGACATATAGCCTATCGACTATCTCAGATAGGATTATGCAGTTTGCAATGGACTTATCATATCGGGATATGATTTTGGGGATAGGCACATCATGACCGCCATCCAGCACCCGTTGAGCCACACGCTTCGCATTGATTGTCGGAGATTCGGTAGATACGAAGAAAAGGCGGATGAAAAATCCGGCATCTTTCGCTCTGAGAATGTAATCGACCTTATCGGCAGCCGACATCACAGTCTCAAAGATATGGCTCTTACGTTCTGCAAGGCATCTCTCTCTCCATTCGTTACAATAGTTAGCCGCTTTAAGTACTGCCTCCCGGTCGTTCCAATCCCCGAAAACGTCACGAGCTACATTGTCAGGATTTATATATTCCGAATCTTCCAGCCACTCATGATGCAAAATCTTGGAGGTCATGGAAGTCTTGCCAGACCCATTGGGTCCGGCAATCACAATTAGAACAGGACGATGATTATTTGCTGCCATTCTTGATTCTGTTTATGGCAACACCCCATTTCTCCTGTGCAGCCTGTGTCGCAGCCTCAATTCCGGCAGCCACACGCTCGGCAGCCCGTCGGGTGCTTTTGCGGGCATCTTCGGCGACTTCACGCATAATCTGAGCCATGCGCTCGTCGCCCGGCTCCTCCATCGATGTAAGTCGATAACTATTCATCTGCTCTTCCGACATAATATAATCTTTTCTTATTCAACGCCAACCTTTAGCTTGCGAGACTTCAATAGCGAATGGCGATTGATCCTATCGCAAAGTTACGAAAAAAGCTGGAACTAACTTTCTATTTGTTATACAATCATAAGGTAAAATCAACGCCAAAATAGTTTCGGTACAGTCTTGATACAAATATAAGCTAAAAATCCATAGAAAACAGATATTTACAGAGAAAAGTACAAATAAAAAACGGAGTGTAACTTGGTGTGTTACACTCCGTTTTGTTATTGTTGATTCCGCAAATTACTTCACTTCCTCAAATTCAACGTCATCTACATGACCTTCACCGGGGTTATTGGTGGGACCTGCCTGAGGACCTGCCTGCGCGCCGGGGTTAGCTCCGGCAGCCTGCTGTGCGTTGAGGATTTCCTGCTGGATAGCTCCGAAAGTCTGCTGGATTTCATTGATAGCAGGATCGATGGCTGCGATATCCTGAGCCTTGTGGGCTTCCTTAAGCTTGTTAAGGGCAGTCTCGATGGTTGCTTTCTTGTCAGCCGGAATCTTATCGCCGAGCTCCTGCATCTGCTTTTCGGTCTGGAAGATTACAGTGTCAGCATGGTTGAGTTTGTCAATTTTCTCTTTCTCCTTGGCATCGGCGGCTGCGTTGGCTTCAGCCTCTTTTTTCATGCGCTCAATTTCAGCGTCAGTCAAGCCGCTTGAAGCCTCGATACGGATGCTCTGTTCCTTGCCTGTCGCCTTATCCTTGGCGGACACGTTGAGGATACCGTTGGCATCAACCTCAAATGTTACTTCAATCTGAGGAATACCACGTGGAGCGGGAGCTATGCCGTCAAGATGGAATTTACCAAGAGTCTTGTCATCCTTAGCCATAGGACGTTCTCCCTGGAGAACATGGATTTCAACTGAAGGCTGATTATCGGCAGCAGTTGAGAATGTCTCGCTCTTACGGGTAGGGATAGTAGTGTTGGCTTCAATCATCTTGGTCATCACACCGCCGAGGGTCTCGATACCGATTGACAGAGGCACGACATCAAGAAGAAGCACATCCTTTACATCGCCTGAAAGCACGCCACCCTGGATAGCTGCGCCTACTGCCACGACTTCATCAGGGTTAACGCCCTTTGAAGGAGCCTTGCCGAAGAACTTCTCAACTACCTGCTGTATGGCGGGGATACGGGTCGAACCGCCAACGAGGATTACTTCGTCGATATCCTTAGGAGTCATGCCGGCATCCTTAAGAGCCTGTTCGCAAGGCTTGATAGTAGCCTGTATGAGCTTGTCGGCAAGCTGCTCGAACTGTGAGCGGGTAAGAGTCTTTACCAAGTGCTTTGGACCGCTTGCTGTCGCAGTGATATAGGGGAGATTGATTTCAGTCGAAGTTGTTGATGAGAGCTCAATCTTGGCTTTCTCAGCAGCCTCTTTCAGACGCTGGAGTGCCATGGCATCCTGACGGAGGTCAATACCCTCGTCCTTCTTGAACTCGTCGGCAAGCCAGTCGATGATTACATGGTCGAAGTCATCACCGCCGAGGTGAGTGTCGCCGTTGGTTGACTTAACTTCAAACACTCCGTCGCCCAACTCGAGGATGGAGATATCGAATGTACCGCCACCGAGGTCGAACACTGCAATCTTCTGGTCCTTGTTTGATTTGTCAAGACCGTAGGCAAGTGCGGCTGCGGTAGGCTCGTTAACGATACGCTTTACTGTAAGACCGGCGATTTCGCCTGCCTCCTTGGTTGCCTGTCGCTGTGAGTCGTTGAAGTATGCAGGTACGGTGATGACAGCCTCGGTTACTGACTGTCCGAGATAATCCTCTGCTGTCTTCTTCATTTTCTGAAGAATCATTGCTGAGATTTCCTGGGGGGTATATTCGCGTCCGTCAATGTCTACACGGGGTGTGTTGTTGTCGCTGCGGACCACTTTGTATGGCACGCGCTCGATTTCCTTCTCTACCTGGTCGAAAGTTTCGCCCATGAAACGCTTGATAGAGTAGATGGTTCGTTTAGGATTTGTGATGGCTTGACGCTTGGCAGGGTCGCCTACCTTACGCTCTCCGCCGTCAACAAATGCTACAATTGAAGGGGTAGTGTTGCGACCTTCGCTGTTAGGAATAACCACAGGGTCGTTGCCCTCAAGTACAGAGACGCAGGAATTAGTAGTTCCAAGGTCAATACCGATAATTTTTCCCATAATTAGATAGATTTATATATGTTTCTGAATTAATATTAATGATATGTTCAATCACTAATGAAACAAATTTTGTGCCAAAAAGGTTGTGGCGTTTCTAACTAATTAGATATTAAAAGATTAAAATAATCGTATCATGTGACAATTTGACTGACACGACTGACAGAATTAACAGAAAAACCGACAGTGCCCGGGTTTGCAGGGCTCTGTCGGTGCGCAATCATATAATCTTGTGTAAGCTTTAGAGGAGTTCGATACCGGCGGCGGCACATCTTTCAATCTGCTCTTCTGGCCAGATTGACGCCTGCACCTCCCCGATATGAGCCTTGCGGAGAAGGAACATGCAGAGTCGGCTCTGTCCTATGCCGCCACCGATGGAGTAGGGCATCTCGCCGTTGAGCAGCATTCTGTGGAAATTCAAGTCAGCCTTTTCCGGACAGCCCCGGACCTCAAGCTGTTTGCGTAGCGATTCTGGACTTACTCGGATACCCATCGATGATATCTCAAACGGTATTTCCAGTACCGGGTTCCAGAGTATGAGGTCGCCGTTTAGACCGTTGAATCCATCTTCGTTGGGGGAAATCCAATCGTCATAGTCAGGTGCGCGTCCGTCATGGGGCTCACCGTCTGAAAGCACATCGCCTATACCTATTATAAATATAGCGCCATATTGCTTTGCTGCTTCCGCCTCACGCTCCTTGGGGGTAAGTTTGGGATACTGCCTTGCGAGCTCCTCTGCATGGATGAATTTTATGTCGTCAGGGAGCACGGGTGTGATATGTGGGAATTTTTCATATACCATCTGCTCGACTTCGCGCAGTGTGCGGTAGATTGTTTTCACTGTCCCTTTGAGATAGGAGAGGTTGCGGTCACTCTCGTTTATGGTCTTTTCCCAGTCCCATTGGTCCACGTAGAGGGAATGCAGGTTGTCCAGTTCCTCGAATGTACGGATGGCATTCATGTCTGTGTACAATCCGTAGCCCGGTGCTATGTCATAGGCCCCGAGTTTATATCTTTTCCATTTGGCGAGTGAATGTACCACTTCCGCTTTACGTCCGTTCATCGCATCGATGGTGAATGACACTGCATGTTCCACTCCGTTGAGGTCATCGTTGAGTCCTGTGCCTGTCAGTAGGAAAAGCGGAGCGGTGACACGGCGTAATTTTAATTCTCGTGCCAGCGTGGTCTGGAACGCATCCTTTACCATTTTTATGGCTACTTCAGTGGTCTCTGGAAGCAGTTTCTGGCGGTAGTGCCTTGGAATAATCAGTGGCATAATTCGCTTGATTGTTTTTATATGTTGTACCTAATGTTATCTGTGATGTAAGCGGGTTACGGTGGCAAAGGTATGGGATATATTTGATATTTACAAACAAAATGACAGAAAATTTTTAAATTTTCTGTCATTTTGTTATTATTCTGGAGTAATATCTTTCTTTTTGGCTATAATTTGGATTCGTCGATGACTCGGGTGGAGTGTAGGTAGTGGTTGGAATAATATGCCCCGTCGGGGAAGCTTTGTATTACCACCCCGTGTTTGGTGGATGCATGTATGAACTTGACTTTGCCGGTTTCCTCGTCCACATCAATCACCATCCCAACGTGTCCTACAGTACGCCCGCCGCGTCTGCCGCTGAAAAACATAAGGTCGCCGACACGCAGTTCGTTGACACTTACCGGTGTCCCTTCCTGACCTTGAAGACGAGATGCCGGACTTAGCTTAATGTCAAAGTTGCGGAACACGTAGCTTGTGAATCCGGAACAATCGAACACATAAGGACCTTTGCCCCCCGGTTTGTATTTCCTCCCGAGATGGAGTTTTGCGAAATTCACTAATTCTGTCTGAAATGAACTGACACTGTTGAACATGTCTCCGAGCCCGTCATCCTCTCCGAGTAATTCCCACGGAGTCATTGCGAGTACATCGCCTTCGGTGGGGTCAACCGGTTGTGATGCATGGCATAAATGTATGGCAGATGCGCTCAGTAGTATTATGGATACAATTCTGTTCTTTAAGGTAATCATGGTCTAATTTGTAATAAGGTGCAAAATTACAAAAAAATTGCGTAATTTTGTACTCAGCAGGCGTGATGGAGGGCTCAAAATTTATCCATTCATGCGAGGGGTGTTAGTGAGTTTGTCAGCCTGTGTAGTAAAAAATAGATAATGACCATGAAATTTCGTTTCGAAGATTTGTTAAAGCTGGCAGTTGCCAATATCGCTGTTTCATGCTTTGTGTTTCCGCTCAGTGCGGATGTGTTATATATGGCACCTGATGGGGATGACTCCGCATCCGGTGCAATCGACGCACCTCTTGCCACCTTGCCAGCGGCATATGCCAGGATGGAGGGCGGTGACACTCTTTATTTCCGTGGCGGCACATATCATGTCACGGACGGACAGGTCATGAAGTACGATAAGAATTACGCTTACGTGTTTGCATTGGAAAAGGCGGGTACGCCCGGCAGCAAAACTTGTTTCATGGGCTATCCGGGTGAGCGACCGGTGTTTGATTTCTCGGCTCTTCAGCTTGACGGCAGGCACAGGTTTGCCGCCTTTTATCTTGGAGCTGACAATCTGCATCTGCGTAATTTTGACATAGTGGGAGTGCCGGTGCGAGTGTTGGGACATACGCAGTCCGAATGTGTGGCTGCGCGCAAGGGGTCTGACTGTATAGTTGAGAACATCGCTATGCACGACGGGATGGCTATCGGTTATTATCAGACTGCCGGCTCCAATAACCTCGTGCTTAATTGCGATGCTTATAACAACTATGACGATTACAGCGAAGGTGCCTACGGTGGCAATGTCGACGGATTCGGGTTTCATCTCGGCAGCCCGGAATATACCGGTAACGTGATTCGTAATTGCAGGGCGTGGAGAAATTCCGATGACGGATTTGATCTGATTAACTGTAAGGCTCCGGTGGAGATAGACCATTGCTGGGCGTTTTATAATGGATTCAAACCTACAGCTAATCCTGCGGACACAGTAACGTTCGAAAGTGCCGGTGACGGCAACGGCTTTAAGGCGGGGGGCTACGGGATGAAGCCTGGGAAAACGAAGTGCCCGGACATTGTTCCCCGTTATTACATACATCACTGCGTTGCATATCACAACAAGGCTAACGGTCTGTATTCCAATCATCATCTTGGCGGTTCCAGATGGGAAAATAATTCCTCGTGGGATAATCGTGGAAATTACAATATGGTAAATCGCAAGTCGGAACGGGAAGTGGTCGACGTACCGGGCTATGGCCATGAGCTTACGGGTAACGTGTCATATACCTATGCCGATGGCATGCGTAGCGGACACCTTGTGAATTGCGACATGACGCGCAGCAGTCTTGTCAACAACTCGTTTGCCCCGGCTGATTCCACTGTTACCGTTACGGGTGACATGTTTGTCAGCGTTGACCCTGCGGAACTTTTCCTCCCTCGTGATGCCGACGGCAATCTGCCGCGGATTAATTTCTTGAGAGCCAAGACTGGCAGTCCGATTGCTGCCCGGCATCAAGGTTGGGCGACAGAGGAATAATGGTGCCGGTCGGAATCATGCAAATTATTTCTATGATAATGGCAGTTATATCGGGGATTCTTTGTATTTTTGCATTAGAATAATGGCTGTTTTAGATGTTTTTTGTTGATACCATACCCGAACGGCTTCGACTGAAACGCAGCCTTGGACAGAATTTACAGAAAACAGGCGGGCTACTTAGGCTAAAGTGGTCATGCCCGGACTAATGATAACTTAAAAAACAGCCTATAATATTGAGCGGTACATCATGACGTTTCAAGATGACATTCAGAATGCTGTGTCAGTTATGCGGAAGGGCGGCGTTATTCTGTATCCCACCGACACTGTATGGGGGATAGGGTGTGACGCCACAAGCCCACAAGCTGTCGGCAGGGTGTATGAGATAAAACACCGTGCCGATTCCAAAGCCTTGATTTCATTGGTTGGCGATGACAGTATTCTCGGTGACTATGTGGGGGCAATCGCCGGCATGGCGTTGCGGATGATAGCTGAATCCGACCGTCCTACCACAATAGTATATCCCGAATGCCGGAATATGGCTCCCAATCTGCTTGCTGCCGACGGCTCTGCGGCTCTGCGGGTGACACATGAGATATATTCCAGGGAACTGTGTCGGCAGTTAGGCTCCCCGGTAGTGTCGACTTCGGCTAATATCAGCGGTGAGCCGGCACCTGCGGTGTTCGGCGAGATTTCCCCTGAGATAATTGCTGCGGTGGACTATGTGGCTTGTTACCGCCGTGACGATGAGTCTGTTGCCACACCGTCAAGGGTGGTTAAAATCAATCCGGACGGTTCAACCGAAATATTGCGTCCCTGATGAGCGAAGGTGACCGGAAGCGGATTTATCTGCGGTGCAAACGGATTTCCGACGTGGTGTGCGCTATGGCTGGGCTGATAGTGGCATCTCCACTGATACTGGTGCTTGCCATGTTGGTGAAACTCCAGTCGCCCGGACCGGTTGTTTACAGTCAATGGCGTGTGGGATACCGTGGCAGACGTTTCAGGATATATAAGCTCCGCTCCATGATTGAGAATGCCGAGCTTGGCACTCCAATGCTCTGTGATGCCGACGACGAAAGAGTCACTCCGATAGGGCGTTTCATGCGTCGGTATCATCTGGATGAACTCCCAAACATGTGGAACGTGCTCATTGGAGATATGTCAATTGTTGGCCCGAGACCGGAAAGAGAGTATTTCATCGACAAGATTAAGGAGCTCTCGCCCGAATATGATTTGATCATGCAGGTGCGTCCGGGCATGACATCGTGGGGGATGGTCAAATACGGATATGCCACTGATGTCGGACAAATGGTGGAGCGCCTCAGGTATGACATACTATATATAAGGAAATTATCCCCCGCGCTGGATATGAAAATAATACTTCATACCATTCGCATGCTCGGCAAGGGGAGGGGAATATAACAATTGAAATAAAATAAATGGCTACATTTATCAGACATATAGGAGATAACTTTCACCGTGCGTTCATGGCATTGCTCGTATGGCGGGAACATCATATCAAAGAGAAGACTTTCGTCATCATTCTGGCATTGATTGTCGGGGTGCTTGGCGGAGTGGCTGCGCTTGTGCTTAAAACATTGATACATGTCATATCCGGATTCCTGACAGCGCATCTTAACATCTCCGAAGGCAACTATCTGTTCCTCCTTTATCCTTTGGCGGGTATATTGTTGTCAAGCCTGTATGTTAAATATGTGGTGCGTGACAATATATCTCACGGTGTCACGCGTGTGCTATACGCAATCTCCCAGAACAAGTCACGGCTTAAGAAACATAACATGTACTCGTCTGTCATCGCCAGTTCGATTACCATCGGCTTCGGTGGCTCTGTCGGTGCGGAGGGCCCAATCGTGTATACAGGTGCGGCGATAGGAAGTAATCTCGGCAGAGTGTTCAGAATGTCTCCACGCATTCTGATGATTCTTGTGGGTTGTGGGGCGGCTGCCGGAATCGCCGGCATATTCAAGGCTCCTATCGCAGGGATGCTTTTCACACTTGAGGTGCTGATGATTGATCTTACCACTGTGTCCGTCATGCCGTTGCTCATAGCGTCTATCACGGCTGCGACCGTCGCATACGTGTTTACCGGCTACGACGTTGAATTTTTCTTCCTCCAGAGCGAGCCGTTTATGACAGCGAGAATCCCTTATGTGGTGTTGCTGGGGGTGTTTCTCGGTTTTGTCTCCCTCTATTTCACACGCACTATGAACATGATGGAGAATATATTCCGTAAACTGAATTCTCCATGGAAAAAGATTCTCGTGGGCGGAGGTATACTTGCGTTGCTTGTGTTCCTTTTCCCGCCTCTTTACGGTGAGGGATATTCGGCGATAGTGGACCTCCTTAGCGGCGATACATCCTCGATAGTCAACAGTTCCATTTTCTACAAGGACAGGGATCAGGTGTGGTGGATACTCGGCTTTATCGCTGCGCTTGTGTTGCTGAAGGCGTTTGCCACATCTGCCACAAACGGCGGTGGCGGTGTCGGAGGAACATTCGCTCCGTCACTATACGTAGGGTGTATGGCAGGCTTCTTCTTCGCTTTCTTCCTCAATACTATCTTTGACCTTGACCTGTCGACCAAGAATTTCGCATTGATGGGTATGGCAGGGGTAATGTCGGGTGTCATGCACGCGCCTCTGATGGGTATCTTCCTCACTGCGGAGCTTACCGGCGGTTACGATCTGTTTCTGCCGCTTCTGATATCCTCGGCAATCTCCTACGGCACCATTAAATTCTTCGAGCCATACAGCATCTACACTATGCGTCTCGCCCGCGAAGGCAAGCTCCTCACTCATCACAAGGACAAGGCGGTGCTCACGTTGCTGAAAGTCAACAATGTGATTGAGAACGATTTCATAGCTGTCCGCCCGGGTATGAATCTGAAGGAGATGGTCAATGCCATTTCCAAGTCTTCACGAAACCTTTTCCCTGTGGTCAACGAGTCCGGCGAGCTGCTCGGCGTAGTGCTTCTTGACGAAATACGTAACATCATGTTCCGTCCTGACCTCTACAAGCGTATGTATGTGAACCAGTTCATGTCCATGCCCCCGGCAAGGGTCGAGATAGGGGAGAGTATGGATGCCGTGATGAAAAAGTTCGACAGTACTGGTGCTTGGAATCTTCCCGTGGTTGAAAATGGCAAATATGTGGGATTCGTCTCAAAATCCAAGATATTCAATTCCTATCGACGTGTGCTCCGCCATTATTCGGAGGATTAGCCGTTGATTGGCATGACGGATAAACGAATGACCGGCAGCGTTACATATCGAAGCGCTGCCGATCAAATTTTTTGTATGGAGGTTATCTCTATTAGACCGAGGGGCTAATTCCGGTCAACGGATTACAGAGCCTTGTCCGGATTCCGTTCCTTGATGATTCCGTGTCGGAAAGCATAGAGCAGCTCGGTCAGCTCATCGATTTGGCTTTGGATTATTTTCCCCTTGTCGGTGTCCTTGACTCTGATGCGCTGGGATGTCTGCTCTACCATCTTTGTGGAGCTTACAATGTCAGTGCCGTTGCAGATGGCTTCCTCCACTGAGGTAAACGGCTCATGTTCCACAAGCTCGAAATTAGTGCTGTGGTATATTAATGTGTAACCGGCTATGCCGGTGGTCTTGTGGTATGCTTTTGCGAATCCGCCGTCAATCACCATCAGTTTACCGTTGGCGCGAATCGGGCTTTCCCCTTTTTGCGTCCTTACCGGGACATGACCGTTGATGATGTGGCGCTGCTTCCCTTCCACACCGAACTCGTCAAGAATCATATCGCAGATTTCTTCATTCTGGCGTAGCTTGTAGTAATAGCCTTTCTCCTCCTTGTGCGCCTCCGAGTCCTTGATGAAGTAACGTTCGAAGGTAGTCATCCTGTCTTTGTCGAAGAGGGGGGAGTCTGGACCGCACCACAGATACCAGTAATAATCCCTGGCATACTCCTTGTCGGCGCGCGGTGTGTCATCGTTGAATGCTGATCTGACAAGCATCCCGATGTTATGCATCAAGTCTTTCCCCTTGTATTTTGTCCCGTTGACATCCACCTCTTTCAGTGTCCCGTCGGCATTGAGCGGCATGGACGCATGGAACAGCAGATTGGAATTGTATATGCCGAACATACATCCGTGGCTGAACAGGCACTCCACATGCCGGCGCAGCACTGTGCTGACGGTGAATGAGTGGTGCAGCTTGTGTATCAGATGTCTTTCTTCCTGAGTGAGTTCATGCGGATTGTTAGGATCAATGGTGGGGAAATTGGTATCGGACAGTTTGTAAATCTTGCCGTCAAGGTTGATGGTACCGTCTGCGTAATTGATTTTGTCCAGCAGTATTCTGTCCTGCATCTTCCATTCCGGATGCCGGAGTACCATCTGCCCCTCGAGTTTGAACTGGATTATAGCGATTGCCTTGTGCATTTTGGACACAAGTTTCAGCGTCTTTTCCGAATGGACATTGTCATCAGCATCAATATGAGCGTAGAATTCCTCACACGGGTCATCACCGTAGGTTTCCATGGCGAACGTGGCAAGCGGAAGCAAATTGATACCGTAGCCGTCCTCAAGGGTGGTCATGTTGCCGTAGCGCAGTGATATACGGAGCACATTGGCTATGCAGCAGTCATTGCCTGCGGCAGCTCCCATCCACAGCATGTCATGGTTGCCCCACTGGATGTCGAATTTCCCGTATTGGCATAGTATTTCCATGATTAAGTGTGCGCCCGGACCTCGGTCGTATATGTCGCCCAATATATGCAGCTGGTCTATGCTCAGCCGCTGTATCACCTGGCACATTGCCACGATGAATGCGTCCGCCTGTCCTGTCGATATGATGGTCTCGATGATGCGGTTGAAATAAGCCTGCTTGTCATAGTCGGACGGCGACTCATGCAGAAGCTCCTCGATGATGTACGCAAATTCCTTGGGAAGGGCTTTTCTTACCTTGGAGCGGGTGTATTTTGACGACACGCTCTGGCATACGCTCACAAGCTGATGAAGCGTGATGTTGTAGAAGTTTTCAATATTGCTTTCGGTCGACTTGATGAGCTGGAGCTTTTCTTCCGGATAATAAATCAATGCGCATAGCTCTCTGATTTCATTTTCACGGAGCGATGTCCCATATATATCGGTGACCTTGCGTTTGATATTGCCTGATGCGTTTTTCAGTATATGGCGGAATGCCTCATGCTCGCCGTGGAGGTCGGCGACAAAATGCTCCGTGCCTTTCGGCAGATTTAATATTGCCTCCAGATTTATGATTTCAGTGCTGGCTGCGCTTATGTTGGGGAATGTCTGTGCTAACAGTTCAAGTATTCTGCGGTCGTTCTCGACCTTTTGTGTCATATTATGATTTCCTGTCATATTCATGGATGATGATTATTGGCTGGTTGTACATTGTTGCCGGTTTAGGAAATTGATGGATTACAATAATAGCAACAACAGGCAAATATACAAAGTTTTTTCATAGGCGGCAGAAAAAGTCGCTACTTTTTTATCAGCTGCAGGAAATCAAGTGTGAATTACCGGAGATATTGTACGGGTTGTGTCATTTTTACAAGATTTAAGGTGTTAAATTTGTATGATAGTGTTAAAAGTCGTAATTTTACAACCGAATTTTGCTCACCCCCTTATATTAAGTACCTGAAATAATTATGACAGCATAATTCAATTAATATCTATACCTGAAATATATAAGTAAAAACAATAACAAATATGGTTAATTTTTCACTTGAAGGTAAAGTTGCGCTTGTAACAGGTGCGGCTTACGGTATCGGTCTTGCAATCGCCCAGGCATACGCTGAGGCAGGTGCTAAAATTGTGTTCAACTGCTCTCGACAGGAGACTGTCGACAGGGGCATGAAGGCTTACAAGGAGCTTGGCATCGATGCTAAAGGCTATCTTTGTGATGTGACCGACGAGGAAGCGGTAAAGGCTATGGTGGCTGATATCGAAGCTACCGTGGGAACTATCGATATCCTTGTAAACAATGCCGGTATCATCAAGCGTATCCCTATGACTGAAATGGCAGTTGAGGACTTCCGTCGAGTTATCGACGTGGATCTCGTTGCTCCATATATCTGCGCTAAGGCTGTTATTCCCGGTATGATTAAGAAGGGTCATGGCAAGATTATCAATATCTGCTCAATGATGAGCGAGCTTGGCAGGGAGACTGTTTCGGCTTATGCGGCTGCAAAGGGCGGATTGAAGATGCTCACCCGCAATATCTGCTCGGAGTTCGGTGAATACAACATCCAGTGCAACGGTATCGGTCCGGGCTACATCGCCACAGAGCAGACTGCTCCCCTGCGTGAAATCCAGCCCGACGGCTCTCGCCATCCATTCGACCAGTTTATCATATCCAAGACTCCCGCTGCCCGCTGGGGTACCCCCGAGGACTTGATGGGTCCGGCTGTGTTCCTTGCTTCCGATGCTTCCGATTTCGTGAACGGTCACGTACTTTACGTTGACGGCGGCATCCTCGCTTACATCGGCAAGCAGCCTAAATAACATTAAGAATTATGTCGACAAGGTTAAGGGCAGGGGGTGCTCAATCCCCTCGTCCTTAACTTGACCTATATACTGATATATAATGGAACAAGTCTTTTCCTATATTATAGGACTGGGGGCGGCGGTGATGATGCCGATCATCTTCACGATACTCGGTCTCTGCATTGGCATAAAATTTGGCAAGGCATTGATGTGCGGTCTGAAAGTCGGTGTGGGTTTCATCGGTCTTTCCGTAGTTACAGCCCTGCTGACTTCAAGCCTCGGTCCTGCCCTTAATAGTGTGGTAGGCATCTATGACCTCCAACTCCAGGTGTTTGACATGGGATGGCCTGCTGCTGCCGCGGTTGCCTACAATACCGCTGTCGGAGCTTTCATAATCCCTGTGTGCCTTGGAGTCAACCTCCTTCTCCTGTTCATTAAAGGTACACGTACAGTCAATATCGACCTTTGGAACTATTGGCATTTCGCATTCATAGGAGCGGTGGTTTATTTCGCTTCCGATTCTCTCCTCTGGGGATTCTTCGCAGCCATAATCTGCTACATAATCACCCTTGTGATTGCCGACCTCACAGCGCATAAATTCCAGCACTTCTACAAGGACATGGAGGGTATTTCAATTCCCCAGCCATTCTGTGCCGGTTTCGTGCCTTTCGCATGGGGTATCAATAAAATTCTCGACAAGATTCCCGGCATGGCGAAACTTGAGATTGACGCTGAAGGTCTGAAGCGTAAGTTCGGCATTCTCGGCGAACCTCTTTTCCTTGGCGTGATTGTGGGTGTTGCCATCGGTTGCCTCACATGTACCTCATGGACTGAGATTGTCGACAAGATTCCCTACATCCTTGGTCTCGGCATCAAGATGGGGGCCGTGATGGAACTTATCCCCCGTGTGACAGTCCTCTTCATCGAAGGTTTGAAACCTATTTCGGATGCTACCCGCGAGCTTATAGCCCGCAAATTCAAGGGTGCGAAGGGATTGTCGATTGGTATGAGCCCTGCTCTTGTAATCGGTCACCCCACCACTCTCGTAGTGTCGCTTCTTCTCATACCTGTCACACTCCTTCTTGCTGTGGTTCTCCCGGGTAACCAATTCCTCCCGCTTGCATCTCTCGCAGGTATGTTCTATATCTTCCCCCTTGTGCTTCCTTACACCAAGGGTAACGTCATCAAGACATTCATAGTGGGTCTTGTGGTGATTGTGCTGGCACTTTTCGCCGTAACAAACATGGCGCCCTTCTTTACTGAAGCCGCCCGTGACGTATATGCCAATACTGGCGACAGCGCTGTCAACATCCCTGACGGTTTCGCCGGCGGCAGCCTTGACTTCGCCGGAAGTCCTCTCGCATGGGTGATATTCCAGTGCTGCCACAGCCTTGCTTGGGTAGGTGCCGGATTCCTGACCATCTGCACTATCGCGCTTGTGGCATGGAACCGCAGGAAAATCTCAATCGAGGATAAGCCCGATGCTTGATTCCCTCTTTTTAATCTCTTTCCGATAATCAATTTAACTATTACATCATTTCTACGATAATGAAAAAAATATTTATCACCGTATCACTTGCGTTAACATCAATAACAGCTATGGCTCAGACAGATTATACCGTACAGCGTGCATGTCACCCCGATGACGTGAAACACTACGACACCAAACAGCTCCGTTCTCATTTCATGATGCCCAAAGTCATGGAGGAGAATAAGGTCAATCTTACATATTCCATGTATGACCGCTTGATTTTCGGCGGTGTCGTGCCTGTCGGCAAAGTGGTTGAGCTGGAGACTATCGACCCCCTCAAAGCCAATTACTTCCTTGAGCGTCGTGAGCTCGGCGTGATTAATATTGGTGGCGACGGTATCGTGACTGTTGACGGCAAGGAGTATGAACTTCACTTCAAGGATGCCCTTTATGTTGGTCGCGGCAACAAGAATGTGACCTTCCGCAGCAAGGATGATTCAAATCCCGCCAAGTTCTATCTCAACTCCACTCCCGCCCACAAGGAGTATAAGACTCAGCTCATCACTATCGACGGACGTAAAGGCTCGCTCAAGGCAAATTCATTTGCCGCAGGTAAGATGGAAGAGAGCAATGACCGTGTAATCAACCAGCTCATTGTCAACAATGTGCTTGAGGAAGGTCCCTGCCAGCTTCAGATGGGTCTCACAGAGTTGGAGCCCGGTAGCGTATGGAACACAATGCCTGCGCACACTCATGACCGCCGCGTGGAGGCTTACTTCTATTTCAATGTGCCCGAAGGCAATTCGATAGCTCACTTTATGGGTGAACCGCAGGAGAACCGTGTGGTATGGCTCCACAACGAGCAGGCAATCATGTCCCCCGAATGGTCCATACATGCTGCTGCCGGTACTTCTAACTACATGTTTATCTGGGGTATGGGCGGTGAGAATCTTGACTATGGCGACATGGACAAGATTACCTATACTCAGATGCAGTAATCCGGACTGAAAATCCCTCCTTGTTATACAGAATGAATCAGATTAAGAACATAATACGACATTCCGAGCATACCGCCGAAGTGGTAATCGAGTCACCCTCGATTGCCCGCTCGGCGCGTGCCGGACATTTTGTGATAATCCGCTTCAACGAGGAGTGTCCGCGCATACCGTTCACGGTGGTCGACACTGACCCCGAAAACGGAACTTTCACCATCATAATGCACAAAGGAGCGAAGCTCACGGAGCTTATACGCTCGCTCTACGTGGGATATGAGCTTCTTGACCTTCTCGGTCCGCTCGGGCAAGCATTTGACGTTAAAAATTACGGAACGGTGCTTTGCAGCGGTGATGGCGCAAGCTTCGTCCCGATGCTCCCGATTATCCATGCCTTGAAGAAAGCCGGCAACCGTGTCATAGCAATTCTCTCGGAATTTTCCGAAAAGACATCATGTTTGCGCAGCAATGCCGAGACACACAGTGACGAGGTGATTTTGTCGGGCGATGAAAGCGAGACTATCAGGATTATAAATGATTTCGCCGGACGTGGCGATGTCAATCTCGTTGTAATGACCGGACCGACGCATATGATGAAAGCCATTTCCGAATGTACACGCGAAAGCGGCATACCCACACTATGTGTGCTGAACATGGTCATGCTTGACGGGGTGGGACTTTGCGGCATCTGCCGTGTCATGGTAGATGGTCAGCGCAAGCTTACGTGTATCGACGGTCCTATATTTGATGCGCATAGTGTGGACTTTGACCAGTTACAAAACCGCCAACGTTACTTTGTATGATGGATAACGAACTTATATCCCGTGAAAGCGAGTGGCGTGAGGAATTGAGAAAACGCTACTCTACCAAGGAACGCACGGCACTCCCGCGGGTGACCATGCCGGAAATTCCTGCCACATACCGTATAACATGTGACGACGAGGTAAACCAGGGCCTTTCGATAGAGCAGGCGGTGCTTGAATCGCGCCGTTGCCTTGACTGTCCTGACCCCGGATGTATGAAAGGCTGTCCGGTGTCAAACAATATCCCTGCGTTTATCAAGAACATAGAGCGCCGCAATTTTACTGAAGCATTGGACGTCCTCAATCTCACCACGGTGCTTCCCGCCGTATGTGGCAGAGTATGCCCTCAGGAGAAGCAGTGTGAGGCGGGGTGCATCTATAACAAGATGAAGAAACCGCCGGTAGCCATAGGCAATTTGGAGCGCTTTGTGGCTGATTTCAACCGTGAAATCAACCGTAATCAGCCAGGTACTTCTATGTCTGCTGCCCGCTCGGGGGCATCTCCGTTCTTTGCCGGCATCAAGATTGCTGTTGTGGGCTCCGGACCATCCGGGCTTGCTTTTGCCGGCGATATGGCGAAACGAGGATATGATGTGACTGTGTTTGAGGCGCTTGACCGGTTCGGCGGTGTGCTCAAATATGGCATTCCGGAGTTCTGTCTCCCGAATGATGTGGTCGATGCCGAAATTGCTAAGCTTGACGAGCTTGGAGTCAAGTTCGTGAAGAATGCTTTCGTCGGTAAGACAATTTCCTACAAGCAGCTTCAGGAACAAGGTTTCAAAGGTATATACGTTGCGACCGGAGCCGGCAAACCTCGTTTCATGGGTATTCCCGGCGAGAACCTTCCGGGCGTGATGACTGCCAATGAGTATCTCATCCGTCTCAACCTAATGGGGAGTGAGATATATGGACAGAACAGCACGTCCCTCCGCCGTAAAAAGGTTGCTGTAATCGGTGCCGGCAACACCGCTATGGATGCTGTCAGGGCTGCCCGTCGTATGGGCGCCGAGAGAGCCATCATAGTGTACCGGCGTGGTGAGGATGAAATCCCGGCACGAGCCGAGGAGGTACGCCATGCACGTGAGGAGGGCGTTGAGTTCATGACACTTCACAATCCGGTGGAATACCTTGAGGACGAGAACGGAATTCTGCGTGCCATGCGTCTCCAGCGCATGGAGCTTGGCGAGCCTGACGAGTCCGGACGCCGTTCTCCTGTCGAGATTCCCGGTGCCATCGAGGAAATTGATATTGACCTTGTTGTCATTTGCGTCGGTTATCTCCCCAATCCGCCGGCGTTGCTTAAGGATATGGATTTGTCAAGGCAGGGCAATATAGTGGTCGATGGCGCATCCATGAAATCTTCATCGCCTGATATATATGCCGGCGGTGACATCGTGCGCGGTGCTGCCACTGTCATACTCGCTATGGGCGACGGTCGGAAGGCTGCAAAGTCAATGTCGGAGGCATTTGAGGAAATTATACGCAACACATCGCTCCTCTGATATTGAGTTGCGGTTCGGTTACCCCTTGCATTTATAAGAAACAGAAAAATATCAAAACCAATTTAATTACCATTAAAATATTATGAAAGTCGTAACTTTAGGCGAAATTATGCTCCGCCTTTCTCCCGAAGGGAACAAACGTTTTGTTCAAGTTGACAGTTTTGACGTAATCTGGGGTGGCGGCGAGGCTAATGTTGCCGTCAGCTGTGCCAACTATGGTCTTGACGCATACTTCGTGTCTAAACTTCCCAAGCATGAAATAGGTCAGGCTGCCGTTAACGCTCTCCGTCGTTACGGTGTACACACCGACCACATTGCCCGTGGCGGTGACCGTGTAGGTATATACTACTGCGAGACCGGTGCTTCAATGCGTCCCTCAAAGGTAATATATGACCGTGCCAACTCTGCGATTGCCGACGCTGACCCCGAGGATTTTGATTTCGACAAAATCATGGAAGGTGCCGACTGGTTCCATTGGAGCGGTATCACTCCCGCTATATCCGATAAGGCTGCCGAGCTTACACGTCTTGCCTGCGAGGCTGCAAAGCGTCACGGCGTGACTGTGTCTGTTGACCTGAACTTCCGTAAGAAACTTTGGACCAAGGAGAAGGCTCAGTCTATCATGCGTCCTCTCATGAAGTATGTGGACGTTTGCATAGGTAACGAGGAAGATGCCGAACTTTGCCTCGGATTCAAGCCTGATGCCGATGTTGAAGGCGGTGAGACAAATGCTGAAGGATACAAGGGTATCTTCAAGGCTATGGCGGAAGAGTTTGACTTCAAGTATGTAATCTCTACTCTCCGTGAGTCATTCTCGGCTACCCACAATGGCTGGAAGGCTATGATCTACAACGGTAAGGAATTCTATGAGTCAAAGCGTTATGACATCAACCCCATCATCGACCGTGTCGGCGGCGGAGACTCTTTCTCAGGCGGTGTCATCTACGGTCTTCTCACTATGCCTACCCAGGGTGAGGCTCTTGAGTTTGCTGTCGCAGCTTCTGCTCTCAAGCACACCATCAACGGTGACTTCAATCTTGTCACTGTGGATGAGGTCAAGGCTCTTGCAGGCGGCAACGCCAACGGTCGCGTACAGCGTTGATATGCCGTAGCTTGATTCTCAAAGCATAAATTTTACAGGCGTTTATCCGCATGGATAAGCGCCTGTAATTATTTTTTGCGGTCCGTCATTGGACTGTGTGGCGGAATTTCCGCTAAACAACCAGTCTTGCATGTCCCCCTGCATTTATTCTGTATCGGTGGGTGATACTGTCCGACGTATCAGTGACTGTATATACGTAATCTTCCTTATCTGCGAGCAGGTCGGAATAGGCATCATAAGCCTTGTCAATCGCATCGCTTATCTTCGTGAACCCTGAGCCTGTATATCCTGCCACGATATCACCGTTTATATTGGTTATTTCAACTCTGACATTATTTTCAGGACGCAATCGTTCTGTTTCAGTGGATTTTAATCTGTCGTTACTCATAATAAATCTCGGTTAATCTTCACAATCTATAACAATCATACGTTAAAAAAGTTAATCTTCAAATCGGCACCCATCGTGTCTGTTTTGTTTTTCCGCACTATATTTATGCCTTACGGATATTATCTTTGCGGATGGATAGGGATAGGTGTCTGAGACTCCTGTATCCCTCGTATTATTAACCCCCATCATGCCAAAATTCAGATTTTAAAAGACTATGAAAGCCCACAAGTACAGAATTTCCGATGCCGCTGTCGGCAAAATCCTCACCAGGGTGATGGAAATGACACGTTCCTCCGAAATATCGCCGGAGCAGTTTCATGATACTATGTTTGCCGTTCTCAATTATATCGAGGAGGAGACGGAGCCTTCCCGGTCGGCTGATATCAACCCTCAGAAGTGGCAGCTTCTCAAAGAGCAGATTGATAAATCCGCCCGGCGTTCCAGAGCGGCGCGTGAGCGTGCCGCCCGTCGCAGCTCCTTGATCGCAGCCTCCCGTCGTGAAGTGCGGGAGTGTCTTGATGGCATAGGCCCGTCAGTATCTTCGGAGACACAGTCGCCTGGAGGATTGAAGAAATTGTCGTACAGCGAACTTCCATTTGACCCCTACAGAGTGAACATGCCTGCGGTCCCTCCCGTAACACCCCGGGAGAAAGCCGAACATGAGAGGAATATGCAGATAGCGCGGGACTTCAAGGAAATATGTCGAAGAATTTACTAACTCAATATTTTTTTGTAATTTTGCAGTTCGAACAATTCATTATTAAGCCCTATGGGACTATTTGATTTTTTCTCACGCGACAAAAATAAGAAAGAGACACTCGACAAAGGTCTTGAGAAGACCCAGAAAGGTTTCTTCGAACGTATTTCACACGCTATCGCAGGTAAATCCACCATTGACGATGATGTGCTTGACAATCTGGAAGAGGTATTCGTTACCTCGGATGTCGGCGTGGATACGACCCTTCGGATTATCGACCGTATACAGAAACGCGTGGCGAAGGACAAGTATGTAGGCTCATCGGAGCTAAACCGCCTTCTCTGCGAGGAAATTTCCGATATGCTTGCAGAGAACAGCAATGAATCGTCGCAGGATGATTTTACAGTGCCTTCGGGACATAAACCACATGTGATAATGGTGGTTGGCGTGAACGGCGTCGGCAAGACCACTACTATCGGCAAGATGGCTGCGCAGTTCAAGCGTGCCGGTAACAAGGTGCTCCTTGGAGCGGCGGATACTTTCCGTGCGGCAGCCATAGAGCAGCTGGAAGAGTGGGGTAGACGTGCCGATGTGCCGGTAATCAAGCAGTCGCTTGGTGCCGACCCCGCTTCGGTGGCATACGATACTCTCCAGAGCGCCATTGCCAATGATGTTGATGTGGTGATTATCGATACCGCAGGGCGTCTCCACAACAAGAAAGGGCTTATGGACGAGCTTACGAAGGTGAAAAATGTAATGCAGAAGCTTGTTCCCGATGCTCCCCACGAAGTCCTGCTGGTTCTTGACGGTTCCACAGGTCAGAATGCGTTCGAGCAGGCTAAGCAGTTTGTTGCCGCTACTCAGGTAAACGAACTCGCCATAACCAAGCTTGACGGTACCGCCAAGGGTGGTGTGGTGATAGGTATCAGCGACCAGTTCAACATCCCTGTCAAGTATATCGGTCTGGGCGAGGGTATCGAGGACCTTCAGGTGTTCCACAGACGTGAGTTCGTAGAATCGCTTTTCGGCGAGAAGATATAATAACCGGTTCAATAGTATTATTTGTAACGGGACATCCGTGTAATACGCACTATGGGTAAAAAGATTGCAGTCATAACGCTTGGGTGCTCTAAGAATCTTGTCGATTCGGAACGTCTGATGAAGATGCTCGAAAATGTCGGTTATGAGGTTGTCGACAATGCTGACGGAGACTTCATTGAATCCGATGGCGAGAAGATTGTGGTGGTAAATACTTGCGGATTCATCGGTGATGCCAAGGAGGAATCGGTAAATGAGATTCTTTCATGGTGTCAGGTCAAGGATGAAGGAGGCATATCGTCCCTTTATGTCATGGGATGTCTCTCCCAGAGATATGGAGGGGAACTTCCGGCTGAGATTCCCGAAGTGGACAAGTGGTATGGCAAGACTGACTGGATAAATTTGGTCAGTGACCTTACAAAACGTTCGCCGGGTTCGGTCCCGTATGACCGTGTCATCACCACTCCGCGTCATCACGCATATCTTAAGATTGCCGAAGGATGCAACCGTTTCTGCTCGTTTTGCGCCATACCGTTGATAACCGGGAGATATAAGTCCCGTCCGATCGAGGAAATCGTGGCTGAGGGAAAGATGCTCGTGGCACGGGGTGTCAGGGAGTTCAATGTCATAGCCCAGGATTTGACCAATTACGGGAAAGATATTTACGGCAAGGTGGAAATAGCACGTCTTGTCGAGGAGATAGCCCGTGTGAATGGAGTGGAATGGATCAGGCTTCATTACGGTTATCCTAAGGATTTCCCGCTTGAACTTCTTGATGTGATGGCAAAGTATCCCAATGTATGTAAGTACCTTGACATTGCATTGCAGCATATATCAGATAAGGTGCTTGAAAACATGCGCCGTCACATTACAGGTGAGGAGACCCGTGAACTTCTGGCTGAAATCCGTCGCCGTGTACCCGGAATACATATCCGTACGACTCTTATGGTGGGTTTTCCCGGTGAGGGTGACGAAGAGTTTGAGGAGCTTCTGCGCTTCGTGGAAGAGCAGAAGTTTGAAAGGATGGGGGCGTTTGCCTACTGCGAGGAGGAGGACACCTATGGAGCAAAGAATTTTTCTGACGATATTCCTCAGGAAGTCAAAAATGACCGTCTGAGCCGGTTGATGGCTCTTCAGGAACGTATATCCGATGAGTTGCAGCAACTGAAGGTCGGTTCTGTGCAGCGTGTGGTGATTGACCGGGAAGAAGGTGAATACTATGTGGGACGTACCCAATATGACTCGCCGGAGGTTGACCCGGAAGTCCTTGTGGCTAAGACTAAGCCCTTGAAAAGAGGGGAATTTTACAATGTGAAAATAACATCGGCAATGCCGTTTGAACTTATGGCTGAGCCGGTAGCAGAAAATGAAGATTGACCAGGAACAGATTGAGGCGGTAAACCTGTGCCTCAGACATAATATACCTTTTGCTCTCTTCGCCCTGCCGGGTGAGGAGTTTTTCAAGTTTTTCGCATCCCTTCCGGATGACGATGGCGAGTCGCCGGCATTTGATGACGATGAGTGCCGTGACACTTTTTTTATAAATTTCTTTGACAACGACGAACCTTATACAGCAGGTGTCCGCCGGGTATATAATGCCCGCTGTGTCAGGGAATATATTGAGTCTAATCCGGAATGTATGTTTGAGCCGCCGGTCATACGCCCGTCGGCTTCGTCGACTCTTAGGGTGAGCTATGATGCGGCATTCAGCCATGTGATGCCGAGGCTTAAGCGTTACGGAGGAAAGGTGGTGCTTTCACAGCACCAGGCAATGTTGTCAAGACGGCAACTCCTGGATGTAGCCGATGATTACTTCAGCTGTTCGGACAACACCTTCCGGTATCTCTGTTACACACCGGAAACCGGCATATGGCTTGGAGCCACACCGGAGCTTCTGCTTGCCACAGGGGATAACCCCGGCGAGATTGTCACCATGTCGCTCGCCGGCACAAAGCTGATGGAAGATGACGCTCAATGGGATGAGAAGAACATAGAGGAGCACGAATTGGTAACGGTCTATATAGAGACGGCGCTCAAGGAACTTGGAATGGATGTGCAGGTCGATGATTTGTGCGAGATGCCTTTCTGTAATCTGAAGCACCTGTGTAATGTCATCACTGCCAAGGGCGATGCCGATGTCCGTGAGATTCTTTCCACTCTCAGCCCGACTCCGGCGGTTGCCGGGCTTCCTCGTGATGTGGCATTGACGGAGATTGATACGTTTGAGACTCACAGCCGCCGGTGCTATGCCGGTTATGTTGGAGTGCGTCTGAACGGTCGCTACTATGCTTATGTCAATCTGAGATGCGCATTTGTCGCTCCTGTCTCCCTTACAGGCGAGAATCCGGATGTGGCGTATCTCTACAATCTATACTCCGGCGGAGGTATTGTGTCGTCATCAGTGTGTGAAGAAGAATGGAATGAAGCCATGGCTAAAATATCGTTGCTGGCATCAATCGTTAATCCGGATTCCGAGCAGGAACTGGTGAATTTCAACCCTCGTTTAATGCAGTTTAACTGTTGATTTGATTATGAAGAAAGGCAGTCCCGTAACTATCATACTCCTCGCTATTGGGATAATAACCGCAATTTCTTTTCTGCCTCTTTCAAAATGGAGCGGTGGTAAGGTGAAGGATTTCTCGCTGTTCAGTGATATATTGAAGGAAGCGGGAATCATTGAAGGCTCCCCCTCGGCTGAGTCCGAGGACATAGACCCGGAGCTGTTGGCTGCGATTGCGCATGCGGACAGTGTGGCGCGCGACAGCATAGCGGCTCTACCTGTTGACACAATCATAACCCCCGTGAAACCGTCAAGGAACGGTGAGCTTGTCATGATTGAGGATTATACAACCGACGGGGTGGGGATGCAGCACCTTAAAGATGCTGTCGGTTCCGGAAAACTTGCCAGGATTGCAGTGGTGGGTGACAGTTATATCGAGGGTGACATTTTCACTCAGGATCTCCGTGAGTTGCTGCAGGAGGAATATGGAGGCGAAGGTGTCGGATACGTGAACATGCATTCCGATTTTCCCGGGTTCCGCCGTTCGGTGCGTCAGGGAGGGTCAGGATGGAAAACATATATGGCAAATAAGAGTGCGGCTGCGGAATACATTTTTCTCTCCGAGCAGTATGCCAAGCCGACAGGAGAGGCATCTGCCACTTACAAGGGATCGGATTCGTTTCAGCATGCAGGTAAGTGGTCACGTTCGCGTTTTCTGTTCATCGCGCCTGAAAATACCACTCTCAATGTTAAAACAAGTGAAGGGGAATGGGAGACACGCAATATTGAGGGTTCGGACAACGTTCAGTGTGTAGAGGTGCCTGCAGAGACCTCTCAGTTTGACATAAAGACATCCGACACATCTCTCATAGGACTTGGAGTGTGGCTTGACGGAACTACTGGCGTAAGCCTCGACTGCATGTCGTCGCGCGGTTTCTCAGGCATCACGTTGACAAAGATTAACCGGGAACTGTGCCGTGAGGTGAGCGAGATAATTGACTATGACCTTATAGTGCTTGAGTTCGGTATAAATGCCATGAGTTCGACGCAGAAAAATTACAGCGTCTATTCATCCAGGATGGTTGACGTGATAAACCATGTGAGGAGCTGCTTCCCGCGTGCCGACATACTTCTGATGGGTGTCGGTGACCGAGGGGAGAAGCGCGGGTCTCAAGTGCAGTCAATGTCTACCGCACCGGCGATGATTTCAGCCCAGCGCGATGCCGCCCGCAGAGCGCACTGCTTGTTCTGGGATACCAGAGAGGCTATGGGGGGCGAAGGTGCCGTGGTGGAATGGTGTAATGCCGGGCTTATCAACAAGGACTATGTCCACATGTCACACAGAGGAGGCGCGCGGCTTGCCAAAGAATTATTTAATGCTATTCAACACGAACTACAATGAAAAGATTACCAATCATATCCATACTCTTCCCTTTAGCGTCATTGTTCATCCCGGGGGCTGCTTATGCGGATACGACAAATCCTGCAGGAGAGCCGGGAAACAATACTGTGGATGAAGAGGAGCTGGTGGAGGAGATACTTGAGAGTGACGAAGAGTATGACCTGAAGGTAAGGGTGAGCCCCGTGGAGATTCCCGGCGAGGCGGACGACATAGATATCCCTATTCCGTTTTTCATACATAAGGCTGCGAATAGGATAATCTATAATGGGGCTGACTGGTCGAAACTCCGGAATGCGTTCGTGTCGAGCAGCAGTTCGCCTGTGTCAATAGTCCATATAGGCGACAGCCATGTGCAGGCTGACATTTCCACCGGAACTACCAGGGGCCTTCTGCAATATGATTTCGGCAATGCCGGACGCGGTCTAATATCCCCCTTGAAAATCAGCGGTACCAACGAGCCTCTTGACTATGTGTTCCAGAGCCGCAATTCATGGAATCCTGTCAAGCTTATGAGTCCCACATGGCGCCAGACAGTAGGCTTCACGGGAACATCCATACGCCCTTCAAGCAATACGAGCGAATTCACTCTTGGAACGGTAGACACGGAGGATTATAATCCGTTTACTTCAGCGACTATTTTCCATAACGGAAAGTTTACCATCAAGGAGATTACCAACGCCGACGGGAATCCGGTAAGTTATCGTGCAATACCGTCACGTGATTATACGCAGATTATCATGGCTTCGGGGGAGACAAAGATTAATGTGTCGTTTACTTCGGCAGGTGACCTCACGGTGTTTGGCGCATCCCTGTCGGGTGACCGTCCCGGAGTGTTCTACCATGCGATTGGCAATAACGGAGCGACATACGAGACATATAACCGTATCGGTACCGTCGGGGCGGGAATAAACCCCTTGCAACCGAATCTTGTGATACTTTCACTCGGTACCAATGAGGCTTTCGGTAAATTTAACGCCGTGAATTTCCGACGTTCCATAGACCGGTTGGTGAAGAATGTAAAGATGGCAAATCCGGATGCGCTGATACTTCTCACCACTCCTATGGAGTGCCAGCGCAGTGTGACTACAACCAAGAAAGTCCGTGTGCGACGCAAAGGGTCGAAGACCAGGTATCGTACTGTCACCAAGACCTCTCGTTCGTATGCGGTGAACAGTAACATCGCACCGGTGCGTCAAGCTATACTTGAGTATGGAAAAGCTAACGGTATTGCAGTCTATGACTGGTATGATGTGGCAGGCGGCAGTGGCGCAAGCGCGCATTGGATTACCAACGGTCTTTTTGCCAAGGACCGTGTGCACCATAGTCGCCAGGGATATAATCTTGAGGGAAGAATGGTCTATGAAGCCATCATGAATGCCCTGCGTGAATATGACAAATAACCATCCACGAATAGTGACAAATATTAAGAACCTTTGACTGTGGAGTGATGTTGTGCTAATAACCACATCACAAATCTTTCCGAAAAAGAATGGAACTCCCGTTTATGTTAACTGAACTTTTATCATCCGTAGTGTCATGGCTTGAGTCTGTCAATATCGATGTGTCCAAGCTGCTTGAGGTGCTCTCATATAATCCGTCCCAGCCGCTGCTGTTTAACACCGGTTTGTTCCTGCTTCTATTCGCAGGTTTCATGTGTGTGTACAGGATGCTTGGTGGATTCAGAGTGCTGAAAATGATATTTGTCATACTTTTTTCACTATACTTCTACTATAAGTCCTCAGGGCTATGTGTGCTGATTCTTCTTGGTGTGTGTATCAGTGATTATCTTCTTGGAAGGTGGATGGAGAAGGTGTCTGAGCCGGGGAATGAGAATCAGTTCGTGCGCCGGTTCATAGTGTTTGTGAATGTGGCGGTTAATGTGGGGATGCTGGCTTATTTCAAGTATTTCAATCTGATAATCGATACGATTTCACGATTCTCGACGTTGAAGATTGACGTGCTGGATTTGATTCTGCCAGCCGGGATATCATTTTTCACATTCCGCTCCATAAGCTATATATCGGATATATACCGCGGAGATGTCAAGGCTACCCACAGTCTGCTTGACTATACATTTTTTCTTACATTTTTCCCACCTCTGCTTGCCGGTCCCGTGGTACGTGCCAAGGATATGCTTCCTCAGATAGAGGCAAATCCCACGGCTACCAGGGAGATGGTTTCCGAAGGATTCTATCTGATAATTCTTGGTCTGATAAAGAAAGTGGTGATAGCTGACTTCATCAGCGGAAATTTTGTCGACAGGGTGTTTGACAATCCTGCTCTTTACAGCGGGTTTGAGAATATGATGGCGACCTTCGGATTTACCATACAGCTTTATTGCGATTTCTCCGGTTACAGCGATATGGCTATCGGTATCGCATTGCTCATGGGTTATAGATTCCTTGACAATTTCAATGCCCCGTTCAAGGCACAGAATCCTACCGAGTTCTGGCACCGCTGGCATATCTCGCTCTCTACATGGCTGCGTGACTACGTGTATATCCCTATGGGGGGCAACCGTTGCTCTCGACCGAGGGCATACTTCAACCAGTTTGCCACTATGGTAATCGGCGGACTATGGCACGGAGCGTCATGGATGTATGTGATATGGGGAGCGGTACACGGCGCGCTGCTTGTGCTTCACAAGATGTTCCGCAGGCTTATTGCCATGGTTACCAGTCAGGCGGTGGTCACGGAGTCGGGTGAAATGGTTGTAGTGGCTTCTGGTGCGGACAAGACATCCCCATGGCTAAGGGGGATAAATATGGCTGTGACTTTCCTGTTGATATCTGCCACATTCATATTTTTCCGCGCGCCTTCGATGGAGGATGTCGGGATGATGTGGCATCAGATTCTTTTTGATTTCCATCTGTCAGTCGCTCCGCAGTTCATAGACAGCTATCTGACCATAGTATTGCTTATAGCCGGGGGATATCTGCTTCACATCTCGCCGTCCAGCTGGGGTGTCAGGCTGCGCACATTGTTTTCCGGTGCTCCGGTGGTGATTCAAGGGCTGGTGTTCGCTCTTGTGCTTATTCTGGTGATACAGGTGCGTCAAAGCGAGATTGTCCCGTTCATATACCTTCAGTACTGACATACGCAAGGTGTGTCTATGACACAAACGTGGAATTGAAAGAAATCTTGATCCCGAAAGGAATCAATCGCCTTGCCATATTCCGCCATGAAGGAGAATGTCGGGAGGGGCAGCGGGTTTTGTAATCCGATGAAAATGATTATCTTTGCGTTATAAAAAACTAAACCTGATAGCTTGACGAGTGGGGCTATCGGGATTCAACACTGCAAAGTGTAGTGCTTTTTATCGACAAAAACAATAAATGTACCGATTCCGATACAAATACAAAACTACATGGCGAAGCTAATAGTAAAAGATACTGAGGTAAACATCCTCAAAGTTAACGGAGAGGATTATATCTGCCTCACAGATATGTTACGGGCAAAAGATGGCGATTTCTTCATTACTGATTGGCTGCGTAATCGTAATACCTTGGAGTTTGTCGGAATCTGGGAGAAGGTGTATAATCCCAGTTTTAATTATGGCGAATTCGCCATAATTAAAAGTCAGTCGGGACTTAACAGTTTTAAGATAAGCGTAAAAGAATTCGTTGCCCGGACTAATGCCATATCCGTTCAGGCAAAAGCCGGACGCTATGGAGGTACATACGCCCATAAAGACATTGCATTTGAGTTTGCGATGTGGATAAGTCCCGAGTTCAAGGTTTATATAGTAAAGGAGTTCCAGCGCTTAAAGGAGGAGGAGCAGAAATTGATAGGCTGGTCAGCGAAGCGTGAGCTGTCCAAGATAAATTACCGAATCCATACCGATGCCATCAAGCATAATCTCATACCTATCGAGATTACAAAGGCACAGGCAAGTATCATCTATGCCAATGAAGCCGATGTGCTGAATGTGGCTATGTTCGGCATGACGGCAAAACAGTGGCGTGACGCCAATCCCGACCTCAAAGGCAATATCCGGGATTACGCCTCTATCAATGAGCTTATATGCCTTTCCAATATGGAGAATCTCAATGCGGTGTTTATTGAACAGGGACTACCGCAGCAGGAGCGTCTGATCAAACTCAATCAAATAGCCATTCATCAGATGAGCGTACTTGAAAGCGGCGATAACGACAGAAAACTACTCAAGTGAAAAGGGTTATCATTATTCTTTACATTACAATATTGGCGGCTACAATATTTGCGGCTGTTCCCACACGCTATTATGTAGGGAAAATCGAAGTGTCCGAATCATTCTGGAATCAGATGCCCGACAGTATTTATTACATTTCGGGTGAATTTAACTACGACACGCTTACGATAAAAAGTCGGGAGCTTCCGTTTACTCATTATATTGACTCTATTTCAATCCCCGGAAGATACATTCTATCTATGCGATCTCCAGAAATAATAGCAGACTTGGAGCATGCGTATTCCATGATGAAAAGTAATCAACGAGGAACACCTGATACGCTCCATAAATAAATACAAGCATTTCTATGGGAATAACGGGCAGCAGGTAACACCGGTTCAAGAAGCTTTATATTGTCATAAGAGGCCGGAAAGAAACACTGGAATTCGATGTGTAGAAACAAAAAAGCCACCTTGCGGTGGCTGCCCTTCGGAGCCGCGTGCCCTTGCGGACACTCGGCAACGTTTAATCCTCGGTTGGCACTGCAAATGTAATAATTATTTTGTAAATTATTGCTGTCCGATAAAACTTTTTGAGGTCTCCAAAAATTAGAACTGATTCTTGCTAAGGCAAGCGACAAAAGTCGATTACCATTTGCAGGAGTCAGTCCTTTTTGGTTATTTAGCTGCCGCCAAACAAAACTCAATAACCATGCGCAAAAATAGTCATTTCTTCGGACAGCCGGAGCCATAATACTCCAAAATGGATGAAGCGGCTTCAGATTATCTACTCGACGACCATAACACTGTTTTCAAACCTGCTGTTCAATGGTGTGGGATGCCATCCGAAGACAGGGAAAAAGAAAGGCGGCATCAAGGTACATACCGTCATACATGCCAATGAAGGGGTTCCGTCTGATATAAAATTTACCTCAGCAGCAACAAATGACTCTTTCATGCTCAAGCCAACTACTCTGAGCAAAGGCGACATTATGGCTATGGACTCTGATCCAGATGAAATTATTGCCATATACAGACAACGGTGGGAGATTGAACTGCTGTTCAAGCAGATGAAGCAGAACTTTCCATTAAAATACTTTTATGGCGAGAGTGCCAACGCTATCAAAATCCAGATATGGGTGACTCTTATCGCAAACTTGCTGCTGATGGTTATGCAGAAAGGTCTGAAACGCCAATGGAGCTTCTCAGGCTTGGCAACAATGGTCAGAATCACATTGATGTATTACGTTGACTTCCACAGCCTGTTCAATAATCCGGAAAAAGAGTGGGAAATCATCCTTTCTGAGGCATCCGGTGCACCCCCGTTACCAACGCTTTTTGATTGTGGGGGTTTGTAAAATGAAAGAAAAGACTCGAACGCCATGAAATCAGCGTTCGAGCCATCCATTTTTGCCATCTTCAAGTTTTATCGGACAGCAATAATAATTATTATATTTGACATTTAGGGTTATTCATTAACAGTCCCCGGCAAAGCTGCCGAGGACCAGATTGTTGTTTGTATGATTAGCTGTTTCTTTCAGAGTTCCTTTAATATGTTATAAATTTTGAGAATCAGTGCTTTGTCCGGACTGTTGATTGTGAAGCCACCGCTTTCAATGCGGCAGTTGATGGTCGGTGCCATTATTACTGAGTCGTTGAATACGAAACCAGTCCTTTTGCTATTCTACTTTCCGTAACGTCCGCCCATCTTAGCACCTTATCCGTTTTTAACCGATCTTCTGTCAAGCCATGTTGGGACAATAGACGGTATCGAGAGAAACGACATCAAAGTCTTTTACCGAAACAATACGAAAACAGTTTTCTTCAAATCAGAACGGCTGCAATAAGCACATTATCTTACATCCATTAAAAGAATCCGTTAAAACCATTTGTATTTCCTTTGGAGGCATGGATTTTAAGGCTATACTATTATCCCACTTGTAGTCAAAATACTTTTCAAATAAAGATAGATATTCCCCGTCTCCACCCAATGTATAACTGAACGACTCCAGCTCCTCTATGCGTTGTGAGTGAAGTGCCATATTGAGTGTATAGATGTTTGATTCGTCTCGTTCAATATCGAAACATCCGTATGCGATACATTTTACTTCATAAGTCACTTTATTTCGCCACATAATTTTCATCTGGCGGGTATTTTCATCATCACGAATGAAACGAATTTCATTTCCGATACTCAGGTATGGATTATGATTATCGCCTTCAATTTCGAATACTTTAAATGACAGGTAAAAATCAACTACCGTAAAGTTGAGAGTTACTGAAGTGCCTGCTATCACATCTGTGATAGTCAGCGTGGATTCACCGATACTTGATGGACGCACTACAAGAGAGTTGTTTTCGGCATCTATATAGAATTCACCAAGCACTTCCGGATTACTTGCAGCTAACTCATACTTACCTCCGCCATCGACGAAGCCGATACGAGCAGTTGTAGCATAACGTATCGTATAATCCGTTTGTCCGAAGCGAATTGGATAGACCTCCGGTTCTTCACTGCTATCGCATGATGCCAGCATAAAACCGAGAATTAATATGAACGGTATTAATATCTTATCCATTTTTAATATTCTGATTTGTAAAGCCCGTTATGGTTTATTTATAGTTGTTCTTGATGAAAAGTTCTATTGCATCAAGCACTTCGGGAGAAATTGTTTCGCGTATTTCGTCATATTCCGAAACCTCTCCTGTAACAGCATGTTGCAGCAGGTGGTTAAGTCCGGGCATAAGTTTGGTTTCTGCCTGCGGTATGTGCTCATTAATCACTTTTAGGTTGTCAGGAAAAACTTGCGTGTCTTTTGTTCCGTTGATGGCTAAAACCGGACATTTCACACTTCCGAGGAACTCGCATGGATTTAGCGTAACTAATGTATCAACCCAAGGACCCCGTATTTTCTGCGTCATCTTCAATGACTGAGTAACCATTTGAGGAACAGACAGGTTGTTATTTGCAACAAGGTCATCGATATTTATAGGTTTTGAAACACCCTGTTTTGTCTGGGTTGCCATTTCATCAAACACTATATCAATCAGCTTCAGGCTGTTAGCCTTGTCTACTTCCGATAAATTTAGTTTGTCAAGGTTTTGCTCGTTTTGCCTCATCATTGTTTCCTTTCCTGAAATCGCCATTCCTGCCAGGGAAATAATAAAGTCAGCTTTGCCTTCCGAGCCGATAATAAACGCTATCGTGCCACCTTCGGAATGGCCGAGAACTCCAACAGGACCTATGCATCTCATAGAACGTAAGAACTCAATACCGCTGACAGCATCGTCCTTGAATGTAAGAGTAGAGGAAGTAATGAAATCTCCGGTAGATCTGCCCGTTCCGCGGTCGTCATAGCGCAAAGATGCGATTCCATTGCGGGCAAGATAATCGGCGATAACGGCGAAAGGTTTATGTTCGTAAATTTCTTCGTCACGATTCTGCGGACCGCTTCCGGTCACCATGACTACTGCCGGAACTTTAGCTCCATTGATATCAGCAGGCATTGTAAGTGTAGCACTCATCACTGCGCCGTCAGGAGCCGTAAAAACAGTGTCTATCACGGAGTAGGGGAATGGGGGCTTAGGTGTCTGCGGACGTCTTTCCTCTGCCGAAGAGTCCGGTTCAAGATCAAGGGGGAACGAATAGCCTCTCTGTCGGAAAGTTCCCTTGAGCATTGTCGGTTCTATTCTTGCCTCATATGATGCTCCTATGGCATTGCAGGTCACTGATACTGAGTCAGCCGTACACAACTCTACAGATGCAGGAATACCGGTAGCTCCCTGCGACGGAGAGTCGATAGTACACTGCATTTCGCCTGATGCGTCTTCAGAAAAAGTGAAAACAAGCGGCAGACTCATCGGCCCAAGTGACAGACGACCGCGCCAGGATCCGGAGAGTGCTGATGCATTCAAAACGGTCATAAGTATCATGACCAAAGCAAGTATAGTGCGATTTCGCTTCATGTGGTAGATTGGATTCAAACACTCTTGCGAGCGTTGAGTTTTTCTGTGTAAAATTAACAAAATCTATTCAGTTATGCAAATTTGGATACAATGACGGTGACACTACGGAATATCCATAATTTTATAGTTAATGCAAAGTTACAAAGCCTATATGACTTTAGCTGTGACAAATGTCTCAACAGGCCATTTTGCCGGTAACTTTATATTGGCAAAGTTAATCAGTCGTTCCGAGACTGCCTGCACACTTTTGTGTGCATTTGATAGTGACGTAGGCTTCGAGAGGGCATTTGCACACAAAAGTGTGCATGAAATTCGATGTTGAACGTCTAATTTTGCCTCAAACAATAATGAATATGGAAAAATCAGGCGGTCTTTCAACCGAGTTAAAACAGAAAATCAAGGGTACTAAAGTTGCCGTTATAGGCAATATTGCTGTTGACCTGATATCTGAGGCTATACGAAGGTTGGGCTTCGAGGACATTGTTATCATGTCGGATTGTTCAAAGCTCGACTTATGTGATATAGTAATATGCACCTGCACAGAGAAGGAAGCCTGCCGGGAAGTGATTGCTCATTGCTATAATATATCGGTGCCAGTGATTTGTGCTTTCAACTTTGGCATAGGCGGTTGCGTCACGGTCGTAATGCCGGAAAAGCGACTGCCGCATTTTGTCGAGGCAAAAGCTGATGATGACACGGTAAAGGCTATGCTTGACTATACGAGCGGTTACTGCAAGTTTTGGAATGTTCCCGGCAATGGCTGGGTTGACTGCGCAATGAAATGGATTGCATCGCCCGAAGTCAGTTCATCGGTCGGCGAATACACCATGACTGCTATGACAGCACATTTGTTGGTCGCAATCATCGCCGGAAACAAAATCAAGACATATCCGAAATTCTATCTCTCGACCATCGTCAAAGATGTAAATTAAACTATTGCTGTCCGATAAAACTTTTTGAGGTCTCCAAAAAGTTTTATCGGACAGCAATTATTTAGAATCGATTCTTCTCATTTGTACCTGCCCCACGGCCTTTGTAACGGTCACGACTGGAGTTGAATGTGTACTGAAGAGTCAGGTAGAATGAGCGGCTTAAATCAGTAACACAGACATAGCGGGTTATATCTCTGTTGAATGAGGTAACGCCATAATTACGCTTATTGAAGATGTCGTTTGCCTCGGCAGAAACACTGAAGCTATTGTTAAAGAAAGCCTTGTACAGTTTGGCATTCAGGTAGGAGCAAGATTTGCGATACAGATTTCTGTCATTGCCTGCACTTTCCCATGCCATGTCTACGTTCAACCATATATCATAGGGAAGATGTATGGCATTCTGCCACTGCACCATTCCTTGTGGATTATCCAGGTGTTTGCGCCCTTGCCAAGTGTCGATTGCAAACCACTGCTTCGTTATGCCGAGATTTATTCGTGGCTCCCAAATACCAATGTTGAAACCGGTTCCTATAAAAGCACGGATTGAATGTATCTCCGGAAAATTATCCAGAGTCATGAGTTTCACTTCGCCACTTTCTCCGTAGGGCTTGGTTGTAGATATAATGGGATCTTTTTTATAGGTATATGACAATTGTGCGAAGAATCGTCGCCATGCCCCGGTAAGTTCTACAGTGTGTATCTTCTCAGGCTTAAGGTATGGATTTCCACCTTGAAGTGTATAACGGTTGATATAATCGATTGCGCCATCCAGATCGCCATAATTTGGTCGTTTTGTCTTGCCGGTATAGTTTATTGAAAGTTGGACTTTGTCGATTGTTGTCGACATAAAGAAGGAGGGGAAGAGATTATTATATGTCTTACTCTGATCTTCTTTTTTCTGCCCGTTTTCCAGATAATCGAATTTCACGTGCTCATACCTCAATCCGGCTCCAAAACTAAAACGACCGAATGTCTGTCGGAAATCAAGGAAGCCGGCAATATTATTTTCGTTAACCCGTGTATCCGCATCATTTATGATTTCTGCGTCAGTCAGATAATCGGAAGAGAAGCGAGAGGATACGAATTCCTCTCCGGTCTCAATCGTGCCGTTCCACACAGGATAGCTTAAAACCAGTTTCTCTGCAAACATGCGTCCCTGATTCGTACCGAGGGAGTGTATCAACGATTTTCCATCTGTCAGGCTAATCCCATCAACCGTGACATTGGATCGGGATTTATTCCACAGATAATCAGCGTTGAGATCAATGCCAAGTTCCCCGACTTTGCCGTTATAATACATATTGGCATAATGCCGTGGGAGTTTTTTTGTATCTCCTGAGCGTAGGCTTGTGGCTACGTCTAAAATTTCCCTGTCAGCTGACAATTCAGTCGCATGGGAGTGATGCATCTTGTCATTTGTGATCCCATTGCTGTAATAGGCACCTATTGAATGTTTCTCATTAAACATATATGAGAATCCCGTCTTTCCGAAGAAATCTTTCACATTTCCGTAGCCTTTCTGAGTTATCTCTTCCTTCCATGACAGAGAGGAGGTGGATATTCCATATTGATTGCTCTGGAACTTCGCTATTGCCCCACCGAAATTGGCGAATACCTCCAGTCCGCCTGTCCGATATTTAAAATTCGCCTGATTCACACTGGAGACATATTTATTTTCCCTGAGAACAGTCCGAAGCAACCCGCTGAAACCATCTCCCTGCGGTCGTTTCGTTGTTATACGGATTACGGAATTGACCGAAGCGTCATATCTGACTCCCGGATTTGTCACAACTTCAACGTTTTTTATATCAGCAGAGCTTATCTGTATGAGTTCGTTGGGATCCCGTACGAGACGACCATTGATATAGATTGCCGGGGAGCCCTTGCCGAAAACCTCAAATGACCCATCGCGTCCGACAACCATAGGAACTTGAACCAGAACATCCTCGGCTGTTCCGGCATGTTCAAGCTGTGTGCCTGCAACATTCGTGACAAGGGCATCCCCCTTTATGGCAGTTACCGGGCGGTTTGATTTTACCACGACTTCACCAAGCATGGTGCTTTCGGTGTCAAGTACAATTATACCAAAATCACCAGTCAGAGGAATATCAAGGGTTTGAGGAGCATAACCAATAGAAGAGATTTTAATAAACTTGGGACTGTCCCAAACCCCACTGAACATAAAAGTTCCATCTTTATCAGTGACCGTACCTGCGAGATATGTAGTATCAGCTTTCAGCAGGACAACATTTACAAAATCTATTGGAGTCTTGCTTTCATCTACAATAACCCCTTTCAAATTGGGCGAAAGAGCAATATCAACACCAGATTGACTTGTGGCAGTTGTGTGTGAAAATGCCGCCAACGGCATCATGGTCATAAGATATAGGATCGATTTAATTATTAGTTTATTCATTTGCCGATATTTTTCGGCAAAGTTCGGCAGAAAAAAAGACTTCTGGATAAAACAAGTTTTATTCGCCGGAATTTTTAGTGAGACTTTTTCGGATTCGGCTCAGATAAACCGGCGTAACAAGCAGATAAGAGGCAATATCTTTTAAAGAAACTATGTCCAAAATTTGAGGACATTGGTTGGTTATATCAAGATAACGTTCTGTCGGTGTCTTACGGTAGAGTTCAAGAAAGCGACCATAAATCTCACTGAACAGTGTGCCATTAAGAGAGGATAGATTCCCCTCGAACGCGGCATCAATCAATCCCTTTGCTTCTGACATTCGGATTTGTGATACTGAGGAATCGGTCCCGGCTTTGATTGTAATTTCGGATGGGCGACAATTATAAGAATTGTAGAAGTCTGCGACAATCTCACCCTCAAATGCAAATCCTACAACAGCCTCATTGCCGGAGGCTGTTAGAACAGTATATTTGAAATAGCCGGATTCCACAACCCCAAGATATTTGCCAGGCAGCCCCTGTTGCACAAAGGTCTCTTCTTTTGCATAATGGCACGAACTCCCGTTCTCCCGACAATAATCCTTTATAGCCGAGAGGTCAACAAGAGAGTCGTATTGATTAAACTGTGCCATATAGTAATACAAAATTAATGATTTTTTCTCATTTGCCTGCCATTCAGGATCTCAAATCTTTGGGAACTTACCGAAAAAGAATCGAATTAAATATAGCCAACAGCATTTTACGAGGATTGGAGGAAGATTTGATAAAGAAGAATGCGTGTAAGTAGTGCTTTGGTATGTGGATTGCACCTAAGTTCCAGTTGCTTCTCGTCAAGGAATACCAGCGGCTTAAATCAGAGGAGCAGGAATTGATAGGCCTGTCAGCGAAGCGTGAGCTGTCCAAGATAAATTATCGAATCCACACCGATGCCATCAAGCATAATCTCAGCGTAGTCTTAATTTAAAAACAAATCAAAACTTCCATATAGGATAGCTGAAAACTTTGGTTTCGTTCTTTCTCTTATACCACACCGTTAGTCCTACTGCCAAAAATATGCTAATGACACGAACGATATTGGAGATAAGACCTCCGGCAGCTACTTCAGTACCCTCCATTGAGAATATGACCCAAGCACCATTCATTAGCATATGTAGTCCTATGGGAACCCATAAATTAAAATTCCATTCTACATACATCCAACTGAAATATAAAGCACCAATAAATGTAACACCGAAAGCAGCTAAAGCCGAAAGAGCGTCATGTCCTTGATAGAGATGTACTGAACCAAAGTATAAAGCCGGTAGGATTACAGCCCAGCTGAACCCGGTCCTTGCATATCGAAAAAGCAATCCGAACATAAATGCACGGCATATAAATTCTTCTTTAAAACCGGGCAAAATACTTTTCTGCAAAAGTAAAGGAATAGTTAAATCAGAATTTATTCCACCAAAAAGCGGGAAGATTATATATAGTGGAGCTACACATAAAAGTGCTATTCCGAATCCTTTAATTATATTCCTATTAAGTCCGAGAAAAGAAAATATTTCTTTTGGCTTTATGGCAATGGCAGTTAATAAAAGAAGCGGTATTATAACAATTAAATCCCTGGTAATCTTGTTCAAGAGGCTGTCAGGGGCTATTCCTAACATGTATGTTATCTTCCAGGCATTATTCCATAATATTGCGATAATAACACTTGCCACGATGGAATAAAGTATCTTTGCAGATTTTGTAGTGAGGTTAAGCATAAGGCCATGAATTAGGTTTAGATGCAAAATTACTCAAAATCGGCGAGGTACACAACCGAAAAAACTTGTTAAAGGTTTGTGCAGCCTGTAACTTAATTTATCGCATATGATGAATCATTACTTGTCGACATGCAAAAATTTCTTCATTGTTTTATACATTAGCAACCTCAAACATATGACATCTTCAAGAGAAAGAATCGAATTAAATATAACCAATAGCACTTAAAATACTAAAATCGGGTTTCCCATTTTTTCGATTCATTCAACGGGGGCTTGCTCAGCTCCCTCGGTGCGAGGCCTTCAAACTTGGTTTTCCCAGCATATTGATTTTCAATGCAAAAGTCGTATCTTTGCAAATGATTGGGAATCAATCATCATGACATTTGGAAAAATAAGGCAGCGTTATGCTTAATCTTGTAACTTGAAAACGTAGGAAATTCAAGAATTGGTGCAAGAGATGGCATAGTTGGCTCACGTTTCTACATTATAAATTAATCTCTTCACTGAGCCATACGAGGAAAAAGAAAAAATGGAACAAATCGGAAATTCAAAACGAAATTGGAATAAGACATGTCTTATTAACGTGAACTTATTGATGGCTGTGTGCTTGTTGCTATTTGCATCTATCTCTTCAAGTGCTCAAAATTTAGACGAGACCCATGTTACTTGTCCATTAACAGGGAAATCAGAGGAGTCTCTAATGAGTCACAATATCTTCGGAGAACTATTCGGACCGTCATTCGGTGTAGGAATTGGTTTTGATTCACGTTTCAAAAACGGCACACCGTTCGGATATAGAGTCGGAATTTCATATACGGACGGATCGTTTGATGACATTCAGCGATTGAGAGATTTGTATTTTAATGGAGTTTGCGTTCCTCTTGAGATTAATGCTATCTTCGGTAAGCGAAAAAGCAAATTCGAGATTGGAGTAGGTGCGACACCTTCAATACTTCGCCGTGTATATACGAGATGGTATTGGAATGATGATGTGGCACCCGGTTATATGACAACTAATTATGTTACAACACGAGGAACCAAACTTAACATACTGGGAACCATCAATATCGGCTACCGCTATCAACGTGAACGAGGTTTCTTTCTAAGGGCAGGGCTTACAATCTATGTCGGAGATTTGAAATGTTCGCCAATAGACGGAGTGTTTGTTTTGCCGAATATTTCGCTTGGATATACATTGAAATATTAATCCAAAAAGAGGGTGCTGTTATAGTTTTCGAGATTTCCAATAGGATAGTTTCCCTCTTAGGCTTATTCGGGATTGGTTCAGATTTAAGTAACTCTTCAAAATTAAACGATATAATGGACATAAGTAACTCCTATGGATGATCTTTTATACTCTCTGCGGTTTTATTCCGGTCAGAATCAAGTTCTTCATCGGTCGTTTATATCTATAAACTCCCTCTTCAGTCCTCGATTCCGCCTCTGAATAAATCCCGCATATAGTATAAATTAATTTTTCAGAGTTACTTATTTTTTGAAAAGTTTACCCTCCGAATTTAATTTTTTTGGAAAAATAGTGTAACTTTGGGGAAAATATTAAACACTTAACAAAGATTAAATCTATGCTTAGACCTGAAGACCTTGAACTGCTGAAGCAAAAGGGCATAACCGAAGCTGAAGTCGAATCGCAGCTTAAACGATTTGTGACCGGTTTCCCTTATCTGAAAATTGAAGATGCCGCACGTGTAGGCGCAGGAATTTTCCGCCTTGACGACGAAGAGATAAAAGCCGCACTTGAGCGTTGGAAAGAATATCTAAATCATGGTGGTGAAGTGTGCAAATTCGTGCCAGCCTCAGGGGCAGCCTCCCGCATGTTCAAGGCTTTGTTTGAATATGTTGACGGGGGAACTGACGAGCTTAAGGAGGGTTCGCCTGTGGCAGCCCTGATAGCCGATATAGACAAGCTTCCGTTCCTTCCGGAGCTGCGTGCAGCAGTGGAGAAGATGTACGGCAAGACCCTTGACGAATTGCTTAAGGAGGGTAAGAACCGAGACATAATCGCAGCGATAGTCAATGCCGACGGTATGAATTACGGAGGACTTCCAAAGGGGCTGCTGAAATTTCACAGCTATCCTGACGGTTCCCGCACTCCGGTAGAGGAACATCTGATGGAGGGGGCACAGACAGCTGCCAATTCCAAGGGGATTGTGAATCTCCATTTCACTGTTTCGGCTAACCACCGCCAGCTTTTTGAAGAGAAACTTGCGGAAGTGATACCTGCGACAGAAAAGAAAACCGGGGTCAAGTTCAATGTCTCTATGAGCGAGCAGAAGCCTTCAACCGACACGATAGCAGCGAATCCGGACAATACTCCGTTTATCGAGGATGGTCACTTGCTTTTCCGCCCGGGCGGTCACGGCGCACTGATTCAGAATCTGAACGACATAGAGTCAGCCGTAGTGTTCATAAAGAATATCGATAACGTAGTGCCTGATTCCAAACGTGGAGACACAGTCAAATTCAAGGAAGTGCTTGGCGGTCTGCTCCTTCAGGTGCATGACCAGATAGAGGAGGACCTCGTGGCTATCGAGGAGAAAATCTATACGCCAGAGGATATCAAACGCATGCTTGATTATCTCCGGGAGGTGTTGAATGTCAAGGATGCCTCGCTTGAGAAGATGGATGACGACAGTGTGGTGGAATATATCAAGAACAAACTCAACAGGCCCCTGCGTGTGTGCGGAATGGTCCGCAACGAGGGTGAGCCCGGAGGCGGTCCTTACATCGCATATAATTCAGACGGTTCCACATCGCCCCAGATACTCGAAAGCAACCAGATTGACCCTGCAAACGAGGAATACAAGAAGATGATGTCGACAGCGACACATTTTAATCCTGTGGATCTGGTATGCTATATCAAGGATATCCATGGCAAGAAATTTGACTTGCCTTCGCATGTCGACCCTGCCACCGGTTTCATTTCATCAAAATCAAGCCACGGCAAAGAACTCCGCGCCATGGAGCTGCCCGGTCTGTGGAACGGAGCTATGAGCGACTGGAACACAGTGTTTGTGGAAGTTCCCATCTCGACATTCAATCCGGTCAAGACTGTGAACGATCTCCTTCGCCCCGCACATCAGGGTTAAGGAGCCGCTATAGAACAGCCAACGAGAGGCAATCAAATCTGCGGACTCGCTCAGTGTGCGAATCCGCAGAGCCAAGTTGGATGATTGCGGTGATTGCGGCGGAATCAGTTTCACGGAATGCCACACTCAACTTCCGGCTATAATGTCAACAGATTTTAATTTTCGCTTGTTATATGAGTGAACTTCAACCGATGAGATCATGAGCAAGAGAGATGATATAAAGCGAATCTGGCAGGAAAGTTTTTCGGATACCCGGGAGTATGTGAGAATGTACTTTGAACAGGTCTATCGCGATGACGAGGCGCTACTGCTGCAAGATGCAGACGGAGCGCCTGTCAGCAGCCTGTTATTGCAAAGGTACAAAATGACATTTCACGGAGCCGAACCGGCTGTGAGCTACATAGCGGGAGCCGCTACCCGACGGAATCAACGCGGCAAGGGGTATATGTCGCAGCTGATGCGAACGGCTCTGAAAGAGTCGGCATCAAGGGGCGATATGCTTTGCACGCTGATACCGGCGAACGAGCCTCTGTACTATTTTTACCGCCGATACGGTTTTTCGACTGTATTCTACACCAAAGAGCAACGGTTCACAGCGTTTCATCCGTTTTCGGTGAAGGGTGATTACCACCATGTAAGTGACTCGGACTCGCGCAGAGTGTGGGAGGCATTTGACCGTTTCCAGCATGAGCGAGAGTGCTATATACTCCATACGGAACGTGACTTCCATAATATAATTTCGGATTTGAAATATTCGGGGGGCGATTTCGTGGTCATGGCGCAGACGGTGACGGGTGAAGACGGTCAAGAGCATGAAGAGATTGTCTCAATAGCCTGGGCGGAGATGCGTGACGACCTGTTGCTTGTGACGGATGTCATGGGAGATTCGGCTGAGGCGAGGACTGCCGCATTGAGACAGCTGAGGGGATTGCACGGCGACACACCTGTGCTGCTTTACGGTCGTCCGACAGATTCGGTGGGTGGCAGGCTGATGCCGAGGGGTATGTGCCGTGTGGTCAATGCGTCAAAAGCGCTTTCGATTATCGCAGCCGCCTATCCGGAATTCAGCTGCGCAGTACGAATTACAGACCCGATACTTCCCGAGGTCAATTCCCATACGTTTGTTGTGGAGAAAGGGGAGTGCCGCATAGCCGACGGCGAGAGGGTGAAGCTTGATTTCGATGTCACAGCGGATGTGTTTACCGATATACTTTTCAGCGCTCCGGCAACGGGTGAGCTGATACGTTTTCCGTCGGTCAGACCGATGATAAGTCTGATGCTTGACTAATCAGGCGACCGTGGCTCCCAATGCCATTCTATATAACAAAATAAAAAACCGAGAAAATTATGATTATCAATTCAGCCCGTTTTGCGATATCCAATTCCAATCCGTCGAAATGTCCTTCGGACAAGCGTCACGAGTACGCATTCATCGGGAGGAGTAATGTGGGTAAATCGTCGCTGATTAATATGCTTACAGGAAACTCGAAACTTGCCAAGACCTCGTCGACACCCGGCAAGACATTGCTTATCAATCATTTCCTGATTAATGACCAGTGGTATATAGTGGACTTACCCGGTTACGGCTTTGCGAAGCGAGGGAAAGAGCAGCGCGAAGCCCTGGAGAAGATGATACGAGGCTATATACTTAACAGGGAAGAGATGACTTCGCTGTTCGTGCTGATAGATTCACGGCATGCTCCTATGAAGATTGACCTGGAGTTTATCAACTGGCTTGGTGAGAACGGTGTACCGTTTGCCATCGTGTTTACTAAGCTTGATAAAATGGGCCCTGTGGCAGGTAAGAAAAATGTGGAGGCTTACTGTAAGAAACTGCTTGAAGAGTGGGAAGAACTGCCTCCGGTATTTCTGACTTCGAGCGAGGACAAGCGTGGGAAAGAAGAACTACTCGACTACATTGATCAACTCAACCGGCTGCCGATAGGTCCGGCGGATGAGGAGTGAACCCTTGTCGGCTGAGAGATGTTTTAGTAATGAAAATAAATTTGAATTCAGAACTATTAAATCTACTCAGTTATGGATAAGAAGGATAAAACAAAGGATGAGGAACAGTATCGAGGTGTGGATGTGAATCAGGCTGACGGTGGCAAAGTAACCGAGAAAATGGTGAAGGAGGATACCAAAGAGCTCAACAACAATCCTCGAAACGATGATATGTAAGACCCCGGCGTTAACAAATATTGTGGCACGAGGTCTAAGAAAAAGATGTTAAAGCAAAATGTTGCCCCTGCTGATGCGCTTCAAGCGTCAGCAGGGGCAATCTTTTATCCGCTTCGGGCCGGAGGTCAGCCGGTGTGGAGTCTAAGCCGCCGGTGGAGGCGTAGATATGCGGAGCCGGTTTCGGTTATGGGGTTGCAAAAGAGGAAATTTTTTTGTAACTTTGTAAGTCGCCTTGGTGCTGTCCGGGCAGTCAGGATTGTTTTTAAGTATTCGTATGAAAAGAGTTGCCACTATTCTCATGGTTATGATTCCGATGTGCTGGGTGAGTGCGGAAGTGCTTTCCTGGTCGGGTTGTGAGATGGAGGTGCTGAGGGCGGATGCCGAGAAGCAAAGCGGGCTTGATGCGGTGTATGTGGCAGATGGGCTTGACGGGGTCACACTGACATATCACAGCAGAGTATACGGACAGGCGGTGAAGTGGTATGTCTATTCATCGATGGGTGCAGGATATATGCAGGAGCTTACGGATGTGCGGCACATCGGGGAGAAGTGGGAGATTGCGAGTGTGAGAGGGGATTCAGGATATGTAATAGAGGATGGAGATGAGAGATATGTATTCTGGGTGGTGGATTATTCAGCGCACAGATTGTCCCTTAGCTCATTAGAAGCCGGTAGGGTGGAATGTGACCGGGTGGAACTGACGGTAAGGGGCGAAGGTGATGAGATAGCTTATTATGGGGTCAACGGCGGGAAGTTTGTGTTGTCACGGGAGATTGATTTGCGTTACAACACGCTCGTGTATGATGCGGAGTGCGGCTGTTACCGTGAGTCCGTCATGGACAAAAGGCTTGACTATGTGGAGCCGATGATATATGCGGAGTCACCTTTGTGTGTCACCGAATATGAATTGTCAGGTGACAGGTTTCTGGCAGCATGGGGCGGTAGCGAGAAAGTACGGTCGGCATTTGTGGCACCGAAAAGTGTCAGTGCGAGGACTGAGGCTGTGCAAATAGATGAGGATGTCAAAAACCGGGTCAAGGAGGAACCGGCAGGTGGATTGGGCGGGTCTGCACCGTGTGAGATAGAATTCAGCGCCGTGGTGACCGACGGTGTGGCATTTACTGAATGGCAGATGTCAGCTACCCCTGATTTTGACGATATAAATGTCAGAGTCAGAGAGACGGACTTTACATATACGTTCATGGAGGAGGGGACATGGTATGTGAGATTCATGTGCGCCGATGATACTGGGGAATGTGAATGGTTCGGCGAGACGTATACGGTAAATATCGGAGCGTCGATGCTGAAATGCCCCAACGCATTCTCTCCCGGCAACGGGGACGGGGTAAACGACGAGTGGCGCGTGAGCTATAAATCGATAACAAGATTCAACTGCACGATATATGACCGCCACGGGCATAAGATGGCAACGCTCAACGACCCGTCGGAGGGGTGGAACGGCAGATACCAGGGGAAACCCGTGGGTGCCGGGGTGTACTATTATGTCATAAACGCCGAGGGTGCGGACGGAAAGAGATATGAACTTTCGGGCGACATAAACATTGTAAACTACAAGTAACCATAATAACAAACATAACATACTTACAATAAAAAAATGAAAGCAGGACGAACCACAATGATAGGTGCCGCAGCGGCATTGCTGATATTAGGGCTTGTAGCCCCCGCCGAGGAAGTGTCGGCAGAGACAAGACAGGAGAACGCAGAGGTTGAGACCTCAGGTGTGTCGCCTGTCGTCAATCCAGAGATTCCAGGCTCGATGACATTCGCAGGCAAGACTGTCAATCTGGACGATACCGACATGTGGGAACGGCTTGACCGGGAGCTGACCGCCATGGCATATACCCACGGCAATACCTTGCTCGGTATAAAACGTGCTAACAAGTATTTTCCGGTCATAGCTCCGATACTCAAGCGCAACGGTGTGCCGGATGACATAATTTATCTGGCAGTGATAGAATCAACACTCAATCCACGGGCACTTTCACCTGCCAAGGCTGGCGGGATGTGGCAATTCATGCCGTCGACCGCCAAGGAATACGGGCTTGAAGTGAATGACTATGTGGATGAGCGATACGATATAGAGAAGGCAACTGAGGCTGCTTGCAGGTATCTGAAAAATGCCTATGCGAAATACGGGAACTGGGAGTCGGTGGCTGCCAGCTATAACGGAGGATTGGCCCGCATAACCAACGAGCTTGCAGCGCAGCAGGTTAACTCGGCATATGACCTTTACCTTGCCGACGAGACGATGCGATATATGTTCCGTCTGCTTGCCATGAAGATGATAATGGAGAATCCGCAGAAATATGGCTTCCGCCTGACTGCCGACCAGCTGTACCAACCACTGGAATACAAGGTGGTAGAGGTGTCGGCTCCGGTAGACGATTGGGCTGCCTGGGCAAAAGGGCAGGGGATAGACTATCAGACTCTGCGCGACAATAATCCGTGGATTAGGGCGAAGTCGCTCCCAAACAAGACGGGTAAAACATATCGTGTGAACATACCTACGAAGGAGTCAATGTCGCGCTCGAAGCAGAAAAAGACAGTCTACAATCCCGCCTGGGTGGTAGACAGATAAAATCTACAACCGCAAGAAATGAATTCAAACGCCATAGATAAACCAAAGAGTAAACTCAGTGTGCTCGGAGCCAGGGTGCACAACCTTAAAAATATAGATGTCGAGATTCCGCACAATTCCCTCACCGTAATCACAGGTCTGAGCGGAAGCGGGAAATCGTCGCTTGCCTTCGATACGATATTTGCCGAAGGGCAGCGAAGGTATATAGAGACCTTTTCGGCTTATGCGAGGAATATGCTCGGTAATCTTGAACGTCCGGATGTGGACAAGATTACCGGGCTAAGCCCCGTGATAGCCATAGAGCAGAAGACGATAAACCGTAATCCTCGAAGTACGATAGGCACCACTACGGAGGTGTATGACTTCCTGCGTCTTCTTTATGCTCGAGCGGGGACGGCGGTGAGCTATGTCACAGGAGAGCCGATGGTGAAGTATACGCAGGAGCAGATTGTGAACCTTATACTTGAAAAGTATGACGGACACAAGGTGTATATTCTCGCACCTGTAGTGAAGAACAGGAAGGGGCATTACAAGGAGCTGTTCGAGCAGTTGCGCAAGAAGGGGTTTCTGACTGTGCGTGTGGACGGTGAATTGAGGGAACTGACTCTGAACATGAAGGTGGACCGCTACAAGAATCATGACATAGAGCTGGTGATAGACCGTCTGAAGGTGTCACCCAAGGATTTGTCACGGCTGGAGTCGACTGTGACGGATGCGCTCAAGCAGGGTGACAAGCAGGTGATGATATATGATGTGGATGATGACAATGTGGGGTATTATTCGCAGACGCTTATGGATGCTGCAAGCGGGATATCCTATCGAGAACCGGCGCCGCATAATTTCTCATTCAATTCCCCGCTCGGCGCGTGCCCGTGTTGCAAGGGGCTGGGGTATGTGAATATAGTGGACAGGGATAAGATAATCCCCAATCCGTCGCTGTCAATCCATGAGGGTGGCATAGTCCCACTCGGGAAATACAAGAATTCGATGATATTCTGGCAGATTGACGCTATATGCAAGAAGTACGGGGTGACAATCAAGACCCCAATCAAGAATCTGCCCGAGGAAGCGATGAACGATATACTTAACGGCACTACCGAACGGCTGGTGGTGGAGAATGACACTATGGCAACCTATAACTATTTCCAGACTTATGAAGGGCTGGTGAAGTATATAGAGATGCAGCAGGATGACGAGTCGTCTGCCGCAGCCAAGAAGTGGAGCGAAGGATTTTTCTCCCGAGGTGTATGTCCGGAATGCTATGGCGACAGGCTTAATAAGGAAGCTCTGCATTTCTTTATCGACGGTAAAAATATAGCGGAGCTGTGCCGCCTTGATATCTCGGATTTGTATGAGTGGTCGAAGGGGGTTGAGGAACGGCTGTCGCCGACCCAATTGCTGATTGCTCGCGAGATAATGAAGGAGATACGCTCGCGCCTGAAATTTCTCGTTGACGTGGGACTGGACTATCTTCAGCTTAACCGTGCGTCAGCAACCCTGTCGGGTGGGGAGAGCCAGCGTATCAGGCTTGCCACGCAGTTGGGGAGCCAGCTGGTAAATGTGTTGTATATCCTTGACGAGCCATCGATCGGGCTGCATCAGCGGGATAACAGGCGTCTGATAGATTCACTTAAGAATCTGCGTGACGCATCTAACTCGATACTCGTGGTGGAGCATGACAAAGATATCATGCTTGAGGCGGACCATATAGTCGACATAGGACCTAAAGCCGGCAGAAAGGGTGGGGAAGTGGTGTTCTCGGGTACGCCTGAGGATATGCTCACTACGAATACGCTGACAGCGCAGTATCTCAACGGCGAGATGAGGATTCCGGTAAGGCTGCAGCCACGCAAGGGGAGCGGAAAGAAGCTGGTACTGAAGGGCGCAAGGGGTAATAATCTGCATGACGTGGATCTGACGATACCTCTTGGTAAGCTTGTGTGTGTGTCGGGGGTGTCGGGGAGCGGCAAGTCGTCGCTTATCAATGCCACATTGCAGCCTATACTCAGCCAGAAGTTCTACCGCTCGCACACGGCTCCGCTTCCTTATGACGGAATAGACGGGATTGAGAATATCGACAAGGTGGTGACTGTTGACCAGTCACCTCTGGGGAAATCTCCGCGGTCTAATCCTGCTACGTATACCGGTGTGTTTACGCAGATTCGTGATTTGTATTCCAATCTTTCGGAGGCGAAGATTAGAGGGTATCGTCCCAGCAGATTCTCGTTTAATGTGTCGGGAGGGAGGTGCGAGACCTGCAACGGGAATGGGTATAAGACGATAGAGATGAATTTTCTGCCTGATGTGCTTGTCCCTTGCGAGACTTGCGGAGGGAAACGCTATAACCGTGAGACGCTTGAGGTGCGGTTCAAGGGGAAGTCGATAGCCGATGTGCTGGATATGACTATAAATCAGGCAGTGGAGTTTTTTGCGGGCATCCCGTCGATACTTAACAAAATCAAGGTGCTTCAGGATATCGGTCTGGGATATATCAAGCTCGGGCAGCCGTCGTCGACCCTTTCGGGAGGTGAGAATCAAAGAGTGAAACTGGCTACCGAATTGTCGAGGCGTGACACAGGTAATACATTGTTTATCCTTGACGAACCAACTACCGGTCTGCATTTCGATGATATTAGAGTGCTGCTTAATGTGTTGAACCGTCTTGTTGACAAGGGGAATACCGTGCTGGTCATAGAGCATAATCTTGAAGTGATATGTGCGGCTGACCATATAATCGATATGGGTCCCGGCGGAGGCAAGAACGGTGGGCATATAATAGCTGTCGGAACTCCTAAGCAACTGGCAAAGACGGAATCGCCAACCGCACCGTTTATACGTGAAATTATTGAAAAGAATGCCGGGTAGGGGTGGCGACAAGGTTTGTGCTATCTGCATAGTAATCATGAGATTAAATTTTAATGAATAAAAAAGCTTGAAAAACATTTGGAGAATACGATAAAAAGTCCTAACTTTGCAGAGCTTTTGAAAGGATAGCCTAAGCGTAGGCTGCAATTCAAATGCTTAAATCATCTCCAGGAGAGGTGGGTGAGTGGCTGAAACCACCAGTTTGCTAAACTGACGTAGGAGCAATCCTACCACGAGTTCGAATCTCGTCCTCTCCGCAATAAAGCCTGTTTATCAGGCTTTTGTTGTATATACACCCAATTTTGCACCCAAAATGGTCAAAGTTGGGTGTTTTTATATATTCTTAACTATACTTGCTCTCTCAGATGTCATAACGCTGTTGTTCAACGGTGTGGAGACAGTCCGAAGTCTCGGAATAGTTATCAACTTCGTAATCGCATTTATATAGGAAACACCCAACCATACACATAGCTGAACTATTTCTTTTCGCCAGCCCATATATAGTTCAGTTTGTCGGGTGCATATATCGCCAAAACAAAACCAAATTTTATTTTTGAAACAGATAATCATGCAAATGTAGCCGCTGTGTAATCGTTTTTTAGTAATTTTGTACTTGGAAGGCAGTTTCAGATGAAAACGACAGACGATTTCTTCATACCTGATAATGAGGTCAAGCTCCCCGAAGAACTTGATTACAGCCGAGTGGATGAATATATCCGCTCGGCAGAGGCTTTTTCTCGCTCCACATATCAGAGCGTCTATATTATCGACTATTTTAAGCAGAATTTCCTATATGTGTCGCCAAATCCGATGTTCCTATGCGGATTGACACCTGAGCAGATGATGAAACTTGGATATCGTTTCTATCTGGAATATGTGCCGGAAGATGGACAGCAGTTTTTAATTGATTTGAATGAGGCGGGATTTTCATTTCATCAAACAATTCCTGTCAATGAGCGAAAAGACTGGTACATTTCTTACGACTTTCATATACTGAACAGTGGCAAGAAGATTCTCGTAAATCACAAACTGACCCCTCTTGCCTTAACCTCTGACGGTCGTATATGGCTTGCTCTATGCGTTGTGTCAGCATCTACCCACACATCTCCCGGTCATATTGAGATGCACCGTGTCGGTTCTCCTGATTATTTTGAATATAACCGAAACACCCGCAGATGGGATAATCGGCAAATGCCGACTCTTACCGATGGGGAAAAGGCTGTGCTCACTCTCTCGATTCAGGGTTACACCATGTCGGAGATTGCCGACCGAATATGTCTGTCACCCGACACCATCAAGAAATACCGTCAGCGCATATTTGAAAAACTGGATGTGCGCAATATCTCCGAAGCCATCGTAGCGGCTACAAACAACAAGCTACTCTAAATTCTTGCATAAATAAAATCGTGGAAAATGTTTCACTTCGCGCCCGACAGCGATGTTGGCGGCTATCCGTGCACATATATGTGCTGCGGTTTTTAGTGCCGCATGGCGCGTCAAGCCGTTTCTAATGTCGGATAATGAATCACGCAACCAGTCGCAGCCCACTACATTCCAAAATGCGCAGTATCCCGCCATATAGTTAGCGGCCCACAGTCTGAGGTCAGGTTTATCCAATATGTCTCGGTCATCGTCAGGCATTACTATAATAGCCCCCGCTCCATTTACAAAGTCGAATGGCAGGATTATAGGTATAGTCACATCTTTTGAAAAACAAGAACTGCCTTCATTGACATTCTCGGCAATAACATCAACATTCCTCGGCATAGGCATTTCATCGGAGGGTGATATTATTTGAATATACTCAAAGCCCAACTGTTGAAGTTCGGCTTTGATTTTGTCTATAAATTCTATCGCCCCTATTACCGCTATTCGGCAGTCTTTAATAAGGCGTCTTTCTTCGCTTGTCATTGGTGCGTATTTAATGACGACTCATTAGATTGATGTATTCTTGTAATGTACACATTCCCATTGAGGCTCTACGCGTATTAACATTTTCAGGTTCAAATATGAGAGCCGGTACAAATACTCCATTTTCATCAATATTTCCTTGAGATCCATATAACTGCAACTTGCCGGACCAACAGGCAATCCTATCCTGCATTACTGCTATAAGTTCGCCTCGGATTTTCCCTTTATGTGCCGCTGCTATAAATTTAGGCAGATATTTTTGTTGCAGTTCAAGAGAACTATGCTGTATTACAGCCCAAAGGACTTCATTCTCCTCTCCAAAATCCAAATTGTAGTTCTCCAATATGTCGAATACCCGTATAAGATTTATGCTGTCATTATGCCATATTTCTCGGCCTATCTGCTGATGCAAAATGGTGTCCTGAGGATGTTCCTGCCAAGCAGTAACAATTCTGTTGCGGGGTTCCTGATCCAATTTGAGTATTTCTTTCAATTCAGCCCGTATATCATTTGTTTTCCTGCGATATTCAATTTGCAATCCAGCTCTGTAATTGTCAAAGACAATATCCCTTCTACTGTCAATCCAGTTAGCGAGAATATCATCATAAGTATGGTCAAGGAGATTGCCTTTACTCGTCCAATGCCACGGTTGAAAACCCATTGAAGTTGTTTTAGGAGTCGTGGATTGGAAAATATGCAGGCAAGCCATAGGTATTGAGCCATAATGCAATTTATCCACAACGATTAGAGTACCATTCCTTTTATCTTTATAAGTATTGGAATAGATTTCATTAGGTTTTCTATCGCCTTCGTGTATATCATCATCCCATACCCATGAGGTTCCCGGAATGGAATCATTAAGATTAAAGGAAACAGCAGCAGGCTTGACATCACGATAATTTTTTGGCAACTCCACCCACATTGTATTTTCCAGTGGGGCATAGAAATATACAGTGCTATTTTCAAGACCGCAGACTTTCAAAATACGGGTAATATATTTTCTTGCATCCTTGTGAATTGATACAGAATCAGCACAACTGATGAGAGTCATTGCGGGATTAAGGGCATGGGGCCCAAAGCTGAACCGTAGAGTTGAATCGGAGTTTATAATATCGCCTACGACTCCGGAGAATGACCATTTTTCATTAGAGAATGTAATGGGTTTCGGACTCGAACACGATGTTATCCATAGAATTGACAACATCAAAAGTATCTTCACTATATTATTCATAATATCTTGGTTTAATCTGCTGCAAAATTAGAACTATAACACCATGCGTACCATACCCAAAAGTGTATGTTTTTGCTCCACACCGCATTTGTACACTTTTGGGTATGGTAAGGGATTTTTAGCGGTTGTAATTTTGCATCAGAAATTAAAAACAGCAAGAATATGAAAACCCTATTAACTTTCATCATTGCGATGATTTGCGCATTTCAACTCTTTGCGCAGAAATCAGAGCCTTTAGATACGGCTCAATTCTCAAGCCCGGAACAAGCTCTGCTTGGAACACTTTTATATCGAATGGCAGAGAAAAATGAGAATGTATCTGCCGCCCAAACGACAAAACTGAAACCTTGGCAAAAAGCTGCTATCGTTACACGCTTTGCGTCAGAGGTTAAATATAACTTTGCGGGTTATGACCGATTCTCTCAAGATTATGATAGCATTTGCCAATCGGAACTTCCGACTATTGTTGCAACAGAATCTGATGAAGAGTTTGGTCGGAAGATCCAACTTTTTGCAAATCGGCTTAGCGACGGACATACGAGCATTAGCATTGATGCTGATGTCGCTTATGCTCCTATCCTGCAAAAAAGAATAGATAATAAAGTTTTCGTTACCGAAGTTTTCTCAGATGAATATACCGTCAAAGGAGTTAAGAGAGGAACTGAAATCATTGCTATAAATGATGTGCCTATTATTGAATATGCCAACAAATTTGTTGTACCATATATAGCATCCTCTACACCGCAATGGTCTGCCACATATCCATTCAATAGCATTAACCTCACAAAAGGTTACCGTGGCGAACCTATTAAACTGACATTCCGCAATGCAGGAGGCAAATCGTTTGACATTATAGACAATCGTCAGTCGCCATGGGGTATTGCTCAGACAGATATGTCAATTAAATTTGAAAGTTTGTGTGGCAATATCGGTCTTTTAACTATCCCGAGCTTTCAAAAGGGCGATTTTAATCCTAACCGCTTGCTTGAACTCGCTGATACTATATTCGCATCTGACGGGCTGATAATTGATATTCGCAATAATACGGGAGGTAATAGCGGATATGGAGAACTTGTGATGAAGTTACTCGCCACAGATACTATCCCTCAAGCTTCTTGGCGTACTCCAAAATACGAAGCTGCATACGCCTCATGGAACAGACCGTGGGAAACCATTGAGATACCCTCCGATTCGATAATTCCTATTCATTTTCAACATCCCCAAATACCTCAATACGATAAACCGATAGTTCTACTTGTGTCAGGCAACACATTTTCAGCGGCAGAAGATTTTACCGTTCTTTTCAAAAATGCCAACCGTGGCATTGTAATGGGAACACCTACCGCCGGAAGTACAGGCAATCCCATTAGGTTTGATTTAGGTTGGGGTTATTGGGGGCATATCTGCACCCGCTATGAGAAATTAGCCGACGGTAAGGAATTTATTGGTATCGGCATACAGCCGGATATCATCATTGAGGAAACTGAAGATGTAATTTTTGGCAAAGACAATCTGATAGAGGCAGCTTTGCAAAAACTTAAAGAATAGACACTTTTCCCTAACAAATACTCGTTGAATAAGTTTTGTCATGAGACTACAAATAAGATTTATAATCTCATTATTATTTTTTGCCATTTTTGCGTTAAACGCATATGCGAGAATGATAATGGAAAGAAGACCAAATTTAAGGTGTGCCAGCAGCATATCCATATTCAATAAAACAACAGCTTAATCATATATACAAAGACAGGTAACCCCGGCAGCGATTGTCGGGGTTGTCTGTCTTCGAGTTATTACGAATTATTCATATCCTTCTGGTAATTCCGGCTTGGCATCTTCGGGGATATGGGGGGCGCCCGCACTTTCTTGATAGCTTCTATTTCACCCGGAGTCAGGCGGGAACGTTGCTCATGTGGTAGAGGCTTCGGTTTTGTTTCTGCCTTTGACTTTGATTGCTCCGTTTCCACGGCTTTGGGTGGCTCCGGCGGTAGAGCCATTCCACTCGTTTGGGGTGCTCAATCTCGCTGTCTTGATGGAGGAACATGATGCCGAATGCGATGAAAATGACCGCATTTATTACGAACACGATTTTGAAGGCATTTAGTTTGTTGCGTAACGCGGTTTCGTTATCAGAGCAGTTCTGCCGGTTCTCAATTCTTTTGAGTATGGCATTGTTCTCTACGGCTTTTTTATCAATATTCTGAATTTCATCCTTGACAGCCTTTCGGATAGCCTTGTCATACTCGGACTTTCTGGCAATATCGTCCTCTCCACAATAAAGCCTGATTATCAGGCTTTTGTTGTATATACACCCAATTTTTCACCTAAAACGGCGAAGTTGGGTGTTTTTATATGTTTAGGTTTAATCGGGCATATATAAAGCCCGAACCAAACCAAAATCAGGGCATAGGAAAAGATAAGCAGGTAAGGTTAGCCGGTTAGTCGCCGATTTTTTGTAATTTTGTATCTTGAAACGGCAGTGTAATAGGCTGTCATTGAATATGGATACAAAGAAACTCCTACATCGATACCCATTACTGCTGGTGCTTGTTGCGTTTATCGTGGCAAGCGTGGCTGTGTCGTGTGGTAGCAATCCTGAAATAGACCGTCAGTTGACCAAGGCGGAGGAAATTATGGAGCAACACCCTGATTCAGCCTATATGCTGTTGAATAGTATTGACAAAGAAACTCTTTCAAACAGGAAAGAGAAGGCTCGTTACGCCTTGCTAATGTCACAGGCTCTTGACAAGAACTATATTGACACGACCACCTTCGACGTCCTTCAGCCGGCAATCGACTATTATATCAACAAGGACAAAGGCTCACCTGATGAGAAGTTAAAGACACTCTACTATCAAGGCATTATATTTTTGAACAGGTCAGAGTTAGACATGTCTATGCAGTGCTTCTTGAAAGCAAATGACCTGAACAACAACTATACAGACACGCTTATATATGCACATTTGCTTGTGGCGCAAGGCAATCTATACAATCAGTCGTATCTAATAGATGATTATATACAAAATAATATTGTTGCGTCCACACTTTATCATAAATTAAGGAAGGAGAACTTCAGGCAATCAAGTTTGCTAAGAGCGTTGGACGGATGTATAGTCACTAATAATAAGCATAAGGCTGACAGCATTATGGCAATAACTGATTCCTTGGCTGAGATAGTTCCGGAATCACAGCAAAAACTCGCATTAGTGAAATTTACATACGGTATCCGGTTTGATTCCAAGAATGTTCTTAAGAGCATGACTGATGCTGTTTCTAATATAAACATCCTAAGTGACGAGATGAAGCTCGATGTTGCTTTGGGATATTTAAGAATACAGAAACCAATAATAGCTCAAGATGTTTTTGAATCAATTGATTCAACCGGTATATTTGGTCAATCTCTTAGATACCTGTCCGTAAGACCGGAAATATTGGAAGCTAATGGAAAATACAAAGATGCATTGGCTGCATATAAAATATACTTCGATGCAATAGAAAGAGAAAATTCCAATATATATTATCAGAAAACTACGGTAGCAGAGGAGCGTCATGACTTGGAATTGAGAAATCTCCGGAAAATCCAACATAAGGATAAAATAATATGGCTGAGCGTATGCTCATTGCTCATACTGCTGATAGTTGTCGGAGTGATATATTATTTCTATCGTATAGGACGTATGAAACGGGTAGTCGCTGAAAACGAAAAGACCCGTCTGCAACTTGAAAATGACGCACTTCTGAGGCAGAATGAGGTTTTGGAGTTGGAAAAACATACGGCTGAACTCACCGCCGAGAATATGCGGTTGCGGATTTCACAGCTCGAAACAGAAAACGAGCAGCTAAAAGATTTATCCGATAAAGAAGATCTGCCCGATGATGTCAGAAAGGTAATAAAGGAGCGCGTGGAAATGCTTAATAGACTTTTCGCCGCGCGGATATTGGATAAAGATACCAATGTCAACGCATATGATGAGTGGCTCCGACAGGAGATAAGCGACAAGGAGCGGTTTATGAACTCAAACCGTCTTGCTTTTAAGGCATCGCACCCCATGTTCATAAAGTATCTTGAGGAACACGGCTTGACCGAATATGAGATAAACTATCTTTGTCTATATGCAATTGGTCTGAAAGGAAAAGATGTCGGCAACTATATGCAGCTACGCTGCCACTACAACATCAGCAGCGAAATCAGGGGTAAACTTGGTATTGACGAACACGAAACCAACATCGGCATATATATCCGGAAACTCATGAAAAGCCTCTGAAGCCAAAGTTTTGTTCCTCCCGTTAAACTTTCGGGGTAGTTGCGCCAAAATCGCTACATTTACAACTTGTAATCATTTAATACACACGAAAATAAAAATCGTTGCCGTTAAACTTTTTGTCTTGCATGGAAACTTTATAATTACTAATTTTGCTCAAAT
>CATWQI010000005.1 GCA_958352885.1 uncultured Duncaniella sp.
AGATAATACTATACTCCGACATCTCCTTGTGCCCACCGGAAAAATCCGCTGACCCGAAATTATCCCTACTGAGCCAAAGGGGACATTCCCTTTGAAATATCCGTGCCAACGAGGGCAGAGCAGAGCTTGCTCGGGCTATACCGAGTGCAGCCGGTGGAAGATTGTAGGTCAACCCCGATACGGCTTCTATGGAAGCCGTACACTCCGATTGTTACACAGCACAAACGCGCTTGCCTATGAGTTACGCCGTACTCAACATCATGAAGGCAAGCGGTTCATGCGCCGCCATCGCCCGACACGTTGACCAGCACGAATACTACCGCCAAGAAAAAGGATCTGGAGCAGGATGTGGCGACTCTTACCACCGAGAAAGAGCAGTTCGGCGCAGAAGCCCAATATTTGGAGAAACGAAAGACCGAGCTTGAACGTGGTAACCGCTGGAATGAAAAGACAATCGTCGAATCCAAAGACAAATAAGCAGCTGACCGAAGAGAACGTTCAACTTGCCAAGGATAAGAAATTGCTTGTTGAGTATAAGAACGTTCTAAAAGAGTCCGTGATTGAAATGGCGGAAGAGTACAAAAGTCTTGAAACATCGAAAGAAAAACTCTCAAAGGAAGTATCGGCTCTTGAAGCGTCCAAAATGTCAGTCGCTTATGATTCCGGCTATGCCGAATACAAGGCTGACATTGAGAAATACTTTCCGGATGTCCCCGACCTGATTATTTGGGCAAGATACTGCAAGCATATCGGATTTCGGGATAGTTTTACTCAACGGATAATCGCTCAACGACCTGTCCCTTTCAAGGGTGTGTTATATTCACCGGAACATAGTCAAAAATTCTCAACCGAACATTCCGAGGCAAAACTCGAATGAGACACGAAAGAGAAGCATCGCTTTATTTTGACGATAGACGGCGTGAGCGTGTTTCAATGATTTCGTAACAAGACGAAAGAACTACTTGCCAAACTTGGCATCAAACCCAAAGAGCCAAAACGAGGCCCTTCGTTGGGTCGCTAAAAGAGCCGCCACCGAGAGAAAAATCACTCTTGGTGGCGCTTTGATATATTGGCTTATTTGTTCTTTAAAAAATCTATTGCGAAATCAAGTTGGGTATCTTTATCGTTAAAGTAATCATAAACCGTCTGGGATACATAGTAATCTGGAGTAACTCCAACTCCTTCCAATGGGAACCCATTAGGGGATGCTGATGGACTGGCTGTAGGAATACGGAAACATATGCCGTTTGAAGTTTTGAATGTCTTTGGATGGTTGCCGGTATCTCCGGCCGTTGGCTCTCCTATCAATATGACATTGCCGCTCTCCTTCATGTCGATAGCAAAACTTTCAGCGGCTGAAAAAGTAATAGGGCTTATGAGCAACAGAACTTTACCATGATAAGCATTGTCCGACGGGGTCATCACATTGTTATCAATACAATGAGGTTGTTCGCTATGTATGAAATATTTACATAACTCTCGACCGTTACCGCTATTGCCACCTTCATTATTTCTTATGTCAACTATGAGATATGGAAGATTGCGCACCTTGTTGAAATCAGACGAGAAACTTTCAAGAACGCCATCCATCATTGTATTGATTGCAATATAGCCGATGCTGTCGTACAGCACTTTACCACTTGTTTTTACTATTGCAGAGGATGGCAATTTGTCCTTAGTCAGCAAAGGTAGTTTTACCAAAATAGTGTCATTGCCACGACATACAGTATAGTCGCGCACAGTGTCAGATAGGCTTCGGAATATATTTGCAGCCGTGTACAGTCGTCGATTCAGTGGAGTGGACGCAGATACATATTTTTCATTCCGATTCATCCACTGGGCAATAGGTTCTCCATTTACGGCAATAACTCTGTCCTTGTCCTTCAATCCTGCCTCAGTCATAATCTCGTTTGGGCTGTTGATGAAAACGGAATCATTTATATATACAGGGAAAGTACCTGCGCTATACTCTTTGAGATATACAAACGAATGTCCAACTTTCAAAGATGCGAAGAATTCTTGAAGAAGTTCGCCATATTCCTTAGGTGTGGAAATATGCCCTACGCTTGCAGAAAACGAATCGCACAAAGAATCAATGTTTAGATGCTTGGCTTCGTAAAGGGAGTAATTGTCCCTTACAATCTCCGTTATTTCATGAAAATCGTCTGAAAATTTGTCATTATTCAATGGTAAATTTTCGACATAATAACTTTCTGCCGACGGTTCTGATGAATAGAAAAATTTGAAATAGATTATTAAACCGGCAAATGAGAGCAGAGTCCCATCAGCGCAAGTAGGACCTTTAAAATCTTTTTCATTATATCATTATGCTTGAATATTACGAAATTCTTATTGAATTCAAATTGCCATTGACTCTTTAGCAAAAGATATTAATAGAAAACGTGAGCCAACTATGCCACGTCTTAGTTTGTAGGTCGTAGGAAACCTTTGATGCAGATGTAACAATAGTGACCCACGCTATAGCGTGAGAACCACTATGTTATCTCTTGCATCGGTTTCTGAATTTCCTACGTTCACAAACTACAAGATAAGCATAACGCTTCTTATTTTTCCAAAATGTCGTGGACAGTCCGAGGACTATCCGATTGCAAAAATAGCGAAAAATATCTGAGATATGAAGCCTACATCGCGGATTTTCGCTAACTTTGCGTTGAAAATCACAATGGGAAAGACAACAAAATCAAGATATTACCTCTTTATTGATGAGTGCGGAGACCATAACCTCGCAAAGTGTGACCCCGGATTTCCGGTATTTACTTTGTGCGGTATACTTGTATCCCGACAGAATCTTAATGCACTGAATAAGACTTTTGAGAATTTGAAAGAAGATATATTCAGCACAAAAGATGTAGTTATCCATTCTGTTGACATCCGTAAATGGCGTGGTTCATTTTCAATTCTTGCCGATGAGAGTGTAAGGGTGCGATTTTTTGAAGGCATTGAAAGCATACTCAGTCAGCATGAGGCATATGTAATTGTAAGCGGCACTATTCTGAAAGAGCAGCTCAATAAATTATGAGTGCGTGGTGAGGAAGATGATGTCTACGGTCTGTCATTATCCTACCTCATCGAAAGAAGCATATTCTGTGTTGACAATAACGATAATGAAGGTTCGCCTGAGATTTCTGTTGTTGTGGAACGCCGAGGAATAAACTATTTGACTATTACAATGGCTTACGCAATCGTGGAACAAAATGGGTTGAAGCCGACCGACTGCGGTCAAGAGTCAGAGACTTCGGTTTTTCCAAGACAACGGAGTGCTGTTGGGACAGAAAGTAATACCACATTAAATAAAAAAGAGCGGTCTTTCGACTGCTCTTTCCGACCGGGCGAAACCGATCCCTAAAATCGTTGCTCGCGCAAGCGAAGTATTTCCTTACGGCAATCTCGGCTACACTCGGCATATCCGGAGCAAGCTCCGATCTGCACTCGTTGGCACGAGATTTCTTTCAAGGGGAAACTACCCTTTGTGTTTGCGAAGACATTAAATATTTTGCTTATCACAAATATCCAATACTATATTCCGGCAGAAAGATTATTACGCAGTTACTTTTGAGTCATCAACCTTCACTTTCTTCTCATCAAGGAGGATATTTAGCTGTTTATCAACCCGATATTGAGGCTGATTGAAAGCAGCGCATAGCAGAGTGAACAAGTCTCGAATCTCAAGCATTGAGTAATGTTCTACCGCACTACTGCCAACCTCATGTGGCCCTGTGGCATACATATTGACCTGAGCCTTGTTGGATATGTCAATGTATGTTGATTACGTAAAATGTGTCTAGCCGTATGGCAAAACTTAGCAGTATTATTGCCGGTTCTGGAACAGAATTCTTTTTATGGAAGTGTGCAGTTGAGGGTTGGAGACGAGAATGGAGTGATTCCTGTCTGAGCGTATTGATTCTATGACTGCTCCGGCTTCGGATGCTATAAGCTGTCCAGCCGAAACGTCCCATCTGTTTAAATTCAGTTCCCAATATGCGTCGAGGAATCCGGCTGCTGTATAACATAAGTCAAGCGCAGCTGACCCAAGTCGTCGTATGCCGCGTACGCATAGTGCGGTTCTACATATCTCTGACAGATTGTTGTCCGGGTTGTCATTACGGTCATATGGCATGCCTGTGGCTACTACGGCTTTTGACAATTGCGATTTATCGGAACAATGTATTTTTTCTCCATTGAGCCATGCCCCTATACCTTTGACAGCATAAAAGCATTCATTAAGGTAAGGGGCGTATACGACACCTATTATAGGTTTCATATTTAGCTCGAGAGCGATTGAAACGCAAAACGGAGGGAGCCCCATTGCAAAATTCGTGGTCCCATCCAATGGGTCTACTACCCATCGCCATTCTCTATTCTCATTTTCGCTCCCCGATTCTTCAGAAATTATTCCATGTGAAGGGAAATTCAGATGGATATAATTAAGGATCATCGCCTCGGACTCTTTATCCGCAATAGTTACCACGTCGCTGTCATTAAGCTTTGTGGTCTGTTCAAGTCCGCTTTTGCGAAAGTAGTGCATGTGTATATTACCGGCTTTTTCTGCCATGTCGAATGCCGCCGTTAACAATTGTGTATATTCCTCAGGTAGTATCGGTAAGTATTTAGTTAATTTCATAATAGTTTGCCAATGCGGATTATTGTAACGATTTATAGATGTTGCGTCTAGTGCTCCTTTAGCAGGCAGACGTTTGTTTGATGTCACAAATTTAATGAATACATCTGTATTGTAGAAACAATCTCATAAATTATTGGTTGAGTCGGATATATTAAGTGTTAAGTTGCATTTCACAAGGATATGTAGTAATTTTACCATCGTAAAGTAAATGTTTGATTTGTAAAAATAGTTGATCGTGAAATCAGATAATTCGGAAGAGATGTTACCTATTGTTGATGAGGAAGGTAATATTATCGGCGCAGCTTCGCGGGGTGAATGTCATGGCGGAAGCAAATTACTGCATCCGGTGGTACACCTTCATGTGTTTGATTCATATGGCAGGCTTTATCTTCAGCATCGTCCGGAATGGAAAGATATTCAACCAGGTAAGTGGGATACTGCTGTAGGAGGGCATATAGATTTGGGTGAGAATGTTGATATCGCATTGTGGCGAGAAGCATTTGAAGAATTGGGCCTTACTGATTTTACTCCAATTTTTCTCAAATCTTATGTGTTTGAATCAGACCGAGAGCGAGAACTGATTAACGCATATAAAATTGTAGTTGACAGGGACGTTACTCCGTCAGATGAGCTTGATGGGGGTAGATTTTGGTCGATAGATGAAATTTTATCCGCAATCGGACAGAATATTTTCACCCCTAATTTTGAGCAGGAGTTCCAAAACATAGTAAAACCAACATTGTAAAATTTATGGCAAAGCAGGACTATATAATAAAGAATAAGGAGTGGCTGCTTGAAAAAGCAACCCAAGCCGGAGTCAAACCAATTGACAAGGGTATATTATACAAAGTAATAAAGAGTGGTAATCCAAATGGAGCCAAACCGAATCGGGGGAGTGTTGTGACTGTGCATTATATCGGCAAAACCATCAATGGCAAAACATTTGACAGTAGCCGAGGCGGAGTAGCTCCCGCATTCAGATTACGTGAGCTGATACCAGGATGGATTATAGCTCTTCAGCAAATGCATGTTGGGGACAAATGGGAAATATATATCCCGGCTGAGCAGGGGTATGGCAGATTTAATCAGCCCGGTATCCCTGGCGGGTCCACATTAATATTTGAAATTGAACTGATAGGGGTAGGGTGATGTCTGAGCAGTTGACAATAATGGCTGCGCCGCTCCAAGGATATACGGATGCAGCTTGGAGGCATTTCCATGCAGAAATTTATGGAAATATAGATACATATTTTACTCCATTTATGCGAGTGGAACGAGGTGAGGTGAGAATGCGTGATATTCGTGGAATCACATCTCAACTGAATGAGAATCACACTCTCGTCCCGCAGATTATATTTCGCGATACAGATGAGTTTGAGATGTTGGTCGATGTAGTTGTAGCTGAGGGGTATGATAGGGTAGACCTTAATCTTGGATGCCCGTTTCCTCCTCAAGTCAAGCATGGCAGAGGTGCGGCATTAATAGTAAATTCGGGCTTGCTTAAGGCTATCGGTGAAATAATGTCTGCGAAGTACCCGGATGTCGTCTTCTCAGTGAAAATGCGTATTGGCGTTACTAATTCAGATGAATGGAAGACCATAATATCCGAACTTAATGACATCACGCTTTCTCATATTACGATACATCCCCGTATTGCGTCACAACAATATGCAGGGAGCCTGGATATGGAGCAATTTGCCAAGTTTATGTCTGAATCCGTACATCCAATAATTTATAATGGCGATTTGTTGTCAATTGATGACGTTGATTCTATGATCGTCAAATATCCAAGGTTATCCGGTGTCATGATTGGTAGGGGGCTATTAATGCGTCCATCATTGTCTGCGGAGTTGAAATCCGGGAAAGAATGGGATAGTACAAGTAGACTTGACCATATAATGATGTTTCATAAGTCGCTGTTTGATTATTATTCGAAAGCTCTGTGTGGAGAGGCTCAGATATTGGCTAAAATTAAGCCGTTCTGGGAGTATCTTGAACAAGAAATAGGAAGAAAAACGGCGAAGGTAATAAAAAAGTCAACATCTGTGAATAAGTATCTTTCCGCCGTAAGTTTAATCTGACGAAATTGAGTGTGTACATAATTGCCTATAACGAGTTGACGCTACGTGTTGCAGCGGTCAGCGACTGATTTTATCAGTATAGAGAACAAAATTCAGCATTAGATATAAAATATTTTTTATTGTTACGTGTCATAATAAACAGAGCTGCTCTAATTAATAAACTTAAAAACAATAACAATGGGAAAGATAATCAAGACAATAGTCACATTCACTCTGTTTATTGCCGTAATTCCGGCATTAGCCGGTCTTGCGATAACGGCACTTTGGAATTCCATACTTGTCCCTGTCTGTGGATTTGCCGTAATAGGATTCTGGTATAGTGTAGGATTATTTCTGCTTGGTCAGATAATGACAGGAAGTTTTATAATCGCCCTTTTTATTATTGGTGGATGTCTGCATAAGATTTTTCATCATGATAATGATTGGCACTCACATTGGCACAATATGACCGATGAACAAAGGCGCAAGTTTATTGAAGTGCGTCGCAGGGCGCATTTCAGCTTCCGTAACCATAATACCAATACTGATGCAGCAGAGTGATGACATACAAGAAATTATCTCAGAATACACTCCCCGCCTTTTTAGTTACATACGCTCGCAAGTTAAATGTCGTGAGGATGCTGAGGATATACTTCAAGATGTATTTTATCAACTCGCTCGTGTTTCGGCTGATGGGGGTTCAGAGATAGAAAGATTGTCATCCTGGCTATATCGTGTCGCCCGTAACTCTGTGCTGAATTTCTGGCGAAAGAAGCGGGATGTCATGCTTGATACAGAAGATTTGGTTTGTGAGAATATTGCTAAGACACTTTTTTGCTCTCCACAGGAATCTCCAGATGTCGTTTATCTGCGTCGATTGGTGTGGGAGGAACTTGATGAAGCGTTGGCCGACCTGCCTGCTGAACAAAGTGAGGTGTTTTGCATGACAGTTTTTGATGGAATACCGGTAAAAGATATTTCTATTGCAACAGGCATTCCTGTAGCTACATTGCTTTCTCGAAAACATTATGCTGTGAAGTTTTTGCGCCAAAGATTTCATGAATTATATGATGCGCTGATTTCGCAGGACTAATCAAAATTAAATTATGCGTAAACTATTTATAATGTGGGCATTAATATGTGCCACAGCATTTTCCATGCACTCTCAAAATCATATTGAGAATACTTTAACTGACTGTGATACAATAGAATATTCTATTTCGCCGTATCTTCTAAATGAAATACAAGTGACTGCCTCTCCGATTATTAATAAAGTAGACCGTAAAGTTCTCATGTTATCAAAGGAAACATTGGATGTATCAGCTGACGGCGTGGATTTATTGCGTAAGATGAATCTTCCACGTATTACGGTAAATCCTATGACAAATGCAATATCTGTCATTGGTGGCGGTGATGTTATTCTTTGCATCAATGGGATAGAATCGACTATGGCGCAGGTTAAGGCCATTAATCCTAAGGATATTATTAGGATTGAATATCATGATAATCCCGGTGTGCGTTATGAAGGAGCTGAAATTGTGATTGACTATATAACCACTCTGCGTGATTCCGGAGGAAGACTGTCATTTGACTCTTTCAGCGCATTTGAAAAAGGACGCTGGGCTACAATAGATCATATAGCCGGGCAATACAACAAAGGCAATTCGGTTTGGAGCGTGAATGCAGGCTATATGGGGCAAAGGAAAGACAAGTGGCTAAGGGATTATGATGAGACATGGCATTACCCGGATTATGACGTAATACGCCATGAAAGTGGTATGCCGGTGACTGTCGGAGGCTCTGGGCTGGAAAGCACTGTCAATTATAGCTATCAACATTCCTCGGGCAATATCTTTAATGCCAGACTCGGACTTGATATCAACGACGTGCCGAATAAGGAAGAAGGTGACCGACGTGCTTTATTGCATATGTCAGATTCAGAAACACCAATAATAGTGACAGAGCATACGGAAGAGCATTCAGTATTGCCGACTATGGCGCTGTATTACAAGCGTCGGATGTCGGAGAATAGAAGCCTTGTTTTTGAAACTCAAGGCACATATATGCATTCGCAGATACTGCATGAGTATTCTGAGGATTTAAAATTTGAGACTAATCGTGTTAACGGCGACAAGTACTCAATTAAGCTCCTTGGTATGTTTGAGAACCGTGTCGGTGGCCGTGCTCTGAATATTGGTATGTCTAACAATAGCTCAGTCATAAACAATACTTATTATAATGATAATCCAGGGAGAATTCAGATTAAACGGTCTGAGACCTCTATTTTTGGAGAGTATTCCAACCGTTTTGGTGACTGGGGGATAATTGGAAGTATTAAGGCTTTTTACCGCAATATTAGTCAGGGGGATAAAGATATTGACAAAGTCTGTTTATCTCCTACAATAAATATTTCATATCAGCCTGTCGGATTCTTGTTTATGCGCTATTCTGCATCGCTTGACTATAAGATGCCGTCAGCTGCTGAAATCAGTGATGTTGTACAGCCGATACAAGTAGGAATGGTGCGTAAAGGCAATCCGGATTTGCATCCATTCCGTATAATTACGCAATCGTTTGACGCATCGTTTGATACTGATATAATAAGCTTAAACACACGTGTGGAATATCGTAACGAGAACAAGCCGATTATGGAATCCGTAATATTCGATGGCAAACAGTTCATAAGGACTTATTTTAATCAATGTTCATTTCAACGCCTGACGGCTGGAGGCTCGGTATCATTGCGCCCATGGAAAAATCACCTGACGATATCTGCCGAACCTACTCTTATGAGATATTTCAGCCACGGATTGGATTATCATCATTCCCATAATATATTTAGGCTTGGGCTGGGTTTAGATTTCAATTATAATAACTGGCTTGTGTATGCGAATATAATGTCCGGTCCGGCTAATCATATGTATGGCGAGGAGATAATTGAAGAAAAAGATATGAATCAAATTATGGTTGGGTACAAACGTGATATGTGGTCTCTGCATATTGGTGTTTTCAATGCGTTCATGAGGAATTACTGGATGGAGACGAGAAATCTTTCCGCTATTGCACCCTATACGTCAAAGGCTCGTAGTGACCGCAGCTGTTCTTATATTGCTGTCAAATTTAATATAGCACTTGATTTCGGCAGAGGCAGTCGTGATGTCGAACTACATGAAATGGATGTGGATGATGATGCCGGAATACTTACCGGGACAAAATGAATACTATTAAAATATTTTAGATATGAACAAATTTAGATGTCCGAGATTCTCTGCAAAAAAATGTGCAGCTTGTTGGAAATGTGTAGATGTATGTCCGCAAAAAGCCATACGCCGATTCCGATTCTTATGGCATGAACATGCTTTGCCACTACATGTAAAATGTATAGGCTGCAACAAGTGTATTTCAGTATGTCCCAATAAGTGCTATTCGAGGCAGGTGTAAGGTCCTATTTAAAAATGGCGAAGTGGCAGATGTCTCTTCACTCAACTTGCGGTTTTGCAATATTGATAGGTAGTTTTTTGCCATAAAATATGTTGTCCAAACTATTGACAGGCATTATTATAAACTATTTGGTAAGGGGCAAACTATCTGGTAAGTTATTGCTTAACCCGTACTTAGGTGTTAATTTTGCATCATGTTAGTGCCAAAAGTAAAAGATTTTCAAGATGAAAAGGTAGAATTATAAAAATTGGAAATATATGAATATTGTTATTGTGAACGGAAGTCCTCGAAGAAAAGGTAATACAGCTGAATTGTGCCAGGCTTTTGAGGACGGTGTGAAGTCTATATCCCCGGAAAGTAGGATACTCAATGTAAATCTCAATGATTATAATTACAAAGGATGTCAGAGTTGCTTTTCATGTAAATCAAAGACAGGAAATAGTTATGGGTTTTGTGCATTTAAAGACGATATTACCCCATTATTGAAATATGCAACTGAGGCTGATTGTCTTGTTATTGCGTCTCCGATCTATCTTATGGATGTGTCAGCATCTACGAAAGCGTTTTTGGAGAGATTGTGTTTTCCGTTGGGTTCATATGAAAAAGGATATAAATCGCTTGCCCCAAAACAGTCGAAAGTTGTCACAATATATACAATGAACGCTATTGAGGAGCAGTCGCCATTACAGGCAATGGATACTATTGATATGTTTCTGGGACATATATTTACCTCCCCTAAAAGAATATGTGCGTATAACACATATCAATTCCATGATTATTCGAAATATATCGTTGATGTTTTTGATGAGCATGAAAAATCGGTTTATAGGGACAAACACTGGCAATATGTGGTGGATCAAGTCTATTGTCTGGCAATGGAATACGCTATGAACGGCTCAATACATGTCTCTGAATCAAGACCGGATTCTAAAGACAATAGTAGTCATGTATAAGATCAGTGCGTAAGAGGTCTGTCTCCCACACAAAATAGAGGTTATTTGCAATACTCGGGCTTGTTTTTTATAAAGAGCAATGGTTGGCAGAGGATTTTATCGACAAATTGGTTGGATGTATGATGATAAATCCGTAACTTTGCATCCCGAAATAGTGCTAATAAACGCTATTGATTGTTCTGCTTGAAAGAGTAGATGCCTTGGTAGTTCAATGGATAGAATGGGAAATTCCTAATTTTCAGATAGGGGTTCGATTCCCCTCCGAGGTACTTGGATGATAATTTTGTGAATTGTCATTTGTGGTAAAGCGAAGAGAGCCAGCGGTTTAAAAATCGCCGGCTCTCTTGCTTTTCCATCCGTTTCAGCCGTTTTTGTTGAAATTTACCACTTTTTTGCTACCCAAAAATAAAAAATAAATAAGTATATTTGTGCTGTAAAATAAAACACACTGTATATGGCTGGAAAGAAAACGCTGAGGGGCGACAACACCTACATGATTGTCAACGATAATGGCGATAACCCGAAGCTTGGGGCTAAGATGCTATGTGACGGACGAGAGAGCTTGTTTCTGGACATATATCTCGGCTATGTAATGCGCATGATTGGTCCCTCCCCCGGAGACAAGGCACAAAAAAGCCGCAAAGAAAAGCGGCTAAGAGTGTCGAGAAAAGTTCCGTGGAGAGGTTCAGGAAATTAATTGTCTATTAAAACCATCTGTAAGGCCATGCGCCGGTTGTTGGCTTGTCATTATCCTTCACCATGCCATATATCAGTAACCAGGGAATAAAGATAAATGGGGAAGATAGAATATATGAAATTGTTGACATGAAAATATTGTCAATGTCAAGAAACATCAAATATATTCCGATATAATATACAGCGGAAAAGATTTTGAATATCCGATGTCTACGAGGCTTTTTCATAATTGATTTATCTTTCTCCGAAGATACCGAAAAGGGACTTCAAAAACAATAGGGAAAGAGATAAACGATACAAAATCGCTAATAAATTCGACCAAATGGCAAAGGCTAAGACGATAGAGTTAGGCATCAAGTTCGACTCAAACGGGAAGGAGGTACTGGGGCAGCTCGCCATAGACTCCAAACAGCTAACAATAGCTTCCGTGAATAAACAATCTAAGGATTTTCAGGCGAATATGAGTGATTGGGGGTTCTTCGCTCAGGGGCTCGATAAGGCCGTGGGACGAGATTCAAGGTGTGGAAATGCCGTAGGATTTTTTGCTGAAACTTATACATTTCGGATCAGTGCCATCGTAGCTTGGTCTTATTAAGAAAGAAAAGCATTGGAGTGTACTCCAATGCTTTTCCTATGAGGTTCCTAGCAGATTCGAACTGCTGTAAACGGTTTTGCAGACCGGTGCCTAACCACTCGGCCAAGGAACCATTTCGTGGTTTCGTGGTGCAAAGGTAGAATGTTTTTTTTAATTATCCAAACTTTTAGTCTAAATTTTTGATTTTTTTGAAATGTGAGGTTTTTTTGATAACTTTGCACTGTGGTTCACAAAGAGCCATCCTATATGACTGATATATTACCCACAGTAGGTGAGATGCCTGCAACCGTACAAAATTACGCATATAAAGAGAACTGGAAGAGTACTCAATAATCTTCCGGTGCCATGATGTCATGTGTCACTATGACATGAAAATGTTAAGCCGAAACAATCCTTAATCACATTTTTTAATTTATAATCCCTTATGAACAATCATGGATTGCTCACGGGGGTGCTTGCCGCACTCCTGATGAGTGGGGGAGTGTGCGCTGTGGCGCAAGACCGCAAGATAGTAAGTCTTGAGGACTTGTTTGAAATCGCAGAAACAAACAGTGTACAACTCCGACCGTCATTTACCGCTGAGGAGGAGTCAAGGCGGGAAATAAGTGTTGCAAAAAGCGAATGGTTACCTGAAATCAATGCTAATTTGTCAGTTAGCTACATTGGTGATGGTTTTATCACAAAAAGAAATTTTTCGGATTATCAAAAAGCTCCTATCCCACATTTTGGCAATGGGCTCTCACTTAGTGTGAATCAGCCGCTCTATACAGGCGGTGCCATCACAAAGGGTGTAGAAATCGCAGAACTGAAATCTACTGCCGCACGATATTCTACTGAATTTAAACGTGACAATATTCGCTTCAGGCTGGCTGGATTTTATCTTGATATTTACAAGTATCGAAATCTTCGCAGTGTAGTTGAGAATAATATTTCACAGGCGAAAAAAGTACTTGCTGAGATGACAGCAAGATATGAAAATGGAGTGGCTTTGAAGAATGACATAACCCGTTATGAGCTGCTTGTCTCCAATCTCGAACTTCAGCTTGTGAAAATAGATAACACTCTTGATATTCTTAATTATAACTTGATTGTTACTGCCGGTCTCCCTGAGGGGACAGAAATACACCCTGATTCTACAATTCTGTCTCAGTCGTTGCCTGTTAGCGGGGAAGACTGGTGGCAACGTGAGGCGTCAAACAATGCTCCTGTAATAAAAATGGCGCAATCAGGTGTGGATATAAGCCGTAAGGCGGAGTCTTTAGTGCGTAGTGGAAAACTTCCAAAGGTAAGTTTGCAGGCTGGATGGACCATTGACGGTCCAATACTTGTGGAAGTTCCTCCTATTAATCGTAATCTTAGTTATTGGTACGTAGGAGTCGGGGTGAGTTATAACATTTCGTCATTGTATAAAAATAATAAGTCCTTGTCCCGAAGTCGGATGGCGACACGTAAGGCTGAGGAACAGCTTGCAGCCACATGTGAGGATATTAATATTGGAGTCCGTGCAGATTACACACGCTATCTGGAGGCTTATGAGGAGCTTAAAACCCAACGAAAGAGTGTAGAACTTGCTGAACGTAATTACATGACGACTGCTACACGCTATTCTGCTGATATGGCATTGATTACCGATATGCTTGATGCTGCGAACTCAAAACTGGATGCTGAACAGCAACTTGTAAACGCCAAAATAAACATTATATATTACTATTATAAACTACTATTTACTTCCGGAAAGATATGAAACATCGTACAAAAAAAATTATCTCATATATAGTCTCTCTTCTTGTGATTATAATAGCCGCAGTATGGGTCGGTGGCAAATTTGTGCATCTTGGTAAGGTGGAGTTTACTGACAACGCTCAAATCCGTCAGCAGGTAGTTCCTGTGAACAGCAGGGTGCAAGGGTATATTAAGGAGATACGATTCAAAGAGTATGAACCTGTAAAGAAGGGGGATACAATTGTGATAATTGATGATGCGGATATGAGGCTCCGTGTCATGCAAGCTCGTGCGGATTACCAAAATGCTCTTGCTGGACGCACTGTGGCTGATAGCAGTGTTGGTGTGGCAGCGGCAAATGTTGCTGTGACTGAAGCGTCTATTGCGGAGGCAAAGGTCGTGATGGATATGGCGGCTGCCGATTATGAGCGTTACAGTAAACTGTTGAAGCAAGAGGCGGTAACCCGTCAGCAGTATGATGCAGCTAAAACCGACTATGAGGCAAAGAAAGCTCGTTACGAAATGCTTTCCAGACAACGTTCTGCCACATCTTCGGTGGTGGCTGAAACCCGGCAGCGCATAGCGCAGAACGATGCCGGTATAGAACTTGCCAAAGCATTGCTGGAAACTGCGGAACTGAATCTGTCTTACTGTGTTATTGTTGCCCCGTGTGATGGTTATGCCTCTCGGAAGGAGATACAGGTAGGGCAATTGGTTCAACCCGGACAAACACTTCTTGACGTGGTGGACTCCGGGGATGTATGGATTGCGGCTAATTATAAGGAGACACAATTGTCCCATATAGCTGAAGGGAACGAGGTGATAATTAAAGTCGATGCCATACCTGATGTTACGTTTAATGGCAATGTGGTTTCAATTTCAAAAGCTACTGGAGCAACATTGTCAATCATACCTCAAGATAATTCAGCCGGTAATTTTGTCAAGGTCCGTCAACGTGTACCTGTGCGAATCGAGTTCTCCAGAGATAACAGACCGGAGGATATGGCACTTCTTCGAGCCGGTATGAATGTGGAATGTGAAGTGAAGTATTGAAATGGCTGATTGGCATGCTCCTCAGGGACCGTTTGACATCCCTGATATTCCTAATTATATTCCACGGCGATTAAAGCCTTGGATTTTCATCATATTTGTCCTGATTATACAATTTTCAGGAGGCCTATATCTTGCGGCTGCTTCTGACATGGTCGGGACCACAGCTCTTATGCAGGAAGATATATTGATGGCGGGATATGCACAATTGATTGGCATGTCGATAAACTTTGCCGTGATGTTCCGGTTAAAGTTCCGATTTACCAATAGAGTTTCGTTATCGACATGTTGTATTGTACTGATAGCGGCCAATCTTATATGTGCGCATACCCATTCGGTGCCTCTTCTGGTTACGACCTGCTTTATTGCTGGATGGTTCAGGATGTGGGCGACATTTGCGTGTAATTCCACTATACAGTTGTGGTTGACTCCTGTGCGTGACATGGCGATATTTTTCTGTTATGTCTATCTTGTGGTTGACGGAGTGATTCAGTTAAGCGGAGTTCTTACGATCTACACTGCTTTCTTTGCTCAATGGGAATATATGCACTGGCTAATGACTGGTTTGCTGGCGTTAATGCTGTTCATGGTGTTGATTTTGGTTAAGCCGGTAAAGGGCCCTATGCAGATTCCGCTATTAGGTATAGATTGGATTGGTGCTGGGCTGTGGAGTATATTTATGCTGTGTTTCACATTTATTTGTGTGTATGGTAATTTCTATGACTGGTGGGAGGCGGAAGAGATAATCGTGGCAGCGTTGCTTGGTGTCGCATGTCTCGCAGTCAATTTATGGAGGGCGTCATTCCTCCACCATCCCTACATCTCGTTTATGGCACTCAGAAATCGCAATGTGATTCGAGCGACATTGATTTACCTGGTGTTTTTTACACTATTGGCGACCGAACATGTGTTTGAGCATAGTTATGCGATGACAATCCTGGGTTTTGATGAAACGAATCTGATAGACTTGAATTGGTATGTTTTTGTCGGGATTATTGCCGGTGTGATTTTCACATATTTCACATTCGCCCTCAATAAATGGAGATATAAGACAATGACAGCGATAGGATTTTCTTTGGCGGCTGTTTATCTTGCTTATTTTTACTTTCTAATTGATTATGGCGTTGAGAAAGAAATGCTTTTCATGCCTCTGTTTTTTAGAGGCGCAGCATCAGTGATAATCTCAATCGTATTTCTGACATCCATAGTCCAGAGCGGGTTACATTTTTTCGTTTTCCCACAGGCTTTGACCATAAATGGCTTTACTGGAGCGGTGATGGGAGCTACATTTGGTCCTGCGCTGGTAGGAGAGATGCTTCGTCACACCATGGCTAAGAATGTGGCATTGCTGAGTGCTGAAGCTTTAGATTCTAATCCTGTCACCATGTATTTGCCGTTTGGCGAATTATTTGGCATGATTCAACTCCAGGCTTTGGTAGTATCAATGAAAGAAATATATGGTTGGCTCCTGATTGTGGCACTTACATCGTTGCTTGTGATATTAGTAAGCTACGGACCTCTCAGACCGTTTGCGATATTTCCTAAATGGAAAACCATACGCCGTGCAATGCGACGTATGGTCAGGTTTGAAATTCGGAGTAAGCTTCAATCTTAGAATCTCACGATTTTGCCGGAATCAAGATAATACAGGTAGCCGGTTACATTTTCGTATCCGAGAGAATTTAAGATTGTCACGTACTCTTTCACTTGTTTCCTATACTTTTCAGGAGATTGTGATCCTGTTTTGTAATCTATCACATTGACCTCGCCGTTGCATGTCCATACCACTCGATCAGGACGGCGGGTCATTTCTTTATCTATGGCAATAGGCCGTTCTATCAGTAGACGGTTGTATTCATTAAACCATTCATGCACCCGTTTGTCATTAACACGTTGTGTTATCAGATAGCGTATTTCTTGTATATCGCCTTCTGTGAGGCTTTTAGCTTCCGGTGTCGACCTGAGTAAGTTGATTGCGGTAGGAATGTCATGCGGTTTACGTATGTGTGCCATTATATCATGCAGTATAATGCCTCTGTCTCGGGCCACAGTCATATCCTTGTACCGGTCCAGCTTGGTGTTTTCCCAGATTGATTCTCCTTGGCGGATGTAATAGTCCGGCATATCCATTAGATTGGATGGAGCCATAGCTGTCTTTGAAGTTTTCTTGCTTGTCTCTTGGCGGACAGTCGGCTTCCCAAGTGTCATTGTCCCGTCTGCATTTATCTCAATAGTGGTAAATGGGGATATGGTGATATCGGAGGCTTCATTTGCTGAATTAAGTTCAGTTACAAATTCGTGCGTGCATGCGGCAAGACCATTTGATATTTCGGCTGAGAAGTTTTTCCCGCCACCTCCAAGCTTAATTCCGATGCAAAGTTCATTCACGGCTCGGGTAAATGCCACATATAACAAATTAAGTCTGTCAAGCTGTTTCTGTGACTGAATCACCTGGTATTGCTTTTCAAACATTGTACCTTCCATTGCCTTTGTGGCCGTGAGGGGTAACATTGGAGGGGTTATTTCCGAGTCGATCCCCGGGATATTGTCAATCTCAAACCAGGAGATATCACCCTGACTGCTTTCAGAAAGTTCGGCAAACGGGATGTGAACGCACGGGAACTCCAGGCCTTTTGACTTATGTATGCTTAATATGTTAAGAGCTGTATCGTCGGCTGCTCCTGCCACGGTTGCCCTGTATCCTGTGTCATCCCACCAATTTAGAAATGAGCGTATGTCGCCTTTGCCATGTGAAACGAATTCAGATACTAAGTCCAGAAAAGCTGTCAGGAATAAATTGTCACGACTAAGATTTTCTGGAGGAATGCATTCGGTGATTATACCTTCCATAAGTGTGATTAGGTCTATGTCATCGACAGTTGATATCCTAACAGCACTCTGCGGATCAGTTGTGTCATTAAGATTGAGGTTCCTCTGGTTGGCAAATTTATTTATAGCTTTGGTCAGCGCATCAGAAGAAGACGCCCCATTGCTTTGGGCTGCTTCGAAATCATTGATTATTGTTGCTATTTCTTTCTGAGTCTTTTTATGCCCTGAAACAGGGTGGTCAGATGCGCAAAGTAGTCGTAGCCGACTTATGACCAGCGAGACGGAAGGAGACCTTGAAACCCTGAGTGAATTATCCGATACTATCTGAAATTCTGGAAAGTCCGGGTCTGAAAGTTTTGTCGCTTCAAGATGTTTTATTATTCGTTCGCCTTCCGTCCATTTGCGAACAAGAATAGCAATATCACCGGGATGATAACCGGATGATAACTGTCTTCTAAGTTCTACCGTAAGTTGCTCCAGCGCTTTCGCTTCTGGGTCTTCATCTTTGGCATTAAAGACAGATAATTTTACATAACCTTTATGTGTGGAATGCTTGATTGATATTTGCTGACTTACATTTTTATATATGTCATCAAACCCGAGATTCTTGGCTATTGCAGAAAATAGAGTGTTATTGAAACGTATTACATTGACTGAGGAGCGCCAATTTGTATTTTCTGCGAGTGTGTTACCGCTGATTTTTGCACATCCTCTCACCATCGGTTCGTTGTGTAGGTTGTGGAGTAGGGAGGGGTCACTGTCTCTGAACCGATATATACATTGTTTCTCGTCACCTATAACCAGGTTGTCATGGTCGTATGAAAGGCTTTCCTGTATAAGTGGACGTAGGTTCTGCCATTGACTGAATGATGTGTCCTGAAACTCGTCAATCAAGTAGTGGCTAAACCATTGGCCGACACGTTCAAAGAGAAAAGGCGTGTCTTCTCCGCCGATTATATGTGAGAGCAGAGTGTTTGTGTCACTTAGTAATATGGTGGAGTTTTCTCTACGATAGATGTCGATGTATTCGATGATAGTAGAAAATAGACCGAGTTGGTATAGATTATCAGATATTATCTTAAGCTCGGACACTTGTTTTATGCAAAACTTGCATCGTTCAGCAGCATAAGCGACAAGCCTGTCGATATCGTCGTTTCTTAGGGAAGAACTTGCGGCTTTCCCTTTATAGATAGAGTCAATGCAATCGCATGTCTTTTCCAATGCTGTTTGAAGAGATCCTTTTGTCGTCGGAGAGTAGCCATCTTTACTCCAATCCATGAGGCTGTCCCTTACTTTTTTGCTGATAGACTCCTCCTGTCCGCTCTTTGAAATGGCATCACAGGCCATACGACAAGCTTCGGCAGTTTCCTGTTTGACATTGCGTAATTCGAGATAAACTGAATTTTTGAATTGTTCGAATTTTGTCAAATCTGATAGATATTTTACAATCTTCTCTTCATTTGCACGAAAGTAGTCATCGGTTATATCACTGATAAATTTAATGAAATTATCATAAGTACTATTTGCGCGGTTGAAAATGTTAAATGCTTTCCCGTTTTCAATCATTTGGGTCATGTAGTCAGAGAGCCACCTGATTAGGTATTTAGTCTTTTTTGTCTCTTTGCCATGATTTAAGTCTTGGAAAAGCTGGTCTACTCCCATTGATGTGACGGCAGCATCATCAAGCTCTACGTCATAGTTGCCGGACACATCGGCCTCGTGAGCAAAAGCACGAAGTATTAACTGGAAGAAGGAATCAATAGTTGATACACTGAAGAAGTTAAAGTCATACAGGAGGTCCTTCAATGCACTTTCGGCTCTTTGTTTTAATTCATCTGGTGAGCAGTGGAATGTGTCACAAAGATAGGATTCGTATGGACTCTTTTCAGCCCAGCCCTTTTCGCATCCGGCTATTACAGCTAACTCGTGAATAATGCGACTTTTCATCTCCTCTGTAGCCTTATTCGTAAACGTTATGGCAAGAACAGACCTGTGGTTATTGCTACGTCTACGGCTAAGAATATAGTCTCCTTCCTGATTCTTGTGTCCAAGTATCAACTTGATATATTCTCGAGCAAGAGTAAATGTCTTTCCTGAGCCCGCTGAGGCTTTGTATATATTTAACACTGACTACTTAACTTTATATCCTGCTTTTGACAGAAATAGTTTAACCTCGTTCGCACGGTCACCCTGAATCAGTATTTCACCACCACGGACCGACCCTCCGGTTCCGAAGCGTGATTTCATCGATGCTGCCAATTCTTTTAACTCATTATCATCACAACTGAAACCGGTTACAATAGTGGCAACTTTCCCTTTTCTCCCTTTTCTGTCAAGGATTACAGATATGATGTCATCTGCGATTGGGCGATCAGCGTCCAGTATGTCGGATTCTTCCAAGTTTTCTTCATGGGGGAGTACGCCTTCGGCTACTTTCTGATTGAGCAATTCTTTCCAATCCATAGAAGTGGACATTATTATAGAGGAGGAGAGGGTTAGTAATTTGAAATTGTATCCGCTGACACGTCTAAATCATGGTCAGCCGGTATTTCGGCCGGGTTGTCAAGTGAATGGACTATTGTTGCCAGCGTCATTGCATATTTATCATATTCTACAGGTAGATTCTGATAATACGCAGATGCTGAGTCGGGATTTACCTTGAAGGCTTCTTTGTAACATTGTGCTGCAAGTTCGACAACTTCCGGATCATCGGTACGTTCATTAAGTTGCATGTACAACATGGACAATCGCCCCCATTCGTTTGCGGCTATGCTTGATTTCTCTTCGGGAGTTGTCACCAACTTGTCACAAATTTCGCGTGTGGCACTTACATCGTCATTGGCCAAAGCCAATTCAGCTGTGGCGACATCTTCAGCTATCGAATGACTATCATGACATGACATGCATGATAACGCAATCGCAATGATAGATAAGGGTATGTGTATGTATTTCATAATCATAAGAGAGATTTAGTATTAAGTGTTACTTACCGCTGTCATTCGTTCTTTTTTGGCGTTGAAATATATATGAAACTCCATCTTGCTCAAGCTGAAGCGATAGCTCGTTGTGGCTTGCGATTTTACGGACTATTCGTTTAGGAATGTTGCCTATGATAGTGCTGTCGCCTTCAAATTTAAGAGTGGATGGTTCAATGTTTATAATCAACGAGTCGTTCAGCACATTCCAATCTCCTTCTACGCTATAAGTGAGCACTCCAGGCTTGATAGCTCGGATCACACATGTGGCATTCTTGTGTAATTCCATTACTGGCTCATTATGGGAAATCTCAGGATTATAATATATGCCTGTTATTTCCTTAGCTTCTTTGCTGAGTTTGCTACAGCCGCAAAGACTTGCAGACATGAGCATCAGTAATAAGATGTGTTGGATTTGACGCATTGAGATTGTCGGTTTTGGTTGTCACAAAATTAAGAAATCTATATCCGATTACCAAATTTAGAAGTAGGATATTGAGCCATATTCTGAGTTTTGCCCTCAAATAGTTCCGATAATTTCATTAATGTCACTGATGCCATGGCGTGAACAATAATCCTCCATGTAGTCAAGGATTTTCATGGTCACAGACGGGTCAATGAAGTTTGCTGTCCCGATTTCAACCGCTGTTGCTCCGGCAAGCATAAACTCAATAGCATCTCTTCCGTTCATAATCCCACCGAGCCCGATTACTGGTATTTTCACCGCTTTCGCAACTTGCCAGACCATGCGGACGGCTATCGGGCGCACCGCCGGACCAGAAAGCCCTCCGGTTATGGTGGAGAGATGTGGCTTGCGTCGTTCCACGTCGATTGACATGCCCATAAGCGTGTTTATCAATGATACAGAGTCGGCTCCTTCCGCTTCAACAGCTTTTGCTATCTCTGCGATGGACGTGACGTTTGGAGATAATTTTACAATGAGATTTTTGGGGTATGCCTCTCTTACAGCTTTCGTTACTGTTGCGGCTCCCTGTGTAGTAGTCCCAAATGCCATGCCTCCCTCCTTGACATTGGGACATGAGATGTTGACTTCAATGGCATTAACTTTTTCAAGGGATGCAAGTCGACGGGCTGTTTCAGCATAATCATCAACTGTTGCACCTGACACATTGACAATCAATTCAGATGCGTAATGCTTTATGCGCGGATAGATGTTTTCAATAAAATAGTCGACGCCTTTATTCTGGAGGCCGACAGCGTTAAGCATCCCTGATGGTGTTTCCACCATGCGTGGGTAGTCATTACCCTCGCGTGCGTTAAGGGTAGTGCCTTTAATTATGTAGCCTCCAAGGCGATTCAGGTCAATGAATGGTGTGAACTCTTCGCCATAGCCGAATGTGCCGGAGGCGGTTAATACAGGGTTCTTTAATGAGAGATTGCCTATGTTGACTGAAAGATTTGCCATAATTATAAATTGTCTGATTCTATTTTACGATGAAAAATGCTGTTGAAATCATTTGTCCCAGTTAAGACTGTCAATGTTGAATACCGGACCTTCGGTACATACGCAAACATTCCCCTTGACAGTTTTTTCTACACAACAAAGGCACGCTCCAAGTCCACATGCCATCATATTTTCAAGCGACACTTCGCAGTCTGTTCCGTTAGAGTGAGCAATCTTCGCAATCGCCTTCATCATAGGAGCGGGACCACAGCAATAATAGCGGTACATGTCCTCTTGCATCACCGGATGCATTGTGACAAGCCCCTTTATGCCAACCGAACCGTCTTCTGTGCAGATATGGACTTTGCCGACTTCCTTAAAATCGTCAAGCTCCAACAAGTCTTTTCCGGAACGTGCACCTAATAAGAATTCCGGTATAAATCCGTGCTTTTTTAAAATTTTACCAAGATATAGAAGTGGAGCTACTCCCACACCTCCTCCGATAAGCAGCATTCGTGACCCGGCAGATGCTTCTGTTGAAAATCCGTTTCCAAGAGGGAGCAAGATGTTTATTATCTCACCTTCAGCCTTGTTGATAAGTGATTCCGTGCCTTTGCCGGCATTGCGTATCAGCAGGTCGATTGTTGCGCTCTCCATATTTACATCGTTTATGGAAATAGGACGCCGTAGAAATACATCAGGTGCATCGACGGAGACCTGTACGAATTGACCTGGAAGTATTGTCGGAAGGCATTCTCCATCAGCCGGTCTTAATGTGAGTCTTGAGTATGACTGGTTGATACGCTGATTCCTGAGGATTATGAAGTCTTTAACCTGTTTCACGATTAATCTGTTTTCTTGGTTAAGTTAAAATTTAATGCTTATGATATTCAAAAGGAGTTTCAAAATCTCCAAATTTAATTCTGTTAGAGTCTTTCTCGCTGATAACCATCTCATTTGTGCTGATATGCCAATCTATCTCTAATGAGTTGTCAAGAAGGCTGATTCCATTATCGGCATCTGGATTGTAAAAACAGTCACACTTGTACTGGAATACGGCGATGGCGGAAAGGACAGCAAATCCATGGGCAAATCCTTTTGGTATGAATAGCTGAAAGTGGTTTTCTTCAGATAGTTCAACTGCCACATGTCTGCCGTAAGTTGGAGAGCCTTTCCGGATATCTAATGCAACATCAAGTACTTTGCCTCTTACGCATCGTACCAGTTTGCTCTGTGCATAGGGTGGGTTTTGGAAATGCAAGCCTCTTACAACTCCGTATGTCGACATGGACTCGTTGTCCTGGACGAAGTCAATCGGAGCAACTGTCCTGTCAAATTCTTTTTTTGAATAACTTTCAAAGAAGTATCCTCTGGTGTCATTAAACACCTTTGGTTTGAGTATTAAAACGTCCTCTATGTCAGTTTTAAATATTTCCATGCAGAAGCTGATTAAAGTCTTTAGCAAACGAATTGTTGCTTATAGTTAAACGCAAATTTACGAAATAATTTGGATATACAATTCCTTACCGTCCAAAAAACAGTATCAATATACAAGTCACTTGCAAAATATATGAAAATAGCCTAACTTTGTCGCACCGATACCGGGAAAACTAAATATAAGACAATATAAATGAGATTAATCAGTGTAATGCTATGTGTCATGCTGTTTTATGCAAGTAGTAGGGCGCAGACAGATGAGAATGAGTTTAAAGGAAAAACTTTATGTGTGCTTGGAGACAGCTATGTGCGCAACCACAAACGACCTTTCTCTGAGAGCTGGCATGCCAAGATGGCGCAAAAGCTTGGCATGAACTATGTGAATTTCGGTCGTAATGGTAGTAGTATAGCTTATGACCGTACCACCGATGGTTTTGGTCCTGCGATGACCCAGCGGTATTTGGAAATGCCGGACAGTGCGGATTATATATTGGTAATAGCTGGGCACAATGACGCGGACTATGTGGCAAAGCATGGACATTGGGCTAAATTTGAGGCGGGACTTGATTCTTTATGTGCCGGCTTGAGGGAAAAATATAATTCAAAACCGATCGGGTTTGTCACGCCGTGGGGAGTTGACCGTCCATATTTCAAAGCAGTAATCAATGAGATAAAGAGAACCTGTGCGAAGTATGGCATCCCGGTCCTTGATGTTTCTGACAATAAAATTATAGAGGTTAACAATCCGGAATTTCGGGCAAAATATTTTCAAGGGCCCAACGATACGGCACATCTGAATAATGCGGGTCATGACTTGATGATAGAAGCCGGCGAAAGATTCTTTAGGAAAGTTGCCCAAAGTGAATACTCACGTTCGTGTTGTGCTGTTAAGAACCCGGAGAACGTAGGTATCCCTCGAGACACGTCTTTTACAGCCTATTCGACAAATAAAAAGGTCCTCAAGCACCATCCTGAGGCTGTTCTGCTTCCATGCGAGTTGCCGGAAGGAGTAAAAGCGTATTCAAATGTTGTGTATGCCACATATAAGGATACCCCCTATGGCAATCGCGATATGCACGTCGATATTTTCCGCCCGGATAATGAGGAGATATATCCGGCCCTGATTATGATTCATGGCGGGGGCTGGAATTCCGGCGATAAATCATTGCAGGTTCCAATGGCTCAAAGAATCGCTTCAAAGGGATATGTCACTATTCCGGTTGAATACAGGATGACGCCTGAGGCTAAGTATCCGGCTGCCCTTCATGATATAAAGACGGCAGTGCGCTGGGTGCGGGCAAATGCTTCTAAGTATGGTGTTGACCCTGAGAAAATAGCGGTGTCTGGATGCTCGGCTGGAGCTCAGCTTGCAACTCTTGTCGGGGTGACAAATGGCTCAAAGCGACATGAAAGTGTAGGGGAGTGGTCCGAAGCGTCGAGCGCTGTTCAGGCTGTGATCAATATGGATGGTATTGCCACATTTGTGTCAGAAAGCAATATCGAGGATGCCATCCAGCGTCTTGCGACGAAGGGTGCTGTTCCTGTAAACGCCCTGTGGCTCGGAGGTATGTATGATGATGCGAAAGATAATTGGGAGGAAGCCTCGGCTCTACTTTGGGCAACAAAAAAGTCAGCTCCGATATGCTTCATAAGCAGTGGGCTGCCTCGATACAGCGATGGGAGAGATTCCTTAGTGGGTATATATGATTCGTTGGGCATCTATTCGGAGCGGCATCAGATACCCGTTGACGTTCATCCGTTTTGGTTTTTTACTCCGTGGGTTGAACCGACAATCGAATATGCTGTGAATTTCATTGATAAGATATTAAAACGTGAAGATTAGTATTTTGAACTAATTATTATTGAAAAAATAGAGATTTGGTAAATATGAGTAATTTGAATAAAATAATAACAAGTAGTGCCTTGATTTTGGCAACGGCGTCTTTGACCGAAGCTAAGGATTACAGGGTGACGGATTACGGAGTCGTCACAGACAGTACTATAGTACAAACATCTGCTATTCAGAATGTGATTGACAAAGCGGAGGCTGAGGGCGGTGGAAACATAGTGCTCCCACAAGGCACATTCTTGTCAGGCGCATTGTTCTTCAAGCCGGGGACTTCCTTTACATTAGAATCAGGAGCTGTGCTGAAAGGGTCAGACAATATTGATGATTATCCGTTGATTCCATCAAGAATGGAGGGTCGGAGCATTTATTATCATGCCGCTCTTGTCAATGCTTACCATGTTGATGGGTTTCAGATTTGCGGACCTGGAATGATAAATGGTAATGGTTATCGTTTTTGGGTGCAATTCTGGGATCATGTTGAGAAGGCGCGTGTCAATAATCTTCCTTGGACTAATCTTGAGGTGCGCCGTCCTCGCCTCGTTTTCCTCTGGGGGTGTGACAATGTGAAACTTTCCGGTGTTAAGCTTCATAACTCTGCATTCTGGAGCACTCATTTGTACCAATGCGAGGATGTCCTGATTGAAAATTGTGAGGTTTATGCGCCGGCTGAACCAGTCAGGGCTCCCAGTAGTGACGCAATAGACATTGATGGTTGTCGTCGTGTGACAGTGCGTGGCTGCTATCTGAATTGTGATGATGATGGCGTTTGCATGAAGGGGGGCAAAGGGGTGTTTGCCCACAAGTCTGTGGAAAATGGGATGGTGGAGGATATACTTGTCGAGGATTGTACTTTTGGCCCGAATCTACATGGGACTATTACATTCGGTAGCGAATGCTTTCATGCACGAAACGTAACACTGCGTAATTGCAGATTGGAAAACGAGTGCTCTCTACTCCGCTTGAAAATGCGGCCGGATACATATCAGATATATGAGAATATTACTGTTGAGAATGTGACCGGTAAATGTGGCACACTGATTGAAATGCTGCCGTGGAAGCAGTTTTTCACACTTGAGGGGAGTGATGAACATCCTGTGGGAACAGTTAAAAACGTGCTGCTTAAGAATATCACTGTGGATTGTGAAGGCCTTGGGGTGATAGCTGGTAATCCCGATGATGCAGTCTCTGATTTTAGAATCGAGAATGTTTCCATAAAAGCAGAATCAGATGTTTTCTATTGTAACTATCCAACCGTCAGATTGGATAATGTGTTTGTCAACGGTCATGCTCCGGTGATAGTTACGGCAAATGAAGATGAGAAAGATAAGCTTAACTATGATTTAAAGGATCTTGACAAGGCGAATGAAAAATAGCCGATAAAGACCTTGCTAAAACTTATACAAGAGTGTGTTATGGCGCTTGCCATAGCGCACTCTTGTTTTTTATGACTTAAACGCTTGTCCCGGAGTTGAAAAATATAAGAAAATTTTGTAATTTTGCAGTGTGTTAGACATTACTGAACATATTGAATACTTATTGATGCGCCATGATTGTGTTGTGGCGTCCGGTTTGGGTGCGTTTCTTGTCCATGAAATGCCAGCCGCATACGATGCTAAGACACAAAGATTTAACCCTCCAAGTCGAGCGCTTGGATTCAATCCGGAAGTGCGTCATAATGACGGGCTTTTGGCTGCGAGCATCTCGCGTCGTGAGGGGATAAGCGTCGATAGCGCAAAAGCTGAAATTGAGGTACAAGTGGGGGCATTGAGGCGTCAGCTTGAACTCAATGGAGAAGTACAGATTGGTAGGCTTGGAGTTTTGCACATGGGCGTAACTTCGGAAGCCCCGGTGTTTGAGCCGTCCGAGTCGAGTATAATGCGTTATGCCGGCTTATGTCCGATATTTGTTAAGCCATTGGCTGATAATTCATGTGCGCCGGAAACAGACGCACTGTTAGAGGCACCTCGTATGCTTGTCATTCCGACATTGCTTAAGATTGTCGCATCGATAGTCGTATTGATGGTGACATTAGGCATAGTATATTCTACCACCAGGTTTGTGCGTGGCCCTGAACTAAATTTTGCCACACTTGACACGGGATTGAGTGCCAGATTTGAAACATCGATGCCCTCTGAGCCGATAGTTGATACATCTATTGAACCAGCTTTGTCAAGGGAAATCCAGCTTAATATTTCAGTCCCAACATCAATGATGCGTGATTCTGTTGAATCAATGTCACAAGGCGCTGATAGATATAGATTTGATGATTCTGACCGATACATGCTTGTCGTGGCATCATATCCTAGCCGACCATTGGCAATGAAGCACATTGGCGGTAACCCGGATATGAGGGTTATGGAGATGGATGGTAATTATCGTGTTTATGTTGCTACTTGCTCTAACATCGTAGATGCCAGGACTGAGGCTAAGGCAGTATCCGCCACGTATCCCAATGTATGGGTTTGTAAGCGTTAATAATATCTGAATATGACATTTCATGACTTACTGGTGGAGCGACGCAGCATACGTCGTTACACATCTGAAAAAATAGATCCAGAACAAGTTAGATTAATTCTTGAAGCAGGATTATTGGCTCCCACATCAAAAAGCGCTCGTGCTTGGCAGTTTGTGGTAGTGGAAGATGCTGATACGCTCCAACGTCTTAGCGAGTGTAAGCCTATGGGCGCTACTCCAGTGGCTCGTTGTCCTCTTGCAATAGTTGTGGCGGTGGATTCCACAGCAACCGAACCTTGGGTTGAGGATGCGTCAGTCGCAGCCTCGTATATGCAACTTCAGGCAGCGGATCTTGGACTTGGCTCCTGTTGGATTCAGGTTCACGGGCGGTTTGCAGCAGATGGGACACCATCGGATGAATATGTGCAGGAGATGCTGGGTATCCCTGAAACATGTCCTGTAGTATGTATTCTTACATTTGGACATAAGGACGAGCAACGCAAGCTTCAGGATGTAGACAAGCTCCGTTGGGAAAATGTGCACATCGATAAATGGTGATTTATACACCTGTTTAATGTGATTATTTTTAGTGTAATTATTGCTTAATAAAAGCAACGCATGACTCCAAGTGTGGTATTTATAGGAGCCGGAAACGTGGCATCACATTTGGCTCCGGCTATTGAACGGAGTGGGAGTGGGAATGTTATTCAAGTATATAGCCCGACTTTTTCTCATGCGGCGGAATTGGCGTCAAGGTTGAAATGCGCTGAGGTAATAAGTGATTTAGCGCACATAGACCGTAATGCTAATATCTATATTGTTAGCATCAAAGATGACGGCATTTCGCCTCTTGTGGATTCCTTGGCAAAAACTTTGCAAAGTAGGGCTCTATGGATGCATACTTCCGGCTCTGTCCCGATGGATGTGTTTTCACCTTTGACATCAAGGTATGGAGTATATTATCCGATGCAGACTTTTTCGAAAAATGCTCCGCTTGATATGTCTGAAGTCCCTTTGTTTGTTGAAGGGAATAGTGAAGAGGTGGAATATGAGATAAAGGAATTTGCCAAGAAAACATTTGCCAATGTCTATCATGCGGATAGTGAGTTGCGTCGTAAGATGCATGTAGCAGCAGTATTCAGCTGCAATTTCACGAATTATATGTGGGCTATAGCTGATGAATTGCTCAGCAAGGAGGGTCTTGGTTTTGATGTCATGAAGCCATTGGTGGAGGAGACGATGCGTAAAGCATTCACAGTATCTCCTCGATATGGCCAGACGGGACCGGCGGTGCGTGGTGACGTGAATATTATGGAGTATCATAAATCCATGCTACCAGAGCGTGAACGTGAGATTTATGATATGCTTTCCTGTAAAATTTATGAACAGTTCTCGGCTTCGAAGAATAATGATTAGTCAGCAGCGCATTGCAAAAGGTATTTTTCGGCTGTCTCCCACGGGATATATATCATATCTTTGCCGGGCATAAGAGCTATTGGTATTTCATTTAAGTCAAATCTGACATAATATTTGCCTGTTTCGGATTTGAATAATATCATCTGTAAATTTGCCGCCATAGGAACTACATAGAAGTCCTTCCAATGTTGTCCTATAGTGTTGAAGTTATCAGATATGTAGTAGCATTCCGGGAAATGCATAAGTGCCAGTAATGGCATCAGAGTCTCGGCATGCCCGAATCGAAGACGTACAGAGTATGGCTGGTTGCCATTCACGGCTTCGCGCGTAGTGTTGACAAGGTCAAGTAAAAGTTTTGTAGCCAGTTTAGCCGGAATATCTGATATTGCAGATGCGGAATGTGTCAGGTAGTGGTGCATATTTTCAACGGACCACAAAGCATTATATTCGTTGATTGTAAGATATTTATCCCAATGGGCTTCAATATCTATAGCTCCACATCCGGCTATGAGTTTATACATATTTAGGGTGAAATCTTTTGCATCTTTGCTGCTTATAGGATAGTCTGCGCCTAACAGTTTGAATGCTATATAGTCAAATGCGAAGGTGTCAACATATTTATCATATACTTTCTTCCATGTGCCACTCGACATGAAGTTTTTATAAGCCTCATCGCTCTCCCATGGTCGTAGTAACGGAGAATTCTGCTCACCTGATGATGTGTATATTTCAATTTTATTATCAAGTCTGGATAACTGATGTGTAAATTCATTCATTGATGCTATACAGCGTGGGATATATGATGATATGGCGTAAATCTTCCCGTTACGAAATAATTGGCTGAAGTTGTCATACGCTCTTGTGGCAATCATCTGTTGTTCTTTCATGCCGATTGAGTCAAGTTCACCCCATCGTCCGTCAGTCTTCTCTACGACTTTGAAACATAGATTCTGAAAATCCTTGCCAAGAGCAGTTATACATCCGAGGCTATCTGCTCGATGGAGATGGCGTAGAAGTGAAGTCGTGAATTTTGCCGATGACATATATCTCGCTCCATGTCTCCCAACATGATTGATTAACACAGGTGTGAGTGAATCCGGATATGCCAGCGATTCATTTGGCGGAGTAGGATATGGCATTGACGACCCTTCGCATTCTATTGGTGGATATATGGTTGTAGAGTAATCAATGGCGCTTGCTGACAGACCCATAACGAGTGTGAGCAAAAATATAATACCTTTTTTTGTCATAATCCGGATAGTTTTGATTAGATTTGTAATCGTATTAATGCTTATATATGGATAAGAATCAAATAATAGACACGCTGATAGCGGAGAACAAGCTGGAAGATGCTGTGCGGCTTATGGATGAGGTAATATCTGAAAACTCTGATTCTGATATTCTTTATTTCCGCAGAGGTAAGCTACGCTGGCGATTAGGTGACCGCTCCGGAGCTATGAGTGATTATGCTAAAGCGAAAGAACTCAACCCTGAAAGCCCGGCATCTAAAGCCTTGGAACAAGCTTACGATGTGGCTAATTTTTTTAATCCTGACTTATATAATCCTTAACGATTCCGGATGTGTAAATGTTCTATAATATTGGATTTTACGAATAAAATAATAGTTAAGCTTTTTCTGAAAGCTCTAACCATCTCATTTCCTTTTCATCAAGGATTCCCTTAAGTTCGCTGTAACGAGCGGCTTTAGCTGCAATGTCATCTATTTCTGACCCTGAGTTAAACAATGCTTCAAGTTGGTTTTTCTCAAGAGTGAGAGTGTCTATTTCTTGGGTGAGGACTTCAAACTCTCTCCGTTCCTTGAATGTCAGTTTTTGTTGGCGCTGCTGTTCCTTGCGAGGAGGTATGCCCGGTTGCTTTTTTACTTCGGTCTGAGCCTGTGCGGCAATTTTTTGCTGTTCTTTAATATAATCTCGATACTCTGTGTAGTTCCCGGGGAAATCTTTAATAAACCCATTCCCCTCCATTACAAACAGATGGTCCACTATTGAGTCAAGGAAAAAACGGTCGTGAGATATGATTATGACGCACCCCTTGAAGTTTTGCAGGTACTCCTCCAGAATCCCGAGTGTCATGATGTCGAGGTCATTAGTGGGCTCGTCCAGAATCAGGAAATTCGGTTGGGTTATCAAAACAGCAGCAAGATGTAATCGGCGCATCTCCCCGCCGCTGAGTGAAGAAATATACTTCTGCTGATCTGCCGGGGAAAATAAGAACCTGGTGAGGAATTGCATGGGGGTATAATGGGATGTGCCGTTGATAATCACATCCTCAGTGATATCGGTTATGGCATCAATGACTTTTTTCCCCGCAGGCAGTTGTAAGCCTTCTTGAGAATAATATCCAAAGCGTACTGTTTCACCGACATTCCATTCTCCCGAGTCCTGACGTATCAAGCCTTGTAGCATTTTTACAAACGTTGATTTCCCTACACCATTTCCGCCTACAATGCCTACCTTTTCGTAACGTGCAAACGTATACGAAAAGTCATCAAGAATGACTCTGTCTCCGAATTTTTTAGAAATATGTTCTGCCTCAAAAATTTTTGAGCCGATATAGGACGCTTTTACTTCAGTCGGGTCAATGTTTTTTTCGTTATAGTTCGCTCTTGCCCGTTCCTTGAGGTCGTAGAACGCATTTATGCGATATCGGGCTTTTCCGGCTCTTGCCTGAGGTTGCCGTCTCATCCATTCCTGCTCTTTTCGGAGTGTGTTCTTTACCTTGGCGAGTTCACCGGTCAATGCCTCAATACGTTCCGCACGCTTGCGTAGGTAATAATCAAAATTTCCTTCGTAAGTAAATATCTGTAGCATGTCAATCTCTATGATTTTATTACAGATACGGTCAAGGAAATATCGATCATGAGTTACCATTAATAATGTGATTCGTTGACGGCTCAGGAAGTTTTCCAACCATTCTATGGCGGAAATATCAAGGTGGTTTGTCGGTTCGTCAAGAATCAGTAAATCTGGCTTGCTGAGCAAAACCCGGGCAAGTGCAACCCGTTTTATCTGTCCTCCCGACAAGTGGTCCATCCGGGTATTATGTTCGTTGATGCCTAATTGGGATAGCATCTGCTTTACTTTGTCTATCCTGTCCCATTCCTCATTGTCATGTTCCGGTATTGCTGAAATCAGATTTTCTACGATGGATAGTTCAGGATTAAAGACGGGGTTCTGTTCCAGAAATCCCACACGCAAGTCGTTCCGATAGGTGATTTTGCCACTGTCCGGTGATTCGGCTCCAGACAGCAGACGCAACAAAGTCGTTTTTCCCGTTCCGTTTTTGGCAATTACACCTATCTTATCACCTTCGTTGACACCAAAAGTGATTGAGTCAAAAAGCATACGGACTCCATAGCTTTTAGTAAGTTCCTCAACTTGCAGGTATGGTTTCATCAAATAGGACGTATGTGGTTAACTATAATTCAAGACAATTATCAAGAGCCTCAGTAATAGCCTTTCGGTCAAGGTGCTGACCAATGAAAACTATCTTAATCATCCGGTCTCCGTAATTCTCATCCCAATCGCGGAGTATGCTCGGATCTTGTGCAACAAGTTCCTTGAACTCATCCTCGGGTGCTGTTGCAAACCACATTCCAGCTTCCCGTAGTTGTTTTTGTTTGCCCGCTGATTCAAATAGGTATGACATGTCTGGATTGGTGCTAAAGTAGCATATACCTTTTGACCGGATTATTCCGGCTGGCCAATTGCGAGCTGCAAGATAGTCGAATTTATTAAGGTCAAAACCTTGGCGGCGGAAATATACAAATGTGTTGATGCCATATTCTTCAGCCTCGCCTTCATCATGATGGTGATGATGGTGGTGGCAGCCACAAGTGCATTTTTCATCGTGTTCGTGATGGTGTCCGTGATGTTCATGATGGTGACTATGCTCCTCTTCATGTCGGATTTCATCAATTGATTTTTCTATTTGCTGTACCCATGCGGCAGATGTGGCAACCTCATCAAATTTGAATAAGTTAGTGTTTATTAAGCGGGTAATGTCAACATCCGCATAGTCACACTCTATAATCTCTGCCTTCGGCTGTAGGGCCTTGATTATAGCCTTTATGCGTTCGCGTTCCTCTTGTGTGACTTCCGATGATTTGTTAAGGAGTATTATATTACAGAATTCAATCTGCTGAATGATAAGATTCTCTATGTCCTCGTCGTTAAGATTCTCCTTAGTTAGATTGTCACCACAAGCAAACTCATCCTGGAGGCGTAAAGCATCCACAACAGTGACGATACAGTCAAGTTTGGGTACGCCACTCTTGACGTAGCCTTCTCCTAATTGTGGTATTGAGCAGATAGTCTGGGCAATAGGTGCCGGCTCGCATATTCCGCTCGCCTCGATTACAATGTAATCAAACTTGCCCATAGCCATTATATCCTCAATCTGCTTTACAAGATCCATTTTAAGGGTACAACAGATGCACCCGTTTTGCAATGCTACGAGTGATTCGTCCTTTGTGTCCACAACTCCTCCTCGCTGAATTAAATCAGCATCGATGTTTACCTCACCGATGTCATTTACTATTACTGCGAAACGTATGCCTCGCTCATTAGAAAGTATATGGTTTACGAGAGTTGTCTTTCCACTGCCAAGATAGCCGGTCAGAAGAAGTATAGGAGTGATGTTCATGAACGTTATACTGATTAGAAGTTAATTTTTACTGTGACATCCTGCATTTCAGCTTGGATTGGAGGGTTTAGTTTGGCAACTCTGATGGAGCCGCCGGTTACAGATGGGTAACGATTAATGATTGCAGAATGTAATCGAAAAGCCACATGCTCAAGTAGCTTTGACGGGGAAGCCATCACTTCCTGAATCAAATCCACCACCTCGGCATAATTAATTGTCTCATTGAGGTCATCGTTCTGCATAGCGGAGTCAATGGGGTATTGTAGATGCACCGTCACCTCAAACTTATTCCCGAGTTCACGCTCCTGCTCAAACACCCCATGTCGAGCAAAAAGTTTCAGCCTGTTTATTTCAATTGTTCCAACCATTGTAATATCAGTTTATCCCCATGTCAGGTTATTGCCTCGTTTGAAATATCCTTTTATTCTGTAATATAAATTAAAGATGGGATGATAACACATCAACCATGGGAATGTCAGTAAAAGAGGTCTTGAGCCTATTGCGATTGAAGTCTTACGCCATGCAATCATTAATATACACCAAAGGATGATAAGCAGCAGACACGATGATATCATCGGAATTAATGAGGGCAGCCCTATGAGTGATACGGCTATAGTTGTACCTATCGATATCCACCAGCACCATGAAAAACTACTGAAAAGTAACCTTGCAAGTGTCTTGAGTTTCTTTGCAGTATAGTCATATCGTAATTTATTGTGTTTGAAGGATGCAACCGGATTCTGTTCCATAACTTCCACTATTGAGGCTGTGGAAAGTTCAGTAGCTGTGTTATGCCTGTTGACAACTTCGCTTATAAATACATCATCATCACCATACTTTAGATGAAGTGATTTAGAGAATCCCTTGTTCTTGAAAAACACACTTCGCCGATAGGCAAGATTATGGCAATTCCCTCGATAAGGACGTCCGGCAATTGCCCATGAGAGGTATTCAATCGCTGTCCATACAGTGTCGAATGAGTGGTGACGTTTTATTGAGCTTGAAGCATTGTCAGTAGCGACCGGAGTCGCATATCCGATGACGACCTCTTTGCCGTCAGCAAAATGACGCATCATTGACTTCATCCATGTGGGGGAGGATATTCTGCATTTACCGGTAGTGAGGAGTATTGTTTCGTAACGAGCAGCCTTTATGCCGAGAGTGATGGCCAGCTTCTTCCTTGACAGTGAGCGGGAATCCATCGGGGTAAATGTCATGTACAGATTCGAATAGTGTTGTTCAAGACGACCTATCACATCCTTAGTCGAGCCGATACCGCCATCGTTTATTACTATGACTTCCATCATAGACGGATAATCCTGGTCCAGAATCTGAGGCAGGAGAACTTCCAGATTTTGAGCGTCATCTTCTGAATATACTATTACAGAGACATTAGGATAAGAGTCCGATGTCTCCGGTAGTGTCACATTGTTGTCCTCTGCCATTTTTTTTCTGACGGATGTCACGTAGTGGCGAAACCCGAATGTAAGGTAAAGGAAGCAAAAAGCAAGTATGGAATAAAGTGTTATGATAGTGGTGGTTAACTCAATCTCAAACATAATTTAGCGAATTTGAACACAAAGTTACAAATTTGTAGGCAAAAAAGCACCAAATAAGATGGCGCTTTTTTAACATCTTCAGCAAGCTTTTAGTTTATTTCGCTCCTGCAATAGCTGTGCATAAATAAGAGGTGTCGAAATATTTCCGAGCCATATCCGCGAGCATTTCCGCTGAAAGATTCTGAGCTGTGCGTTGCTGTTGGTTATAATAATCAGGAGGAGTCCCTGCGATTATTCCTGTCTGATGTAAATCCATAATGGTAAATGGTGTGTCAAGAACGGCTGCCAAATTTGACATTTGGAATCTGCGAAGACGGTTGATTTCATCATCGGAATAGCTGGATGGATCCTTTAGGCGCTCGATTTCTTTGTTGGTCTCGTCTATCACTTGTGAAACTTTCGAGCAATCGGTCTGTGTGTTGACGATTATAAAGCTGTTTTTTTCATAACCTAACAGAGATGATGATATGCCATAAGTGAGACCTTTGTCTTCTCGGATATTCATCATCAGGCGACTTCCAAAGTAGCCTCCGAACGCTGTAACTGCAGCTCTTAATGGCACATAATCTGAGTGGGTTCTTCCGATTGATGGAATCATCATACATATGGCATTCTGAAGGCTCCCTTGTCGTTCTACTATTTCAGTGCGGCTATCATAACTATCTGGGAAGACTATCTGTTTAATGTCAAATTCAGCGGAGGTAGTTACATCAGCAAAGGTGCTGCTAATAAGATTCTCTATTTGAGATGACAGTTTCCCGGCAATGAACACATGCATTTTTGTGGTGTCAAGTCGAGACGCATGATACGAGGTGAGATGCTCAGGCGTTATTTCTAATAGTTTTTCTGCCGTTTTTATCGCTGCCATCGGGCTGTCATCGCCATACATCATACGCCTCATGGTTTCTCCCGCCAGGAATGACACCTTCCCTCGGTCGACCTCTATCTTCGCTGCTTGGCGTTTAAGGATTGCGGATACGGCATCAGGGTGGAAAGAAGGTTCAAAAATCATTTCAACCACTTGAGGAAGAACATCCGCAAGGCGGTTATTCAGACTGTATAGTGAAACTATTGAGTAGTGAGTCGAAACTGAACATCCTATCCAAGCTCCATTGTATTCGAACAGATTCGCAATCTGTTCACCCGTATGGTGTTTTGTACCCTCTTGCAATGAAGTCATGGCAATAGAACCTAACATTGTCTGGGGGGATTCGTATTCTCCTCCAGGTATTGCAATGGTTATACGGCATACGTCATTGTCTCCGCCATTGATTATATGTAGCGTAATTCCGTTGGGTAATCTTGTTTGGGTTGCTGAGGGGAGGGCAAGCTCTCTGAAGTCTTTGACTTCAGGGGCAATTTTGCGATTAAGGTTTGATTCCATTATTTGTTGTAAATAGAGTCAAGTTTCTGCTCTATGATTGAATTCAGTACGCTTGTGCGTGCATCTTCGGTTGATACTTCTTTAGCAACTAAGGCCGAGTCTGCAGGGGTTATTGTCGCTATTATCTTTGGTGTGATAGTTTCAGGAACAGCGCCTGAAACTCCATGATTATTACTATTGACCGTAGTGTTATTGGTGCTGCCGGTATTTTTCTGTGATTGGGAAGATGATAGAAGATAGTCGTCAAGAGATATTGACGGAATCTCCTTGTTTGTGACAGTTGGAGAGGCAGCTGCGCCTGAATTTGTATTTCCTTTACCGGATGAGAGCATTGCATGATACTGTTCCACTCTTCCGGACCCGGCGAATGTTCGTACATAATAATCAGCATTTATGTCGCTGACGATAACACCTTTTGACGTTGATGAATGAATCATGCGATTGTCACCGATGAAAATGCCTACATGTGAAACGGTTTTACCCCCGCTTGTGGCAAAAAACAGAAGGTCACCAGGTGTCAGGTTGTTCTTTGGTACAGGGGTGCAGTAATCAGATTGGGCTTTTGAATTGCGTGGCATTTTAATGGATAAGGCTGAGCGGTAGACGTTCATAACCAGACCGGAGCAATCAACACCGGATTTATCTTCTCCGCCGTATTTATATGGAGTGCCGAGCCATCTGCTCGCTTCTTGTAGCAGTGCTTGTGACTGTGGGGCAATGTCAGCCGGAATTGAGATTGATTGGTTCTCCGAGATAGTATTGCCGCCGGATTTCACAACTGTACTTTTTTTGATAACAGTAGCGGTGTTGCGTGATGTGCCGCACGATGTTAGTATTGCCGTAGCAAAGAGCGGGACAAGAATATATATTATGTTTAACGTCTTTCGCATAATATGGCAAAATTACAAATAATTTGTTGGAATTTTGTCATGTCAATGTCAGTTTTATTTGCATGATAAAAAGTTTGATTTCAAGTAGGCTGGTAAATATATCTTAAATAGACCGGATTCCTCTTAAAATTGTTTAAAGTTGCTGATTTTGGATGGGAATAGTTGTAACATTGCATGAAATTTGCAGTCTAATGAATAAATCCAATCATTATGGATATGGTGATCCTACAATTAATGAACAATTCAATCACACAACAAATATTTAAGTATTAGAACAATGAAATTATCCGGCAAAATCATTCTGTTAGCAGGCAGCTCGGCTATTATTGGGGCAGCCGGTTCTGCTGTCGCTATGAAACAGATTCTGTTTCCTGAAGGCTATGTTCAAACTGTCTACGATAATCAGGATAAAGTGAACAGAGGCTTATTTACAGTGTCTCAAACCCCGTCACAGACGACCGATTTTACCACAGCTGCTGAAAGCACCATAAATGGAGTTGTATCAATAAAAAGCTATGCCACTCCGAGAGGGTATTCACAAGGCAGTGATGGCGGATTTTTTAGTGACCCATTTTTCGAATATTTTTTCGGAAGCCCCGGCAGTAATCAGCGCCGCCAGCAACCGCAACAACAGCCTAAACAGCAGCAACTGGGACTTGGCTCCGGTGTAATTATTAGCTCAGATGGATATATAGTTACAAATAATCACGTTATTGATGAGGCCGAAAAACTTGAAGTTACTCTCAATGACAACCGAACATTTGACGCAACAGTCGTCGGTTCTGACTCAACCACGGATTTGGCACTTATAAAGATCGACGCCACAGACCTTCCTGTAATTCCTATGGGCGATAGTGATGCGTTGAAAGTAGGAGAGTGGGTTCTTGCTGTCGGCAATCCTTTCGGCTTCACATCTACAGTGACTACCGGTATAGTTTCTGCAAAGGCCCGTAGTATCGGAGCTTCAACACATTCTCGACCTATGGGGATTGAGTCATACATTCAGACTGATGCTGCCGTTAATCCTGGCAACTCGGGCGGTGCGCTTGTAAACTTGAACGGCGAACTGATAGGCATAAATACGGCAATATACAGTCAGACCGGGAATTATGCCGGATACTCCTTTGCTATTCCAACCTCGATAGTTAAGAAAGTGGCAAGTGATATTCGTCAGTTCGGAACTGTACAGCGAGCCATTCTTGGAGTTGGAATCTCGGATTTGTCCACTGCCATAGCGAAGGAGAAGGGCATAACAGCTGTGACCAAGGGTGTTTATGTCGGTTCTGTGAATGATCGCTCCTCAGCTAAGGAGGCGGGAATCCAAGAAGGGGACGTAATAATCAAGGTAAATGATGTGGCTACCGACAATGTGGCACAGCTTCAGGAGCAAGTTGCGCAGCATCGTCCAGGAGACAAGGTTAAGGTCTCTTATGTGCGAGACAATAAGATTTACACTGTAGATGTCAAGCTTTTGAATACTCAAGGGAATGTAAATATGGTAAAGAACTCAGATTTCACAGACCTCGGGTGCGCATTTAAAAAAGTTGACGAGTCAGTACTCCGCCAACTCAACATCAGCAACGGAGTCAAAGTTGTAGATCTTAAAAATGGCAAATTTCGTGAAGCCGGAGTACGTGAAGGATTTATAATATATTCAATCAACGATAACCGAGTGTCATCGCAAGAGGACGTTGAGAAAATATATAAATCAATCATGAAGGGTGATGGCGATGAGAAGGTGATGATACTCCGAGGTCTTTATCCTTCAGGCAAACGCGGTATATATGCTGTCGACCTTAGCCAGTCAGAATAAATCGAAAGAATTTAGATTAGTGATAAATTGGTATTGAAAAGAGGCTGTCTAACAAGTTTAGGCAGCCTCTCTTCATCATTCTGATAGCAAAAATAGAGACTGCCTAAAGTAGGCAGTCTCTTCATGTGTGTAGTTCTGGTTAGTCCAATGTGGCTATAACTTCAATTTCCACGAGCACTTTCTTTGGCAACTCACGGACAGCTACAGCGGAACGGGCTGGGAACGGCTCCGCAAAAGTTTGGGCATACACAGCGTTCATATCACCGAATAAGCTCATATCTGCAAGGAATACTGTAGTCTTGACCACTTTGTCAAGGCTTGCGCCTGAAGCTTCAAGTAGGGCCTTGACATTCGCAAGAGACTGTGCAGTCTGAGCTGTGATACCCTCCGGGATTTCACCGGTTGCAGGGTTTACAGGAATCTGACCGGAGCAGAAAAGGATATTTCCACATTTAATTGCCTGGCTATAGGGACCAATGGCTGCTGGTGCATTTGTTGTTGAGATTACTTCTTTCATGATAGATAAATGAATTGAGATTGATTAATATTATTGTGATTGTTCAGTCTGTGTTTGAATTCCATCCGGCAGAGAGATTGTAAGGTCGGACAGCATGGTGTTCTGATGAGTTGTCATTATCTCATGTGTGATTGAATCACAGATATCATCAATTGATTTGAATGATACGTCAAATTCAGGGATAAATCCAGAGGCACCATGGGATGCAATTATCTTCAGGACATTCCCGACTGTGTAATATTCAATGCTTTTTGACGGTTGTAATGGCATGTCGTCTTCAATCTCCTGCATGTTGATCGGGATGATTCTGTCGATAAGTCCACAGTCAAGCAAAAAGGTTACTATGCCTTTTGTCAATTTGGGCGGAATGAGGCAGGCTTCTGATAGTTGCGCTATTGTCATGGCAGCCTGTTCTTTTTTGAATCGTTGAATTATTACAGTCATTACAGCTAAAGTTACTTTGCGTCTATAACTGGACGATATGGAATCAATCTGTTTTTCAAAACTGAATAAGAATATGTTCTGAGCGGAACTACATATTAAAGCTCCGGCAAGAGTAATTAGCCATGACAGCTGCATCCAGATTAGCATCAAAGGGAGGAATGAGAAGCTGCCATATATCGCATTGTATTTTGCCACATACAATTGACCTGACAGGAAGAGCCATTGCAATATCTGGAATGATGTCCCCGCAATGGTTCCGGCTATGATTGCATTCTTGAAGCTTACTTTGGTGTTGGGTATGAGCAGGTAAGCGCCTGCAAAGAACAACCAGGCAAATATGTATGACACGCAATCAAGCATAACGGAGACAATAGGTGTCACTGCGTCAAATGGCAATAGCTTCTGTATGGTGTTTGACATGAATATTTGCAAGCCACCTGAACATATCATCAATATAGGCAGTATGATACATATGGCGAGATAATCGGTGACTTTTCTGAACATTGAGCGTCCGGACGTAACTCCCCATATTTGGTTGAATGTCTCCTCGACGTTGCTAAGAAGTGATATTATAGTCCAAAGCAAGAACACGATACCGACACCGACAAATATCCCTTCCGATGCCTGGGCAAGACAGGAGTCGACAAATGAAAATGCCATTTCAAGGGCCTTTGTCTGTGAAGGAAAGTAGCCATAAAGCTGCTTTACGAGAAAATTCTGAAACCCAAAACCTCTGCCGATAGCAAAGAGCAGGGCAAGTGCCGGAACCACTGCTAATAATGTGCGATAGGTCATAGCGCATGCTTTCGATTGCAGATCTGAACTCATAAACGTTCGGATGGTGAGGTTGGCTGTTTTGACAATATTTACTTTTATAGAGCCGCGCCGGTCCTCCCAAACACCGCTACTGCAATATTGCCATATTCCCATGATACGACTGTAGAGTCGCTGCCATTTGCTTGGCTGGGCTTTTTTTTGATGTGTGTGTTCTTGCTTCATAATATCGGGGCTATTTTATACTGTCCTTGACTACATATGTACGTGCTGCCTGCGATCTCGCTATATCAAGAGCACGTGTCAGCCGTTCTTTCTCAAGCGAGGCAAGTTTGAATTTCCTGATTGTTATGGCGTATTCATACAATGTCGCAATCTCCTCAGCTTCTTTAGAGGTCAATGGGCGAGAATAGGTGCCGGTTCCATTGAAGGTGAGTGTTATTGGCGAATCCACATTTTCATAAATAAACTTGCCAATAGTGTCGCATTCTATTCCCATAAATGTTATTATTTCTGATCCCATGGAGCGGTCATTGCGTTCCCCGTCGTGGTTGACAGTCGCTGACCTGGCTTCCTTGCCATTCGCTGAGACTGTGACTGAGGTGCTTTTTATCGGCTTTGCGTTAAGCGATGACATTATATAGAAATCTCCATCAGGAGTCATTCTCGCTTGAATCCCGGTTGAGCCTGTAAATGATGTGGGATTCACGCTTTTGGTGACATAATATCCTTCAATAGGATTATTTACAAACTTGATGCCATGTTGCAGGGAATCTCCCAATGCTTCAAGAACTGCTGTAATTGAATCGGCGGTTTCAAGCCTTCGGATAGTCTGGCCCTCAATTGCGAGAGTTGATAGATGGAGGGCTTCCTTTCTTATGTCAAATTCCCGCGGATATGCATTCTTGATTGAGTCAATCAGCAGGAGAGATGTTTCATAATCTTTATTCTCATACGCGGAACGTGCTTCGCTGAGAAGTGCCTGAGCCTTTTGGGTGTCTCCATTCCCGCATGAATTCAGCATTATAGGAGTGGACATCAGTAGCGCCATCCCGATATGTTTGAGGTGCTTAGTTGCTGCGTTGTACATCTTTTACGCCTTTTACAGTTTTTATTTTTTTAATTATATTGTTCAGTGAATTTGTGTCGTTGATTCCGATCACAAGGAATCCGGAGAAGATGCCATCTCGCGATTCGATCGAGATATTGCGCAGTGCGACATCCTTTTCTTTGTTGATAATCGATGTTATGTTGGTTACAATTCCAATGTCGTCATTGCCGATGATTCTAAGTGTTGCGGCGAATTGGCTTCCGACTTTGCCTGACCAACGTGTCCTTATAACGCGATAAGGATACCTATAACGGATATGTTGAGCGTTTGGGCAGTCATTCCTATGTATTTTTATGGCTCCTTCTGCAGATACGAAACCAAACACATCATCACCATATATGGGGTTGCAGCATTTTGACAGACGGTAATTAATCCCCTTGATGTTGTCGCCAATAATAAGTATATCTTCCGAATTGTCATTTCGTTCTCCCGGGTTTGTGAGCTCGAATTCCTCTGCGCTACGTTTCTCGGTTTCGTCCTTTTTGTCGGCAGCTTCAAGGAGTTCGTATTGGGTTATTACATCATTAACGTCTATCTCTTCATCTGATATGGCATTGTAGAAGTCGGTTACAGTCTTATATCCCATCTTCTTGATAGTGCGCATCAGATAGCCTTCCTCAAGTTCGATCTTGCGGTTTTTGCATCGTCGTTGCAGCAATTCCTTGCCAAGCTCAGCAGCACGATTTGCCCGTTCGTTAATGGTTTGGCGTATTTTATTACGTGCTTTAGAGGTTACTACGAAACTTAACCAATCCTGTTTGGGCATCTGTCCTGGTGCAGTTGAAATCTCAACAGTATCTCCAGACTGTAGCTTGTAATTGAGCTTGCGGTTGCGTCCGTTTACTTTGCCGCCTACGCATGTGCAGCCGAGTTTTGAGTGTATGTTGAATGCAAAATCAAGAATGGTGGCTCCGAGAGGAAGACGGTATAAGTCCCCTTTTGGCGTGAATACAAATACCTCTTTGTCGTATAGATCCATACGGAAATTCTTCATCAATTCCATTGGACCCTCAGCCGTTTCCAGAATGTCTCTGACATTGTTCATCCATACATCCAGATCGCCTTCACTTTTGATACCTTTGTATTTCCAGTGAGCTGCGAGACCCTTCTCCGCTACTAAATCCATCCGTTTAGTGCGTATCTGTACTTCCACCCATTTGTTTTCAGGCCCTTTTACCGTGGTGTGGAGCGATTCATACCCATTGCTTTTGGGGATTGACAACCAATCTTTCATACGGGCAGGATTCGGCGTGTACATGTCCGCAACAATTGAGTACACGTTCCAGCAATCTGCTTTTTCGCGCTCTAACGGCACATCAAGGATAATTCTGATTGCAAATAAATCATAAATCCCGGACAATTCAACCTGCTGTTTGCGTAACTTATTCCATATAGAATAAATGGACTTTGTGCGACCTTTTATCTCATATTTAAGACCGGTCTCATCCAATTTTTGTTTCAGTGGCGAAATAAAGTCTGCAATATATGCGTCACGAGCGACTTTTGTCTCGTTGAGCTCTTTGGCTATTTTTGTATATGTCTCGCGGGCTGTGTACTTCAAAGACATATCCTCAAGTTCGCTCTTGATTTTATAAAGACCGAGACGGTGTGCTAATGGGGCGTAGAGGTAATTCGCTTCAAATGCTGTGTCTGTTACAAATTTCTCATCAGGATGATGGTTGATTGCACGCATCAAGGCGAGACGGTCGACTATCATTATTATGATAACTCGGATGTCTTCAGCAAACGCCATCAGTAGGCGACGGAAGTTGTCGGTCTTTACCACTCCTTGTTTACCATAGAGGGTAGATACTTTCATTAACCCGTTTACCATACGGGCTACGTCGTCACCCCATAGCCGTGAAATCTCTTCAGGTTTTAAGAGTTCAAGTACGCACAATTCGTAGATCATCGTTGCGATAATCATATTGCGATCCGGGGATACCATCTGGCAAAGAGCGATTGATGTCTCCAACGCATGTGCCACACGGTTTATTCCATGACGGTCCACAAGAGAATATGTCCCCGTGGCGGCATGGGAAATTATATTCTTAACTGAATAGTAATCTCCCGGCATAGCGACATCGGCAGCTTCTCCAAGCAGTTGCCGTGTAAGCGCTCGGATATTAGTTTTCTCTTCCGGGGTCAATGTTTTCTCGTCCATTGCATTGATTTTTTCAGATGAATGAATTGGGGGGATTACAAGCCGAACATGCGAGCGTAGGGGAGTCCCTTGTCAGTCACGTCGATGTATGCAGGCTCCTATTGAATTAAGGCGCGTGTCAATAGCCTGGTATCCTCGGTCTATCTGGTCCACATTGTCAATCTGCGATACACCTTTGGCGCTCATCGCCGCAATTAGCATTGCGATGCCAGCCCTTATGTCCGGGGAATGCATTTTGTTGGATCGTAATGGGAACCTGTGGTCAAGACCTATTACTACCGCTCGGTGTGGATCGCAAAGCATTATCTGTGCTCCCATGTCGATAAGCCTGTCAACGAAAAATAATCGGCTCTCAAACATCTTCTGGTGTATCAGCACGCTCCCTTTGCACTGTGTAGCGGTAACAAGCATTACAGACAAGAGGTCAGGAGTGAGCCCCGGCCATGGAGCGTCTGCGATAGTCGGTATAGAACCGTCGAGATTCGTTTCAATCTCATAATAATCTTGCGACGGGATGAAAATATCGTCTCCTCGGCGTTCGATGTTGATTCCAAGTCGTTTAAATGAATCCGGTATAATGCCTAAATTATCATACGACACATCTTTAATGGTAAGTTCGCTTCGGGTTATAGCTGCCATGCCTATAAAGCTGCCGACCTCAATCATGTCAGGCAAGATGGTATGGTCCGCACCTCCTAATTCTTCTACTCCTGTGATGCGAAGCAGATTTGAACCGATACCTTCGATCTTCACTCCCATTTGCACTAACATTTTGCATAGTTGCTGTACATAGGGCTCACATGCGGCATTGTAGATGGTCGTAGTCCCTTCCGCGAGTGCGGCTGCCATTACGATGTTTGCAGTACCTGTAACAGATGCTTCGTCAAGCAGCATATAACAACCTTTAAGTCCATTGACCGTAACAAGATAATATGCTTGTCGTTCCTCATTGTAGGCTATCATGGCGCCAAGCCTGGAGAGTCCGGTTATATGGGTGTCAACTCTGCGTCGTCCTATCTTGTCTCCGCCTGGTTTTGCAAAATATGCTTGACCAAGTCGTGCCAGCAGGGGGCCTACAACCAATACGGAGCCTCGGAGTGATGCGCATCTGGCTACAAAATCGGCACTTGAGATGTAATCTTCGTCAAGGTCGTCCGCCTGAAAACGATAAGTGGTGTCATCAAGTTTGTCGATTTTCACTCGCATGGCTTTAAGCAGATTTATCAGATTGATGACGTCAAGGATATTGGGCACATTGTGGATCGTTACGGGTTTTGAGGTCAGAAGGGTTGCGCTTATGACCTGTAATGCCTCGTTTTTGGCTCCCTGAGGGTGGATGCTGCCGTGTAGCCGGTGGCCGCCTTCTATAATATATGTGCTCATTCTGTGATTTTTTATAGGGTGATAATAAACAGTTATAATATATTAATGAAAATTCAGTTAAATGTGTTCAACTTCCGGGCATAAAGTGATGCCAAAACGATTCTTGACTGAATCGATTATGTCGTGTTCAAGGCTTATTATTTCATCTGGTAAAGCCATGCGTGATGGGTTGACAAGAACTAATGGCTGCTTATACCATACTTCGGCATTCCCTTTTTTAACGCCTTTCCACCCACAAGAATCTATAAGCCATGCAGCAGGAATCTTATATCCATTATCAGCCTTGTAATGAGGAAAGTCTGAGTTCCCTACGACATCAATGATATTGTTGAATGTCTCCTCCGATACGATTGGATTTTTGAAAAAGCTCCCTGCGCTGGGGATTCTCTTCGGGTCGGGAAGTTTGCTGTCGCGGATTTTGGTGATTTCATCTCGTATCATTGTTGGCGTAAGAGAGACATCTATAATTCCGTTCAATTTGGCGTAAAGAGCCGGATAGCTAATTTTAGGCATAGATGTTTTGCTCAGGCGATATTCGACATGGGTTATAATGTATCTCCCTTTACTTTCAGGTAGCTTGAACATGGACATGCGATATCCAAATTTGCAATAATCTGATTCAATTGTTACGAATTCATGATTTTTGCTGTCGAAAGCATGTACTCGTTCAATAACATCCCCGGCTTCCACTCCGTAAGCTCCAACATTCTGGACTGCTGATGCACCTACTTCTCCAGGGATTCCGGATAAATTTTCGACACCCCAGAAGCCATGTCCGCAGCACCATTTGATGAAATCATCCATTACGACACCAGCGCCAACCTTTACGAGAATACGGTTGTCTGACTCATCTATTATGTCAATGCCTTTGATGGCGCTATGGAGCACCACTCCTTGATAATTGCCTGTAAATAGTAAATTGCTCCCGGCTCCGATATGGATTCGGGCCGTTTTTTTTGCGTAAGAGAGTGCGGCGGGAATATCCTCCGTGGATGTGTATTCTATGTATTGGTCACATTTCACATTCATAGCGAATGTGTTGTGTTCGGTAAGATCGTAATTATAAAGAGTGGTAATCATTTGGATGACGTAAAATTTATGTACAAAAATAGCTATAATTTTAACATAACGATAAAAAAGAATGGAAAAATGTCATGATGCAGTGTGTTTTTATTTGGAATAATTAGGCTTCCTAAGGTTAAAATTATTAATTTTGGAAATAATTTAAAATCACAAAAACAATATTAAATGGTAAAGCATATAGTAACATTCAAACTCACAGGCTCAAAAGAAGAGCGGAGACAAGTATCAGAAAAATTCAAAGCCGCATTGCTTGAACTCCCGGCTAAGATTGAAGTGCTGAAATCGATGGAGGTCGGCATTAATGAGAATCAGGCAGAAGACTGGGATGTGGTTCTTACAGCGGTTGTCCCGGAAATGAGCGATGTGGCTATTTATGCCAATCATCCTGCCCATGTTGAAGCTGCCGGATTGCTTGCGGGGCACAAAGAGTCACGTGCGTGTGTTGACTATTATTTTGAATAGATCTCTACTATCTTTCGCTGAATAATGGTTGTGGCGTTCGATTTGGATGATACTCTGTATCAGGAGATGGAGTACGTGCGCTCTGCATACCGTGCGATTTCTCGCCGGTTCGGAGCGCATTATCTTCCAGCTATGATGTCTGCAGCGACTCCTGCCGAAGCTTTTGACCTGACAGGTTTGGATGTCGCAGAAGAGTTAGACATATACCGTACCCATATACCGGATATCAAGTTGCCGTGGGATTCGTTATATACACTTTCCATGTTGCGGAACTTAGGGCATGTACTGGCTTTGATAACTGATGGCAGAGAGGTCACCCAGAGACACAAGGTAGAGGCCCTTGGGCTATATAGATATATGAGCCAAGATATGGTCTATATTTCGGAGTCATTCGGCGAAGGGAAGATCACAGGAGGGGCAATGCGAGATATAATGGCAAAATATCCGCATGAAAAGTATTTGTATATTGGCGACAATCCGGAAAAAGATTTTATTCGAGGGAACGAATTAGGATGGATTACGGTTGCCCTAAGGGCTAAGAAAGATAATATATTTGTTCAGAAATTTGATAGCGTTGGTCCTGATTGGCTTCCTGCTTTTGTAGTTGATAATATTGTCGAATTAATACAAATTGTGAATTATTTTGGGTGAGACTCTGATAAAAGTTTCCCAAAAGCACATTGTAAAACGCAGTGCATTAGCGATTTAATTTTATTGGCGACTGTGAAAGTTTTCCAAAATAAAAATTGCGCTATAAATATTTTGGGGAATTCTATTGCATATTTGGTGAGCAATGCGTAATTTTGCAGGACTTGAATTGAGTAAATGAATATGTCAAAATCTCACCTTAATATAAATATATAAAAACTTCTTGAGACTAAGATGATACAAACTGTGGTAAAACGCGATGGGCGCGTCGTGGGCTATAACGAAGAGAAAATCAAGGCGGCTATCCGCAAGGCGATGCTTACAACTGAAATGGGGGAGGATGAGGCTCTCATTGCCCGCATAGTTGACCGTATAGGTATGGTTGGTCAGGAGCAGATGACTGTTGAAGATATTCAGGACCGCGTTGAACTCGAGCTTATGAAATCTCCTCGCAAAGAGGTCGCAAAGCGCTACATCGCTTACAGAGACCAACGATCCATCGCACGTCGGGCTAAAACTCGTGATATGTTCCTTGAAATCATCGAGGCGAAGAATAACGATATAACCCGTGAGAATGCTAACATGAATACGGATTCTCCCGCAGGAATGATGATGAAATTTGCGAGTGAGACTACCAAGCCATTTGTTGACGACTATTTGTTGTCTCCTGAAGCCAGGGAGGCTGTCCAGCAAGGTTATTTGCACATACATGATAAAGACTATTACCCGACTAAAAGTCTCACATGTGTGCAGCATCCTCTTGATAATATTTTGAAATATGGTTTTGTGGCAGGTCACGGCGAATCTCGTCCGGCTAAACGCATTGAGACAGCCAGTATCATAGGCTGCATATCTCTTGAGACCGCACAGAATGAAATGCATGGAGGTCAGGCGATTCCTGCTTTCGACTTTTATCTTGCCCCATTTGTGCGTTCATCGTATAAAGAAGAAGTGCAGAAACTGGAATCTCTTACGGGCTCAAATCTGTCCCATCTTTACGACATAGAGATAGAGGACTACATCACTAAGAAGCTCGATGGGCTTGAGGGCGAAGATCGTTGGAAGCAACATGCTATAAATCAAACCGTAAGTCGTGTCCATCAGGCTATGGAAGCGTTTATTCATAATATGAATACGATTCATTCGCGTGGTGGCAATCAGGTGGTTTTCAGTTCGATAAATTATGGAACTGATACATCGGCGGAAGGGCGTTGCATCATCCGTGAAATACTTAGGTCTACATACGAGGGTGTCGGCAATGGAGCTACAGCCATTTTCCCTATACAAATCTGGAAGAAAAAGCGTGGTGTTAGCTACCTGCCTGAAGATAGAAATTACGATCTGTATCAATATGCTTGCAAGGTGACAGCGCGCCGTTTCTTCCCAAACTTCGTAAATCTTGATGCCACCTTTAATTATCATGAAAAGTGGGATGCGAATGACCCCAAGCGTTACAAATATGAGGTTGCAACCATGGGATGTCGCACTCGTGTGTTTGAGAATCGTTTTGGAGAAAAAACATCAATCGGTCGTGGGAATCTTAGTTTCTCTACTATTAATATAGTCCGAATCGCTTTGGAGTGCATGAATATTATCGACAAAGATGAGCGTATCTCAAAGTTCTTCTCAAAGCTTGATGAAGTACTTGATATCACAGCACGCCAACTTTGTGACCGCTTCAACTTCCAAAAAACAGCTATGGTAAAGCAATTCCCGCTTCTCATGTCCCGTCTTTGGACGGGTGCTGAAAATCTGGGACCGAATGACACTATCGAGAGCGTTATCAATCAGGGCACACTTGGCATTGGGTTTATAGGTCTTGCCGAATGCCTGATAGCCCTTATAGGGAAGCATCATGGTGAAAGTGACGAGGCTCAGAAGCTTGGACTGAAGATAGTATCTCATATGCGCTCACGAGTGAACGATTATAGCGAGAAATATCAGCACAATTTCTCTGTGCTCGCCACTCCCGCAGAGGGCCTTTCTGGTAAGTTTACATCCCGCGACCGCCGTTCGTTCGGTGTCATACCAGGCATAACTGATAAGATATATTATACGAACTCCAATCACGTGCCGGTTTATTATCATTGTTCTCCTCGTCATAAAGCTAAGATTGAAGCTCCTTATCACGAACTGACAGGTGGCGGACATATTTTCTACGTTGAAATTGATGGCGATGCCACCCATAATCTGAAGGCGGTTTGCGACATAGTAGACCTTATGGATAAATATAATATCGGCTATTGTTCTGTAAACCATAACAGGAATCGTTGTATGGATTGTGGTCACGAAGATGCTCAGGATGAACTGACTGAATGTCCGAACTGCCATAGTCATAATATTGACTGCCTGCAGCGTATCACAGGTTATCTTGTGGGCACAACTGACCGCTGGAATAAGGCGAAGCTTGCAGAACTCAAGGATAGAATAGTTCATAAATAGTAAGACTTGCAATTCATGAGGGTGCTTGAGATTATCCCGGGAACTACTGTGGATGGACCTGGGTTGCGCACATCGATTTATTTTGCCGGCTGCCATCATCATTGTCCGTCATGCCATAATCCTGAATCATGGGATATGGGAGGCGGAAATGAGATGTCAGTAGAGGAAATTCTAAGCCATGTGATAGAGGAGGATTTTGATGTAACCTTCACAGGCGGTGATCCTTTGGCGCAAGCTGAACAGCTCATAGAGCTTGCCAGGCAGATAAAAGCCAATGGCAAAAATATATGGTGCTACACAGGATATTTATATGAGGATATTGCTGCCGACAGGATAATGTCTAAGGTTCTTCCATATATAGATGTGCTTGTCGACGGGCGATTCCACATTGACGAACGAGATATCAAACTCGTGTTCAAAGGATCTCGAAACCAGCGAATCATAGATGTAAAAAAATCTACTCTTACTTCTCCTGTAATTTGGGAAAGCCCTGAGTAAAAGAATAGTTAATAGTGATTAGAACATTAAAGGTGGCCATCCGTGAAGGTGGTCACCTTTAATATATTAAGTCCAGATGGCTTTTTCTGCTCTCTGCTACTTATGCTCATGACTTAGGACGTATGCCTTGACTTTCTGGAATAGGTCATTGGCGAATACGAATTCATTAAGTGCTTCATTGGTCGTTTTGTATATTTCATGCATATCTCCGACCCATTCACGATAACCTTTATTAATGAACACTATATTCTCGCCTATGCCAAGTACAGAGTTCATATCATGGGTATTTATAATAGTGGTGATATTATACTCGTGGGTAATATCGCTTAATAATTCATCAATTAGAATTGACGTTCTCGGGTCGAGTCCGGAATTTGGTTCGTCGCAGAAAAGATACTTAGGATTGAGAGCTATGGCTCTGGCAATAGCGACACGTTTCTGCATGCCGCCTGAGATTTCTGATGGGAATTTCTTGTCGGCGCCTTTCAGATTTACACGTTCAAGGCAGAATTCAGCTCTATCTTTGATTTCGGCCGGTGTCATATCTGTGAACATGGTAAGAGGAAACATCACATTTCCCAGTACTGTTTCCGAGTCGAACAATGCTGAGCCTTGGAAAAGCATCCCGATTTCTTTTCGTAACTCTTTTATTTGATTGGAGTTCATCTGCATCAGGTCACGTCCGTCATAAAGGATTTCTCCTGTTTCCGGGCGTACAAGGCCAACGAGCGACTTGACAAGCACAGTTTTGCCGGAACCGCTTTGTCCGATAATCAGATTGGTTTTCCCCTTGTAAAACTTCGCGCTTATATCGTGAAGTATTGTCTTTCCGTCAAATGACTTCGTAATGTTTTTAACTTCAATCATTGCAGCAGAAGTTTTGTTAGTACAACGTCAAGCAGGAGTATAAGGATACTTGATGCCACCACAGCATTTGTGGATGCTTTGCCGACTTCAAGCGCTCCACCACGAACATAATATCCGTAAAAAGAAGCTACGGATGTGATTATGAACGAGAAGAACAGAGATTTGATAAGACCATACCATACATACCATTCCTGGAACATAGTTTGAAGCCCGTATACGAAGCGGCTGAGCGGAATAATGTCGGTAAAGATCGCTATGAAAAAGCCGCCAAGGAAAGAGGTGAATATACAGAAGACTACTAATATAGGCATGTAAAATAGGAATCCCACCACTTTGGGGAGTACAAGGAAATTGGCAGAATTGACGCCCATGATATCAAGTGCGTCAATCTGCTCCGTGACTCTCATTGTGCCTATTTCGGAAGCTATGTTTGAGCCGACTTTGCCTGCCAATATGAGACATAGGATTGAATTGGAAAATTCCAGGAGGATTATCTCACGGGTGGCAAGTCCGGTGGAGTATGCCGGAATGAGCGGTGAGACGGTGTTTAATTGCATTTGGATGGTTATCACAGCTCCGATAAAGAGTGATATCACAATTACCAAAGGGATGGAGTCCACGCCAAGCTTTGATATTTCAAACAATGTGCGCGAAAAGAATGAACGCCATCTGTCAGGGATGGAGAACACCCGGCGCATAAATATGCAGTATTTGCCAAATGAGGCCAGGGAGTCAGTGATTACCATGGGGTTGGATTGAAATAATGAACGTATGCCGGGTTTAATTTACATCCGCTTTTAATGTGTCAATCAGGGTTGTCGGAGTGAGCTCCTGCTGCTCGCCTGTCGCCATGTTTTTAAGAGTAATAGAGCCGTTGGCAAGCTCGTTTTCCCCGATTATTGCTACGAATGGAATTCCGAGAGAATCAGCTCTTCCCATTTGTTTCTTCATTTTTGCTGCATCAGGGTATATTTCAGCGGCGATGCCTTCCTGCCTGAGTTGCTTTATTATCTCTAAAGAGCGTGTGGCTTCCTTGGTGCCGAAGTTCGTGAACATGACTTTTGCAGTTCCGTTGACACCGACGGGGTATAAATCAAGAGTGTTGAGTACGTCATAGATTCTGTCAGCGCCAAAAGATATGCCTACTCCTGATACACCGGGAAGGCCGAACACTCCTGTAAGGTTGTCATATCTACCACCCCCGGTAATGCTACCTATAGTGACGTCCTGAGCCTTCACTTCAATAATGGTTCCGGTGTAGTAATTTAGACCGCGGGCTAATGATACGTCGAGTTCAATGTCGGCCTTGAGCCCCAGGTTGGAAGTACCCGTCATTACTTCACGAAGTTCTTCCACGCCTTTAATCCCGATTTCGCTTTCAGCCAGAAGCTGAGACAATTTTTCGAGTCTTTCTTCGTTTGAACCGGAAAGAGTAATAATCGGTGTTATTTTTTGTATGCTATCCTCTGATATGCCTCGTTCTGACAACTCTGCGCATACATTCTCAAGCCCTATTTTGTCAATTTTGTCAATTGCTACGGTTATATCGATTATCTTGTCGGGTTCGCCAATTAGTTCGGCTATTCCGGCAAGTACCTTACGATTATTCAGCTTGATAGTAATGTTGACTTTAAGCCGGCTGAAAACCTCGTCAATCAGCTGGAGCAGTTCCACTTCGTTAATGAGTGAATCGGAGCCGATGACATCGGCATCGCACTGATAGAATTCCCTATAGCGTCCTTTTTGCGGACGGTCAGCGCGCCATACGGGTTGTATCTGGAATCGCTTAAATGGGAACGACAAATCATTCCGGTGCATCACCACAAAGCGTGCAAATGGCACTGTCAAGTCATATCGAAGTCCTTTCTCGCAAATCTGGGCTGCAAGTTTGGGGCAATTCCCGGTTTCAATTAAAGTTGTGTCCACTCCGCGGAGGAAATCTCCGGAGTCAAGTATCTTGAACAGAAGTTTGTCGCCCTCTTCACCATATTTACCCATCAGAGTGGATAAGTTTTCCATGGCGGGTGTTTCTATTTGTTGAAAACCATATAGACGGAAAACACTGCGAATGGTGTCGAAGATGTAATTTCTGCGAGCCATTTCTTCGGGAGTAAAGTCTCGGGTCCCTTTTGGAATTGACGGTTTCTGAGCCATTGTCTATTCTTAAATATGAATATATCGAATTTGTTTGCAAAGATACGATAATTTTGCTAAATTTGCGTCAATTTAATGCGTAAACTCAATTTTAGATGAAGTATATAGGAGCTCATGTCTCGGCGGACAAGGGGGTTGGTAACATCCCTGTAAATGCACATCTGATTGGTGCAAAGTCTTTTGCGCTTTTTACCAGAAACCCGTCACGATGGGCTTCAAAACCCATATCAGAGGCAGAAGCGGACACATTTAAGGAAAATTGTGCCAAGTATGGATATAGTGCTGATGTGATACTGCCTCATGATAGTTTTCTTATCAATCTCGGTTCGCCTGACGTTGAGAAACTTAACAAGTCAAGAGTTGCTTTTCTCGACGAGATGCGACGTTGTGAGTTGCTTGGTCTGACAATGCTTAATTTCCACCCAGGCAGTCATATGCGAGAAATAGAGACTGACAAGTGCTTAGATCTTATTGCTGAATCTTTGAATATTGCTCTTTCGGAGACAGCCGGTGTCAAAGCCGTGATTGAGAATACTGCCGGTCAAGGTAGCAATCTTGGTTTTAGGTTTGAACAGATAGCGCATATCATAGATAAAGTGGAAGATAAGAGCAGGGTGGGTGTTTGCATTGATACATGTCATGCGCATGCTGCCGGATATGATATGACATCTGAAGCAGCCTATATTGCGACATGGAATGAGTTTGACCAAGTAATAGGTTTCAAATATCTTTCCGGCATGCACCTCAATGATACGCTTAAAGCGCTGGGCTCGAAGGTCGACCGTCACGCCCCGATAGCAAAAGGTGTTATGGGAGAGACTTTCTGGAGACTGCTAATGAATGATTCAAGGATGGACAACATACCATTGATTCTTGAAACTCCCGACGAAAGTATTTGGGCTGAGGAAATTAAATGGCTATATTCGCTTATTGACTAATTGGAATTCAGCAAGGAGTTCTCAATATCCGCTTTTATTGGAAATTATAATTTTTCAATCTGATTATATCATACACTTTCTTATTAATTTAAAATGATTAAAAACAAACCGGACCAAAGTTTTGGGAAACTGTGGAACCTTAGTTTCGGTTTCTTTGGCGTGCAAATTGCGTATGCATTACAGAGCGCCAACATTTCCCGTATTTTTGCGACATTGGGCGCTGATCCTCATTCGTTGAGCTATTTTTGGCTATTGCCGCCCATCGCGGGATTGATAATTCAACCTATTGTGGGTGCATTAAGTGATAGGACTTGGTGTCGTTTCGGACGTCGTCTCCCATATCTTATAGTTGGTGCCATTATGGCGGTAATAGTTATGTGTCTGCTGCCAAATGCCGGAAGCTTTCATTTTGCTGTCTCAGGCGCATTGATATTTGGTGCCTTTGCATTGATGTTTCTCGATTTGTCAATTAATATTTCCATGCAGCCGTTTAAGATGCTTGTTGGGGATATGGTTAATGAGAGGCAAAAGGGACTTGCATATTCTATCCAGAGCTTCCTATGTAATGCCGGGTCAGTTGTAGGCTATGTATTCCCGTTTGCGTTGGCTTGGTTTGGTATCAGCAATGTGGCAGAGGGAAACCAAGTGCCCGATTCAGTTTCTTTCTCGTTTTATATCGGAGCAGCGATTCTGATTCTTTGTGTTCTCTATACTTTTTGGAAAGTAAAAGAAATGCCTCCGAAAGAGTATGCTGAGTACCATGGCATTACCGAGTGCAAAGAAGAGGAAAAGACCAACGTTTTCCGGCTACTTGCAAAAGCGCCTAAAGTGTTTTGGACAGTTGGGCTTGTGCAGTTCTTCTGTTGGGGCGCTTTTATGTACATGTGGACATATACTACCGGAGGTGTGGCTGAGCAGGCATTCGGTTGGCATCCGGATGTGGATACCACTCAGTCTATTTCATATCAAGAGGCTGGTAACTGGACAGGATTGTTATTTGCGGTTCAGGCAATCGGCTCTGTTATTTGGGCGGCATTCATACCTCGCTTCAGGAACCATAAATTTGTCTATGCACTTAGCCTTATCTTAGGTGGAATCGGATTTATTTCGTCAATGTTCTTCACAGACAAATATCTTCTCTTCATATCTTTCTTCATGGTTGGAGCTGCTTGGGCTGCCATGCTCGCTCTTCCCTTTACCATCTTGACAAATTCTATTTCCGGACGCCACATGGGAACCTACCTCGGGCTGTTTAACGGTACTATCACAATACCGCAGATTGTTGCTGCCGCGCTCGGTGGTCTTGTGTTCTCCCTTATCGGTGGGGCAGGTCATCACCAGATTAATATGATTGGCCTGGCTGGTGTGCTTCTGATTATTGGGGCATTCTGTGTGTTCTTTATAAAGGAGACTTATGCCGAAACAATAGCTGAAGTTCAGGAAAAAGTAGAAGAATAAATTTATCAGCTCTCCAAAGTAACATGAAACTTACTAAATGGTCAAGGTCCATCTGCTAATTGTTGGCAGATGGACCTTGACCATTTAGTATTTCTATACACGTTATGCTTTATTCATAACGTATAGCCTCAATAGGATCCAGATTGGATGCTTTTTTTGCAGGATACCACCCAAAGAATACCCCTGTCACTGTACAAACTGCAAATGATAACACTACAGAGTACATCTGAATGTATATCGGCCAATTGGCTATGAGATTTACCAACCAGGCAGCGAGAATGCCGACTATGATGCCAATTACACCCCCTGTCACGCTTATTATAACAGCTTCAATGAGGAATTGAGACAATACGTCAATACTCCTTGCTCCGATTGACATTCGTAATCCTATTTCTCTGGTGCGTTCCGTGACGGAGACATACATTATGTTCATGATGCCTATGCCGCCAACCAGAAGCGAAATACCGGCTATGCAGGCAAGAAGAACAGTCATCATATCGCTTGTGGAATTCATCATCTCACTGAGTTCCTGCTGCGAACGAATTTCAAAATCATCATCAGCGTCTTCTTTAATCTTGTGACGGGCGCGGAGAATTTCTGTAATATCATCAATTACATCTTCAGTCTGGCTCTCGTCCACGGCACTTGCAAATATACCCTGTATATAGTCGATGGCGAGTATGCGTTTCATTACGGTAGTGTAGGGGGCAAGCACAACATCATCCTGGTCCTGTCCCATTGAATTGGTGCCTTTTGATTCAAGTATGCCAATCACTGTCATAGGAATCTTTCCGAATCGTATAACACGTCCTACGGGGTCTTCGCCGTTAGGGAAAAGATTGTCAACAACGGTTTTGCCAAGTATGCAGACTTTTGCCGCCGATTTGATGTCATGGTCGGTAAACATTGAACCTGTCTTAATCTTTAGTTTGCGAATATCCAGATAGTCTGGTGTGATACCGTAAACCGTAGATGGATAGTTGTTGTTGCCGTTTACAAGTTGACCACCGGAATTTACTGAGGGTGATATGGCTGCTATACCCGGAAGATCTTGTAATGCTTCATAATCGGCTACCTCAAGTGTCTGCATGTCATCAGAGCTTTGCCGCACACCTCCTCGCTGCATATTCCCGGGGTGAATCATTATCATATTAGATCCCATCTCGGAAATCTGGGCTTTTATACTGTTTTTTGACCCCTGGCCAATTGCAAGCATAGTTATCACAGATGCGACTCCTATAATGATTCCCAGCATCGTGAGAAAACATCGGAGCTTATTGTTGTTTAACGCTTTAAGCGCTATCTTAAGTAGATTTCCGAATTTCATATTAATCGTTGTCTTTAGGTAGTGCTTCAAATGCCTCTCGTGCTGATGCCGGATTATTATTGTAAGTATCCGACATGATTCTTCCGTCACGCAGGACTATATTACGGGAAGAGTATTCTGCCAGTTCAGGATTATGTGTTACGAAGATAATTGTCCTGCCACGGGCGTGCAACTCCTGAAACAGCATCAGAATACTGAATGATGTTCTGGTATCAAGATTTCCCGTTGCTTCGTCGGCGAGGATTATTACAGGATCGTTAACGAGAGCTCTGGCAATAGCTACGCGTTGCTGTTGACCACCTGACATTTGATTGCTCTTATGATGCAGGCGATCCTTTAATCCTACTGCTTCCAATGCTTTTACGGCACGCTCATGCCTCTCTTTTGATGAAACGGCTGAATTATAAAGAAGTGGAAGTTCCACGTTCTCAATAGACGTAGTCTTTGGTAGAAGGTTATAATTCTGGAATACAAAACCAATCTTGCGGTTCCTGGTTTTAGCCCGTTCATTTTTGCTCATATCTTTGACCGATATATTGTCGAGATAATATTCGCCGGAAGTTGGCGTGTCAAGGCATCCTAATATATTCAGAAGAGTGGATTTCCCTGAACCGGATGTGCCCATAATGGTAACAAACTCACCTTCATGAATAGTAAATGTCACGCCCTTAAGGGCTTTTACCTTCTCTCCGCCTACCACAAACTCTCTGCGAAGGTCACTAATGCGGATTATTTCTTTATCTTGTGTCATAAGTATGAAGAGATTGTTATCCTACGTTATTTTTTCTTTCTGCCGGGTGGCTGTGGTGCAAACGGGCTTCGCTCACTATCAGATTTGTTTGCCTCCTCAGCCAAATCGCTATAACCGATAGCAATTTTTGCTCCATCGGATATTCCGCTGAGAATCTGAGCTTTGATGCCATTATTAGCTCCGACAGTTACGGTTTTAGGAACAAGCGTATTTTGTTCCAGCATCCAGACAATTTTTTCATCCTTTCCCAGACTGTTTTTGTCCGGATTGGAGATAGGTTGAGGCAAATTGTCGTCCTTCTCGGAAACTTGAGGTTCAAATGTAAATGCCTGTAGGGGAAGGAGTAGAACGTTCTGCTCACGCATGACATAGATGGTAAGATTGGCTGTAAGCCCGGGAATGAGCTTGTGGTCAGGATTAGCGGCGGCAACGACGACTTCGTAGGTGACAACGTTACTTTCAGTGGTAGGACTTAGGCGAACTTGAGTAACTTTTCCGTCAAACAAGTCATCAGGATACGCATCCACAGAAAATGTTACGGACTGTCCTACCTTGACCTGTCCAATATCTGCTTCATCGACATTTCCGATTACCTGCATATTGTCCAGGTCAGCTATTGTATATAGATTGGCTACATTCATACTTGACACCACAGTCTGACCGACTTCTACCTCACGCGATATGACAATGCCGTCAATCGGAGAATAAATTTCGGCATAGTTTAGATTCTTTGCAGCGCGCACTCTATCAGCCTTGGCTTTGTCATAAGCCGTCTTTGACACCTCATAGTCCTTTTGGGAAGTCTGAAATTCGTAATCGCTTATGAGTTGTTTGTCATGAAGGGCTTTGTCTCGATTGAAGTTTGTGAGATTGTATTCATAGGTCAGACGGGCAGATTCTACATTTGCCTCTGCGCTGCGCAAATCACTTTCAAGCATCGTCTTCTCTATTTCCGCTATGAGTTGTCCCTTGGTTACAACCGTGTTGTAATCAGCATACAGTTTGTCAATAATACCTGTAACTTGAGTGCCGACATCTACTTGTGTCGCTGATTCGACTGTGCCGGTTGCGGTAACTGTTTCAGTCAATTCGCCTCGTTCGATTGTCGCAGTCTCAAGCTGAACCTTTGATTTCTCAGAGCATGACATTGTGGGGATAAGCAGTGATACTGCCAATATCAAACTAATTGATTTCATCTATAATTTAACTTTATTAATTTATACTTTAATATATCTATGGTAATGTAACAGCCCCGGTTCTATAAAATTCAATCATTTTATGCCCGAGTATTGCCATATACTTGGTCTGCAATAAAGTATGGCGTGCCTCTACTAAGTTGTTATGCGTTGTCATCAACTCAATGGTATTTACAAGACCAAGACTGAATTGCTCACTTGTCAGTTCATTGCTAAGTTCGGCAGCGACAAGTTGCTGTTCGGCTGCTATGAATCTTGACTGATAGGATTTTGTGTCTATGTACCAGCTTTCAACGGACTGAGCTAAATCTGTGTATCGCTGTTCGATGTCAATCATAGCATCAAGCCGTTGTACCTTAGCTTTTGCTACAGCAGTGCCAGTTTTCTTATTGTCTAAAATTGGGATGGCGAGCGAAATGCCGATATTTTCATTCCAAGCCTGTTTAAGCCCGGACATGAAACTTGTCCCCGGAGAATAATAGCCTGTGCCGATACCGGCATTTAAGGAAATCTGCGGCATACCCGATGCTTTAGCGATTCGGATATCAATATCTGAGCCTTCCTTTTCGAGTTCCAAGCCTTTAATGTGGGTATCAGTATGTATTGCGAGTTTATAGCTCTCATCAATTGAGGGAAGCTCTTTAAGTATTCTGTCTTTGTCCCAGACTACATCTTGAAGCTCGATATCGCTATCTATACCCAGTTCGAGGAGTTTTTTGAGTTCCATTCGGCGCGTATCATAAATGCCCTTGGCATTTACGAGTGCGTACTTGTCTTGTTCATATTGTGATGCAAGCTGGGCATAGTCTACTCTTGAGAGTCTGCCGGCTTGCATGAGCTGTTCGGCTCGTTCGGCTTGTTTCTTGCTGAGTTCCGCACTTTCTTCGTAGATGCTTATTGATTCCTTAGCGTACAAGATGTTTAAATAAACTTGAAGCAAGTCAGTCTCGATTGTGCGCATTACCGTTGATGTGTTTAGCCTGTCTATCTCTGTCTGCAATTTATTTCGTTTGATAGTGTTTTCACGCAAACCTCCGTTCCAGACTGTCCAACCGGCATTTAACCCGTAATTGCTGCCATACGAATTTTTATTGCCATCTTTCCATGGATAGTTTGAGAGGTTATGTGATGTCGAAAAGTCAAGTGAGGGTTGCCATTGAGCCTGAGCTTCCTCAAGATTATAGGCTGACGTTTCTTCTGTAAGACGTGATTTTTGGAGTGAGATGTTGTGCTCACGTGCATATTCCACACAGTCATTGTAGCTCCATGTCCTGGCATTAGTGGCAAATGAGATGGAGACTAATAAGGCGGTTGTAATTGAGTAGCATTTCATCTGTAATATTGAAGCTTAAAATTTATGATTTCACTTTTCAAAAAACAGTGTGATGTTTTCTTTTCCGCTGCAATATTACATATCTAAAAGGCGATATGAAAATTAATTCAACAAATTGCTTTTTATAACCGATGAAAATTGAAGTTGCATCTACTTGCGAGGGGCAGGTCCGACACTGTGCCGCTGTAAGTATTCAGAAAGTTTAGCTTTGTTGCTTTCTCCTATAGGTATGTATATGTCTGGTTCGATTACAATTCTTGCCCTTTCAATGTGATGGACGTGATTCATATTTACGATATATGAGCGATGGACCTGAATGAAATCCAGGCTAAGACGCTCCATAATTCCTGCAAAGGAGCTTAGGGTAAGCAACGGGTTATTATTACCGATAACGTAAATCTGAAGATACTCACCATATCCTTTTATATATTTTATATCAGATAGTGACACCCGTATGTATCTGTAATCGACTTTTATGAAAATCGCTTCGTTGGCTGATGTATGATTTACTGTTGCCGTTGCTGCCGCATCTTTCTTCTGGGCTCGTATGGTAAATGCGTCAAGAACTTTATTTGCTGACCTTTGGAAATCAGCGAAACCATACGGTTTGAGAAGATAATCCACCACGTCAAGTTTATAGCTATCTGCGGCATATTGGGCATAAGCTGTGATGAATACGACAATTGGCGGATGTGACAGTGATGATATAAACTCTATTCCATTCAAATCCGGCATGTTTATGTCTGTGAATACAGCATCGATGTCTGACTCCGAGAGAACCGTAATGGCCTCCATAGCGCTTTGGCATATTCCTACGAGTTCCAAAAACGGCACTTTGGAAACATAATTTTTAAGTTTTTCCAGAGCGATAGGTTCATCATCGATAATAATAGTCCGTATCTTCATTATGATGTAAATTTAGCTTAAACGTTTAGTGTTGCCTGACTATGAGGGACAATTAGATTGACTGAATAGTTGAGATTGTCAGATTCGATATCAAGATTAAAGTCAGTCCCATATATTAACCTTAATCGTTGACCTACATTAGTAAGACCGATGCCGTCAGTAGAGGTGTTACATTCATTCGGATTATTACTGTTCAGACAGTTAAATTCTACTGTCCTGTCTGTCACATAAAGTCTAATTGCGACAAATGAATGCTGGCGATATGATATGCCATGTTTAAAGGCATTCTCAATGAATACCAGATATAATAATGGTGGAATTTTGATACCTGCCGTCTCATTGTCACACGGGAATTCCGCCGTAATCGACACTTTTGTTTCCGGGTATCGTTGACGCATAAGATTCAGGTAGTTTCTCAGAAACTGTATCTCGGCAGAGAGTGCTATATAAGGTTGTGAACTATCATAAAGCATGTAGCGCATAAGATTGGACATGTCAATTAACATATCCTGAGCTTTGGTCGGATTAATTTCTACCATTCCATGGATATTGTTAAGCATATTCATGTAAAAATGTGGATTAATTTGGGCTTTTAGATAGGCTAATTGGTTCTCTGCATTTGCTTTGGTCAGGCTCTCTCGTTCAAGTTTGTCCTCGTAATGCTGAAAAATCAATGCTATTGCCAGATTCCCGCCGACAATAAGAAGGTCATATATGAAATCAAGAAAGATAGGCAGAGGGAATAATGGACGTAGCCCCGGACGATGAGGAGGAAGATGGGTACTGTTTTCGGACAACCATGCCATGAATGTATGATATTGGAAAGCCCATACACAACCTATCAATGCTGCCACGGATAGAAAATATGAGAGATATTTGTTCTGGAAAAGCAGCCGAGGTATGAATAAGTAATTATTTATGAGGAAAAGAACCAGAAATGGGAATATAGTTCTTGCTATTATAAAAACCGCTTCAATGTCCAACAATGGTTTGCTGGTAAAACTTCGTGTTCGTACGATATCGAGAAGGAACATCGTCACTACAAGTAGCCATAGCCCCAGGTATACAAGGGATTCAATCTTTCGTTTGTGGGTAAATATCATATTAGATAGTCTTTTAACATGCAAAAGTAATCAATCTGAAAATTTACACAAATTAATTAAATGAAACATCAGTTATAGCTAATGAATCCTACATTCTATCTTATTCCGGAACAGCGTCAGCACTATTCCGCGCATGATTAGGTATGCTATGAATGCCATCCATAATCCATGATTGCCCATAGAATGAAATAGTGCATGGTATATTATAAAGTACACAGATGTGGATACAGCCATTGAGATAAGCATTGAACGAGTCTGGGTTGCGCCTATAAAGATACCATCCCATGTAAAAGAGGCAAATCCGGCGAAAGGTATTGCTACAACCCAGTAATAAAAATCTTTGGAGGCTTGTATGACTGATAAGTCCGCTGTCATTATATTCATCAATAAACTACCGAACAGAAAATATATTATTGAGAACATCAATGCCATTATAAACCCCCATCTAAAAAGCCATCTGACGCATAAATATAAACCATGCCGGTCTCCAGAACCGATATAATTGCCGCAAAGTGATTCACCTGCAAATGCAAATCCGTCCATGAAATAGGAGAAAAGTATAAAAAATTGCATGAGCAAAGTGTTAACCGCAAGTATTATCGTTCCTTGCTGCGAGCCAACACGTGTAAACCAAGCTGTAACGGCTATAAGGCATAATGTGCGAAGAAATATATCAGTGTTTATTGCGAAGAAGCGTTTAAGTTCAGAGGTGTTTAAGATCGGTGAGATAGGGGAGATGTGTAGATTATATTTTTTCATAGCGATGACAATTCCGAGAATAAACCCAACCCACTGCGCTATGAGTGTGCCGGTCGCAACCCCTGTAATCTTTTTATTAAACACAAATACGAGTGTCAGACTTACCAAAATATTGGATATATTGATGACAAATGAAATCCACATTGGTGCTTTTGCATTTTTTAATCCCAGAAACCACCCTGAAAGCGTATATGTGCATAGTACCGCCGGAGCTCCCCAGACAAGAATAGAGAAGTATTGCGAAGCAAGTTCTCGAGTTTCACCGCTTACTTCCATAAAGTCCAATGCTATCCGACATATAGCTCTATTCAGAAGAATTATGATAGCAGACGCGCATATCCCTAATAATAGACCTCTGATGAGCACGAGGCGTGCGCCATTGTCATCTGTAGCCCCATGGGCCTGTGCGGTCAAACCGCTTGAGCCCATACGCAGAAACGCAAAAAGCCAGTATAGCATGTTGAACATAGTGCCTCCGACTGCTATAGCCGCTATATATACAGGACTCCCCATATGACCAACAATCACCACGTCCATTAGTGCAAGTAACGGGGTGGTGATGTTGGTTATAATCGATGGGATAGCAAGAGCCAGTATCTCACGATTAATTTTTTGCATCAGATATTATTTCTTTATTCTCATTGAGTCCCATATAAGGTAAACTATCAGCAGTGCATAGACGGCAAGACCTGCCCATTGGATTGATATCGCATCCATGGGATTTGAATATTCAAAGCCAAGGAAGCGAGTCAGAGCAGCAAATACACCAAACAGTGCGCCACCGGCAATGAGACCTGATGATATCAATGTGCCACGGTCACGGCGAGCGTCATTTACGGCTTTATCCTTGGAGCGAGAACCTACAAACCAGGCGATAGCTCCTCCAACAAGAAGAGGCGTATTAAGAGAGAGCGGGATGAACATGCCGAGGCAGAATGCCAATGCTGAAACCCCAAGCCAATTAAGGATAAGGGCAAGCACAGCGCCTACCATATATAGAATCCAAGGAGTGTCACCTCCCATCATGAGCGGCTCGATAACCTTTGCCATAGCATTTGCCTGTGGAGCAACAAGTGCGTTGTCACCTGTAAAGCCATAGACCTGGTTGAGAAGCAAGATGACGCCTCCGACTGTGGCTGCCGATACTAATGTGCCAAGGAATTTCCAGCACTCCTGTTTGCGTGGTGTGGAGCCAAGCCAGTATCCAACCTTCAGGTCAGTCACAAATCCACCAGCCATCGACAAGGCCGTGCAGACCACACCGCCTATAACCATTGATGCGACAATTCCGGAAGTCCCGCTTAGACCTATGCCCACAAATATTGCAGATGCTATAATAAGAGTCATCAAGGTCATTCCTGACACCGGATTAGAGCCTACAATTGCTATGGCGTTGGCTGCTACAGTGGTAAAGAGGAAGGCAATGAGGGTTACAACTACCCATGCAACGAGAGCCTGCCAGAAAGTATTGATAACACCAATCCAGAAGAATATCAAGACTGCAATCAGGGCGATTGCTATGAAAAACACGATGTGCTTCATAGAAATATCTGTCTGCCACCGCACAGTCTTCTCATTACTTTTATTTCCCTTAAGCTCACGACCAGCGAGTCCAACAGCCTCTCGGATAATCCCCCATGACTTTACAATGCCTATAATACCTGCCATTGCAATGCCACCGATACCAATAAGACGGGCATAGTCGCTAAATATTTCACCTGGAGCAAGGACTGTGATTTCAGGCGCTCCATATGTGCCAAACAAAGGGATTATCACCCACCATACGAATACGGAGCCGGCAAAAATAATAAAAGCGTATTTCAATCCTATAATGTATCCAAGGCCAAGGACTGCCGCACCCGTATTGCAACTGAGTGCAAGCTTCGTTTTGGCCGCGAGTGTCTGGCCCCAGCCGGTAACCATTGTGTCAAGAGTTCCAGCCCACCAGCCAAATGTTTCAACAAGGTAATCGTAGATACCACCTATCAGAGAGGCTATAACAAGAGTTTTTGCCTGCCCGTCATTTTTTGCTGAAGCTTTGCCGATGCCGCTTGCAAGTACTTGAGTTGTTGCAGTAGCTTCAGGGAATGGATATTTCCCATGCATATCCTTTACAAAATACTTGCGGAAAGGTATAAAGAATAGAATGCCTAACACGCCACCAAGTAATGAGCTTAGGAATATCTCAAGGAAATTCACTGTGATATCAGGATATTTTGCCTGAAGTATGTACAACGCCGGTAGTGTGAAAATCGCTCCAGCCACAATTACACCTGAACAAGCGCCAATAGACTGTATGATGACATTCTGACCAAGCGGGTTCTCTTTTTTTAGAGCACTCGACAATCCTACTGCAATGATTGCGATTGGAATAGCAGCCTCAAAGACCTGTCCGACTTTAAGCCCGAGGTAGGCAGCTGCGGCGCTGAAAATCACAGCGAGTACAAGCCCCATTGTGACGGAGTAGGGTGTTACTTCCGGATAATCGTGAGCCGGGTGCATGATAGGACGATATTCCTCATCCTCTCCAAGTTCACGAAATGCGTTTTCTGGTAGCTCCAAAGGGTCACCGTCACGGTAAACCTCATCCTGGATATATTTTTCTGACATAATGTGATGATTTTGTAATAGGCTTATTATTTTTCTGAGAAAACAGAGTGGGGGAGTTGGCGGCAGTTATACCGCGATGCCATAATTTCTCCATAGGCTCCAGCCGAGCGTAGAGCAATCATGTCTCCGCGACTGATCGATGGCAGTAGCTCGTCTTTGCCAAAACAGTCAGATGATTCGCAAATCGGGCCTACGACATCATAATGATGTAATTCACCATTCGGATTGGAAATGTTCTCGATTTTATGGTGGGCGTTATATAGGGCAGGACGGATAAGGTCTGTCATGCCGGCATCAACGATTGCGAAACGTTTGGTTATTCCTTCCTTTACATATAGCACACGGGTTATCAGCGACCCGCATTGAGCCACAACGGAACGCCCGAGCTCGAAGTGAAGGGTTTGGCCTTCACGAAGTCGAAGATGATTATGGAAGGTCTTAAAATAACTTTCGAAATCAGGTATGGGATGCTTGTCAGGAGTGGCATAGTCTATTCCAAGCCCGCCTCCGACATTAATTGATGAGAAGCTGATTCCTCGGTTCTCATATTCCTCCTGAAGGCTGTTAATCGTTTGACAGAGCATGACAAACGGTTCTGTTTCAGTTATCTGCGAACCTATATGGAAATGAAGCCCTTTAAGCCGGATATTTGGTAGAGAAATAGCCAGATCAACAATCTCCGAAAGTTGCTCAAGATTCACGCCGAATTTATTCTCTGCAAGACCGGTCGTGATGTATTCATGAGTGTGTGCATCAATGTTTGGATTTACTCGTATTGCCACATTGGCTGTTTTTCCCATTCTTCCGGCTATCTCATCAATGATGCACAGTTCAGGGGCAGATTCTATATTAAAACAACCAATATTCTTTTCAAGTGCCAGTTCAATCTCTTGATCGCTTTTTCCAACGCCGGCATATACTATATTATCGTTCTTAAATCCTGCTTCAATAGCAGCTTCGATTTCGCCTCCGCTGACACAGTCCACTCCCAGACCAGCAGCTTGTATGCGACGGAGCAGCCCAGGATTAGCATTCGCCTTTATGGCATAATGGACTTTAAAGCGCGGGTCACGGGCAGCGCGGTTTATTTCGCTCAGAGTATTATCAAGGAGGGCCAGGTCATAGAAATAGAACGGAGTCTGAAGTCCCTTGAACTCTTCAATCGGGAATCTTGTCATTATAATTATTTTGTTTTGAAAAGTTTATCACTCAACTGATTCAACGCTGAAAGTTTGTCCTCCTTACGGATGAGAAACGAGATATTGTAATTTGAGCCTCCGTAGGATATCATTCGTACAGGTATATCGGCAAGGGCTTCCATCGCTTTTGACTCATACCCTGTGTTAGTCCATTCCATATTGCCAACTACACAGATGATTACCATATCTTTGTCCACAGTGACAGTGCCAAACTGCTTTAGCTCATCAACAATCTCAGGGAGGAAGCGTTCGGAATCAATAGTGAGAGACACGCCCACCTCACTGGTGGCAATCATATCAATCGGAGTTTTATATTTTTCAAAGGTCTCAAACACACGGGTAAGGAATCCGTAAGCCAATAGCATGCGAGAACTCTTGATTTTGATTGCAACGACATTATCCTTCGCTGCGACTGCTTTTATTGAAGGTTCAGTGATGTTGTTATAAATCAATGTGCCGTGTGCCTCAGGCTCCATTGTATTTAGAAGCCGAACCGGAATGTTATTTACTTTAGCAGGGAGTACGCATGTGGGATGTAGAATTTTTGCTCCAAAGTATGCAAGCTCGGCAGCTTCCTCATAATGAAGTTCACCTACAGGCTTTGTGTCCTCGACATATCGGGGGTCATTGTTGTGCATTCCATCAATGTCAGTCCAGATTTCGATTTCATCGGCTTCAATGGCAGCTCCGATGAGCGAAGCTGTATAGTCACTGCCTCCACGCTGAAGATTATCTATCTCCCCGGTAGCATTGCGGCAGATAAAGCCTTGGGTTACGAATATATCAGCATCCATGTATTTGTCAAGAAGCGCTTGTAGATGGAGTTGTATATGCTGTGTGTCCGGTTCCCCGTTCTGTCCTGTTTTCATGAAGTCAAGGGCAGGAAGAGCCTCGGCGTAAAGCCCGCGTTCATTAAGAAGTATCGTCATCATGGCGACGCTCATGATTTCGCCCTGGGCGAGTATGATTTTTTCCTCAACTTCGCTGAAATTTTCACGTGATGTGAATGAACGTATATAATTAAAGCAGGCTTTTATCTCCTTCAGGGCCTTCTCGCGACTTTCGTGTTTGTCATAAAGTGATGATATGGTCTTGAGATACTTGGACTCAAGAAGATTTATAGTTTCTTTTGCTCCGTTGATATTTCTTTTGTAGAGATATTCGGATATTTCCACCAGCGAATTGGTGGTACCTGACATTGCGGAGAGCACAATGATGTTTCTTCCTCTGTCGCTCACGAGAGATGCAACGTGGCGAATACGTTCTGCCGAACCAACTGATGTGCCGCCAAATTTTAGAACTTTCATATCTTATTTTGTATGCTTTAAATGTGTCAATTTGTGACTGATGAAACCGGATAGTAACGGTTTTGAAATTTTTCGCTCCAAAATTACAACAAATTTTTTAAAAATTAAACGATTAACGTGCCAAACCAATACCGGTAAACAAATATATTTATAAGCAATTATCATATTGTCGGTTCCTGTTGCGATTTTTTAACATAACATGATGAACTTACCATACTTCACGACGTTTTTAAAGTACTGAATAAAATATGAACAATATTAAATAATATACTTCAATGGTTTACGAACTTCCCGAATTACCGTATGCGAAAGATGCGTTAGCTCCTTCGATTTCTCGTGAAACTGTAGAATATCATTATGGTAAGCACGAGAAAACATATATTGACAACCTCAATAAACTGATTAAGGATACAGAGTATGAGGATATGGAACTTGAGGAGATTATCACCTCGGCATCCGGTCCGTTGTTCAACAATGCCTCTCAGGCATGGAACCATATCTTCTATTTCTTTTCATTCTCTCCTGACGGCAGTCACCAGCCGGAAGGGCATCTTCTTAAAGCCATCGAAGAGCAGTTTGGCTCATTTGACGAATTTAAGAAGGAATTTGAGAATGCCGGGGCATCTATATTCGGTTCAGGATGGGTATGGCTGTCAAAGGACAAGGATGGTAAGCTATTTATTACCCAGACGTCCAATGCCGGTAATCCGTTGACAGAAGGTCTTACTCCTCTATTGGTATTTGATGTATGGGAACATGCCTATTATATTGATTACCGTAATCGTCGTCTCGACGCATTGAAGGAATTGTGGAAGATTGTGGATTGGGATATAGTATCAAGCAGATATATTTAACACATCTGTTTTTGATGCATTGGATTACGAATTAATAAAGTACAAAATAGCACTAATAAGCATAATGTGATGAATGGAGAGAGAGGCAGTCGTGAGACCCCCTCTCTTTTTTCATGAAACGATTGGTTTTGCTAAAAGCAGACCAGCCATTTGACAAATGGAAAAATGAAGTATTATATTTGGACTATCCCTTTAGACTGTCTATAATCCGGAATGCTGCATCTCGCCCTGCGCTTATTCGTTCTGTGAAATGTGCATCGCTGTTGACCGCAAGTGGAATACCGGCTCTGATTAATTTGCCTATATTGGATTCTGAGGGGAATAGGCGATGTGAGTATATAGCCGTCTGCTCTGAAGTAGCGTTTACAGGCGGCAACCAGGCTTTCGTATTGACTTCTACGACCAAATCAGAACCTTTCACAGCTTCAATGATATCATCAACGTGCCGCTGATACCAAGGTTCCGACTCAATTCCCGGTTTGAAATGTGACGCATTGAAACCGATTTTGTCAAAATGTCCGAGCAAATCAAAGCCTCCGGCCTCAATCATTCTTAATGTCTGGCAATAGAACGTATCTACTACATACTGTATATCATCATTGAAAAAGTCGTGCATTTTTCTGATAAATGAATCAGGTCTGCCATCAATGTCAACCATCATTTCTCCTGACTGTACCGGAATAAAATGCACCGAACTCAGACGGTAATCCAACGGTAAATTTTGGAAATATTCTGATGATGCGCCCCAAGCATCTCCAAGATAATCTATCTCCATTGATAGGTAGAGGTTGATACGCTCGGAGTACAGTTCTTTCAGCCGATTGAATTCATTGAAATACTCTTCTACCTGACTCTCTGCCATATTGCATGGGGAGTTGAATGGAATAGGAGAGTGAGGGGTAAATCCATAATAGAGATACCCCTCCTTTATCGCTGCTTCCACAAATTGTGCCATCTCTGCACGTCCGTCACAGAATTGAGTGTGGGAGTGAAAGTTATAGGCTCTGGTGGATGATACTATTTCTTTTAGGTCCATTATTTGGCAGTTGCCGGTGGATTTGCTATATTCTGACGCATGTTGGTGTCTGATTCAATGTTTTTCATGCGATAATAATCCATAATCCCGAGATTGCCTGACAGGAATGCTTGAGCCATGGCCCGAGGTAATTCAGCTTCGGCTTCAATGACTTTAGCTCTGGCTTCTTGCGCTTTTGCGCGCATCTCTTGTTCAAGGGCGATGGCCATAGCTCTACGCTCTTCGGCTTTTGCCTGGGCAATATTCTTATCTGCCTGAGCTTGGTCTATTTGAAGAGCGGCACCAATATTCTTGCCTATATCGATGTCAGCAATGTCAATAGACAGTATCTCAAAAGCGGTACCGGAATCAAGACCTTTGCGCAGTACAAGTTTGGAAATATTATCCGGATTCTCAAGTACCTGCTTGTGGCTTTCTGATGAACCGATTGAAGAGACTATACCTTCTCCTACACGGGCGAGCACAGTATCTTCCCCGGCTCCGCCTACGAGCTGGCGTATATTTGCACGTACTGTCACACGAGCTATAGCGATAAGCTGTATGCCATCCTTAGCTACCGCAGTGACATGAGGGGTTTCGATTACTTTCGGATTAACTGACATCTGTACAGCCTGGAACACATCACGCCCGGCAAGGTCGATGGCGGTTGCCATCTTAAACCCAAGGTCGATATTTGCTTTAGATGCAGATACAAGAGCATGTACCACTTTCTCCACATTACCTCCGGCAAGATAGTGAGCTTCGAGGTCGTCACGTGTTACGTCATTAAGGCCTGCCTTGTGGGCTTCAATAAGCGCACGCACGATAATAGATGCCGGTACCTGGCGTATGCGCATGAGGAACAACTGCATGAGGGAGATTCTGACGCCACTGACCCTTGCTGAAATCCACAAGAAGAAAGGAACATAATAGAAGAAGATGCAGAGAACTATAATCGCTGCAATAAGGATTAAAATAAGAGTTACTTCCATTGGCTTTTGGATTAGTTTATTAATTTGATTCTAATTTGACAATCTGATTCTTGATTCTTTTCAACTCCATCGCTTCATTTTCAAGATTCTTCTCAATGGATAGAATCTCATTTGCGACAGATTTATCCCCGTCATGATAGGCCTTGCGCAACTCAGACAGATGTGATTCCTTCTGTCTGCGGTTTTTTATGTCGGACAGGTATTGCCTCAGCATATCCCTTGCCTGTGGATTTTTGAAATCGGACAATGAAGTATATATGCCGATTCCCGGTATGGCAAACTCAAAGTTATCGTCGTTTTTCACTGGCTCAGAATGCGATATCGAAGCTATGCGATATCGAAGCGTGGAATAGTCGGCATTCTTATCCTGAGTCTCTTTGATTGATTTGAGGCGAGCAAAATCTGTGAGATTCTCTGTCTCAATAGGATAGTTTATACGCAAATCTTGTGGGATAAAAGTATAGATTGTAACACTATCTTCTATCTGGTTTCTATCACTTACCCACCATCCGGCGCCGGTTTCCTCATCAACTGCATACATATAATCGTTATATGGAGAGTTGTATGGCATGCCGATATTGGATGGCTGTAAGAAACCGTCTTCGTCACGGCGAGAGATGAAGATGTCAAGTTCGCCAAGAGAGTCCTCTCCGTCAGCGGCGAAATATAATGTCACGCCATCGCTCATCAGAAATGGATGTGAAACCCATGAGCCGTTAGTGTGGTCAAATATAGTCTTGAAGTCAAACAGCAATGCAGGGGTATCCCAGCTACCGTCAGCAAGGCGGATGGACTCATACATCTTTGACTCTCCAGTGTCTGTAGAGCCATACCAGATCACATCGTCACCGCTTTCACTTATGTATGCCGGAGCCCATGTCATGGTTATGCCAAGCTCCTGCATTTTTTGTTGTGGGACAATTCCGTCAATTATACTCTCGTCATTTAATGTCCCTGCACTCTTTGCCAATCGGATAAACTCAAAAAAACGGTCGGACGGGACATTGATGCTGTCGATTACCTGAATATGCTCTACTCGGTCAAGCATTGAACGTCCGAGTTCAATACGGGAACGCAGATGCTCAGCCCAATCGATAGCTTCAGTCCCATCTCCATATGAGAAATCTTTATCCTTTTCTTCGTTTGCTTTTGTTCGCTTTGACACATACTTGTCAAGGTACTCCTCAGCTTTATCATAATCATATAGGAAAAAATATGATTCAGCCATGCCAAGATTGCCGGCATTTCCGCCATTTAGATAAAATGGTATCGCATCCTTATACCGACCGACCGATTTAAGCGCATCTCCGGCTGCAAGATTAAGTGACTGGTTCTTGGGCGCATCCTTGGCAGCGTCTATAGCATCACTAACCTCTTTAGGAGTGATTGCGATAGCCGATATAGAACTCAACGCCCATAGCCCAATAATTATGTTTCTAGGATTCAGATTCATTGTTTACTCAGTGCTTTATGCATGGATGAAGCGGCACGCCTGCCATCACCCATGGCCAGAATTACAGTAGCTCCACCTCTAACAATATCGCCCCCGGCGTATATATCTTGCAGGGATGACTGCATCGTCTCGTCATTTACCACAATTGTGCCTCTGCGTGATATCTCAAGCTCGGGGATTGCGTGTGGAATCAGCGGGTTTGGAGAAACACCGACACTTACTATTACAAGGTCAACCGGCACTTCCTCGACAGCACCTTCAATGGCCACCGGCGATCGTCTGCCTGATGCATCCGGCTCTCCCAATTCCATCTTCTGCAGTCTCATTGCGCATACACGACCTTTTTCATCCGCAATATATTCAATGGGGTTATGAAGCGTCATGAATTGAACTCCTTCTTCTTTAGCATGATGCAACTCTTCTATACGGGCGGGCATTTCTTCTTCACTGCGACGGTATACTATCATTGCTTCGGCTCCTTGGCGTCGAGCTGTCCTGACAGAGTCCATAGCTGTATTTCCTCCTCCGATTACAGCCACTCTATGTCCCTTCAGTACCGGTGTGTCATATCCTGCTTTGCCAGCTCCCATAAGGTTAATGCGTGTCAGATATTCATTGGAGGACATAATGCCGATAAGATTCTCTCCGGGGATACCCATGAAACGAGGAAGCCCGGCTCCAGATGCGACAAATATCCCATCATATCCTAATTCATGGAGCTGTTCATAAGATATGGTCTTGCCAATAATACAATCCTTTATGAACGTGACTCCAAGTGCGCGCAACCCGTCTATTTCTGCTTCCACAACAGTATTGGGGAGTCTGAACTCAGGAATCCCGTATTTCAGTACTCCGCCTATTTCATGTAAAGCTTCATAAACAGTCACATTGTACCCGCGCTTAATCATGTCTCCGGCAAAGGAAAGACCTGCAGGTCCAGAACCAACGACTGCTACATTCATCCCGTTTTTTTCAATCTCTGAAACTGACAATTCATCGCAAGGTGCATTATTGCGCTCATAATCAGCCGCAAATCGCTCAAGGTAGCCTATGGCTACAGGAGCTTTCTTCATCTTATTATATATACAACGAGACTCGCATTGTTTTTCCTGAGGACAAACCCTGCCACATACTGCCGGAAGTGCGCTGGTTTGTTTCAGTACAGCTGCTGCCTCAATGAAATTGCCACGTTCTATGTTCTTGATAAAGCCTGGGATGTTGATGGAGACTGGACAACCCTGCATGCATTGGGGGGCAGGGCAATCCATGCATCTTGTCGCTTCAAGAACTGCCTGTTCTTCGGAGAGCCCCTGGTTTACTTCATCATTGCAGGTGATACGGTAAACAGGATCAAGTTGTGGCATAATAACTCGTGGTATCTCAGCTCTTTGTTTGGCTGAATGTGCTTTGCGCAATTCCTCGCGCCACCTGGTATCTCGTGTATTGTCTTGGTTCATAATCTGTAATGGAATTCTTGATGAATGGAATTAATTGTAACTGCGAAGTCTCATCATCATCTCGTCGAAATCTACTTTATGGGCATCAAATTCAGGTCCGTCGATACATACGAATTTAGTTTTCCCGTCAACAGTTACACGACATGCTCCACACATACCGGTACCATCTACCATAATGGTATTTAGTGAACACATTGTGGGAACATTATATTTTTGTGTTGTAAGAGCGACGAATTTCATCATTACGGCAGGCCCAATAGAGACTACAAGGTCAACATGCTCACGGTTGATGACTTCCTCTACGCCGGCAGTTACAAGCCCCTTGCGTCCCGCAGAACCATCATCTGTCATTATTATCACCTCATCGCTGAATTCTTTTACTTGGTCTTCAAGTATTATAAGGTCAGCTGTGCGAGCTGCAAGGATTGATATTACTCGATTTCCTGCCTCCTTCATAGCCTTGATTATTGGGAGCAACGGTGCGACACCAACACCTCCACCACAACAGACGACAGTCCCCACTTTCTCAATATGAGTTGCCTGTCCGAGGGGACCTACCACATCGGTCAATGAGTCCCCGGGCTCAAGGGAGCAGATTTTACGGGTAGATTCTCCAACCGCCTGTATTATAAGAGTTATGGTTCCGTTTGTGACGTCTGCATCGGCGATGGTCAGTGGAATGCGTTCTCCGCCTGAGCCTGTCCGCACAATAACAAAGTGGCCTGCTCTTCGTGAACGAGCTATCAGCGGTGCTTCTACCACGAGTTTTACCACATGCTCTGAAAAGTGCTCTTTTTCGATTATTTTATTCATCTTTTGAGAAATATGAGTATTATTGGATTGAAGATGGGTGTTTGTCACCACGGTAAGTAATGTTGCGGGTCTGTATGATAGACTGGTTTAATGAACTTACCTTTTCATGACGTTCTATCCAGTTTCCCAAGGAGTCAAACTTGGTATATGTATAGTAAAATACCTCTGTTGAGTCAACACTCTTATATTCCCGTTTTACCAAAAGACCTTCATGGTTATAGGTAAATGTTTCCGTCCATTCCTCGTCCGGTGACATTGTTATAGTGCTTGTTACTCTTCCGGCTTTGTCGTATGTAATTTTTGTCTCGATGGTTACAGGCTCATTATCTTCATCATCCTCTTCTATTATGAAGTCCGTTATAAGCCCGCTGCTGTCTCTGTCCACATTGACTTCGACTCCATCGACTTCAATAAGAAAACCATCGTCATCAAAAGAATATTCACATAGCCAGGTTAGCCCGGCATCATTCATTTCGACACATAATGAATCCACGGGACCGATAAGTCTGAACATGTCCAAATCTTTGGAATGTGCGGACAGCCCAACTAATAAGAGTAAAGTATAAAACAAGCGCTTCATGTAATACAACGACAAATTGTTATAGATTCATCTATGGTGACAAAATTACTCAATATTCTGGATTGTAACGCTAAAATTTGCTAAAAAAACATTGCCTGTCGTCAATATCTGTCTTTAATTGGTAACTTTGCAATGGATTAAGTATGGAAAATGCAATGGATAATGGGAGTCTGTCGGAACTTCGCACAGCTCCTGTAGGGAAACTTTTATGGCGTTATAGCCTGCCGGCTGTTGTCGGCATGGTTGTCATGTCATTATACAATGTTATAGATCGAATCTTTATCGGGCAAGGAGTTGGGCCGGAAGCAATTGCCGGGCTCGCTATAACATTCCCGGTAATGAACCTTTCGACGGCGCTCGGAGTCCTTATAGGGGCGGGTGGTTCTGCTCGAATTTCGATATTGCTCGGCGCCAAAGATTATGGCGGGGCGCGGCGGGTGCTTGGGAATGCGTTGAGCCTTCTGCTTTTAGTGATATGCTGCTACCTGTTGGTCTTTGCAATATTCCTTGATGACATATTGCTCGCCTTCGGGGCAAGTGATGTCACTCTTCCGTATGCACATGATTTTATGTCATATATCTTACCCGGTATGTTTATGGCCAATCTGTCCTTTACATTCAATAACTTCATGAGGGCATCCGGTTATCCGGTGAGAGCTATGGTTACCATGTTTATAGGAGCTGGCATGAATGTAATATTAGCTCCGATATTCATATTTGGTTTGAAGATGGGCATAAAAGGCGCTGCGATTGCTACTGATATATCCATGGCGGTGTCGGCAATATTTGTAATGAGCCACTTTTTCTCTCGAAAGAGTTCGTTGCGCTTTACAGGTAACATGAACATGTATATGCCTGATATGAGAGTGGCTATATCAATTATCTCCATTGGTGCGGCACCATCGCTCGTGAATGCGGCAGCGTGCTTTATCAATGTGATAATAAATAAAACATTGTACGCTCATGGCGGGGATATCGCAGTAGGTGCGGCCGGTATCTTTACAACATATACGTCATTGATGACCATGATTGTGGTCGGGATATGCCAAGGAATGCAACCTATTATCGGGTATAATTATGGGGCAGGGCAGATTCACAGGTTAAAGCGAACATTTTGGCTTGCAGTAGGTATATCCACACTTGTAGTCACCTCGGGGCAATTGGTCGGTTTGCTTTTCCCTCAATGGATAGGAAGAGCGTTTACCACCGACCCAAGCCTCATCGCCGAAATTACCCGGTGCCTCAAGATTTCTCTTTGTGCATTTGCGGTTGTGGGCTTTCAGGTTGTTTCTACCACACTATTCCAATCGATCGGTAAAGCTGGAGCGTCAATATTTCTGTCATTGACACGCCAAGTCATATTCCTCATCCCTTTATTGCTGTTGTTGCCGCCGTATATAGGGCTCGATGGGGTATGGGCTGCGTTCCCTACATCTGATGCGTTTGCCACAATTGTAACTGTGATAATGATAGCTGTTCAGATGTCGAAATTCAAAAAAGCACAACATATTGGGGCGGAAGTTTGTTAAACATATAAAACAAGTGTTAAGTCTTACGTCCCGTTATGCAGCCTCATATTTTAAACGCAAAAATACGGTCAAGGATATTGACTTCAATTCATATTTTGGTCATTATCCTTGCTGTCGTGCTCATAGCGCTAATTACAATTGACACATTGCGTAATATATCATTTTTGGCTGATGAATTATATTTGCAGGTTCAATTTTGGTGCTGCATCTTCTTCCTTTTTGACATAGTGATAGAGGTGGCTTTGTCTGACCATTGTTGGAAAACACTGCGTTCAAGGATACTATTCATTCTGATATCAATACCATATCTTAATGTTATCCATTATTTTCAAATAAATATTACTCCCGAATGGCAGTATGCGCTTAGGTTTGTACCTATGCTTAGAGCTGCTTATGTATTTGCAATTGTTACAGGAGTTACCACATCTTCTCGTTGGGTCAACACCATGCTGTCAACCTATATGACGGTGCTTATAATGATTGTCTATTTCTGTTCGCTGACATTCTTTGTGTCAGAACATTATGTTAATCCTTTAGTCCCTGATTATTGGTCTGCGCTATGGTGGTCGATTATGAGCCTTACTACAGCTGGCTGCAGTATTCATGCGGTAACATTGACAGGAAGGGTACTTGGTGTCATTCTTTCGGCAGGAGGGTTGATATTGTTCCCGGTATTTACCGTGTTTCTGACTGATAAGTTTTCAGGTGAAAAATCGACAACGCAAGTGCCTGATAAGCCGGCAATGCCTAAAAAGTAGTATTGTGGATAAATAACCGATAGAATCGGCTTGGTTGTCTTATCGGTATGTTGTCCTATGTCGGTCCAATCTGAGCGGCAAGGACAAAATCTGTTTTAAAAATTTGGGGTTGGATATTAAATGTTGTAACTTTGCCGTCACGTATAACAAATATTCAAATAACCATGCTCAAAACTATTCTATCAATAGCCGGACGCCCCGGATTGTTCCGCCTTGTCAATCGAGGTAAAAATATGCTTATTGTGGAAGCATTGGCGACGGGCAAGCGCACTCCGGCCTATGCTCATGACAAGGTCATATCCCTTGGTGACATATCTATTTATACGACTGAAGGCGACATAGCCCTATCTGAGGTCCTTGAAAAAGTAAAAGAGACTGCTAATGGCTCGCCGATTGATGTAAAAGCACTTGGAAATGACCAGGCTGTGCGTGACTATTTTGAATCTATACTCCCGGCGTATGACCAAGAGAGAGTATATACTACTGATATCAAAAAGTTATTCAGCTGGTATAATCAGCTGCTTGCTGCCGGAGTTACCGAGTTCAAGGATGAAGAGTCGGCTCAGGATTCGGAAACTGAAGTTACAGACTAATCAGGCACATGAAATTTCAGCGAAATTTTACGGCAAAGGATTGTGTTGTAGACCTCGTTAACGGGGACTACAACATACTCCCTGTGCTTAGCCGCTTTTCTCTTCCATTGGGGTTTGGAAATAAGACAGTAGGGGATTTATGTGATGATTCTGGAATAGATGTAAATGTCTTTCTGCTTGTTGTGAATTTTCTCCTTTCCGGAGAGATTGACAGGGACTTGCTCAAGAAGGTGTCTCCTGTTGACGTCGTGAAATTTTTGCACAACTCACATGATTATTATCTGACATACAAATTCCCTCACATCAGGGCTAATCTGTTGAATGCGCTGGACGATAGTCATCGGGACATAAACCCTATAATCATTAATTTTTTCGATGATTATATAGACTTGGTAAAGCGCCATTTTGAATACGAAGAGAATGTTGTATTCCCTTATGTGAATGCCTTACACAATGGTGAATATTCGGAATATACGATTGAGGTGTTCAAGCGACAGCATGATGATGAAGTTGAGGAAAAATTATCGGAATTAAAAAATATAATCCTCAGGTACTACACCACGTCCATGCCATATAAAATGTATGATGTGCTCGTGGATATCTATAATTGTGAGGAAGACCTTGCGTCACATACTCATATAGAGAATAAGGTACTCATACCACTAATTTCAAGTATCGAAAATAAATAAGAGGGATATGCGTCGCATCACAGTAGCCTTTCTGCTTCCGTCGCCAATATTTAATATCGGTGTGAGCAGCATTCTCCGTCGAATAGGTGAAGTTGATTTCTCCATCAGCGATGTTAGCCCGGACGGAGACGTGCCTTCGCAGATCGATGTGCTTAAACCGTCCATTGTGGTGGTTGACCCGAGTGTGAATGATTGTTCATGGCGGGAGCAATGCCAAGCGTCAAATCCCTCGCTTCGGGTCATTGGGTTGCTTCACACTCAGATACCGAAGATGATATTGAACAATCTCGATGATTCTTTTTCGATTTATGATTCAATTGATGTTGTCTCAGACGTTTTTATGAGGAATTGTGCTACTGACGATATCGATAATAGGGCAAAGGATTTGAGCCCAAGGGAAAAGGAAGTTATAGTTGGGATAGTAAAAGGGCTGAGCAATAAAGAAATAGCGTCAGAAATGAATGTATCGGTAAATACTGTTATGACTCATAGAAGGAATATTGCGGCGAAATTGCACATCCATACGCCTGCGGGTCTAACTATTTATGCGATAGTCTCGAATCTCGTCAAACTTGAGGATGTTAAAAATGGAGTGAGTTGAAAAACTCTTCACGAAGCGTGCTTGAGTCATCAAATACGCCTGCCGTTTCCACAGTGGTTGTTGTCGATAGCTGTTTTTCCACTCCACGCATTTTCATGCATAGATGTTCACCTGCGCACATCACAATCACGCCTTCTGGCTTAAGTTTTTCCATCACGATGCGACAAATCTGAGCGGTCATCCGTTCTTGTACTTGAAGGCGACGCGCATAAAAATCCACCAGCCTTGCGAGCTTGCTCAAACCGATAGTTTTGCCATTTGGAATATACCCGATAGACACTTTCCCATAAAATGGGAGTATGTGGTGCTCGCATAGCGAATAGAATTCAATGTCTTTTACTATGACCATGCGTGAGCCCTCATGCGTAAATACAGCGTCGTTGATTATTTCATCTGCATCCTGGCGGTACCCTCGCGTTATATACGCAAGTGCTTTGGCCGCACGCATCGGTGTCTTGGACAACCCCTCTCGGGTTATGTCTTCACCTATCAGTGAAATGATTGCCTCATAGTGCTGTGCAATCTTTTCAATGGTCTCCTGAGATAATTCCTTTGGCATAATAAATGTATTAATCAGTCGGCAATGTTTACACGGTCGCGTACCACTCTGATCTCCTTGCTGTATGCGGGAAAAGCTTTGCGCAATTCGTCAGCGGCTGCGTTAGCTTCTTGCTGGGAGCGGAAGTCGCCAACTTTAAGTCGCCAATATGGTGAAGTGTACATGACATACGTCTGGTATTGCGGGAATCGTGAGGATATCGTGCGCTGTTTTGCCCGAGCCTCATTTTTTGCAGTCCTGGCGTTATTGTCGCTAAAAACCTGAACCCGGAACCCCGCCATTCTGCCATTTACGGGTCGCTGCATTTCCTCTTTCTGTTCAACCTCTTCTATTTCTGTGCCGGGGAAGAGTCTTTGCGCAAGTTTCTCGGGCTGGGTTATTACATTCTTTGTGCCGATGGTTATATGGTCGACAATTGTGGTGGTCGGCTCGACATCGGCATTAGCTACAATAGCTGCTGATGTAATTATCATAGAAAGAAGATATGCTCTCATACAGTTAAGTTGTGTTGATATGATTAGTTGAAAAAATCTCGCACAACGCGCTTCAGTCTTGCGAACCGATGCCTTGCGCGAGATTGTACTTCAGCTCGATTCTAAGTTATCGACAACTTAAAATGCGGTGACAATGCCCATGAATGATTCTGCGTCAAGGGCGGCACCACCGATGAGACCACCATCAACATCAGGTTTGGCGAAAAGCTGAGCTGCATTTGAAGGTTTGCAGCTACCACCGTAAAGGATTGATGTGTTGTCGGCGATTTCTTTGCCATACTTATCGGCAATAGTTTTGCGGATAAATGCGTGTATTTCCTGCGCCTGGTCATCAGTAGCTGTTTTGCCGGTGCCAATGGCCCATACCGGTTCGTAAGCAAGAATGATTTTGCCAAACTCGGCAGCGTCAAGGTTGAACAGACCTTCCTCAAGCTGAGCCTTTACTACCTCAAAATAGCTGCCATCTTCACGCTGCTCAAGAACCTCGCCTATGCAGAAGATAGGGGTAAGGTCGTTGTCAAGAGCAAGACGCACCTTCTCGCGAAGGGTCTCAGAAGTCTCATTGTAATATTGGCGACGTTCAGAGTGACCAAGAATAACGTATTTAGCACCGGTAGAAGCAACCATGGGGGCAGAAACTTCGCCGGTATATGCTCCTGAACGATGGTCGGCGCAGTTCTCAGCACCTAAACCAAGCTTGTCAGTGTCAATCACGTTGTTGATTGATGCAAGGTGAGTGAAAGGAACGCAGATGATTACTTCACACTTAGGAGTTACTTTGCCAAGAGCGGCATTTACTTCTTCTGCGAGCTTAACACCTTCGGGCAGCGTGGTGTTCATTTTCCAGTTGCCGGCAACGATATTTTTTCTCATTTTTACCTGTAAAATTTATATTAGAAAATTATGACGGCAAAATTAACAAATTCCATCCAATTATTCAAATCAAAATAGCATAAGGCAAATTTGAAATATTTTTTCTAATTTTGCAGACGTAATATACATATTAAGAAAAACTTTTAGAGACACAGTATGGCAAAAATAGGAAGCAAATGGACTCCAAGCGCGCGTAAGGCGTTGCTTCTTGGGAGCGGTGAGTTGGGTAAGGAAGTCGCTATTGAGCTTCAACGCATGGGCGTGGAGGTCGTTGCATGTGATAAATATCCCAATGCCCCGGCAATGCATGTGGCAGACCGCAATTACGTATTCAACATGCTTGACGGGGATGCGCTGCGTAAAGTGATAGAAGAAGAGAAGCCGGACCATATAATACCCGAAGTGGAGGCAATCGCTACACCTGTGCTCGTGGAGCTCGAAAAGGAGGGATACCATGTCACCCCCACAGCCAAAGCGGCATATTTGACTATGAATAGAGAAGGGATACGACGTCTTGCAGCGGAGGAGCTCGGTATTCAAACCTCGCCCTATAAGTTCGCTTCTGACTTCGATGAGTTCAAAGCTGCTATCGAGACCGTAGGAATTCCTTGTGTTGTCAAACCTATTATGTCTTCCAGCGGTCACGGACAAAGCGTTGTGAAGTCTGTTGACGATGTCGAGAAGTCGTGGCGTATAGCCCAGGAAGGAGGAAGGGCTGGTGCTGGCCGTGTAATAGTGGAAGGGTTTGTTAACTTCGACTATGAGATTACGCTATTGACAGTTCGCTCAGTGGCAGGAACCTCTTACTGCGAACCGATTGGGCATATTCAAGTGGACGGCGATTACCGATACTCATGGCAACCTCAGGCTATGTCGCATGAGGCAAAGATGGCCGCTCAGGATATAGCTCGCAAAGTGACGGATGCTCTTGGAGGCTTTGGAATCTTTGGGGTAGAATTGTTCGTGAAGGGGAATGAGGTTATATTCAGCGAAGTGTCACCGCGTCCGCATGATACAGGTATGGTCACAATGATATCTCAGGATATGAGTGAATTTGCCCTGCATGCTCGGGCTCTTCTCGGTCTTCCTGTGCCTGAGATTCGATTCTATGGACCATCTGCTTCGCGCGCAGTAGTCGTTGACGGAGATACAACAGAAATCGAAATGGCTGACCTTGAGAAGGTACTTGAGGAGCCAGGTGTCCAGATGCGAATTTTCGGAAAGCCTGAGATACATGGACATCGTCGGATGGGTGTTATTCTTGCTACTGCTGATTCTGTTGAAGAAGCGAGAGCTAAGGCGGAAAGAGCTTATGATAAGCTTCGTGTCACAGTACACTGATAACCGGTTGATGATTCGCATTTTTATATTAATGCTTTCCTTGTTGGTGGTATCAGGCGTCCATGCCCAAAATATCACTGACAAGGATGTTAACGCTATGTTGCATCGGCTCGACAAAGAGCTGGCCAATCGAGATTGCTATCTTAAACAGCGACAGAATCTAATCGACTCACTGCATGGACTCATTGATGGTCGTGAAATTCCGGCGGAAGAGAGACTTGGAGCAATCCTTCAGCTTGGGGACGCTTATAACGCATTTAATACTGATTCGGCTGTCATATATTACAGTCAAGGCAGACAGATTGCGACGCGTCTAGGGCTGGATTCTATAGCTACTCGCTTTGCGTTGAAAGAGGCTACATTTCTCCCTTTGCTCGCATTTATAGGCTCTGCAAGTGATCTGCTTGATAGTATCGACGTGGATGGTGTCCCCGATGGGCTTAAAGAAGAGTATTACGATGCTGCCCGCCAGATGAACTTTTACATAGCGACATATTTCACTGAGTATCCTGAAGTATATGAGTCTTACATGGCAAAAGCGAAAGATGCGCAAGTGAAATTATTGCCGTTGCTCGATGTGAAGTCAGCCCGTTTTAAGCAAAACCAGGGAGAGTATTTTTACTATCATCAGGAGTATTCTAAATCAAAAGCCATTCTTACATCATTGCTTGAGCAAATCTCGGAAGAGAATTATCTGTATGCGAGAGCGTGCCATTTCCTTGCCGATATTGCTAAGTCGCGTGGAGAACGTCATGAATATACATATTACATGGCAAAATCCGCTATTGCAGACATCCGGAGTGCGACTTTGGAAGTCGCTTCACTTCAGGAATTGGGTAAAATAATGTATCAAAACAATGATGTGGACAGGGCTCATGACTATCTCTCGATTGCGCTTAAGAATGCGGTCGATTGCCATGCTCCACTCCGTATGGTTCAGTCTGCTCAGTCGCTGCCCATCATAGAAAGCGCCCATAGAGTAGAGCTGCAGACGTCTCGGAACAGATTGTATATCATCATGGCGGTAATGGCCATTCTGCTTCTTGTTCTTGCTGTTACAATGACCGTGCTCAGGCGCAAGAATTTGCAGATGAATCGTCTTGCGCGCAGACTTGAGGACGCCAACAGCACTAAAGATGTGTACATTGCTCAATTCTTGAACCTGTGCTCGATTTATATGGACAAACTTAGCCAGTTCAGCAAAATAGTAAGCCGCAAAATATCGGCAGGCAAAGTTGATGATTTGTATAAATTAACGAAATCCGGCAAATTTATTGAGGAGCAGTCAAAGGAGTTTTATGATGTGTTTGATGATGCGTTTCTGCATATTTACCCGACATTTGTAGATGATGTAAATAAACTCCTGCGTGTCGACGAACAGATAATCCTCAAAGAAGGGGAGAAACTTAACACCGATTTGCGTATCCTTGCTTTCATGAGGCTTGGGATCGAAAGCGCTAAGATTGCTCAGATGCTAAATTATTCGGTATATACTATATATACATACCGCAATAAGCTTAAGAACCGCGCTATATCGCGTGAGGATTTTGAAGATAACGTCATGAAAGTAAAGTCCATCTCATGACAGGGGTGTGATTTGATAAATTTTATAGACAAAATGATATATTTTCGCCTAAATTTAGCCTATATTTTAGAATAGACTATTTGTATGATATGTAATTAATAATCAGCCAAAAGGCCCTTATATTAATGCTGCGATTTTCTATATTGCCATTTACTACTGTTGCAGAAGCATTATTGTGATTGTAATTTTGCATTATCAAACTTGGCAAGAGCGTTGGTCTCACCGGTTTGAAAACATAAAAGTATATTTAGTTTTAGGGTTAGTATAGATTGTTAGTGTTTTTAGCGACAAAAGAATTGCATAATAGTAAATGTGTTTTTATGTTAGGTTTGTAGAGTCTTATTGCTAAGACAACAATACGGGTTCTCCGTGAGGAGAGTCCGTATTGTCGTTTGTGCCATTCTTAAATTTATTTTTTTTGGATATGAGTGATAATTTATCTAATTTCGCAATGTAAAATAATATCGCTTATAATGTTTAGACCATTCACACTAAATCTTAAAGGGAAATTGCGCTGTTTCGAACGACCCCAGATTATGGGTATTGTCAACGTCACCCCTGATTCTTTCTTTCCTGGCTCAAGGACAATGGGAAAAGACAATATTGCCAATAGGGTAGAGCGCATGATTGGTGATGGCGTGGATTTTATTGATATTGGAGCGTACTCGTCACGTCCGGGGGCTGATGATGTGTCTGTTGAGGAAGAAATAGACAGGCTTGGATGCGGACTGGAGGTAATACGTCGTATTAGCGCCGATATCCCGGTGTCTGTGGATACATTCAGGGCGCACGTGGCAAAGCGTGCAATTGTTGAAATGGGGGCTGATATAATTAATGATATTTCTGGAGGGACTTTGGATGATGACATGTTCTCAGTCGTGTCAGATCTTGATGTCCCCTATATACTGATGCATATGCGTGGCACACCAGCGACCATGCAGCAACATACTGACTATGCAGATGTGGTATCTGACGTTCTGCTGGATATGTCATTGAAGATGCGTGAATTGCGATTGATTGGTGTCAGTGACGTCATTGTGGATCCTGGATTTGGTTTCAGCAAAACTTTGGAGCAGAATTACGAACTTTTTAAGGCGCTGGACGCTTTTGAGGATGCGCTTGGCGCGCCACTGCTTGTTGGGGTGTCACGCAAATCCATGATAACCAGGGCGCTTGGCATTAAAGCTGAAAGTGCACTCAATGGCACCACTGTGCTTAACACTATTGCACTTATGCGTGGGGCATCATTCCTTAGGGTGCATGACGTCAGAGAAGCTGCGCAAGCCAGGAGTTTGTATGAATTGTCGACTAAATAAAATATTTTTCAATGGAGCATTTTGGAATCAGGGACGCTTTTGACATAGCGATCGTTGCGCTTTTGCTTTTTTATCTGTACAGGATAATGAAGGAGAGCGGCACACTTAATATATTTTTCGGTGTCTTGGCATTTATTGTGGTTTGGGTGCTCACATCACAGATTCTGGAGATGAAGCTTATCGGCACAATCCTTGATCAGTTTATGGGGATTGGGTTGCTCGTCTTGGTTATATTGTTTCAGGACCAAATTAAACGGTTTCTGGTGGAATTAGGGGATCATAAGCGTTGGCGATTTTTGAAAAATTTGTTTCGCCATGACAAACAGGGAGCGGCTGCGGACACAAGAAAATATGTGCTGCCGATTGTGTACGCATGTATGAATATGTCAAAGACTAAAACCGGAGCATTGATTGTTATAAGGCAGGAAATGCCGTTGGAAAGTTACGAAAAGAGTGGCGATATAATCGATGCGGATATAAATTCCAGGCTTATTGAAAACATCTTTTTTAAGAATTCTCCGTTGCATGACGGCGCCATGATAATTGATAATGACCGCATCCGTAGTGCGGGATGTATTTTGCCGGTAAGCCATGACCGAAATGTGCCAAGGGCATTGGGTTTGCGCCATAGGTCTGCGCTTGGTATCTCACAGGCAACGGACGCATTTGCAATTGTTGTCTCAGAGGAAACGGGCAATATATCAGTGGCATATCGCGGGGCGTTGACTACTCGCCTTAGCTCCACCGAGCTTGAACATCGGCTCTCGCAGGTAATGGCAAACGACTGACGGTGCCATATCTCTCCGAGAATCACCTCTTGGGTGTCTGTAGTAGGGAGGTAAGCCGACGACTTGAAGTGCGAAATATGGCAGTCAAATTAATTGGCGTAGATTTTGCTGGTATGGGATATTTTTTGTAATTTTGTTAGCTCGAAAGTCGGTGCGTGCGATGAGTGCGTTCATTCTCGGCTTGCTGAGGGTTGCCCTATAAGGGAGCCGTTAATTTTGTAGAAATTAAAAATCCAACTATGTCAGAAGACAAAGAAAGAGAAGAATATAGCGCCAGTAATATCCAGGTGCTCGAGGGACTTGAGGCAGTAAGAAAACGCCCTGCTATGTATATCGGCGACATCAGCGCCAAGGGATTGCATCATCTTGTATACGAGGTTGTGGATAACTCTATCGATGAGGCTCTTGCGGGTTTTGCAACCCACATAGAGGTCACAATTAATCCGGATAATTCAATCACGGTGGTGGACAACGGTCGTGGCATTCCTGTGGATATGCACGAAAAGGAACACAAGAGTGCCTTGGAGGTGGTGTTGACTGTCCTTCATGCCGGCGGTAAATTTGACAAAGGCTCATATAAAGTTTCGGGCGGTCTCCATGGCGTTGGTGTATCTTGTGTCAATGCTCTTTCCACATACTTGCGTGCTGAAGTGCGTAGAGATGGTAAGATATATATGCAAGAGTACTCATGCGGTAAACCCACGTCTGAACTAAAGGTTATTGGGGAAAGTGATGAGACTGGCACCACTATTTCGTTCAAGCCCGATGGCAGCATATTTACAGTCACAGAGTATGATTACAGCACTCTTGCCAATCGTTTGAGAGACCTGGCATATCTTAATGCCGGAATATCTCTCACATTGTCCGACATGCGCAATCTTGATGCCGATGGAAATCCTAAAACAGAGCAGTTCTATTCGAGGGACGGTCTGAAAGAGTTTGTCCAATACATCGATTCAAACAAGGAACCTCTTATCAATGAGGTTATCCATCTCAACACAGAGCGCCAAGGTATCCCGGTTGAAGTGGCTCTTACATATAATAGCTCCTTTAATGAGAATGTATACTCGTTTGTAAACAATATCAATACTATCGAAGGCGGAACTCATCTTACCGGCTTCCGTAGGGGCCTTACAACGACGTTGAAGAAGTATGCTGAGGACAATAAACTTTTGGATAAAGTAAAAGTTGAGATTGCGGGCGATGACTTCCGTGAAGGTCTTACAGCGGTCGTTTCGGTCAAGGTCCTTGAACCGCAGTTCGAGGGGCAGACAAAGACGAAGCTTGGCAACAGCGAGGTCCAAGGTGCGGTGTCGGCAGCTGTAAGTGAAGCTCTTCGTTATTATTTGGAAGAGCATCCTAAACAGGCGAGAATTATTGTTGACAAAATTGTACTCGCTGCGCAAGCTCGTCATGCGGCATACAATGCTCGTGTGAAAATCCAGCGCAAGTCTCCGCTCGCTGGTGGTGGACTGCCAGGCAAACTTGCCGACTGTTCATCTCGGCATGCGGAAGATTGTGAACTCTTCCTTGTCGAGGGTGACTCCGCAGGCGGTACTGCGAAGCAGGGTAGAGACCGTACCTTCCAGGCGATACTGCCTCTCCGAGGTAAGATCCTGAATGTAGAGAAGGCGATGGACCACAAAATTTTGGACAACCAGGAAATCATAAGTCTTTACAAAGCAATGCGCGTGACAGTTGGCACCCCAGAGGATCCGAAGGAAATCAACATTTCACGTCTTGCGTACCATAAGATTATCATCATGACCGATGCGGATGTGGACGGCAGCCATATCGCGACTCTACTTATGACATTCTTCTTCCGTCGTATGCGTCCTGTCATCGAACAAGGTTATCTCTATCTTGCCACTCCGCCGCTTTACAAATGCTCACGTGGCAAAGTGGAAGAGTATTGCTGGACAGATGCACAAGTGCAGCAGTTCATAGCTGTTAACGGTGATAAAACCAAGGTGCAGCGCTACAAAGGTCTTGGTGAAATGAGTGCGGAAGAATTGCGCGATACGACAATGGATCCGAACCAACGTCTGCTAAAACAGGTAACCATCAGTGATGCTGCCGAAGCAGACCGTATCTTCTCCATGCTTATGGGCGAAGATGTGGCTCCGCGCAGAGACTTCATAGAAGCGAATGCAAATTATGCCAATATAGATGCGTAAGCGAACCATGTGGCATAATAAGTCATTATAAATACAAACTATAACATTTCAGCCATGGCTCAATCATCAAAATCAACCTCTGCCACAAAAAATGCCAAGCAACTGGAACGGCAAGTGTTGGCATTTGTGTCCGATCAGAAGAACAACACATATAATTACAAGCAGGTTGCCCATGCTATTGGTGCTAAGACGGCTGCGCAACAACGGAATATAGCCTTACAGCTGGTGGAAATGGCATTCAATGGGGAAATTATAGAAGTATCCCCCGGAAAGTATAAGTCGCCCCAGCGCGGCAATGAAGCCATAGGGGTATTCGTGCGCCGTAGCAATGGCAAGAATTCTGTTGTCACAGAAGCTGATGGAGAATCTATCTTTGTAGCTGAGCGTAATTCAATGCATGCGCTCAATGGTGACGTTGTAAGGGTGAATATTGCGGCGCGTCGCAGAGGCGCAGAGCCTGAGGCTGAGGTTATAGAAATAATCGAAAAGAAAGAACAAACTTTTATCGGGACATTGAAAGTCGATAAACATTTCGGCTACCTTCTTACCGATTCCAAGTATCTTTCCACCGATATATTTATACCGAAAGCCAAATTGAAGGGCGGAAAGACAGGTGACAAAGTTGTGGTGAAAATCACAGACTGGAAGGATGATTTTAAAAATCCAAGCGGAGAGGTGATTGATATCCTTGGCAAAACCGGTGAAAACAATGCTGAGATACATGCTATTCTTGCTGAGTTCGGACTCCCATATAAGTATCCGTCAGCAGTCGAGAAGGCGGCAAATAAAATAGATGCAGGAATCAGCGAGGATGTCATCGCTCAACGTCTCGATATGAGGGATGTGCTGACTTTCACCATTGATCCTGTTGATGCTAAAGACTTTGATGATGCTCTTTCATTCCGGAAACTGGCTAACGGCAATTATGAAGTAGGCGTGCACATCGCAGATGTGACTCATTATGTTCATCCTGATACAATAATTGATAAAGAAGCTCAGAAGAGGGCGACATCAGTATATCTTGTGGACAGAGTTGTGCCTATGCTCCCTGAACATCTCTGTAATGGCATCTGTTCTCTCCGTCCTAATGAAGAAAAACTCGCATTCTCTGTCGTGTTTGAAATGGATGATGATGCGCATGTCATAAACTCGAAAATTGCACGTACCGTAATCAAATCCAACCGAAGATTCTCATACGAGGAGGCTCAGGAGGTAATTGAGACAGGTCTTGGTGATTGCGTGGAAGAAATCCTGAAACTTAATGAGATGGCGAAACATCTCCGCCGACAGCGATATGAGAATGGTTCTGTTGAGTTTGACAGAGCAGAGGTCAAATTCCATATTGATGAGAAAGGTAAACCTCTTGGCGTATTTTTCAAAGTCTCTAAGGATGCCAATAAACTCATTGAAGAGTTTATGCTGCTTGCAAATAAGACAGTAGCGACGTTTGTTGGTAAACCGGCAGGGAGGAAGAAGCCTAAAGCGTTTGTATATCGAGTGCACGATGTGCCTGATCCATCCCGTTTGTCGGATTTAGCTGCCATAGCCAGAAATTTTGGTTATAAGGTGAAGTCCTCCGGCACACCACGGGAAATAAACCGCTCCATAAACCGCATGCTTTCTGAAGTTAAGGGTAGGGGTGAGGAAAATTACCTTGCGACATTAGCTATCCGCTCGATGGCAAAAGCTATATATACTACAGATAATATCGGTCATTACGGGCTTGGCTTTGATTATTATACTCACTTCACGTCTCCAATTCGACGTTACCCGGACATGATGGTGCATCGACTGCTTGATAAATATCTGGCGGGAGGAAGAAGCGCTAATGTCCAAAAGCTTGAAGAGCAATGCAAACACTCAAGTGAGATGGAACAGTTGGCAGCTAATGCAGAACGTTCATCCATCAAGTATAAGCAGGTTGAGTATATGCAGGAGCATCTTGGAGAAACTTTCTCAGGCATAATCTCAGGGGTTACCGAATGGGGGCTCTACGTAGAGCTAAATGACAATCTATGTGAAGGGCTTGTTCCAATGCGGGATTTGGCGGATGACTATTATGATTTTGACGAGAAAAACCATTGTCTTGTAGGTCGTCGTCATAACCATCGCTATCGCCTCGGAGATAATGTGGACATAAAAGTGGCTCGAGCTGATTTGGATAAGAAACAACTCGACTTTGTGCTTTTGGATGATAAGGGAAATGCTATACGCCGTGAAGACGATATGGGCTCCAAGGTATCAGTAGCGGAGGCTCTTTCTCATGGAAAGAAAAAACGCAGAAAGAAATGACAATTCTTGCCGTTGCTTCGCTGGGTGGACATTGGACACAACTGTTGCGTATTACTTCCGGTCTGGGCTTGAAGCATGACATTATCTACATGTCCACACATCCGGATTGCGCAAAAGCAGTCGCAGGCAATAATTTTTTCCTGATGGATGACTTCAGCAGATGGAATCCGTTTAAATCATTTTCTGCGTTCTTCAGTGCTTTAAGGTGCCTGCGCGCGTGTAAGCCTGATGCCGTTGTTACTACTGGAGCGGCACCTGGTCTTATAGCTTTGATTGCCGCTCGAATTACAGGTGTTAAAACTATATGGATAGATTCAATAGCTAATCCGAGTTCACTTTCTCTTAGTGGTAAAATCGCATCCAGAATAGCAACTGCAACGTATACGCAATGGGAAAACCTTGCTTGTGGAAATGTGAAATATGCAGGTAATGTATTAGGCGATTGATTATGATTTTTGCGACTACAGGAGTGCAGCTGCCTTTTGACAGATTTGTCAGAATATTAGATCATATCGCCGGCTCAATTGATGAAAAAGTTGTGGCTCAGTTTTTGCCTGATAAATATGTGCCAGCCAACCTTAAAGTTACCGGTTTTATTTCACCGATTGATTTTGACGAATATGTGCAGAATGCTCGTATTGTGGTAGCCCATGCCGGAATGGGGTCAATTATTTCAGCCTTAAATTTTGAAAAGCCTGTAATTGTCATGCCCCGTCAGTCATCTGCTGGTGAGCATAGAAATGACCATCAGGTTGCGACAGCGATAAAGATGGCTGAGCTCGGGTACGTGTTTTATGCTCATGACAAGGAGGAACTGAAAGCGCTTCTAACGACAGCAAGCCTACCTCCATTGAAAAAGATTGCATCCAGGGCATCTGACCGTCTGACTAATGCTATATTAAATGAAATCAACTACATATAACGTATTATGAAAGATTTTGATGAATACTTGGTAATGGTTAATAATGCAATTGCCAATTTGCGATTCCCGGAATGCCCTGAAGGGCTATACGCCCCAATAAAATACACAATGGAATCAGGTGGTAAACGTATACGTCCGGTTCTTACCCTTGCAGCATGCGAAGCAATGGGAGGAGAGCCGATGTCAGCTATTCATCAAGCCATCGCAATAGAGATGTTTCATAATTTCACATTGCTTCATGACGATGTCATGGACAAGGCTGATGTCCGTCGTGGACGCCCGACTGTGCACAAGAAGTGGAATGAAGAAACGGCTATTCTATCAGGAGATGCGATGCTTTCAACAACCACAATGCTTCTGGCTATTAAGGCAGGAGACCATCTTGCGCCGGCGCTTGAGCTCTTTAATGGTACAGCCATGAATATTTACGAAGGTCAGCAGTATGATATGGATTTCGAGAAACGAATGGATGTTACTGTTGAAGAGTACATGGAGATGATACGACTCAAGACTTCAGTGTTGCTTGGCTGCGCATGTGGGATGGGAGCTTTGATGGCAGATGTTCCGTTTGAGACACAACTCCAATTCTTCAATTATGGAGTTAATCTTGGTCTTGCATTCCAACTGCAGGATGATTTTCTTGACACATACGGAAATCCTGAGACTTTTGGTAAAGCTATCGGTGGAGATATACTTAATGATAAAAAAACATGGCTCTTCATAATGGCTCTTAACGAGGACAAATCCGGCAGGATTAATGAAATAATAAAGTCTGGAATCACAGGAGAGGATAAGATAAATCAAGTTCGGGAAGTATATAACAGTCTTGGCCTTCATGACAGAATTCACGAATTGATACGGGCATATATAGATACTGCCATATCCTGTCTCGAGAGTATCGGCATGATGCCTGATGCAAGAGCATTCTTCATAGAATTAGCATTGAAATCCGCTACACGCAATAAATAACATGGCCGGGATGACTATTATCGACACTCATACTCATCTTTATCTTAATGAATTTGCACCTGACAACGAAGATGTAGTGTGTAGGGCCATCGGTTCGGGTGTGGACAAGCTTATATTCCCAAATGTTGACTTGTCTACAATAGAACCAATGAAGAAACTGCAATCCTTGTTCCCTACGAATATCAGGATGGCTATGGGACTCCATCCCACTGAAGTAAATGGGTCTTGGCGAGAGGCGTTGGCAACTGTAAAAGACGAGTTTTTTAATGCTCTGCCATCGTATGTGGCCGTCGGTGAAATAGGGATTGACCTTTATTGGGACAAAAGTTTCCGAAATGAGCAGCTTGAAGTTTTTGCAGAGCAGGTAGAATGGGCTTTAAGTTGTGATTTGCCAATCATCATACATTGCCGCGAGGGACTTCAGGAAGTCTTATCTGTGCTTCGGCATGCCTCTGCTATTCCTAAGGGGGTGTTTCATAGTTTTGGTGGTTCAACGGAGGATGTCAACAAAATCCGTGGGGTAGGGGATTTCTATTTTGGTATAAATGGAATCGTTACATTCAAAAATTCAAATCTGAAAAGTGTTCTTCCCGCCATTGGATTAGACCGGATTTTGCTGGAGACAGACTCGCCTTATCTTGCTCCGGTCCCCTATAGAGGTAAACGCAACGAGAGTGCGTATATAATTAACATTGCAATTGCTATTGCCGACATCTTAGGCGTATCTGTTGAAAAAGTTGCAGAACAAACCACATATAATGCTGAAAAATTATTTAAATTATAGAACTTTATGTAACTTTGGGGTATTATTCGCAACAAATTGTCTAATTATGCCATTACTAAAATTATATATCAATCGTATAATCTGCATAGCTGTTATATTGCTGGTTGCATCCAACGCTTATGCCCAGGACTCTTGTTGGGTACAAGTGCGGATTCCTGTCGCATGTATCAGGGATGGGAAAGGGCATTCGACTGAACTCATTTCACAGGCTATAATGGGCACTCCAATGCTTGTACTTGAAGATGATGGGGGCGAATGGCTGAAATTGCAAGGGCCTGACGGGTATGAAGGATATATGAATATCTCAAGTGTGACACGCAAATCAACCGAGGAAATGATTGGCTGGAGAAAATCCGAAAGACTTGTAAGCCGCTCTCTACCCGAGGTTAAGGTGTATAGCGACCGTAAGCGTGGCTCACGAGACATTATCACCGAATTGGTATGTGGCTCGATCGTGGAGGGACATCTATCTGATGCCGGGATGTCAGAAATCACACTTCCGGATGGACGCAAAGGATGGGTAGAAAATTCTGCAATGATTTCTGCTAATAATTGGGCTCGACAAGAGTTTAATCCAGATTCAATTCTTGACATTTGCTACTGGCTTATGGGCACACCTTATTTATGGGGTGCTTGCTCAACCAAGTCTGTTGATTGCTCGGGATTGGTAAGGGTTAGCTATTTTGCCAATGGATTATTACTGTTGCGCGATGCGCGCCAACAAATAGAAATAGGGAAGCGAATTGAGCCGGAGAATTTAAATGAGCTCTTGCCTGCAGATTTGCTCTTCTTTAGCAATACGCCCGATGGTAGAATTTCACATGTGGCTATCTATGATAGAGATGGGAAATACATTCATTCCTCAGGACTCGTAAAGACAAATTTCATGCGTAATGACGATCCAGACTATTCCAAGCGTTATTATCGCGGCGCATCACGTATTGAAGGAAACATCCCAAGCCCGGGAATAATTCCTATGTGGCAACATTCATGGTATTTTTAGCAAGTTAACAATTCACAGCACAGTGCTTTTCATCTTTAGAGAATGATTACATTTATTATATGTTTCGCCTTATTGGTGACGGCCTATTTTACCTATGGGCGCTATTTAGAGAGATTGGCTGAAGCCGATAGCAATCATGATACACCGGTAACCCGTTTGGAAGACGGTGTAGATTACATAAGGCTCCCAAGGTGGAGGATATTTCTAATTCAACTGCTTAACATCGCCGGTACCGGACCTATTTTCGGCGCTATTCTTGGTGCGTGTTTCGGACCGGTTGCCTTCCTGTGGATTACACTTGGGGGAATATTCTTCGGAGCTATGCATGACTACCTGTCAGGTATGATGATTATACGCCACGACGGTAAGAGCCTTCCGGAAATTATCGGGATATATCTCGGGACAAACGCCCGTACTGTTGTGAGAATCTTTTCAATTGTATTGATGGTGCTTGTCGGAGCCGTTTTCCTTCTTAGTCCGGCTCAACTGCTTGACACGATGGTGCCGTCAATATCAACCAATGTTTGGGTATGGATCATACTTGTGTATTATGTAGTGGCAACTATGCTTCCTGTTGATAAAGTCATCGGTAAGATATATCCTATTTTCGGTATAGCATTAGTGGCTATGGCAGTGGGGTTGCTCTTTGTAATTATAAGTGGCTCATACGATATACCGGAGCTTACCACATTGCATAATTTTCAACTCAATCCGGACGCACTGCCGATTGTCCCGACATTATTCATCACTATAGCGTGCGGCGCAATATCAGGATTTCATGCTACTCAATCACCGCTTATGGCGAGATGTATCGAAAATGAGAATATGTGCCGTTCCATATTCTATGGATCTATGATAGCTGAAAGTCTGATAGCTCTCATCTGGGCTGCTATTGCGATGTCATTCTTTCACGGACCCACAGCCCTTGGTGAGCAGTTGGCGGAACATGGCAATAATGCTGCGTGGGCGGTTGACATTATATCCCATTCAACACTTGGAACTGTCGGTGCTTTACTCGCTCTTTTAGGTGTTGTAGTTGCTCCAATATCAACAGGAGACACGGCATTCCGTGGGGCTCGTCTTATGATTGCTGATATATTTGGCATAGATCAACAACCCATACTTAAGCGTTTTGCAGTCTGTCTGCCATTATTCATTGTGGGATATGGAATTACGTTGTTTGATTTTGGCATAATATGGCGCTATTTCGCATGGTCAAATCAGACACTTTCAGTATTTGTCCTTTGGTCAATATACGTATGGCTTGCCAGACGGCAGAAAAACTATTGGGTTGCCTTGATTCCTGCGATAGCAATGACATTTATAGTCTCATCTTTTATATTTGTCTCACCACAATTTATTGGTCTGGGAGATCGAAGCATGGCCTTTATCGGAGCTGCGATACTGACACTGTGCATTGCATTCATGGTTAATACCAGAGTTAAACGGACTATAATTATAGAGGAGGATATCGTATGATAATTTTCAATACTACATTCCATGTACATGAACTTGTAGTGGAATCATTTAAGAAATGGATTAAAGATGTATATATCCCTGACGCCCTTCTGACTGATGGTGTATCGTCACCGGAGTTTGCCCGTATTATGATTGAAGTTCAGGAAGGCTATGCAAGTTTTGCGGTGCAGTTTAAGGCTGATTCGCACGAAACAGCTGTTGAGTGGCACGATGGCAGGGGAGCTGCTTTGCGAAATGAACTTATTTCGCGTTTTGGCGATCGGATTTTATTTTTTACGACATATATGGAATTAATATCTCAAGGTGACAAGCGATAACAATACATATGACAAGATAATAATTGGTATCGACCCTGGTACAAATGTAATGGGGTATGGTATTCTCGGTGTTAAAGGGAAGAAACCATCATTGATATCTCTTGGGGTCGTGAAACTCAATAAATCTGATAGCCATTATCTTAGGTTACTGCGCATCCATGAACGTGTGTTAGGATTAGTCGACCAGTTTCTCCCCGACGAAATGGCTATTGAAGCCCCGTTCTTCGGGAAGAATGTGCAGTCGATGCTTAAGCTTGGACGAGCTCAAGGTGTGGCAATGGCAGCTGCGCTTTCACGTGATATCCCAATTTCAGAATACGAACCGAGGAAAATTAAGATGGCTATCACCGGTACCGGTGCGGCAAGTAAGGAGCAGGTGAGAGAGATGCTGAGACGTATGCTTAATATTCCGGAAAAGGAACTTGAAATAGAACTTGATGCGACTGACGCACTTGCTGCGGCTTTATGTCATTTCTATGAGTCATCGAAACCGGTTCTCGCCTCGGGACCGAAGTCATGGGCCGATTTTATAACCAGGAATCCGGACAGAGTAAAGTGAGATAATCTATCTTCGTTTCAAATATCTGCGGAGAAATCCGATATGCCGCACGATAGTCGGTAGTATACCATAATAATAGCACATTATATGAAAGCGCTCCATAAGCGAAGCTCTCATATTAGCGGTAGTTACCCCTTCGGATAGGTAGTCTATTAGAATCCTATCAATATACTGATTGCGATGAGAACGCTGCAAACAACGTATGCACCATTCGTAATCAGCTGAAAATTTATAACGGGTATCATAATTGTCAATCAATTTTCTAAGCACTACGAATGCTTGATGGCATACTACCATTCCATCCTTAAAACTATCCAATGTAAGCACCTCAGGAGCTGTCAGATGACGGTCGCCAACACGTTTACGCCTAATGTCTACCAATTGGGTCTGCCCGTAAACAATGCCTGGATAATCATTGTCCATGATTGCATCGGCGATGGTCTGCAACGTGTTTGTGGAATGAAATGAATCTCCGGCATTTAGAAAAATCACATAGTCACCGGAGGCTATCCCCAACCCTTTATTCATGGCATCATATATTCCTTTGTCAGGTTCGGATATGAGCTTCATATTCTCAACGCCTGACTGTCTGACAATATCTACCGTATTATCGCTTGACGCTCCATCAATTACAATATATTCATAGAGCTTACAGTCCTGTCCCTGCACGCTTTTAAGTGTGGCAGGGATAGTCTCTTGAGCATTATATGCCACGGTAATTATTGAAAAAAGGGGATTCATCGATTATTTCTATTGCCTTAAAAAATCTATGGTTGAGATACGCAAAGATACTACTAATTAAAAAAAATACAAAATAAACCGAATCAATTCACACCAATTAGTTGGATAAGTATGGACGGACTGACCACACAGCCGTCATAATGCTTAATTTTTATTAAAATAGGATTGTATTTTTGTCCAGAACTAAAACAATCCTTAATTTTGGAATATAATAGGGGAGGGGTATGTATTATTAATAAATAAAAAATGGCTCGTAAGAAAAAGGAATTACCCTTGCTTGAGGGTATTGAAATAATCGATGTTGCTGCCGAAGGTAATTCGTTGGCAAAAGTTGATGACATGGTCGTGTTTGTACCATTTGGTGCTCCAGGTGACATAGCAGACATAAAAATAGACAAGAAAAAGCGTAACTATGCGGAAGGGCATATTGAGAACTTGATTTCTCCGGCTGATATAAGAGTAACGCCTCGTTGCGAGCATTTTACCATTTGTGGCGGATGTCGTTGGCAGCATCTGCCATATGAATTCCAATTAAAATGTAAACAACGTCAAGTCCAGGACGTACTTCAGCGAATAGCTAAGATACCATATCCTGAAATAAAGCCGATACTCGGTTCTGAAAGCATCTGGGAATACCGCAATAAAATGGAATATACATTTTCCAACAAGATGTGGCTTACATTTGACCAGATGCGTTCAGGCGAAGAATTTCCTGACAGACGTGCCGCTGGTTTCCATATTCCCGGCGCCTTTGACAAGGTGTTGGATATCAGAAAATGCCATCTTCAAGATGATTTGGGTAATCGGATCCGTCTGTTTATAAAGGAATTTGGGAAAGAACGGAACTACGAATTCTATGACTTGCGAAATCAACATGGCTTCTTACGGACGTTGATGATTCGAATAACTTCAACGGGTGAGGTAATGGTTGTTATGGTAGTCGGTGAAAATGATAGCGCCAAGATTAATGAATTAATGACAGCGATAGGGGATAAATTCCCTGAAATAACATCACTGCTATATGTCGTCAACACTAAGATGAACGATACAATTTCAGACCAGACCATTCATCTGTTCAAAGGGCGGGAATTTATTGAAGAAGAAATGGAAGGTCTTAAATTCCGTATTGGTCCAAAGTCTTTTTATCAGACAAATTCTAAACAGGCTTACCGGCTTTACAGTGTGGTCCGTGCGCTTGCAGACCTTAGAGGTGATGAGCTTGTATATGACCTATATACAGGTACAGGTACAATAGCATGTTTTATCGCTCCGAATGTTAGACATGTTATTGGTATTGAATATGTTCCGGAGGCAATCGTTGATGCTGAGATTAATGCCGGGAATAATAATCTGGCAAACACGGAATTCTATGCGGGGGATATGAAAGATGTACTCACAGCTGAGTTCATTGAAAAACATGGTCGTCCGGACGTGATGATTGTTGATCCTCCGCGTGCTGGCATGCATGAAAATGTTGTCAAGGTAATTCTTGAAGCGGCTCCAAAACGGATTGTATATGTGAGTTGTAATCCAGCCACACAAGCTCGTGACCTGGCAATTCTGCATGAAAAGTATGATGTTGTCGCAGTCCAGCCGGTTGATATGTTCCCTCATACCCAGCATGTTGAGAATGTTGTAGCTCTTACATTAAGATAATCGATTCAAACAAAAAAGGGCGTTCGCTGCTCACGCAGTGGACGCCCGAAATTATAATCATCAATTCTAATTATCGGTCTTGTTTTCTCAAACTCCAGCCATCAGGTTACAGTCCAATGAACTGTCAACTATGTGATGGCTTAGATAATCTCTTTGATGCTGTTAGGGAAAATAGCGGATAGATATTAATTCAGAAAAGGATAAGATTTGGTTTTGTTTAAAATTGCTAGGTATTAATGAGCCTTCGTAAAATTTTCCGTATGGCTAACGGTTTATTAGGTTTTATTCTCGTTTGTTGTTGCAAAGTTATTAAGAAAAACAACAATATACCAGAGGGTTAACTCTAATTGGCTAAAAACTTCACACATTTAACTAAAGGTCTATGCAACCAACACTAAATGCTTGAATATTTACCAAATTATTGTTAACCGATAAAATATTTCGATGGAAATAGAAGTTCGTATTAATATATGGATAATTCCCATAATTACTATTATGTTAAATAGGCCTATGCCTTTAATTCTGTCTTCTGTTCCGGTATACAACACTCCCTATCCCATACCTGACAGACTAACCCTTTTTGCTCTTATACTTTGCAAGTAATTTGTTCAATTTTGATGGAGTTAGATTATCCGGGTAATTATCAAAATTCAACCGTAATGTGCATCCATCTTTATATCTGCTACATCCAAAAGCCGTATTTCCTTTGAGAATAAAACCTTTCCCGCATTCCGGGCATACAACCTGCTCAAATTTTCGTATTCTTGGCGCTTTGGGGGTTGTAGGTTTAGGTTTGCCTCCACTTTTCTCAGAAGCATTATCATTACCACCGGATGCGCCGCCTAAACTATTATCGACTAAAATTTTTGAATGCGAATTATCACTGAGAACGTTTATAACAATCTCATTGACAAGGGCCTTTAACTCCGATATAAAATCAGAAGCAGGATAATCTCCCCGCTCTATTCTGCGCAGTTTATTTTCCCACAAGCCTGTGAGTTTTGCACTCTTGAGCAATTCCTCATTAATCGTGCCAATCAACTCAATCCCTGCATTCGTAGCCATAATTGACTTCCGGTTACGATAAATATATTTGCGCTTGAATAGTGTCTCAATAATAGCTGCACGAGTTGACGGACGTCCGATGCCATTATCCTTCATTGCTTCTCTTAGTTCTTCATCTTCAACTGTTTTGCCAGCGGATTCCATGGCTCGAAGCAAAGTACCTTCCGTATAATATTTGGGCGGTTGAGTAGTTTTTTTAAGAAGCGAAGGCTCCTGCGGACCACTCTCCCCTACCCTAAATTCCGGCAATATGCTGTCATCATCGTTACTATTGCATTCGGTATTAGGGAGTTGGCTAAATACATCTCTCCATCCTGCCTCAACTATAACTTTTCCAGATGCCTTGAACGCCATCTTATCAATTGCGCCCATTACAGTCGTGGTAAGGAATTGGCAATCAGGATAAAACGCAGCTATGAAACGTAAAGCTATGAGATGATACATTTTACGTTCATCACCTACCAATATCTTAGGTGATTGCCCTGTCGGAATTATCGCATGATGATCTGTGACTTTTGAATTATCAAAGACCTTTTTACTCTTGGAGATCTTACCTGCGAGCAAGGGCGTTGTCAATGGTGCGTACGGCTCCATCTGTCGCAATATCGCTGGGACTTTAGGGTATATATCTTCGCTTAGATATGTAGTGTCTACGCGTGGGTATGTAGTGACTTTCTTTTCATATAGGGATTGGATGAGCCGCAAGGTTTCGTCCGCAGTCCACCCCCATTTTTTATTACATTCCACTTGAAGCGATGTGAGGTCAAAGAGTCTTGGAGGCGCCTCTTTCCCCTTTTTTTTCTGCACATCTGTGATGGACATCGGTTTTCCGGTAATATCCCGAAGCGCATTCTCAGCCTCTTCGATAGTTTTGAATTTTCCGGATGTTGCATTGAATGTCACCTCTCTGTATAAGGATTTAAGCTCCCAGAAATCTTCAGGCTTAAAATGCTCTATTTCATTTTGACGCTGAACTATCAATGCCAATGTAGGGGTTTGTACCCGACCTATCGACAAAACATTCCCCGGGGATGAATATTTTAGAGAATATAGTCTGGTGCAGTTCATTCCGAGAATCCAGTCTCCTATAGCTCGTGACAGTCCTGCAAAATAGAGGTTGTTAAAGTCCTTTTCCGGTCTCAGATTCATGAATCCCTCTTTGATGGAATCATCCGTGAGGGAGGATATCCATAGTCGTTTTACCGGACATTTGATAGAGGCTTTTTGCATAACCCATCTTTGTATCAACTCTCCTTCTTGTCCGGCATCACCACAGTTTATCACCTCCTCAGCCTGACTTATGAGAGTTTCAATGACCTTGAATTGCCGTTCTATTCCTGTATCCGGAATAATTTTAATCCCAAATTTCTCCGGAATCATCGGCAATACTCCAAGCGACCAACGTTTCCAATATTCAGTATAATCCGCCGGTTCTTTCAGGGTACATAGATGACCAAAAGTCCAGGTGACAATATAATCGCCACCTTCATAATAACCATCACGCTTTATGTTTGCGCCAAGGATTTGAGCTATATCTTTTGCTACACTGGGTTTCTCGGTGATGCAGACCTTCATTTATGTTTTGTCGGTTGGGCTACTTTTACCTCTGTGATTGATTTGCCGTATGGAGTGTCAAACGTGACTTTGGCACTTTTGGCATTTCTAATTTTTGGGAAATCAAGTTCAATCGGAATACAACCGTTATCCTCCCATTGAAAGTATCTCCTGAAATCAACGCCATCAATGTCGGTAGACTCACATGTCGCGCCAACGACTGTGATTTCTACCTTGTCAATCCTGTTTGATGTATGCGGATGTCCTATGAGGCGTCCGTATATTCTTGTGAGATCTTCACGATAATCAATACTGTCTACTTCAAAAGCCAACTTACCATCACTTTGCGATGAGTAGTTACGAACAACTTTCGCATTGATTAATGTAAAAGTTGCAAGCATCAGAAGTAATGTGGATAAAACAAGTCGTTTCATGATGAATTTAATGCAAATTTAGTGAGATTTTTTTGATTTGGCAATAACAGGCTTTGTCATTTACCGGTAAGATATTTTTCCAATGTTGTCACAGAGGGATTTACTGCAACTATTTTACCCTGCGGATCGATGAGATAAGAGGAAAAACCTTGTTCCAGACGATAGTCTTTCTTTGTATTCTTAGTCTTCACCTCGCCGATGTGAAATTGGGTAGAAGTATCAAGGTTGTCATTCTTTACTATTTCATGAAAAAGATTTTTATTCTCATCTGTATTTATTGACAACAACTTGAAATTATTATCTGTTGAATTTCGTAAAAATCTATCATACTCCCCGGCTGCGATTCGAGAGATAGCACTTCCTGAGTCCCAGAAATTAACTAATACATATTTGCCTCTGAGCTTATCAAGCGAAATATCTGTCGAGTCATTGCTTACCATCTCTATCTCAGGAGCTGTGTATCCTTTTTCTGCCTTTATGACTCGTTCAGAATAAGCAGATACCAACAGGATAATTGCCCCGAAAAATGCTATATAGCTTAATGCTTTTTTCATGAATATTTAATTTAGTATACTATTGATAAGACAATCAAAGGGTGCGAAATGTTTATCGCACCCTTTGATTTGGATATTGATGTTATTTTAAAATGGATATCCGATGGCAAGATGGAATGCCAGAGATTTCTTGAAAGACGGGAGATTATAATATCCGCGTTTCCCTGTCTCATATGGAGCATGTATGCCGATGCCTAAGTCTCCGCGGATTACTAACATTGAAATGTCAAAACGTAAACCTACCCCGGTACCTACAGCTAAATCTTTGAGAAAATTATTAGCCTTAAGTTGACCGCCGGGGCGTGAATCCTCGTGCTTGAGAGTCCATATATTTCCTGCGTCAAGGAATACAGCTCCGTGCAGAGGCCCAAGTATCGGGAAACGGTATTCAGTATTGGCAAGGAAAATAAACGTACCGGTCTGGTCAAAATAGCCATTAGCCTGATCTGCCGGAGCCCTGTATGAACCCGGACCGATTGACCTGACTGTAAACGCTCTGACAGAGTTGGCTCCTCCACAATAAAATTGCTCGCTATATGGTACTTGTGAGGAATTTCCATATGCGTAAGCGGCTCCGGACCCAATGCGGCTTACAAGCCAATGATCTCCCCCCAGCCTGTATCCATATACAACTTGTGCATATCCTTTGATAAATTGGGAGAATGGAGTTCGGAATAATGTCTTCTCACCTTTCTTGCCACACAGCTCGTAGATAGACCAGAATATGTTACCGGCCTGTTGGAGTGCAAATTGCACATTGATAGTGTTATCTCGATTCATTGCTCTGTCGTATACAAATCCATATGACATCTGAGGAATAAATTGATTCTGAAAGCTGAGGGCGATTGCCGGATTTGCCGCCATTATAGAGTCAAACACCTCTGTCGTATGCTGAAGTTTGTTATAAGTGAGCTTAAAGAGAGTGAATGTGTTGGAAATATATCTTGAGGATCTCCAGTCATATGAAATACCCACATTGAATTGTGAGAGTTTGAAGTAGTGTGGGCGGTTTAACAGCTCCGCTCCGAGCGTTATTCGAGTCCAGTTGACATCACGATGCGAACGGGGAATTAATCTCGGAGCCAATAGCCGTGGGAATGCCAATGTCCCTTTCACCCCTAATTCGTAGGAATTGAATACAGAACTCTTTTTCCCGGAACCAGTCTGCCATTCATAAGAGCCAGTCAGTGATAAGTTAAGCTGCTCCCCACCACCGAAAATATTTCGGTTTGTCACTCCGAGTGTAAGCCCCGGTCCAAGATATGAATTGGATTTAGATGACACGTTAGCCTCGATGGATGCTTCCAGTGGTTTGTCATAAGTACATTCAATTGTGACATCAAGGAGATGGTCATCCCGATGGATAGTGTCAGGCGTAACCATGATGTTTATATTGTTGAATATTCCTAATCGTGACAGACGTGATTGCGTTTCATCCATCTGGCGAACTGAGAATGTACGACCTTCTCTAAAGAGGATACATGAAGGAATCAACCCGTTACGTAGCCGGGATGGCAGATAACGGATTAATGTGCCTTTTGCGGTTTCGGTAGTGTCAGGGGTTCCGCCACCTATATTCCTATATATATAGGTAGTGATTTCACCTGTCTTGTATCGGTCAAGCATCCGGGATTTGATATTGTCGGCAATTTCTATCTTTATAGCGATCTTTCCAGGTGTTATTGTACTATCAGCGAGGTATTGGATATAATCCGGCTTAAAATAGTAGTATCCCCTGTTACGCACCGCATTGGCTATATTGACTCTCAGCACGTTAAGGGAGTCCGTGGAATATCTTGAGCCGGGTTTAAAGTACTTGGATCGTTTAACGACAGAATCAATCAGATGATAAAGATGCGTACTGTCTGGCGGCATTATTATGGAATCAAGCAGATATGGATTGCCAGCCTCAATTTTATATAGTATTGAAGCCTTCTTTTTATTCTTTTTCTGGACAAGCTCATAGGAGGAGTGACCTGAAAAGTATCCATTGTTATCCAATATCTGGTCAAGCATGTGTATACGTAATTCCGGACGTACATCACTGATAAGGACCGGGTCCGTTGCAAGTTTAGTGTATACCCAGTGTTTAAAACCTTTTGGCGGATTTGGCCAGTGGTTATATACCCACAATCCTAATGGTATAGGGAACCGTACAGAGGAGGAGCCTAACAATGCGTTGTTTGGCTTTACTGCAACTGCCTCTTCAAGCGAGGATCTTACTCCAGATGGAAATTTTGTTTTATCAGGGGTAATTATGTCTACTCCTTTTACTCCGGTATATAATATTTCGTCTTTACCAAGTTTGGATGTAGTTGAGCAAGAGCATAGAGCTGCAGTTAGAGCTACAGCCATATATAAAGTGTATTTTTTCAGTCTCATATCGAATTTTTTTAAAATGATAGATATGAATATCAGTCTCTACGGATTCCAAACAACTCCCAAAGAGAGTTAAGTTTACGTTTGAGGACGAAACCGACACCGGTTTGTGTTATTTCGCCTTCAAGGATGCTCTCGTAACCGGTATGGCGGAATATACGTACATACATAGTGCCCGATTTATTAAGCATGTATTCGAATGATACATCGTTTATGAGATTCTGGGAGAAGTTCTCATCTGAGTTCGCATCCGTTGAATAGTTGCCACCTATCACTATCTTGAATCTGTCATTAAACAGAGTCTTTGCCACTCTGTAACTATATGATGTAGTGGTTGAAGTAGAACCATCCAATGTTTTATCATACTGGTCTATTCCAAAAGATATGTCCACACCTCTGATATTGTTGGCAGCCCACGTGTTAAGTTTTGATGTCAGGAATGAGTAAAGGGGGTTACCAGATAGATTTGCCGAAGCCTTCGTATCTGCGCCAGTGTAGACATTATATAACAACAGGTTCATTGCCTGATTTGCGCGTTGTTCCTGAGACATCGATGCAAGTTCATTTTGAACTGTAATGTCATCATCCGTTGACAGGTCGAATGCCACATTCATATCCTGCAATGTATTAGTGACGCTGAGCATTACATCAAAGTTCACAAGACGTGAATTTTGTCCGCTTTGCGTAACGTTGGCTTTCATCTCATCCACAGCTGTTATATTTAATATCGGATTTAACATGTTGCCGTTAAACGCGATGTATGAACCTTCCTCAAACTTAAAATATTTCTCGGACATAAGTGGAGGCGTATATCGCACATAGCCACCATTGATATTTATCCTCCCTGTGACCCTATCGCCATTAAGGGCTGACATGGTATATGTAACGTCTCCGGAGGGAAGAACTTGAGCTCTGTTACTTCCATTTGTATTCAGATACACATTAATCGTTGAGCCTTCTTCGATATGAAGACGCGCATCAAGATTCAACGACATGGCGGTGTTGATTAGCGAATCGGCTTCAACTGTCTGCAATGTATCATTGAATTGTACAAAATGGACTAAGTCGGAATTATCCTGTGAAGTCAATGACTGCGAAGCGGTAGTGACGACATAAGTCACATTAGTTCCTGATAGAAGCGCCAAATCAGCATCAACATTCAGGTAATTCATGTTACCTTTTACCTTTGCATCAAGATCGAGGAATGCCTTGCCAAAAATCTCAGCACCTTTCGGTCGGTCACTATTGACGACTTGTATGTCTTTGGCATTGAGAGCCAAATCCATTGCGACATTAGTGAGATTGTTTATTCCCACGGTGCCGTTAACATACAGCGGATTCTCGTTACAGCCATTTATGGCAAAGTTCTCGAATTTTACCACATTGCTATCCACCGGTATCTTATCCTCTGAGAATGCAAATGAGGTCCCGAGCATCTGCACTTTTACCGTTGTTGAGTCAAAGTCAAGGAAGCCGTCAAATATCGGGTTTGACATCTCTCCGGATATCTTCATCTGCCCGTTAAGAGTGCCGGATAGCGATGCCATACCTTGTGGTATGAACGGATTTACCACTTTCAAGGGGAACTTAATCATATTGAAATCAAGCAGGAATGGGCTTGAGGAGGTAGAATCGTTCAGTACGCCGGTAGCAGTTATGGTTTTGACCGAATCAACCATTAAAGCTACATCTGCCATAAGCTTGCCCCCGGCTGAATTTGCGACATTGACATCAAGTCCGAATGTCCCGACACGATCCTTGCCATAATATAGGTCCTCTAATTCAACATTGCCTTTAGCGGTAAGAACATTATCATCGTATCTTAGGCGCATGTCCGCTGAGACATCTCCTTTTACCGGAGGAGCAAACGGGTTAATCGCCAGCCAGTCCTGAAGATGAATCTGAGAAAGTTGTACTACCAGATCTTCCTGCATAGGTGTGTGTTCAAGATGTGTTGAATCATTAGTGAAGCTTGATATAGGATGTTCCGTGAAAATTTTCAGGTAACTCTTATCATTCGAAAGCGCAAGGTCAGCATCAAGATGTTTAGTGACTATGTCGAAACTTATATAATTGTTGTCATTAACTGACCATGACTTGTAGGCGATTGTAGGTTGACGAGGGATAAGCCTCATGGTGACCACACTATCCTCTATCTGAGCTGACAACCCGAGGTTAAACCCTTTCTCTCCCTGGATGTTCTCCTGCTTCATATATACAGAGATACGGTTGGTCCCTACGAATCCGTTGAGTACCACATGGGCAAAATCATCAAATGTGCCCGGACGGTTATCCATACTTGCACGACACACCAGATACTTCCCATGCTGAATAGCATTAAGAGAAATTGTGTCAAGCCTAGTTGAACCCATGTTGAATCCGGTTAAATCTGCATGCAACGACAGCAGGGAGTCATTATGGACCGCAAATAGAAGATGTCTGAATGCGAGGTCTGTAGTCTCTTTCAAATATCCGGATGCGACGTTGTTCTGCCCCATATCGAGTATCATGTCCATGCTTGGGAATGCTCGGCTTAAGGCTTCGACATTCACTCTCATACTATCCTTTTGAGCCATTATCTCATTCATCCCGGTGCTGAGCCCGTTGACAAAATTAAAAAGTGAGCTTTGTGATGTCGCTTTAAACTTCAGATCGCCATTGGTAAGTTCTGATTCCATAAGATCGGACTTAGACAATAGGGATAGTGAGATTGGGGACTCTGGATTTATTGCAATCCCAGGCATACGCCAATGGAGGTCATTGACATCCGCTGTGGCAACTATGTCCTGAGTGGCTATGTTGAATTTCCCTGAAGTTCTAAGGTCAAGACTTCCTTCGTTGACAGTATCGGATAAATTCAATGCCTGAAGATTGACATTACGTATGTTTCCTGTTAAATCCCATATAACACTGTCTCCGTCAAGCTCCGCATCAAACTTCAGTGTACCATCCAAATCTCTGTTGTTACTGCCAAATGTCCCTTTGGCACTGCCGTCATGTAGTGCTGCGACAAGTGACACATTATTATATTCTTCTTTCTGATATACAATACTTTTTACGTTGATGTCGGCATCCACGAATGAGGTCCTCTGCATTGGGTTATATCCTTTCCCGTCAATCTTAAAGTCTGCTGTAACTTCCCCTACCCCAAGTTCAGGCATAAACGCATCGACAGGGAATCTGTTGAGCGATACCACGGCATCGTAACTTTCCTGTCTCCCTTCCCAATGTCCGTTGGCAGCAAGTTTGCCCTTGCGGGTTATCACTGCTATATCGCCGGATGCCTTCCCCGGCTGATATATAACGTCGCCACTCAGGCTAAGTGCCGGAACAACTTTTATAGGAAGAAATGAAAATTGTTTGTCCGTCAAAGTTGACAGAGAACCTGCAAGAGTAAGTTCTCCCCCAATTCTATCAGTAGAGAACGGATGATTTATAATACCTTCCGCATCGACTCGCACAATTCCCGGCATAACCATATTTAGACTGTACACATTAAGTTCGTTGCTGTTTCCATCAATATCAGTAGAGAACGACAGCGGACTCATTGGTGCAAGCATCTGTTTCATCTCCGGGAATGCCAAGGCTATTTCCGAGGGGTCGATCCTGCCGGACCCCTTAAACGATATAGGGAGCGTAGTATTCGCAGTCAAGTCACCTATTCCCATCTCAGCAGTAAATGCCAGATTTGATTTCAATGTCTCGATGTTGAATTTCGTCGCTTTCATTGTCTTTCCGTCCATACTGAACAAACCATCAGCATGACACTGGATTCCGCTTCTCTCCTTGACGCTGATTTGCTTTACAGGGACCTTGATTGATGTGCCACAGTTATAGAAGGAATCAACCTCAATCAATATATTGCATCCTTGGATATATGCCGGATCAAATCCGGCTGACGGTTTAGTCCCGGTCTGCGCATAAAGAGCATAATTGGACGTAAGCCGCAACGTATCTGCTGTTATTGTCCACATTTCAGATGGCTGAGTAGCTATGGTGTCAGCATTTTGTGTCGCTGCTTCTGTGACTGCAGGATATAAATAGGTAGCACTGACACTATCCACCTTAAGACTGCGTCCGAAAATTTTCTTCTTTACCATATCCACATTGCCATCACATAGCTGCATCATCGACACTTTGCATCCCAATGAATCGATCAGCGGTTCCATTGACATCGTGTATGTCAAATCGCTCACTTTTACTATGCCGGCATGGATATTCCAAGGCGTTCCTTGTGCTGTGTCATTTGGCGTAGCAGTAGTGTCATTGAGCATTCTAAGCCTCACATTAACACCACTGACATCCACCTTTGAAAGGTCGATTCCTCCATTTTTGAGATTAATATCTGAATCTATGACATCTGCATGCTTGACATAGGCCCGCAACCACATTGTAGAATCATTGTTACCCAGTTGGTAAAAGGCATCCTCAAGCGTGGCTCCTTCTATATTTATATTACCTTTAATCAGAGGAATCAATTTCACATTTACAGCCAGTGTGCCGGATGTTAGCATCGTATCACCATTTGCTTGTATAACTGTTGCATCGTCAACCTTAAGATTCAAAGGAAATCCGAGACGCAGTTTCCCGATTTCTACTTTCATCCCGGTTGACTTAGCCACTTGCTCGCTGGCTATTTTTACAGCATAATCTTGTACAAACGGGACATATAGCAACACCGGAATGAGTAGCAATAACGCTACCAATCCAAATATTATCCAGAGAAAAACTCTTAATATCTTATGTGCGATGTTACGGCTCAATGTGATGGAAATTAAAAATAGTTGGACGTGATGTTCTAATATGTCTTATTAACTACAAAAGTAGCGTTTTTGTTTAAAAGAAATTTAAGATTTACAACGTATTTTCAGCAATAGCTGTCAGAGGAATTAGAAACTTCCGCTGATAATGACCCGATGCCACTATCAGCGGAAGTTATATGAAGGCTCTGCCGATGCAAAAACATCGACCGATTAGGAGCGCAAATTAATAGTAAATTTATTTATCCTGGACAAGTGAGACAAGAATTTCCTTACCATCCTCGCTCGACTGGAAGTCCACTTTTCCTTCACGTGCCAGCCATCCGAGTGCTGCAAAAAGTTCCTTGTCATTCTTAAGTTTGGCGATTTTTTTGAGCTGCTTGGTGTCCAGAGTTTGTGCTTCATTAAGTGCGGCCCATACGCTTCCAGCGTTCAAACCGATAGAGTCAGTGTTCATCGTTAAGTGATTTTTAAATTAACAATAATTGTTTTTATTATACTCTGAGATAGTGACCTATCAATAAGTTAGGTCTTATGTCGCCTGCAAATTTACAATTTTTTTATAAATTGCTCGCTATTATGTTAACAAAAATCACAATAAAATGGTTCAAAAACTGGAATTTTGTTTAAAAATCCTGCGTTTTTGAACCATTTTGTCGTTTATATTGGATTAAATCCAATTTTTTGTAGGCTGGAATCAATAAATCACATACGATGTGTAGGGTTTAAGGATTCCTCCGATTACGCCATCGGTCACGATGAACTCTGTCCCATATACCTTATCCTTATAATTTCCGTCATTAAGAGTAGTCGGGAGTGCGATTTCCTGTGTTTCGGATGACAGATTAATTAATGCGACGCCATCATTCCCACGGCTGACTTCAATGACAGAACCGGCAGGATTGGCAGTAATCAGTTCTTTCTTCCCACTCATCGCACGACGGAATTTATTGACTGCAACTACTTCCGGGTGCTTAAATTCGTCATTCCCACGGGCTCCTACTCGATTATTGCCCCAATAGTTTTCACGAGTACTGCCTGCCGGACGGCTGAAAAACAACGGGGTTCCATTCTGTCGTGCGGTAAGGAATACCCATCCCATACGAATCTGCTCGTCAGTTAGACCCGCTGATTCATGTTGGTTGGCATAAGTGTCATGTGATTCCACCCAGGTAACGAGATGTTTCCCTTCTACCGGATGATGCCAGGTCAACAGACTGTCGGCATTGAAGTCCCCTTTGTCAAGCACCTGGCGCAATGCATGTCCATATGCGCTGGCTGTCAAATCCATATATTCTGCATATTCCGTTTCTTTTACATTCTTATCCTGAAGAACTTCTCCATATATAAACAGACTGTCAGCAGGGATAGCGAGTTTCACACCTTTCACTTCTTCACGGCCTGTCGCAACATCCCAGAAGTTATTTCTGGAAGCGAGGCTATCCAGGGGGTCGCTCGGTAGTCCTATGTGTTTGGCTGTATCATACCTAAATCCTTTCACACCAAGACTCAACAGATCGTTGACATAGGTCATATAATAATGTTGGAAGTCCGGGTTCTCTGTATTCACGTCGGGCAGCCCTCCCATTTCTCCAGTAGTGCATTCATAACGGTCATTATAGTCTCTAATAGGAGTGAAACCGTTGGCATGGTAAAGCTTGTCGTGACCTCCGACAGCCGCATCAAGGTCAGGTAGCACGGCTGTATGGTCAATGGCGGTATGGTTTGGTAACACATCGACAATTACTTTAACATTATACTTATTGGCACTATCCATCATTGCCTTGAATTGTTCTCGGTCACCAAGGAGGTAGTTACCGATTTTCCAGTCTGTAGGTTGATAATAGTAGTACCACTTTCCTTTTACAGAATCCCCGGGGTGCGAAAACAGGGCAAGACCTCCATCCTCCCCTATATAGCATGTATTTGCGGGAGATGTTTGCACGTATGCATAGCCAGCCTCAGATATATCCTTCATATTTGCCGCAATTGTGTCAAATGACCATGACCAAGCATGAAGAATTACATCATCATTCGTGTCAGCTGTCCCTGCAGCCTTCTTCTCGGGATTGCATGCTGCCAGTATCATCAATCCGGCAACTGCCAAACAGTTAGTTTTCTTCATTTTAGATATTAGTGTAAGTATATGATATAAATTTAAAGCAAAATAAGATTGATGAATTGCACATCTAAATATACAGGGTAATCGCAATCAGGTAGAGCAAGGTTGCAGGCACAACCAAAAGCAATGAGTCAATACGGTCAAGTATGCCGCCATGCCCCGGCAATATATTGCCGGAGTCTTTGACGCCAAGCGTACGCTTTATGAGCGATTCTACAAGGTCGCCCCAAGTGGCAAATATTCCTACTATGAATCCCATGCCGCAGAGGCTCACGAACGATGCTGACTCAAAATAATCAGGCATCCAGAGTTTTGCTATAATTCCTGATATTATGGCAAAAGCCACACCACCGACAAATCCTTCCCACGATTTTTTAGGCGATATTCTTGGGAAAAGCCGATGTCTGCCTATCATTGAGCCGACAAGGAATGCGCCTGTGTCATTAAGCCATATCATTATAAACATGAGCAGAAGTAGAGCTTTGCCATCATTTAGTGTGTAGTACATCGACATCAGTCCGATAGGCAATGCAATATACATCTGTCCCATGTAAGAATACGCCAGATTAGTAAGCGGTGAATTTTCCTGACTGTAAAGTTGCATCACAAGCCGCACCAGCAGATATAAAAGATACAGAGCAAAGAATGTGCCACCAAGCACAGCGGTAGTAAACGGTGGCATAAGGGACATATTAACGCATCCAAGTCCTACGCATAAAATCACGCCTCCAACTACATCCACTATGAGAGTCGTGGCATTCTCCCCTCCGGTCGAAGCGTTCGACAGATTATAGAATTCCTGAAGGGCTATAATAGCCAATAGCCCGAAGAATGCGATGTAATACCATCCTCCGGTTAGGACAGAAGCACAGATAAGGGCTACGTAAATGGCACCGGTTATGGAGCGTTGTATGAGATTTTTCATTTTTACCGTGATATTAATTTTGCAAAATTAACAAATTTTATTCATCAATGCAATCCCAATAATGTTAAAGGCGATTATTTAGAGAGTTGACTATGAAAATAATGCACGGAAGGCCTCCTCCACCTTAGCTACCTCTATGATTTTTATATTCAGCTTCGAGACATCAACTCCTTTAAGGTTATGCCTGGGGATTATAATGGTTTCCATCCCGAGTTTCTCCGCTTCTCTTATGCGCTGATCTATACGTGTCACCGGTCGGATTTCACCGGATAGACCGACTTCTCCCGCCATGCATATCCGATGGGGAATCGGCATATCTACATTGGATGATAAAATGGCACATATCACTGCGAGGTCCAGTGCCGGGTCGTTTACCTTGAGACCTCCGGCGATATTGAGAAACACATCCTTTGCGGCAAGTTTGAATCCCACCCTTTTTTCAAGGACGGCAAGGAGCATATTCATTCGTTTTGAGTCGAATCCGGTTACTGAGCGCTGCGGAGTTCCATATGCCGCTGTGCTGACCAATGCCTGCACCTCGATTAAAAACGACCTTATTCCCTCCATTGTCACACCTATGGATATTCCCGAGAGTTCTTCGTCAGACTGAGTTAGGAGCATTTCCGATGGATTTGTCACTTCCCGAAGACCGCGCTGACACATCTCATATATGCCAAGCTCCGACGTGGAACCAAATCGGTTTTTTATCGACCGAAGTATACGATACATGTGCTGACGGTCACCCTCAAACTGAAGCACAGCATCGACAATATGCTCAAGGACTTTTGGACCGGCAATACTGCCCTCTTTGGTGATATGCCCAATCAGAATGACCGGGACAGATGTCTCCTTTGCATATTTCAGTAGTTGTGCAGCGCATTCCCTCACCTGCGACACACTGCCTGCCACCGATTCGATTTCATCTGACGCTATGGTCTGGATTGAATCCACCACAAGTAGCCCCGGATCCACCTCTTCGATATGCTCCCGAATATTCTGGAGTGAAGTTTCGCAGACGATGTAGACATTCTCACTTAATCGCCCTATGCGGTCTGCACGCATTTTTAATTGCTGGGCACTTTCCTCGCCTGACACATATAGAATCCTGCGTGACTTTATCGAAAGTATGTTCTGAAGTACGAGCGTTGATTTGCCTATCCCCGGTTCTCCACCTATCAACACCAGACTTCCTGCCACAAGCCCACCTCCAAGCACTCTGTTAAGCTCGTTGCTTGGCATCTTTATTCTTGGTTCTTCCGAAGTTTCAATCTCTGAAACAGGTTGAGGTCTGGACTTTCCCACCCTATTCCCCGATGGAGATAGCGTTCTGCTTTTTTTATTCTGGGAAACACGCTCCTCTACCATGGTATTCCATTCTCCGCATGCAGGGCAGCGCCCCTGCCATTTGGGCGACTCAGCTCCACAGCTATTACAAAACCATGCTGTCTTTACATTCTTCATCTGTATCAATTATATTCTTCTGAATTTCGCTAATGTGATGGCAGTTGCAATAGCTGCATTCAAGGATTCACCGGTCGGACGTTCAGGTGGATATGACGGTATTAAAAGACGATGTGTTACAGTCTTCTCAACAGATTCCGATATACCATTCCCCTCGTTACCTATAATTACTATACCTGTATTTGTAAGTGTGGCATCTGTAATACTGTCACCATCCAGGAAAGTGCCATATACGCCATCTGTCTCAAGTCGGCTTATAGTTGCCGGAAGGTCGCAATAGTGTACTGATACCCGGGAAATAGCTCCCATAGTAGCTTGTATTACTTTAGGTCCATAACAGTCAGCTGTCTCACGTGAGCATATTATATCCGTAATCCCAAACCAGTCCGCCACTCTGATAATTGTACCGAGATTACCAGGGTCCTGTATGGTGTCAAGAGCAAGCACAATATTATCCTTGGCACAGTTTTCGGACAATATGCGTTCTGGAATCTCATATATTGCCACAACCTCCGGCGGAGTGGTGAGACTTGAGATACGTGCCATTTCCCGTTTATGGCACTTCATCACATTTTCAGAGTGAATGCGATATAAGATATCTAAGTGACTTTCTATCCAATCCGTGGTGGCTATGAGATAGCGAAGCCGGAAATAGTCCAAGGTGTCAGTGACACATTTTGTGCCTTCAGCCTTGAACAACCCCTCTTTTTTTCTGGTTTTCCTCTCGTCAAGAGATTTCACCATCTTGCATATATTATTGGTAACTTCAATCACTGTTCTCTATTTTTGCTTCAAAGTTAACTTTTTTATTAAAATTTACCAAGCAAATTTATTCTATCGCACTATATTGGCATGATTATTTACTACTTTTGCAAAGTCGAAACATTGAAAAATCAGGATTATGAATATAGAGGAACTATACAAGAAAAGATATGGCAAAAAATCGAGCAGAGTGGAATTGCTAACACCGGCAGGCTCGAACCGCCGATATTTTCGTTTGCACGGCGATGTGACTGTGGTGGGCGTGTCAGGCACATCGATTGAAGAGAACAAGGCGTTTTTGTATCTGGATAACCATTTTTATCAAAAAGGGCTCCCTGTCCCTGAAATATTGGATGTATCCGATAATGGCATGGAATATCTTATCGAGGATTTAGGGGACACCTCCTTGTTCTCGTTATTGTCTGACAGGGATCTATTACGGATGACAATGGCGAAGCTTCCGGATTTTCAGTTCCTTGGTGGCGAGGGTCTGGACTATGGCAAATGCTATCCTGTGGCGGAATTTGACAGTCAGGCGATACTTTGGGATTTAAATTATTTCAAGTATTGTTTTCTGAACACTCATGCAGTTCCTTATCGTGAAGACCTGCTGGAGGCAGACTTCAAGGTGATGGCGAGACGTTTATCCGAAAACAAATTCGGGACTTTTATGTATCGTGATTTTCAGTCGAGAAATGTCATGATTAAGGACAATAGTCCCTATTTTATAGATTTCCAGGGGGGCAGACGCGGACCATGTGAGTATGATGTAGTATCATTCCTATGGCAAGCGAAAGCTGCGTTCCCACAGAGTCTAAGGGATGAGCTGATTGATGTCTACATTGATTCGGCGCAGAGATATGCCGACATTAAGGCTGATATATTTAAGTCTGGCTTACGTGAATTCGTTTTGCTCCGGACGTTACAAGTGCTCGGGGCTTATGGATTCAGAGGAAATTTTGAACGTAAGACACACTTTCTTCAGAGCATTCCGCTTGCACTTCGCAATCTTTCAGAGTTGCTTGAGTCACCCTTTGAACAGTATCCTTATCTTTGCTCTGTATTACATAGGATGTTAGATGTCTGTCTCGGACAAAATATCAAAATGGAGTGCGGCAACTCGAAAAGCAATCTGACTGTAACTGTGACAAGTTTCTCTTACAAACGGGGTATTCCGGAGGATTGTTCCGGCAATGGCGGTGGATTTGTATTTGACTGCCGTGCAATGGAGAACCCCGGACGTTATGATGAATATAAATCGCTTACCGGTCTTGACATTCCTGTGATTGATTTTCTCGAAAACAAGGGTGAGATTCAAGCATTTCTTGAGAATTGTTATGGCTTAGTCGACCCGACTGTAAAGCGCTATGACGAACGCGGGTTTACCTCTCTGATGATTAATTTCGGATGTACCGGCGGACAACATCGGAGCGTCTATTCGGCGCAGCATACCGCAGAGCATATCAAAAAGCATTTTCCCCATGTGAATGTGCGACTGATACACCGTGAACAAAATATTGACTTACGACTATGAAAGCTATGATATTTGCGGCGGGGTTAGGCACGAGATTGCGCCCCCTGACAGACAGTAAACCGAAAGCGCTTGTGGAGCTCGGTGGTGTAGCGATGCTGGAAAGGGTAATTATCAAACTTAAGAATGCCGGTATCACCGAATTTGTAATAAATGTACACCACTTCTCCTGGCAGATAATGGATTTTCTCAAGACCAACAATAATTTTGGGGTCACAATTCATATCAGCGATGAGAGTGGACAGTTACTTGACACCGGTGGCGGAATCCTTAAAGCAAGAGAATGGCTTGATGACAACAGTCCATTTATCGTCCATAATGCTGATATTTATACAGATTTCCCGATTAACGAAATGATGAAAGTTCATATTGATAGAAACGCTGATGTGACATTGCTTGTGTCTGAAAGAGTTACGTCGAGATATCTTCTTTTCGACAAGAACGGACGCATGACAGGGTGGAAGAATATCACCACAGGAGAGGTACGCTCTCCGCATGACCTGTCAGAAGAGTCTGGTTGGCATCAATTGGCGTTTGGCGGGGTCCATATCTTGAATCCAAGTGTATTCCCATTATTGAAAATGTATGCCGTTGATTCTGATAAATTCTCAATCACACCGTTTTATGTGGATTACTGTGAAAAGTTGGATATCAGAGGATTCCAACCGTCAAACGAATACAACTGGGTTGATATAGGACGAATTGAATCTCTCAGGATTGCTGAAAGTATTGTCGCAAAACCTTAGCCGATATCTCAGGTGGTGTCTTTACTGCAAGTATAGCCGGAGAATCGATGCAGGACACAAATTCGCTTAATGACTCTTCAAGAGTCTCGACTGAATCCGCTTCAAAATACTTGAACCCATATCCTTTTGAAAGTTCTTGCAAAGGCAGCTTGACACCGACTGCAAAGTACTCTTCAAGTTCAGGAATTTGTGAAGTACTTTCAATAAATCGGAATATGCCACCCCCGCCGTTACACATCACTATCATCTTAAATCGAGGAGTGATTAATTTCGAGGACAATGCTGCGATGTCGTACTGACAGCTCATATCACCCGTAATCAGCAACGTTGACTCCTTGTAATCAATTGAAGCACCCACAGCAGTCGATGTGCATCCATCAATTCCGCTCACCCCGCGATTGCATTCGCACCGGTGAATATGCGAGCAATCCATCAGTTGCGCATATCTGATAGATGTACCATTTGAAAAATGGACGTTCCAGCGTGACGGTATCCTCTTAACAATCTTAGAGAATGCTTTTAAGTCACTCCATGGAGATTCGGCAATATATGATTTATGCATATTTATTGCACGATGATAAATCTTATGCCAGTTTTCAGCGTACCGGCATGGCGCTTGATATATCTGAATAGCAGATGCGAGTTGACGTAAAAAATTTTTTGGCTCCATCTCAATACGCATGACGAGATGCTTGAAGCAATCAATGGTAGTATGGCTCTCCCCTATGTGCCAATGTTCCACATTTTTCAATGAGCGAAGCCACTCTTTTATGTAGCGTGAAACCAATGCGCCACCCAACGTTATCACGACATCCGGTTCCATTAGCCGTTTATCATCGGCTGACATCCTACATAACGTAGCATCTATCCGGCTTATGAATAAAGGAGAATGCAGATTGGCTATTGTCTCAGTCATAACAGCTACGTTCGGCTGGCGGGCAAGCTTTGCGAGAGCTTTGTTTAGTTGCTGGTCCGGCTGATGGAAGCCGGCTATGACGAGGACTTTCCTGGGGGACGCTATGGTTGCGCCAATAGCTCTTGCTTCAGTTGTCGACAACTCATTCTTTGGCTGTACCATCCTTATTATTCTCGCACTCCCCTCTCGGTACTCTGTCATACGGCTGAGTGGTGCATCAAGGCGAAGATTGATGTGTACCGGAGCTCTGCGTCCGTTTACAGCTTCAAGGAGCACATCATTTATAAGACGGTTACACACCCACTCACCATTAGGGAAATCGAGATGGGCGTTTATGTCACAACTGCGTTTTACGTATGGTGACATGGCATCCTGTTGCCACAAAGTCTGTGAATCATCCTGGTCAATCCATTCCTGCGGACGATCTGCCGAAATTATCACTAATGGCACCCTGCGATAGAACGCCTCTGCGACAGCAGGCGCATAATTGAGAAGAGCTGTCCCGCTTGTACACACAAGCCCTACCGGACTGTCACTTTGTACTCCTATTCCCAATGCAATGAATCCGGCTGACCGCTCGTCAATTACCACACTACACGTTATCTCGGAACGCCTTGACAATGCTATTATCAGTGGAGTGTTACGACTCCCTGGAGAAACAACTATACGCTTTACGCCATGGGCTATCAATATATCCGCCAATATGTTGCATGATAGTTTATCTGTACTCTCCATCTTATCTGTATGTTCTTACTCGATTTATATCCGATTAATTTATACGCAAACTTACGAAATTTTGACTATCTGAACAAATTCACCGGCAGATGAAAGAGTCCGGATAGTAACGTACAAAATCGCAAAAAAATCCTCCATGTGCATCCATTTGCCATCCAAAAGTGTTATTTTTGCAAATCAAAAATCATAATGTATATATGTATATAGCATCTCAGAAAAGGAAAGAAAATATTGCGGAATACTTGCTATACATGTGGCAAATAGAGGATATAATCCGTGCCAACGGTCTTGATATCGACAAGATAAAGAAGAATGTTATAGATAAGTTCCAACTCAACGATGCTCAACGTAAGGAGATGGAAGAATGGTATGAATCTCTCATAGACATGATGCGTCGTGAGGAGGTGGAAAAGACCGGGCATCTGCAACTTAACAAAAATGTAATCATCCAATTGACTGATTTGCACTTGGCGTTGCTAAAAGACCTGCGCTTCCCTGAATATACAGCCGAGTTTTATAAGACACTCCCCTTTATTGTGGAGCTACGTGCCAAAGCCGGTGAAAATCCTACCGGAGAAATAGAGACTTGTTTCAACGCCTTGTACGGTATGCTGATGCTACGCCTGCAAAGTAAAGAAGTCACATCTGACACCCAAAACGCCATCACTCAGATTACCAGGTTCCTTGCACTGCTTACCCGTAATTTTCATCTCGATCAGGAAGACAAACTTTTCCCAAAAGAGGAATAACAATTGCATATACAACAAATTGGATGATTCAGAGATGGAGATAGTTCCATTCTCCTTGAATCATCCAATTTGACATATATTTTCATGAGGTATCAGACCGGGACCGCAGCTTTGACAACCTCGGTCAATGTCGGATGTCCGTGTATCGCAGATGAAATAGCTGAAGCTTTTAGTCCTGAAGTTATTGCCGTTGCAACTTCCTGGACTAAGTCTGCGGCATGGGCACCGCATATATGGCAACCCAGCAATGCGTCGGTATCTGCATCGGCTATAATTTTCACCAGACCATCAGGCTCACCCATTGCAAGAGCTTTGCCATTGGAGCGGAAGGTCGCTTTGCCGATTTTTATATTACGTGACATGTTTAGGCATTGGTCCTCTGTGAGACCCACCATAGCGCATTCCGGCACAGTGAATACTGCTGATGGCACAGCATCCAGATTCTGCTTATGTCCAAGGGCGATTTTACCGTGAGCGGTGGCGGCATGCGCAAGCATACACAAACCGTTTACATCCCCGATGGCATACAGGCAGACATCGGTCGGTTGTTTATCATCGTTGAAAAGGATTTCCATCTTATCATTTACTGCAATTGCCCTACGGTCCATTTTTACGCCGAGCTCTTGCAGGCCCGCTGGTATTACCGGGACTCTGCCCACAGCCATAAGCACTTGCTCTACCTGAATCTCCTGCTCTTTATTCTTTGCCAAATACTTTACGGTCATGCCGGGTTCTATTGCTGTCACCCGTGTGCCTGTAAGAATAGTTATGCCTCTGCGTTTAAGTGACATTCTCAATCGTTTGGCTATCTCCGCATCAAAAGGAGGCAATATTTCCTTACAATACTCAATCACAGTCACATCTACACCGAATGATGCAAAAATCGACGCAAACTCCATGCCGATAACACCTCCACCGATGATGGCCATACTTTTCGGGATAGAGGTCATGGAAAGGGCATCATCACTGGTCATAGCCAATTCCGCTCCTGGTATCTGGAGCTTTGCGGGAGCAGAACCTGTTGCGACAATTATCTTTGGCGCTGTGTATTGGACACCGCTAACCTCTACAACTGCCGGAGAAATGAATTTCGCTTCTCCTGTCACCACATTTACCCCTTTGAGCAATGTGGCTACTCCGGCTCGCAGTTCCTCAACTATCCTATCCTTACGCTCTGCGACTTTAACATAATCGACAACACTATCCACCGGAGCAAAGCCAAACTCGCTTGCGTTTCTAAGAGTCATTGCCACTTCTGCTGAACGGCATAGTGTCTTGGTCGGAATACAACCACGGTTAAGGCATGTGCCTCCAAGCTGATCTCGCTCTATCAGTGTGACATTCAAACCGGAAGCGGCCGCATCAACAGCTGTTTCATATCCGCCGGGGCCAGCTCCTATAATTATCAAATCGGATTTTTCCATTCTGAAAAGAGATAAAAAGACAGTCATCCTGCGTAAAACATGCCGGCTTACGTGGATGGCTGTCTTTGTAAACTGTTAAAGGTCAAAGAATGATACTACCGGATGAAGTGCGGCAGTGTCATCGTCTGTTTTGCGTATGGGTGTGAGCTGCGGAGCATTCTTTACCACATCAGGAGTTTCCTTGGCTTCACGGGCAATTTCACGCATGGCAGCTATAAACTCATCAAGGGTTTCCTTGCTTTCTGTTTCAGTAGGTTCAATCATAAGTGCCTGGTGGAACAGAAGCGGGAAGTAAATAGTGGGAGCATGGAAGCCCATATCAAGCAGACGTTTCGCCACATTAAGTGTTGTGACTCCGGTCGACTTGTCGGCAAGCCCGTCAAAAACGAACTCATGTTTGCATACACGGTCAATCGGAAGTTCGTATACGTCTCGAAGTGATTCTTTGATATAGTTGGCATTAAGGGTTGCAAGCGAACCGGCAATCTTCAATCCGTCACGACCGAGGGACAGAATATAAGCCAATGCCCGCAATTCTACTGCGAAATTCCCAAGCCAAGCGGATACACGTCCGAGCGCATTGTCATTCTTCTCAGTTTTGTATTCGAGTGCAAATCCGTCCTCTTCATTGACTTTACATTTTACCACTCGTGGATTAGGCAAGAACTGTTCAAGGCCGGCACGCACACCGACGGGACCTGCACCCGGACCACCTCCACCATGTGGAGTCGAGAATGTCTTGTGTAAGTTTATATGCATTACGTCAAAACCCATATCTCCGGGACGTGCCACACCGAGCAATGGATTAAGGTTTGCGCCATCATAATAGAGCAATGCGCCACAGTCATGCACAAGTGTCGCAATTTCCGGTATGTTATGCTCAAAGATTCCGACCGTATTAGGATTAGTCATCATCACTGCCGCAACAGTTTCATCAAGGAGCGGCTTCAATGCTTCAACATCGACAGTCCCGTCCGGTAGGCTCTTTACTTCCACGACTTTCAAGCCGGCAACAGCTGCCGAAGCAGGATTTGTACCATGAGCTGAATCCGGCACTATAACCTTGGTTCGATTCATATCTCCGCGACTTTCATGGTAAGCCCGGATAATCATAAGCCCGGTCAGTTCACCGTGTGCTCCGGCATAGGGGTTGAGTGTGAATTCCGCCATACCGCCTATTTCCGCCAGCATCGACTGTAGAGTATAATATGCTTCAAGCGCTCCTTGTACAGTATCGGATGACTGGAACGGATGTAGAGCTGTGAACGCCGGAAGGGCTGCCATTTCCTCATTGATTTTTGGATTGTACTTCATTGTACAAGAACCAAGCGGATAGAATCCGGTGTCGACCCCGAAATTATTGGTTGACATATTGGTATAATGTCTAACCACAGTCGGTTCGTCAACTTCAGGGAGCTTTGGAGTCTCCGAGCGCAGCAAAGATGATGACAGCGAGCTTAATTTTTCCTCACAACCATTCTGAGGTAGACTGTAACCTACACGTCCTGGACGTGACAGCTCGAAAATTAACTTTCCGTAGTATTTTCTATTCATAGTCGCAAGGATTTTAATTGTTAGATTCCATTCCGGCAGCCGGATTGAATGAAGGGACTTTGGCCTTTGAGAATGTCTCAGCTCTCCATATATAGCGGTCGAGTTCCTCCCGTGAGCGCATCTCGGTCACACAGATTAGAAGTTCATCATCTGCGATTTTAACACCCGGGAGACATCCGCATGCACTGCATACCTCTATGAAATCCTCAAGACTGACTTCCCCTTTGAATCTCATAACGAATTCATTGAGGAACGGCTTCCCCGGATACTTCATTTCAAAAGCACCGCTTGCCGCAAGCTTTTCGGCAAGGTAATGAGCGCCCGCATATGAAAGTTCATTGACTTCCCGCAGCCCCTTTTCCCCCATTAGAGAAAGGTATACCGCAGCATATAGTGCCATTAATCCCTGGTTGGAGCAGATATTTGAGGTCGCTTTGTCTCGGCGGATATGTTGTTCACGAGCCTGTAGAGTCAGGACAAAAACCCGTTGTCCGTCTGCATCAGTAGTAGCACCGACTATACGTCCCGGAAGCTTACGCATCAAAGCCTTTGTGCAACACATATACCCAAGATAAGGACCGCCGAAATTAAGTGGCATACCAAGCGACTGTGCCTCGCCGGCAGCAATGTCCGCTCCCCACTCTGCCGGGGACTTGATGACACCGAGAGCTGATGCAGGGGCTGTCATGATTAGAAGAGCCTTAGCGGCATGTACCATATCTGCCACACCGGTGTAATCTTCCAAAATTCCGTAGAAGTTAGGAGTTGCTACTACCACGCCGGCCACATCACCGGCTGACAGCATTTCCTTCAGGGCCTCGAGATCAGTCTCACCATCCTTTTCAGGTATAGTATCGATTTGGATACCATGGTAGTGGGTATAGGTGTCTATGACTTCACGATAAATTGGATTGACGGTTGATGACACAAGCACACGGTTTTTCTTCCGCGCATTTGCCACCGCCATCATTACCGCTTCTGCTACTGCAGTGGTGCCGTCATACATGGAGGCATTAGACACATCCAGCCCGGTGAGCTGAGTCATCATGGTCTGGTATTCGAAAATGTACTGAAGTGTACCCTGCGAAATTTCCGGCTGGTACGGAGTGTAAGCCGTGAGAAATTCAGAACGGGAAATAATTGTCTGAATAACTGATGGTGCATAGTGATCATAGAAACCTGCGCCAGCGAAACATGTCTGTGGCTGATTTTTAACCGCCAATCCTTCAAAGAAATCACGTACCTCTTTCTCGCTCATTTGCGGAGCAAGGTCATAGTCGCGATTCAGCTTCAGTTGCTCTGGTATATCGGAGTACAAATCCTTGAGGTCGGTCATGCCGCATTTCTCAAGCATTTGAGCGATATCCTCCGGTGTATGAGGAAAATATCTATGTTGCATTTGAAATTCGTTGGGAGGTAATTAGTGTTTCTCTGATTCGCAGTGAGCTTTATAAGCATCCTCGTCCATCAGGTTTTCAAGTTCTGATGGGTCAGAGAGCTCAACTTCTATAATCCAATTATTCATCGCATCCTCATTAATCAGACGTGGATTATCTATCAGCTCTTCATTTATATTTATTACGGCTCCACTTACAGGAGATATGAGGTCACTAGCCGCTTTTACACTTTCTACTGCGCCAAAATCCTCTCCAGCCTCGACATCGTCACCCTGCTCAGGCATGTCTACATACACTACGTTGCCAAGAGCATTCTGCGCATATTCAGTAATGCCAATGAAGCCTGTGTTACCTTCAACTTTTACATACTCGTGAGTGGGGGAATAATATATCTTGCTCATAACTGTAAGTTTGTTTAGTTAATTTAGTTGTTTGTTTGGAATTATATTTGGTTATTTCTTATACGATTTCTTATAAAATTTTTTTGCCACGACTTTTGCCGGGAAGGTCTTCTTCCGGATACGTATTTTCAGTTCGCTATCTTTAACTGCATATGGTGTCTGCACGAGAGCGGCAGCAATACTTTTATCTACAGATATGCCTCTATAGCCGGTGGTAACGTACCCTACCACTTCATCGGCATCATTGAGCACTTCATATCCGTGCCGAGGAATTGCCTTATCAGCCATTTCGAGACCAATCAGTTTACGAGGAGCTCCTTCCTCCTTCTGTCGGGCAATCACATCCTTCCCGATAAATTCCGGTTTGTCAAGTTTGACAAACATAGACAGGCAAGCTTCAACCGGAGAAATATCATCGCCAAGTTCATCTCCATACAGAGGCAATCCGACCTCAAAACGGAGGGTATCACGGCACCCAAGCCCGCAAGGCTCCACTCTGCCGGATTCAATAAGTTCATCCCAAAGAGTGCGTATGGTATCATGGTCGGCATACACCTCAAATCCGTCCTCACCCGTATAACCGGTGCGACTTACAAGTATATGTTTACCATCAAGTTCAGATTCTTTAAATGTATAAAACTCAAGTTCCTTGCAACTTATTCCAAGTACTTCCTCCATCACTTGTTCAGATTCAGGTCCTTGTATCGCAAGCTCGCCAAGGCTGTCGCTGAGATGGTCTATCTCCACATTATAGTCTTCAGCATGAGACGTAATCCATGCAACATCCTTATCAATATTTGAGGCATTTATCACAAGAAAGAAATTGTTTTCGCCCCTTTTATAAACAAGGAGGTCATCTACCACCCCGCCTTTAGGGTTAAGCATCATTCCATAGAAAATCTTACCGTCAGGAGCGCCGGCAATATCATTGGTAAATATATGATTTACAAATTTCTCCGCATCCGGTCCTGAGATGTTTACCTCGCCCATATGAGATACATCGAATACACCACAGGCATTTCGCACAGCATTGTGCTCCTCCACAATACCTTTATATTGTATAGGCATGTCAAAGCCGCCAAACGGGCTCATAAGAGCACCCAGAGAGACATGCTTGTCATGCAAACAGGTCTTTTTATTCTCTTCCATTTTACTTGAAATTATATTTTAGAATATAAGGTTAATGAATTCTTGTGTGGACAGTCCAGGGATAACTTTTTCCGGAGGATTCTCTAAAAGGACAGATTGAATCACACTCTTATCATATGGCATATCCTTAAGCAAGGAATTAAGATATTTCTCCGCATCCGCTGTCTCAAGGAAATCACCGGAAAGAGACAGACTGCCAATCTGACCGTGATTTAACGCCATCGTTATGCCTATCTCTCCTACGCCGTCAATGCGCCGCACAACTGATAACTCCCCTTTTGGATTCTTTCCCCTGAGCCATTCATCTCTGTAATACTCCTGCTCTATGGCTACAATTGCAGCGATATCATCATTAGATAACCCCATCGTCTCGCCATCAATAATAGTATCAAGAATATGTTTCTTAAAATCTGCGATTGAGAGGTGAGGCAAGCATGCCTTGATGCTTGTGACGCGACTTTTTGTGGATGCCACACCATGAGATGCAAGCTTAGCCTTCGACGGAGATAATGCGTTCGCCATCCGGTCCACATCAAAATCATATAGCATTGTCCCATGCACAATACTCCGTCCGGGAATATGATAGAACGAATTGCCGGAGACTTTCCTGTCTCCTATGAGTATATCGTTACGGGAATTGTCTGAGGCATCAAGGTCAAGCAGACGTAGTGATTTAGCGATTCGCGAGGTGTAATCGGAGAACGTAGTGCATACATCATCGGAAGAGGTAATGTATGAGAACATTATATTATTCATATCCGCCACTACTGCACCGCCACCGCTTTTGCGTCGGCAAATATCGATGCCTTTCTCCCGGCAGTAATCCACATTGACTTCCTTGTCAATCAGTTGGTGACGACCAACTATAACTGTCGGCTCGACCTGCCACATGAAGAAAAAATCCCTGTCAGGATACTTTTTGGCGAGGTATTCCTCCTCCGCCAGATAAAACGGCAATCTTCGTGCCTTTGTATCGTTGATGACTACTAAATCCATCTTTATATAAGGTTAACTGCTGCAAAAATACTAATTTTGAAATTATCTGAGCAAATAAAAAATATGTTTTTTAACCATATTATTTCTTTTGTCAGTTAACAGAATGCACACCACCAACATCACTGAAGCTACAGGTAAAAACAAGTTTTCATTTAATCAACTTAGCAAACTCAAGCTTAATCGCATATTCCCTGCATTTATGAATCATGAATCGGCAGATTATATATGACGAGGTGCTCATTCCTAATTCACAAACAATAATCATCGCCCGAGTTGCGTTATTAGATATAAACAACCAGCATTCAATGCCTATGGATAAAATTTCTACTCGCACTACATTTTCATCACAAAAACCGTCTGCCGATGTCGTTACTCCAAGCCCGATGAGTTTAGAAAAAATCAGGCAGTTCGCACGAGCATACGCATACTCAAAGGTAATAGGGAAACTTGGTGGAATGATACTTAATTAAGTAAAGATTAGTATAATGATTGTATTAATTGTAATTACAGTGATTGCCGCAGTCATAGCGGTAATTGCCATGCTATATGCTTTTAAAGTTTCCAAAGGGAAAGAGGAGCTCAATCGTGATTATGTTTCGCTTCAAAAGGAGAATATGAATGTAAACATAGTCCTCCAGAGAAAAAATGCAGAAATGGAGGCTCTTATCAGAAATGCTACCGAGAGCCGCACAACCATCTCCGCAATGCAGCAGAAGTTAGATGACGCACAGTGCCGTCTTACAGAAACGAGAGAGGAGAATGCCAGACTCAAATCCTCCTTACAGCATTTCAATGATGAACAGGAATATCGGGAAAAGCAACTTGAAACTCAATTTAAAAATCTTGCAAATGAAATTCTTAAACAGAATTCAATCGAGTTCAAGGCTGCAAACGAAGAACGTCTGAACCAAATCCTCAATCCTTTGAAAGTAAATCTCGAGGAATTCAGGAAGACTGTTACCGAAACATACAATAGCGAGGCTCGTGAACGGTTTTCTCTCCAAGAAAGAATCAAGGAGCTTGTCGACCTGAATCAGAATATCTCACGTGAAGCACGCGAGCTGGCAGAAGCATTGCGTGGCAACAGTAAGGTTCAAGGCGACTGGGGCGAGTTTGTGCTTGAATCGATATTGGAAAAATCAGGTTTGATAAAGGATGAAGAATACTTCATTCAGGCAACAACAGATGATGCAGGAAAAACTTTGCGCAACGAGGAAGGCAAAAATCTCCGACCGGACGTAGTAGTGAAATATCCGGACGGACGATATGTCATTATAGATTCTAAGGTTTCGCTCACAGCGTTTGTCGATTATGTCAATGCAGATGATGAGGACGTGAAGAAAAGTTGCGCAGTACGACATGTGCGTTCCGTGAAGAGCCATATTGATGAGCTTGCCAGAAAAAGCTATCAGAATTATGTCGGCGAGTCCAAACTGGACTTCGTAATGATGTTCATACCTAATGAGCCTGCGTATATTGCTGCTATGCGGCTTGAGCCAACGCTCTGGCAGGAGGCTTATGACAAGAATGTTCTAATTGTCTCTCCGACACATCTCGTATCCGGACTAAGATTGATATCTCAATTGTGGAGTCGCGACAGATATACAAAAAATGCCATAAAGATAGCGGAAGAAGCAGGCAAAATGTATGATAAGTTCGCTGATTTCATATTAGATATGGAAAAGATAGAAAAAGCTCTTAACACCACACAAAAAGCCTACGGTGATGCCATGAACAAACTCACCGCAGGCAAAGGGAATCTGGTGTCAAGAGCCCAGAAAATGCATGCTCTTGGAATCAAGGCCTCCAAGCAGTTATCATCCTCAGTATTGAACAGTCAGGATGATGATATTTAAAAAATACTTTTTACTGCTGTTTGACGTTAAATCCCGCATTAGATACAGCGGCGATTACCATGCTGTCAGCGACATCGCCTTCGATAATCGCTTTGCCATCACTCAGGCCAACGGTTACGTTCTTAACACCAGGTAAAGTTGCAAGAGCTTTCTCCACTGTCGAGCGGCAGTGAGAGCATGACATACCTTCGATGAAATATTCCTTAGTCATAGTGTCAGTATTATTGAGATTATGTGAGTGGTTATGATTTCTGTTTTTATATAGAGCGTAAATCAGCAGTACCGCAAGTATCACAGAGCAGATTGTCTCGAGGATCCCGAACGATGTATGGCAAGCCGGAGCAAAAGCCTGCACATCCGGCATGAACCAATTACGAGGTAATATATAATCGATAATTAACCCGAATAATAAGGCAGTGAGGATTACAGATACCACATATATAAATGTGGCTCGTTTACCTAATGTTTTATTAAGAATCATTACCGAAGCGAAGTTTGCAGCCGGTCCGGCCATAAGCAACACGAATCCCACACCGGGAGTCAATCCTTTGCAGATAAGTGACAACGCTATAGGTATGGAGCCGGTAGCACATACATACATCGGCACTGCTATCACTACCATGAGAAGCATCGCAAGGATGGGATACCGGCTAAGGCTAAGGAGGAGGTCATCCGGCACAGCGACAGTGATGAGTGCGGCTATTATAAGCCCGACGACAAGCCATTTACCCACACTTGCCACCATATCGACAAATCCATATCTGATGGCTTCAACCAATTTTGCTGAAAATGATGGTTCAGAGGATTCGTTTTGGGGCATATAGCATTGCGATCCATGGCTTTCACTGCTATCTTCGCTGTCAAATCTGCTGACAGACCAACCACCTGCGACAGCTCCGAATAGAGCCGCTATTGGACGAAGAATTGCAAAAGGAAGCCCTAATAATGAATATGTTGCGGCAATACTATCCACTCCGGTCTGTGGAGTGGCTATCAGGAATGAAGTAGCGGCTCCTTTGGATGCCCCTTGCCGGCGCAGAGACACAGATGTCGGCAAAACTCCGCAAGAGCATAGTGGAAGAGGGATACCGAATAAAGCTGCCTTGAGAACGGGGCGGATACCTTTGCCTGAAAGATGGCGAGCCATCATCTCAGGCTTAACAAAAGCATGCAGTAATCCGGCGATAAAGAATCCTAACAAGATGTATGGTGACATCTCGTTGACAATGGATAGAAGCGAAATCAGGAAATGTGAGAAATTCATAACTACAACAATAAAAAATTATACTGCAAAGTTACGATGCCCCGTCCGCATCTATGTTACACTATTCCGGGGAAATATTGCACAATTCCCGAATATGCGCATTCTGCCGCTAACGCTTAAATACTTCTCTCAGACTTCATTAAGGTCCTTACGGGGTGATGATGATTTAACATATTCGGTGGGAGTCATCCCGGTCACCATCTTAAATTGCCTTGACAAATGAGATACGCTCGAATAGCCTGTTCTGTATGAAATCTCACTCAGCGTCAGTTCTCCATATCTGATAAGCTCCTTCACCCATTCGATTTTCTGTGCTATGTAGTATTTTTCTATAGTCCTCCCCTCCTTCCCTGAGAATATACGGCTTGCCGTGTCATACGAAACCCCTACGCTGTTTTCCACACAGCCAGATAGATTATGATCATAGCCATTCTCCTCCCTCACATGGTGGATAATCGCACGTTTGACGTTTTCCACAATAGCCGTTTCTGCATCAAGGACTCGGGAAAAACCTTCCGCCTCAAGAAGCCGGTCCAGTGTATTAAGCTCATCTGATGTCACCGGTTCTCTTAATTCCGCCATACCCAATTCAATATGTTCGGGAGTAAGGCCAGCCGCAACAATTGCTTTCCTGACAGCATTAGCGCAATGGTGGCAAACCATATTCTTTATCGTAATCTTCATGAATATCTATTGTTGAGGATTATATGTGACAACCATAATTTCCCGGGTACTTTCCGAGACGGCAAAATGTCTTGAAGCCCGTATGCCGACCACCCATAGAATCATGTCATCGCAAAGCAACACGGGTATGGAATTCTTTTTATCAACCGGTATTTTCAAATCATTGAACATATCGCTTAGCAATTTGCTGCCTTTCATCCCGAAAGGTGCCAGACGATCGCCTGAACGCCATCGGCGCAATGAAAATACATGGGGGATGTCAAGAATCTTTGCGTCGAGGTATATGGATTGCGAGGTCAATGCTCCGGTACATCTCAATTTGTCAAACTCGGTTTTGGATATCAAAGTCGAGCTAAAAGGTCTTTCAGAAAATGACACCTCCACTGCCTCGGTCGGTATATCTTCAAGCACACCACGACACGGACGCAGAAAACCCCGGTCAAGCAGCAATGTCAAGTCCGATGATATAAATCGCCTACCTGAAGCCAGACTCGTTCCGGAATCGTCCATTGAGGAGAGAATATTACGTACCTGAGTCATATTGAAACCCATTGGGGCAAGCAACTCAAACAGTACCATATCCGGATGGGGTTCAGCTGTAACTATTTCCGAAAGATTAATGCAATTGTCAGGCGAGATATATTTTCTACGCAGCCATTTCACGCTATCTGTATATAATTCATAGTTACCTTGTAGACATTGTATAGTCTTACTTATAGAATTTACCGCACCCGGGAACATATGTTCAAGTTCAGGGAGAATTACATTGCGCAGCTTATTCCTTGAATACTCATTTTCAGAATTCGTGCTGTCATTGACATATGGTATAGCTTTCTCTGAGAGATAGTTTTCTATATCAATACGTGACACATCGAGAAGCGGACGTATCACATCACCTGATTTCGGCAGCATCCCCTTAAGGCCGTTTAATCCACACCCGCGGAGCATATTCAGAAAAAATGTCTCAACATTATCCTCTTTATGATGCCCGACAGCTATCACTGTCCCCGTTCCTTTATTAATCAACGAGTTCCACCAGCTATACCGCAATGTCCTGCACGCCATTTCCACGGACTCATTTGTACGCTTACGGAAAGATTCCACATCGAAATCCTTTACTTCAATCCTAATCCCCATGCTGCCACAAAACTCCCGGCAATACCTCTCGTCACGATTACTTTCCTCGCCACGTAAATGAAAGTTGCAATGTGCCGCCACACAGTCATAGCCCAAATTGCGCAGGACTAAGAGTAACGCCACAGAATCGGCGCCACCACTCAGACCAACCAATATAGTATCATTCTTTTGTAACAAATGATGAGCGGTAACGAAGTCTCGTATCCGAATGTCAAAATCGATATCCATATCGAACGCAAAATTAAGCAATAATCTGAATATATAAAAATACCGAAGCTGTTGTCTGAAAATGACACAACTCCGGCATTCAGATATCAAAATGCATCACATGGGATTTACGGCTATGACCAAACTAAGTCATCAATCCTCAATTGCAATGAAATTACCATCAACATCAAATATAAACGTGTCCGGGTCATTTATCCCCACTTCGACTTCATAAACCTTTCCTTTGCTGAATTCAATGGATTCGACCTTGGATGTGAGACCATCCTTCTCAAGGCGCGTAAAAGATTTATGAGGCATTACATCCTTAACTACAGCTACCGGAAGGTATGTCTGATCGGGAGCATCAATTTCAGTGATGTCGCCTTTTAGATTGAATTCTATATCAATCCCATTCACGAGTTCGACTTCATACTCACCCCTGGCAAAAAACTTCTCACATTTTGCTACCCCGACATCCTTGAAATGTTTTTCGATGAAATGTCGTGCCTTACCGGGCAATTGGCTGTAATTCTGAGAGCCAGCCATCACCACCCCGGGATTTGTATCACGAGCAATGGCATTCTGAGTCTGGGCATTACTTGCGAATACACCAAATATCATCGCCATAACAGAGGCAAAAGTTGCGATTAGTTTTGTTTTCATAATTATAATGTGTTTAATTCATCTAATTAGAAAACAATTCATTAGTAGAAAAGTTGCTGATTTATCGCAATTTAATTAAATCTGACCAACGTGTTGTCGGGTTTGGTGAACGGTGGTCATGTCTAATCATATCCGCAAACTCGCATTTCTTTTCCAACCCTCCTTTTGAGGCATATTGCTGAGAGCACACGATCAATGTGTCCTTACCTTGAACATTGTTAATAGAATCAATCACTTCGTCAAGTCTGTGAAGTTTATCGGTATTCTCCTGCGAAAATTCAAATAAATCCGGTTGAATACCCTCATGCGAACCTATGCCCATCAATATTACTCCGGCTTTTTTATATTGGTATCCGCTTTTGTAAATTTTTTTCAGCGCTTCACAGGCATATTTAACTATTATAACCGTGGAGTCTGTAGGTGTAAGCAGCGGATAGTCGAGCATATTACCATACTGTGGCATATCATCGCGGAATCGGTTTGTTACGATATAAACACCGACGGTAGAAGCGACTGCATTTTGGCGACGCAGTTTCTCGGCACATCTTGACGCAAAATTTGACACATGAGTACGAAGAGACCCGAAATCGCTTGTCGTTTCAGCGAAACTGCGACTGACAGTAATACTTTTGCTGATACTCATCTGCTCGTCCGGTATGCAATCATCTCCGTTAAGCTCCCTCCAGGTCCGTTGCGCAGTGACGTTAAAGCGTGAATTTACCCATTGCGCAGGCTTAGCGGCAAAATCTGCGGCAGTGAGGATATAATCTCGTTTGAGTGTTGTCGCAAGCTTGCGACCAATCCCCCATACATCACCAATATCAGTCAATGACAGAGCTTTAAAGCGTTGGGATTCGTTCTCAATCATGCAACAATGATTGTATCCTGGGTAATTTTTGGCAAAAGACGACGCTATTTTCGCCAAAGTTTTATTTGGAGCTATACCTATGCTCAATGGCATACCGGTAGATCTGTATACCCATTGCGACAGTCGCTCCCCCCAACGCTTCGCATCTTTAACATCCATGTCAGGCAACATGCAGAACGCTTCATCAATGGAGTATCTGAAAAACGAAGGTACTGACTTACGGATGAGACTCATAACCCGGGCTGTCATGTCGGCATACAACTCATAATTAGACGAAAAGGCTATAACAGTGTCATTGCTAAACCGTTGGCGTAACTGGTAATATGGTAGCCCCATTTTTATTCCGAGTTTCTTTGCTTCACTACTCCGAGCCACTACGCAACCGTCATTATTTGAAAGGACAACAACGGGTTTCCCCTCTAACGCAGGATTGAAAACACGTTCACAACTGACAAAACAATTGTCACAGTCACAGATGGCATAGAGCATAAGGTCAGTTCTTCCATTTTTTTATAGTCCACACTACCACACCCCATATCTTGAAATCATCATTGTGGTCAACACGTATCACCGGATAGGCATGATTAGCAGGTCTTAGTTCTATATAACCTTTAGCCCGATTCGACAAGTCAAGAAATTTTATGGTAAATTCATTGTTAATAAACGCCACAACAATGTCTCCGTCTGATGCGGGCACCGATTTGTCAATTACCGCTATATCACCATCACCGATTCCGGCATCAATCATGGAATCGCCATAAACACGCCCGTAAAATGTAGATTCAGGATGACGTATGAAATCACGGTTGAAGTCTATGGAGTCATTGCTATACCCCTCAGCGACACTCGGGAATCCCGCCTTAATCCCGGATGCAAAAGAAAGTTCACATTTATCATTAAATTCAGAGTTGAGTATCTTGATGTATTCCATGAGTGGTATTTTTCTGCTTATGGCTGTGTTTGTGTGCAAATTTACGAACTTCTTTTATCATTTGACAATTTCTCACTAATTTTGTAGTATGATTTATCCTGAAAAAATAGAAGAAAAGATAGGGTTTGACAGCATAAGAGTCCAGATTGCATCCAGATGTCATTGTGATGGCGCACGCGCATACTGTAGCGAGATGTCGTTTATGACTGATTTCGGACAGATAAGGTCTACCCTTGAAGCTGTAGCTGAAATGATGTCATCATGTCACAGCGACGAAACTATTCCACTCAACGGCATTCACGATATTGACAGTAACCTTGCATTAATTAAGATTCCGGGGACTTTCTTGGAAATTAAGGAAATTGTCAAGGTAAGACGTATGTTAGGCTGTTTCAATGAAGTCAATTCATTTTTCAAGCGCCATAGGGCTGAAAGCGGTGCCACACCCTACCCCGTCTTGACCTATATAGCCGAAGGCCTCAATTCAATTCCTCCGACATTGGCAGCTATGATTGACAGATGTATCGACGACAGTACCATGTCAGTGAAAGATAATGCATCGGCCACATTATCTGAAATCAGAAGCAAACTCAGGAGCATGTCCGGCAGAGTCAATTCAATACTACGTCGAGTTTTGAGTAATGCAATCGCTCAAGGATTAGTCGAGCCGGACACAACACCATCGGTGCGTGACGGCAGGCTTGTAATACCTGTTCCGCCGATGAATAAGCGTAAGATACAAGGTATAGTCCATGACGAGTCAGCATCAGGTAAGACTTTGTTCATTGAACCTGCGGAAGTGGTAGAGGCAAATAACATGACCCGTGAGCTCCAATTGGAAGAGCACAGGGAGATAATACGTATTCTGACAGAACTCGCTGACCATTTGCGCCCGCATATCAGAGAAATGCTTACAGCTGCGGCTATTATTTATCATTTGGATTTTATAACCGCCAAGGCCAATTATGCAGATTCTGTCGGTGGCGTGATGCCCAATCTGCATGATCGTCCTGAACTGGAATGGTATCATGCATGCCATCCGGGACTAAAGATGTCTCTCGAGCGACAAAACAAAGAAATTGTTCCTATTGACGTTACACTTAACCGGGAGAAACGCATTCTTGTCATTTCCGGTCCGAATGCCGGCGGTAAGTCAGTTTGTTTGAAGACAGTAGGCACACTCCAATATATGACACAATGTGGCATACTTCCACCAGTGTATGACAACTCGCATTTCGGTGTGTTTAATGATATGTTTGTCGATATCGGTGACGACCAATCATTTGAGGACGACCTCTCCACATATAGCAGCCATTTACGGAGTATGAAGTTCATGCTCCAGCGAGGGCGTAAATCCTCGTTGTTTCTTATTGACGAGATGGGTTCCGGTACCGAGCCGCAGATTGGCGGAGCCTTGGCTCAGGCTATACTTGAAGAAATGAATCATAAGGGGATGTGGGGAATCGTAACTACACATTACCAGAACCTGAAGCACTTTGCCGATGAGACTCCCGGGCTTGTCAACGGTTCTATGCTCTATGACCGGCATCTGATGCAACCGATGTTTAGACTCTCCATAGGGAGCCCCGGCAGCTCGTTTGCGGTGGAAATCGCTCGTAAGACCGGGCTTCCAAGCGAGATAATAGCCAAGGCTGAGGAGATTGTCGGAAGTGACTATATCAATCTTGACAACTATCTGCTTGACATTACTCGCGACAAACGATACTGGGAGAACAAACGCAATTCAATCAGACAGAAGGAGAAAAAGCTTGAAGAGATGCTTGCCCGGTATACAGAAGACGCAGATCTGCTCCGGGCTAAAAGGCGAGAAATCATTGAGGATGCGAAAGCTGAGGCAAAGCGTATTCTTGAGACTTCAAATGCTTCGATAGAGAGAACTATTGCAGAAATCAAGAGTGCCAACGCCGAACGTGAAAAAACCTTGGAAGCCCGCAGGAAACTTAAGGAGGAAAGGCTCGAACTCGAGCGTTTGAAACAAAGTGGCGGCAATGAACATTCACTTTTGGCGAAAGCCCCTAAAAAGCGTAGAGATAAAGCATCTAAAGCTGAAACGAAGCCCGAAAAAAAGGACCTGTCAGTAGGGACAAATGTCAGATTGGACGGAGGCGGCACTGTCGGTACTATTCTGCAGCTGTCAGGAAAAAATGCCATAGTCCTGTTCGGGAATCTAAAGACGACTGTCAAGACAGACAGGCTTTCTCCTACTACCGCACAAGCCGCTGCGACAAAAAAGGCCTCTGTCAGCATGCAGACCATTGACTCCGGCTATGAGCGGCAACTTAATTTCAAGCAAGAAATCGACGTGCGCGGCATGCGTGCCGACGAGGCAGTGCAGGCAGTTACATATTTTATTGATGACGCAATACGTTTCAGCGCATCAAGAGTCCGTATATTGCATGGTACCGGCACAGGTGCTTTGCGCCAGTCAATTCGTCAATATCTATCGACAATACCTGGTGTTGAGTCATTTCATGATGAAGATGTGAGATTTGGCGGAGCTGGCATCACAGTAGTAAATCTTAAATAATAAGTTTAAGGTTATCACTTGCTTTTTCTGAATTTAGTTTGTAATTTTGCCATACTCTAAAGATGCAAAATACATCTCATTCAAATAATAGCATTTCCAAATCATCAAATAATAAAAAATATTACGATGGCAACCAAACCGTTTAAGTATCAGGAAATGTTCCCGCTGGGACCTGACACAACTGAATATTACAAACTGACCTCCGACTATGTGAAGGTTGAGAATTGGGGTGGTCACGAGTTCCTTGTAGTGGACCCTGAAGCCCTCACTGTTCTTGCACGTGCCTGCACACATGACAATGCATTTATGTTGCGTCGCGAGCATAATGAGATGGTGGCAAAGATTCTTTCTGACCCTGAAGCATCTGAGAATGATAAATTTGTGGCACTCACTATGCTCCGCAATGCGGAAGTTGCGGCAAAAGGACAACTTCCATTCTGCCAGGACACAGGTACTGCCATCGTTCACGGAGAAAAAGGACAACGTGTATACACCGGATGTGATGATGAAGAGAAAATCAGCAAGGGTGTTTACCTAACATATACCACTGATAACCTCCGCTATTCACAAAATGCACCTCTGACAATGTATGATGAAGTGAATACCGGTTGCAACCTTCCCGCACAAATTGACATTCACGCTACTGAAGGGGACGAATATAAGTTCCTGTTCGTTGCTAAGGGCGGTGGCTCGGCGAATAAGACATATCTGTATCAGGAAACCAAGGCTATTCTTAATCCCAAGACTCTTGTCCCGTTCCTGGTGGAAAAGATGAAAAGCCTCGGAACTGCAGCTTGTCCTCCATATCATATCGCATTCGTAATAGGCGGCACATCGGCTGAAAAGAATCTCGAAACAGTCAAGAAAGCCTCTGTGAAATATTATGACGAGCTACCTGACCACGGAAACGAACTTGGCCACGCATTCCGTGACCGTGAGCTTGAGAAGGAGCTAAAGAAACAGGCAGAATGCCTTGGGCTTGGCGCTCAGTTTGGCGGTAAATATTTTGCTCATGACATCCGTGTGATTCGTCTGCCTCGGCACGGTGCATCATGCCCTGTAGGATTGGGCGTGTCATGCTCCGCCGACCGTAACATAAAGGCAAAAATCAACCGTGAGGGTCTATGGATTGAGAAACTTGATAGCAATCCTGGCGAACTTATACCAGAAAAGTATCGCAAACAAGGAGAAGGCGAGGTTGTTAAGATTGACCTCAACCGCCCGATGTCGGAAATACTTGCAGAACTGACTAAATATCCTGTTTCTACCCGTCTGTCCCTCAACGGAACAATAATAGTAGGTCGAGATATAGCCCACGCTAAGATTAAAGAGCGTCTTGACAAGGGGGAACCTATGCCCGAATATCTTAAGAACCATCCTATCTATTATGCCGGACCGGCAAAGACACCCGAAGGAATGCCTTCAGGTTCATTCGGACCAACCACTGCGGGTCGTATGGACTCATATGTCGACCAATTCCAGGCAGCCGGAGGTTCTATGGTTATGATAGCCAAAGGCAATCGCAGCAAACAGGTAACCGAGGCTTGCCACAAACACGGAGGTTTCTATCTCGGCTCAATAGGTGGTCCGGCAGCAATACTTGCACAGAACAGCATTAAGAAAGTCGAGCTTCTCGAATATCCTGAACTTGGTATGGAAGCAATCTGGAAAATCGAAGTAGAGGATTTCCCCGCATTCATTCTTGTTGATGATAAAGGCAATGACTTCTTTACTGAGATTTCAGAGAAATGCAAGGGGTGCGCTTTGTCTGATGACAAGCACTAATTTTTTGCATAGCAATTTATAAGTTTTCACAGGTCTCTTACGTTATTAATAACAGAACACGGGGAGACCTGTGAATTCTTTTTATCACAACCGACACGAATATTGACAAGTGAACAGAAGTACTTATGATATACGCAGAGTAAGCATCATTACTTTATTGGTGGTGTCTGTCATTTTTGTATTCGTATTTCTGTTCTATTCAGATTCGCTTGTCAAGGATTTGTCCTCCCAGGAAAGAGCCAGAATGCAGACATGGGCAGATGCCACCAGAGAGATAATCAACAGCTCTTCCGGTGGAAATTCCGGCTCAGATTCTTCAATGGGATTTCTATTGTCTATTATAGAGGGGAACACCAATATTCCCGTACTCCTGACAGATAATCAAGGTGATATAATAATGCATCGGAATTTTAATCTGCCTGAAGAAGTTGACTCCGCAACGCCATTATTTATCAGTGACATCAATCGGGCCTATCTACATAAAAAGCTATTGCGTATGCAAGATACCTCCAATGTGATAGACATAGATTTAGGCGAGCACGGACGACAGCACCTCTATTACGAAGATTCAGAATTGCTTAAAAAACTAAGTTTATACCCTTACGTCCAACTTATAATCCTGTTAATATTCATCCTGATAGTATACTATGCAGTGTCATCCTCCAAGCAAGCAGAACAGAATAAAATTTGGGTCGGATTGTCAAAAGAGACCGCACACCAGCTTGGCACACCCATATCATCACTAATGGCATGGATATCCATACTTGATGAAATGGATATTGACAAGGAGGTCGTATGCGAGATGGACAAGGACATCAAGCGGTTGTCGATGATTGCCGCCAGGTTCTCCAAGATAGGCTCAGCTCCATCAATGGAAACTGAGAATTTGAATGATATTGCAGTCCGAGCCGCAGAATACATGTCAAACCGGATTTCAAGCAAAGTAAAATTTGAGATAGAACCGTGTTCCGACATGCAGAATGTCAGCTTATCTCCTCCCCTAATGGCATGGGTAATCGAAAATCTAATTAAAAATGCAGTCGATGCCATGTCCGGTGAAGGCAAACTTAACCTCAGCATATACCGTTACGGTAATTACGCAGCCATTGATATCACTGACACAGGAAAGGGTATTCCCAAAAAGAACCAGACCAAGATATTTAAACCGGGCTTTACTACCAAGAGCCGCGGATGGGGGCTTGGGCTGACACTGGCTAAACGAATTGTAGAGGAATATCACGGAGGCAAAATTTTTGTAAAAAAATCAGAACTTAGGCAAGGTTCCACGTTTACAATATTATTACCTATTATAAACGTGTAATAGGATTTGATTCGTGGTATAAATTGACAGAATATGATATTAAATGATTTATTGCAAGGAGCGCAGGATAGACTGACACCTCTATACGGTAGCGGAGAAGCCAAATGGCTTGTACGTACGATAATCGAACATGTCAAAGGATGGAACCAGGTCGAGATTTCTCTCAGACGTAATGAAGATATGTCTGATTTTATTGTCGGGAGGGTCAATGATGCCGTTGACAAGCTACTCGGCAGTGAGCCTGTACAATATATTTTTGGCGACACATATTGGTATGGGATGACATTAAAAGTCACTCCTGATGTACTGATACCTCGACCTGAAACCGAGGAACTTGTTGACATGATTGTAAAAGAGAACAAGTCCCAGGATTTGAAAGTGCTGGATATATGTACCGGTTCAGGATGTATTGCGATTGCTCTCGCCAAAAATCTGCCATACTCCGCTGTGCGTGGTGTGGATATATCTGCCGCAGCCCTTGATGTTGCAAGGCAAAATGCAGATCTGCAACATACAAAAATCGATTTTCAGGAAAATGACGCTCTTTCAATGAAGGCTGATACAAAAGAGGAGTATGACATTATTGTTTCAAATCCTCCATATATAGTTGAAAGTGAAAAGAAGAATATGTGCGCAAATGTGCTCGATTACGAGCCTCATCTTGCCTTGTTTATTCCGGATGACGAACCATTGAAATTCTATAAGGCTATATCAGAGTATGCTATTGATTCGTTAACAAGTCAAGGCAAATTGTACTTTGAAATCAATCCGCTATTTTCAGACCAACTTACCAAAATGCTTTCCGCCCAAGGATGGAATGATGTACAGATATATCCCGACATGTATGGAAAAAAAAGGTTTGCCAGAGCAGTAAAATAAATAACGACACACTTTTGCAAATAAATCATGCCCCAGAAAAAAGCAATCACAATAGAAAATGCGATGACCAAAGCTGCATCCTTATGTGCCGGATGTGAGCAGTGTTCTCCCGATATAATAAAGAAACTTACCCATTGGGGGCTGTCGGCAGATGGAATACATAAAGTAGTGAGTGAATTGAAGCGTCTTAGATTTCTTGACGACGAGCGCTTTGTGCGAGCTTATGCGCATGACAAACTTCATTTCAGTGGCTGGGGAAAACGTAAGATTACTCAAGGTTTGTGGGCTAAGCGGCTCCCAAGGGATATTATCGAGCAAGCTTTTGATGATATTGAGGATGATGAATATAAGACAATAGCAGTAAAAGTCATCAAGTCAAAAATTCCACACATTAAAGAAGGACTCCAGAGCTACGAAGGGAAAATGAAACTTCTGCGGTTTGGAGTACAACGAGGATTTGAAGTAGCACTCATTGCGGCTATAATAAAAAGAATTGCAGCCGGAATGAAAAACAATGATGAAGAATAGCTCATTAAAATATATCAGATTATGGGGACGGGACTTGCTAAATGTAATCATCCCTGATTTATGTACTGTTTGCCATACATCCCTGGTAAATGGCGAGGATATACTGTGTCTGAAATGCCTGATGGATTTACCACGCACAAATCTGTATAAAACACAACCTAATATCATTCACGAACGCTTGATTTCACTATCATCACCGATTGAGCGAGCGTCTTCAATGTTCTGGTATTATCGAGAGAATAAATTCGCTTCTCTTATCCATGATGCAAAGTATCATAATCGGCCCAAAGTAGCAAGGATACTGGCACAGACTCATGCAATTGAATTAGACTCGTATTCATTCTTTGACGGAATTGATGCCATTCTTCCGGTACCAATGTATTGGGCAAAAAAACTGATGCGTGGATACAATCAGGCAGAAGTAATAGCCGGTGGGATAAGCGATATCACCGGGATACCTGTTTCAGACAAGCTCTCTTCCATCAGGTATCATTCATCTCAGACAAGAAAGGGGGCTATGCAGCGACATGAAAACTCCAAAAGAGTCTATGCAGTCAGAGCCCCGGAGGACCTTGACGGAAAACATATTCTCCTTGTCGATGATGTAATCACAACCGGGGCAACGTTGGTCGCATGCATGGATGCGATACATAAAGTATGCCCATCAACCCGTTTCAGTGTGTTTTCTCTTGCGCTTACGCATCTAAGATAGCTACAGAATTTCCTTTTTAAACCAATAACCTATCCAAAGTGTTGAATAATCTGTAGGAATTACAAAAAAACTCTTTGTAATTTTGTGACAATGTTTCAACTGTCAAAATTCATATTGCCCCTTACATTTACTACTCTATCTCTATCAGCAGAGGTGGCGATGGCTTCTCAGCCTAATAATTCCGGAAATCCGGTTGTGACCGGCAACGACACTATCACATCAAATAAAAATGTAATCAGCCGAATTATCGATTATTTCGATTCTTCGAATAAAAAAGAATTGACTCGTCATCCGGATTTTTCTGTGCTTGGAGGGCCTCACTATTCCAGTGAAAAGGGACTGGGGCTCGGATTGGTGGTTGGCGGGATATATTCGACTGAACCAGCCGATAGCCTTCTGCCGGCATCCAACATTTCGCTGGTTGGCGATATTGCCACCAAGGGGTTTTATCTGGTAGGAATCAGAGGCGCACATGTATTTCCTACAAATTCACGGAGAATCAATTATTCAGCCTCCTTTGAATCATTTGCGACATATTTTTGGGGAATAGGATATGCAGCCGGAAATAACGACAGCAACAAGACTAAATATAAGCAGCTGAAATCCGATATTTCCGCAGATATGGAGTGGCGTCTGATAAATGGTCTGTATCTCGGACCGGCTGTCAGGTACCTTCATGTCAATGCTACGGATATCCATGACGAAAGTGTCTGGGATAATTACCCACATTCGATATCGTCTATTGCATTCGGAGGCAGATTACAATATGATTTACGTGATAATCTTACGGCACCAAACAAGGGACTACTCCTGGAAGTCACACAACTGTTTTATCCAAAGTTCATCGGCAATGGTAATGCATCGTTCTGTTCTACGGAAATTGCAGCCAATAAATATGCCGTAGCATGGAAAAACTCGGTAATAGCCCTTAGGGCACATGCCATGTTCACTTACGGACATACCCCATGGAGTGCGATGGCATATATCGGAGGCTCGAATATGCGAGGGTACTATGAAGGGCGATTCCGAGATAAAAACGAGATGGATTTTACTGTTGAGCTCCGGCAGCATCTATTTCGTCGTAGTGGTGTGGTTGCATGGCTGGGCGTGGCCACAGTATTTCCCTGCTTCAAGGAGATTCAGGTCAGGAAACTGCTTCCAGAGTGTGGCATCGGTTACCGATGGGAATTCAAGAAGAATTCCAATGTCAGAATTGATCTTGGATTTGGTAAACATTCTACCGGTTTTATGTTTGGTTTGAATGAAGCATTTTGACCATTTACAACAGCAAAATAAGATACGATTTTTATGATTCAGAAAATACTTTTTTATATATTCATCATATCTCTGATAATTCCTAACCTCTGGCTTTCGATCGTAGAGCCAATGAGTGTCTATGCTTCAATCACCAATGTGATTTTACCTTTTGGAGTGATGTACCTACTTATGTCTCTCTCCCGTCATATAGGTAAATCTATCTGGCTGATGTTCCCTTTCGTATTCTTAGCGGCATTTCAGATTGTTCTACTGTCACTGTATGGCAGAAGCGTGATTGCGGTAGACATGTTTCTGAATATTGTAACCACCAATAGTGCCGAGGTCATGGAGCTACTTGACAACATGCTCCCGGTTTTAGGCTTGGTATTTTTAATTTATCTTCCTCCATTGATACTGGGAATCATCTATATCAGGCGGAGAGTCCTTCTCTCCGATTATTTTATTAGGAGAAACAGAATCGTAGCGGCATATGTAGCTGGTGTAGGTATATTTATGCTTGGATTATGTTATTGCACTGGCAACAGTTACTCGGTAAAATTGAATCTTTTCCCGGTCAATGCCATATATAATGTTTATCTTGCGTGTGACAGAACAATCAAAACGTCTAATTACGCCAACACATCTGCCGGATATAAATTTGGGGCGACAGCAACACATTGCAAGGAGGAAAGAGAACTTTACCTCCTGATAATTGGTGAGACATCAAGAGCCGCCAACTGGCAAATGACCGGTTACAAGAGGGAGACTAATCCGAGATTAAGCCGTCAGGAAGGTATCTTATATGCCAAACAAGCCATGAGCGAGAGCAATACAACTCACAAAAGTGTGCCAATGCTTCTCAGCACTGTAGATGCCACTACATTTGACAAGGAGATATACCGAGCGAAAAGTGTCATAACCGCATTTAAGGAAGCTGGCTTCGCGACAGCTTTTATATCTAACCAACGCTATAACCATTCCTTCATTGACAGTTACGGATTTGAAAGCGATACTGTCATCTTCATCCGTGAAAATAGATCATCGTTGCTGCAGGCTCAATGCTGTTATGATGATGAATTGCTCCCCGTTCTTGATAATATTTTATCTGCCGAGCATAAAAAGCAGCTGATAGTACTGCACACCTACGGCTCCCATTTTAATTATCAGGACAGATATCGGGACACAATGGCTAATTTCAAGCCGGATGATTATAGTGAAGCCATGAAAAATGAGAGGGACAGGCTCATAAATGCCTATGACAACACCATAGTGGCTACTGATTATTTTCTGTCGGAGTGCATATCTCGACTGGACTCCATCGAAGGATTAACAGGTGGGCTGCTATATACCTCTGACCATGGTGAAGACATATTTGACAATGGTTCGTCCCGATTTTTGCATGCCTCTCCCCTCCCAACTGTATATCAGCTACACGTTCCTATGATTGGATGGATGACAGACCGATATCGGGAAGTTTATCCGTCTCAATGGGCAGCGGCATGCATGAACTTTAACAAAGAAATCTCAACATCCCGCTCTTTCTGTCCTACTGCTCTGCAAATGGCAGGGATAGAAACCGAAAAATGTGACACAACGGCATCAATGATGTCCACCAAATACAGCCCCCGTAAAGCTCCGCTATATCTGTCAGACCATAACACACCGGTTCTACTATCTGACATTATCCTGAAATAATGTCTATTCTTTTTTCTTACGCACGATAACACCATCCGACGCAGGCTCAATTGACATTGAGTCTGTCGTTTTTTGAGGCGGTATCGAATCTGAATCCTTTGAATCGGATTGAGATTCGTCCTTTTTCCTCCTTCGAAGAAATGAGAATATATTGTCAAAGTCACGTTTGAAGACTATTCCGACACCTTGCGTGGTAAGCGCACTTTTAAGATAATAGTTTTGGTCATTATACCTGTTATATGCCTTTAGCTGGATAGTGCCGGCACGATTGAGCAAATACCGGATATCAAAGTCTCCGATAAAGCTGTTGTTGTTTAGGGACTTATCCCGATAGCCGAAATTACCATTAAACAGTAATCTGTTGTTTAACAGATGGCTTGACAATGCCACATCGACCTCTACGTCCGAGAAATCGCCACGGTCACTACGGATAGTCGGTGCTATGCTCCAGTTATCGCTTAACTGACCGAGCATCGAACCGAGCCTGGAGGATATGGTGGAGGATGCCACTGACACGAGTTCATTGCCATGAGTAGTCGACATATAATCAGGTGTATAGAACCTATTCAATGCGAGCAGATAAATAATCTGCCGGTTCATCATGTCCTCCGTCGAGACAATTGAACGTACTTTTCGGTATGTATCACGTGTCAAAGTAGGGAAATCAAGGTCAAATGACAGTTCCGGTTGCCTCATGTCACCCCTTACTTTCAATAAGGCCTCTACCGGGACATTTGTACGGTTGAGCTCTTTATCCTCAAGGAATGATTCGTCAAGGTCGCTTAGATTTGCGTTTACCGTGTGGCTTGCTTCAATGTTGAGCTGTGCGGCATATGGGTCGCCAAGGAATGAAATACGACTCCCTTCCTTAATTGTAAAATCCTTTATTATTATATCCTGAAGCGTGAAGTTATATGAGCCCTGCTGTAATGTATAATCCCCATACATACGTAAATCACCGTCAGAGCTATATGTCATGCGTAAATGGCCGGCACCATTAGCCACAATCTTATCCCCTCCTACAGGGTCCATTATCAGATTCATCGTGGCAGCAGGCGTAATATCCACATTGAACTCCATAGCATAAAGTGACGGGTGAATTTCCTCCTTCCTTATCCGTTCCTTAAGTTGCCGTACTATCAATGGAGGCGCAGTCAGTGCTGCGATTGAATCCTTTTTCGCTGCGTCACGGTCCCGGAGAGTGATGAAATCATATTCCATAGCATTCTCGGTATCACTAAGTACAAATGTGAACGTTGATTTTGGAGCAGTGGTCATAGTGACTCCGATATCCACTTTCCCCGGGACTCCTGTCACAGTCGCACTACCGTTTCCAAATATTTTTCCATACCATGGATTCTCAGACGTACTCTCATCCACATTGTATACTAATAAATCCTTCGCTTTTGTAACACGGAATTGGAAAGACGGATTATGGAAATATTCGTGTGAGACATAACCGTCGAGTTGAGCTGTATTACCATACATATCTTTCAGTTCAACATCACTGAATTTTATTTCTCCAGGAGATATATGTACTGCACTTGACGTGGTATACGTCGTGTTTGTGAAATCAAGCTTCATGCTCAAATCATTGAGATATATGTCGCCGGTCATATCCAAATCCTTGAATGTTCCGAAAAGATGAGCGGAACCTGTTACATCACCCGATATCTTGGATGTGAATGCCGCCATAAAAGGCAACATAAACCCGACCGGAGCCTTGTTTGCTTTAAAATCAAAGTCAAGTTCCTCGCTAAACGGTCGTATGAAACCATGAATAAGCGATTTCTCACCGTTACGTTGCGATATAACAGCATCAATGCCGATTGATTTTGAATTGTTGTCCCAATAACTCTTGATATCCCCGTCACCCATCTCGCAGAAATTATATTTCAAAGATTCGACACTAAGACGTGGAGTATATAACACCGGTTCCTTGGATAAGAGTGCCGACCCGTAAAAATCGCCGGTCGCACGCCCACCAAACATAACAGCTTCGCCGATATTAAGGGTCTCGAATATATAGTCAAGGTCTATGCTGTTTAGCGAGATTACTACTCTGTCTGTTGAGTCGGCAGATGCCACACCATTTATGCTCAATGACTGACCTGCCCGACCACCTCCGAAATCTGTAATCTCGACACGGTTTGGCGCAATGCCGATATGCCCGGGATTAACAGTCCATGCCGAATCATTAAACACGAGTTGTGTGGGATGGAAATCTATGTCTGCATGAAGCCCTGGAGAATCAGCCATACGATTAAACGATGTAAGGAAACTTATATCTCCATGAAAATCTTCCTTCCTATCTATTTTCCACTTTATGTCCGTAAATGTTGTATCTGAGCCTCCTTCCGACATAAGGTTTACATTCATTGATCCATTTTTCGTAGGGAATGTCGTAACAAATGTAACTATCGACGAATCAACCACAGCATCAAGGGACAAACTTAATTTAGTGTTCTCAATGAGTTTGTCTTTCTGCCGGAGATAAGGCGCATCCATATTGACGAATAACGAACTGTCAACTGTATTTATATCCGCTGTGAGCGACACCGGATAAATCACATCAACCGGTAATTTGAAGAATCTTGACAGCATGGTGTCCTCCTTTACCTTCAGCTCCATTTTGAATGTTGATTCCGGCGCGTCAGCTAAATATTTTGATGCCACGACTGACGGATATACCGAAGAAACAAGATTGACTATTTTTCCGGGAAGTTTTGAAAACGAAAAATGTCCCGAGATGTCGGCATCTATAGGCGTGCTTCTAAGTGAAATGTATCTGATTGAATCATCAACGGCTGACTCGATATCTATTTCCGGGATTCGCAACTCCCGTCCGGACTCCTCCGATACGAAATTCACATCTTCCATTTTTATCCATCCGGTGAGGTTGTCAATATCTCGTCCTGATACTGACGCATCAGCCTGGAATGAAAGAGTGAATGTTTGATAATTCCCGGTGACAAAGGGATAGAGATCTATCCGGTTCACCTTGGCGAAAAATTCAGTCAACGGTTTATCACCATAGAGTTCTCCCCCACCTGTCAGTATGAAATCAAGTTTTGGAGATTCCGACTTTATCTCTATATCAGCATTGTTACCAGTGAATACAGCGTTGGCGGTGATATCCGTATATTTATACCCGCCGTATTCCATCTCTGGAATATTGACATCTGTATTCCCTTTTATATTACCATTACGGTATATCGCCAAATCAAACTCCGATTCAACCGATACGCCTGTGAACTTCGACAAGTTACTTCCAAGTAACGACGGGTCAAAATAAGAGCTTGAAATAGTGCCATCAATTTTAATCTCAGACTGAATGCCGCGCATAATTCCAAAATCAATGTCTATGTCGCCACAATCTGTTAACAACCGACCGTCTAAGTCAAGATTCCTCGGAGTGCCGGATATATTCCCGGTCAGATTAACTAAACCCAATGGGATCAGAGACATCAGTGTTCCCTCAACTTTGTTAAAAGGCAACCCTGATAGTGAAGCATACTTGGATATTGATGGTAAGTTTACACCTATGTCGAACTTCTGAAATGAGAATGTCAGACTATCTCGTCCTTTGGTCAGATTTCTCACATATCCCGTTCCCTTAACCCATATATCCAAATCACGGTCAGATATATCTATCTTCTTTATTTCAAGGTCATCCAATGTCCCCTCAGCCAACAGCTCGATATCAAACGTAGTATCAATATTATTAAAAGCAGGTACAAATGGGGCGAGTTCCTGTATCGACAAATGGCTGCCATCTAAGATTGAGACAGGCGACAGCAAGGATTTTGCCACATCAAAATCAGGTGACAATGGCGACGCAATGGCTATTTTCCCAAATTTAAGTTCTGATGACGGAAGCACAAGGTTGAAGTTATCAACCACAGCACTTATTGAATCAATCTCTACATGCGAAGAAAGCTCTTCAAGCACAATGCCACTTCTCTCGGTAGCTGCAAGGCGTTTTATATCTATTATAAACCTCCCGTTTGATATTTCCGGTGCCTGCAGGTCTGCCCTCAAATCGGAGATAAATATATGATTCTTATCAAATTTACCCGGCACAGGGCCAAGAGCATCCATTATGTCAAACTGCACGTTAGAACGTCGGATTACCACCATGTTGACTGCCAAATCAAACTTCGACGGGGTGTTCTTATCACCCTTGTTCAACCGTGCGATAATGGGTTGTATGTTTAGCGGGGCGTTAGCAGAATCCTTGTATAACTTGAGATTCAAATCTATGAGTTCAGCGTATGTGATTATGATACGTTTGTTCCATAGTGTCTCACCTATGCTTATTCCTGCTCCAAGATGCCCCACAGACAGAGCGACCTGCCCCTTATCGTCTAATACCGAAACATCCGAGAGCGTAATCCGGTTGAACGGTGAAAAAGAGACTTCCCCTATCGCAACTTCTGTACCTAATAAGGTGGAAAGCTCATGCTCAGCGTATTTGCCTAATCGGTTCTGAACAGATGAAAATGACAAGGCAATATACAGGATTGCTGATATTGCAAATGGCAATACCAGCACAGTCACAAGGATAAACCTTAATATCCTGTATAGGGTTTTCAATTCAGCCCGTTTAAAATTTATCTCGCTATATGAAGAAGATGTATTATAGGAGTTTAGCTATGGCTGAATCTAACTTGGAAATATCTGTCACACGTTCCACCAATTCCCCCCTACGGTTAAACAAGAATATTGTAGGCAATGTGCTCACATTGTACTGTGATAGAATTTGGGGACCATCCGCCACGCTGTTGAGCACAGTAATCCATGGGAGATTTTTCGCTGTCTGCTTCCAAGCATATTCATTTTCGTCAAGCGAAACCTGAAAAATTTCAAATCCCTGGTTATGATACTTGCTATAAACATCGTTAAGTGCCACATTAAATGCCGGGGATTCTTCCGCAGCATATGCCGTGAAATTAAGAAGTACCACTTTGCCACTTTCAGTCAAGTCAAGAAGTGAATGCTCCTTGCCGGTATTGTCGAATCGCTTTATGTCAAATGCTTTAACTTCATTGACTTCTATGTCAGAACCTGTATTCGAGATACCCGGCAATCGATTTGATAGGAAGAGACGACGCAGGTATGATGTACGCGGGTCAGTAGGACGGTTGTCGTTAAATGCATTTGCAACAGCTCCGATAAAACGTATGTCTTGACGGTCTGACGGGTTGTACAGAGGTTGACCGTTGATTTTCTTACTGATGATGTAATAAGTGACAATCCCGGCAGGATCAGCAAGAAGCATGTGACCGAGTTCCTTTTTAAGAGTTTCGTCTGTGAGTAGTGAGGAAGCGCCGTTTTTTGCCACGGCAGCATTTAGAATGCTGTCAACTTTCATCAGATTACGAGCCTGAGGAGAACCAGCCAGCGTATGATTCGATGCAATATCCGGAGCCTCTGCAACAATTGTAACATTCTCGATGCTATCAATCGGGAAATATAGGGCACTACCATTTACGCGGAGGCGGTATATATCCGGATACCCTTGCGCTTTCCGGGCATATTTGAATGAACCGTCCGATTTCACTTTAATTGTATCCATAGGATACCAATATCCCTGATTATTACCCTCAAGAATAACGATATCATTGTCTGTCAGACCGGATATTTTACCATCAATTTTCCATTCATTGCTGTTGCCGCATGATGCGAGGAAGGCGATAGAGCCAATGCCAAGAGCCTTAAATATAGCTTTCATGTCAATTTTATATATTCTTTTTCGATATGTTTCAAATGCGGTTTATTATCATAACCATTACGAAGTGCAAATTTAGTGATTATCCATCTAAATTTCAAGAAATCGACGTTAAGAATAGCTATCAATATTTGAACCTATCGGATAAACTATCTAAAAAAAGTAGGTAAGCCTGAGAATGGGTGCGCGAGTTCAGACTCACTTGGACATGCTTACAATTTTATTATTTTAACAATCAGCCCAAATACAGTTAAATCGATATGTTTGAGATTAAACCATTATTGTGGTGATGTGTCTTAAATTATAAACGATTAAATTTAATTCAACATTAAGCATCATTAATTCGTATGAAAAAGAAAATTTTAAGCATCTCCGTACTCTTAGCGTCAATATTTACAATTTCTTCAGTGGCCCAGAATCCGGCCCCACAATCCTGCCAGCCAGCACAGCCATGTCAGACCACACAGTGCGGGAATAGCCAATGTCCCGATGACCAGCAGTGTCAGTCAGTTTTTGCCGGACTTAATCTTACCAACAAACAGAAGGAAGAAATCAAATCTCTAAAGCCATCTAAAGAGCAAATTCAGGAACAGAAGCTTAAGAATAAAGCTAAAAAAGATGCCGAACGACAGCAACGCCGTGAACAGAGACAACAGTCACGAAAAGATTATCTTTCAAAGATTAAAGCAATCCTCACCCCCGAACAGTATGTTCAATTCCTTGAGAGCAACTATCTGACCCAGGGTATTAAAAGTGACAAGAATAAGCCCGGTAAGAACCGAAAAGGGAATAAGCGCAATAACGGTCATCGCTATAGCGGAGCAAAGGATACTAATCGCCAGGCACCTGACAAACAGAAATAATCTTTATTTACCTTCGTATAAAACTGAATAAAGCCATAAGCCGCCAGATCGGAATCGGTCTGACGGCTTATGGCTTTATCATATCGTTTTGCTTCAATTATTTTCAGAGAATAATATATTCCTGTCTTTAGCTGACGCTTTCACTACCCAGTTTTCAGGAACAAATCGCCAATTATTATTAACCTTGGGCGATATTTTCTTTCTCTTCTGAATGGCTTTAATCAGATAGTATCGCAAATCCTTGTCTGTGGATGACACGATTCTTGACGTGAGTTCACTATGAGGTATACCGGCGCCTTCCGTAAGAAGGTTCCCTCCCCCATTACCTCTATAAGAATTGACTGCCACTTTGTAAGTTTTGTCTGCATGAAAAGGAGTGCCGTCCGCCATGGAGATAATATTGATTTTCTCTCCTCTTGGCTTTGTGACATCTACAGTATAAATGATTCCGGATGCGGAATCAAAATTATATGCCGGATTTTCAAGCTTTGCATAGTCTCCCTTCGCCGGGTCTCCCTTCGCAAACAAAAGCAGATGGTCATCCTGCGATTTCATCACATCAGTCCACAACGAGTAACTCATTTCAAGATAATTCTTTATTTCCTGACCTGTAAGCTCCATTGTATACAACATATTCTCATATTTGTAAAGCGTGAACATGTCACTCATGTGCAAATCTCCCTTTCTAATAAGAGCATCGAAGGATAACGGTGCTGCAAGCGATATTTCTGCACCGGAAATCTCCAATTGCAAGTCATGCAGTAAATCCATGAACGCTGATGGGCCAAAATAAGCATCACGGACGGAGAAATCGCCATCAGCCTCCCCTATCTTTTCATTTACGAAATCATATATGATTTTGCGCTCCGGCTCAAAGGCAGCAAGGAATTCCTTGTCAGGCTCAAGAACATCCAAAGGTGTTATTTGCGCCGATAACTTTTTACCTTTTACTTTCCCGTTTTCAATGTTGAATATAACTTCCACCTCTGCGAGATTATTGGCATTGTTGGCTGGATTGAGTATCAATGGTGTCGCACTATTCCCGTTGTTAGCAGACGAATCATACACCTGATGGTCATGTCCCATGAACACTATATCAAATCCAGGAACTTGCTCCGCAACAAGCGATGAAGCATTTTCTCGCCACTCCCCTGTCATCCTTGATGAATCATGCCCTGAATGGAAAAGCCCAATCAATAGGTCCGGCTTCTCTTCATTTATGATTTTTGGCACCCATTTTTTAGCGGACTCAACCATATCCTCAAACTCCAATCCTTCCCAAAGATTCTCAGGAAGCCATGCTGGAATTGCAGGCGTCAGGAGTCCGAACACTACTATTTTCAATCCGTTACGAGTTATCACACTATAAGGCTGCAAGTACGGATTGCCGGTAGATTTATCAATTACATTTGCTCCCAAGAGCGGTATGTCACCAAGATCTCTACGGTACCGGTCATACACAGCATGTCCGGTTTCGACATCATGGTTACCTATGGTCTGAGTATCGTAATCCAGATAACGTAACATCCTTGCTACGAGATGGGTGGAAACGGTATCTATGAAATTATAATAATATGCTGTAGGCTGTCCCTGAAGTATGTCACCGTCATCAAGCAAAATCACATTCTCGGCACCAATCGAGTCGCGGAGGGCCTTAACTCTTGTTGCTACACGTGCAAGTGAACCGGACCCTGGAGCTCGTGTAATAAAATTGTATGGGAAAAAATTACCGTGAACATCAGTAGTTGATACCACTTTCATTTTCACCTCTTCCGCATTTGTATAACCTGAAGAGACAAGAGATGCTAACATGGTCATCGAGATAATGATTGGCTTAAATTTCATTATTGAGTTTTTAAGAATACACGATTAAATAGAATACATTTCCGGATTATTGACCAATATGAGTTTGATTCAAAACATAATCCCTACGGATTAGGACCTGTATATATCGCTCTGACCTTTCCGACCGCAAGCGAACCTTCTACTTTCAACGGTATACGCTGGGAATCCATTGACAGCCATCCGGATATCGGGTCCGAACTTTCCTTTCCGTTTCGAGTGAATGTGAAATTTATATAATATGTTTTGAAGCTGCGATTATTAAGTGTAATCTGGCTGATTCCCATATATGTCATCTTCAGTTTCTCTTTCTTGGACCCTGAGAATATATTAACAGTAACACTTTGCCCGCTCTTCATTTTATCGAAATCAATCGAGCGAAGATAGAAAAATGCGCTCAGCATATCTACCGTCATTCCTTGTGCCTCAAGATGATTAGTGCTTTTCACAATCGGTGCACCGGGAGCACTCTGCTTATATCGTTGGATATTCGCAGTAAATGTATTACCCGTATGGGTAAACTCAAGTATATCCTTTTTGTACTTGCCTGCCTCGTGAGCAATATATGTATACTCGATAGGATACAGTCCATTCTTGGTAAACGTGGTATATAATGTGTCACGAAGCATGTATATACTATTTGCCCATGGAGCATTCTCGGCATATACAGTTGCCTTATAGAAGTTGCCTTCATCTCGAAGCGACATCGATGCGTAACCGGCCACTTTATTGATAAATCCCCACTTATAGATTACGTCATATGTGAGAGTTTCGTTAACAAGCGCAGCCTGAGTTTCTGTCTGGGCTACTACAGCAGGAGTAATACCCAGAATCAACAGCAGTATGCTAATAATTTTTCTATTCATGATGAGAAGTATTGTCTGCGCTCAATCGTGAGAGAGTTCCCTGAATGGAAGGATAGAACGGTATGACTGTTCTATGCGTTTATTGCGCCAGCATTTACGGCAGACAGCAATATATCTGTCGTCGCCACCGATTTCCACTTGCTCGCCTTCCTCAACGAAATCGCCATTTTTGTCAATACGGGCATTGATTATAGTTTTACGCCCGCATGTACAGGTTGATTTTATTTCATCTATAGTGTCAGCTATCTCAAATAGCCTGCGCGACCCTTCGAAGAGATGACTCTGAAAATCCGTCCGCAATCCGTAACAAATCACATTGCTCCCGAAGTCATCCACCACTCTTGACAATTGGTCCACCTGAGCGGCTGTAAGAAACTGAGCCTCATCCACAAGAAACCAATCTATCACAGCCAATGAATCCTCAAAAAGTTGCTGGGCCAAATCATAGAGGTCGGTATCATGATATATCCACTTACACTCACGCTCTATGCCTATTCGCGACTTGATTACATTTGAAGCCTCCCGTGTATCGATTATTGGCTTAAGACACACATACTTCATCTTTCGCTCTTCAAAATTATAGGCAGTTGTGAGCAGAAGTGCGGTTTTAGCCGACCCCATGGTGCCATATCTGAAATAGAGTTTACCTTTTCTGTTCATTGTGAAATGGAATTTTGCAATTCACAGGCAAAGGTAGAAAAAAATTTCATTCATTGCCACTCTGACGAGTAAATACATAGTCGGTTTTACCGATTTCAAATTTCATCAAAGGACCTTTTATCTTGATGTCGTCAAGTTGCCTGATAGAGGCATATCTCATTGTCAATGTGTGGCGTATACCGTCAAGCAATGTATTGCTCACACCGCTCTTAAGTGAATCGATTACCGGAGCATCATTATTTGTCACAACATTATTTGCGACTTTAACTGCATCCGGATCCATATTTACAACCAGCGTTTCCGGCTTAAGCATTATTGAAACCTCATCATCGTCAATCACAGTCCAGGTGCCGCTGATTGTGGAGACTGCGCTGGCATTAAGTGTGACAGGTTCTGTCAATGTGCTGTCGCCAAGCATCTGCGTTGAGCAGGAAATCATGCCGGTAACTGTTATATCTCCCCCATAAGAGCCCTTAACCAACGGCTGGGTAGCATCTGCAAACAAGTATGTCTCTATCAGAGTTGCCGTTACAGCTGTATTGTCAGTCACATTTTCCGGTGTGCCTGTCCATACACCATGAAGTTCCTTGGCCAGACGAGCGTTTTCGTTACAAGAGCTGAGCCCGAGAGCGACAGCCAACCCAATTAAGCAATATATTCCTTTCATACTTTTAAATTGATGTTAACTAATTTTTCAAGATAAACGCTTGATATGGAAAATAAGTTTCACAAAGTGGAAAATAATGATTAAATTTGCAGATATTGTCCAACTCAATCAATATCCAAATCAGCCGTGAGCATAAACAAAGTAATCCTTATAGGAAATGTAGGCAAAGATCCGGAGATACGTTATATCGAAACCCGACCGATAGCCAGTTTCCCTCTTGCCACAAACGAGAAGGGACGGAATCTGCCTGACGGCACCAAAGTTCCTGATCGTACCGAATGGCATAATATAGTAATGTGGGACCGTAATGCCGAATTTGCTGAAAAATATATTCGCTCAGGAGCAAGACTTTACATTGAAGGGAAAATAAGATATCGCATCTGGGAAGACAGGAATGCCATTAAGCGCAATGTCACAGAAATATATGTTGACAATTTTGAGTTGCTTGGTTCTAAAGGTTAGAGTCAAACAATGACGGGCTCTGTGACACAGGCTTTTCCGACATGGTAAATCCCGGCTTATTGATTGGTTTTGCCTTAAATATTATGTTATGCTGCTGAGTCCAGCCTTGGGTACTGTTCCTCAAACGCAGCGTGATTACACCTGATTCAATGGACGATAGATTCTTTACTTGACGATAAACTTCGCCGAGCGATGCGAGCCCGCTCATCTCAGTAGTATACGCATTATAGCCTCCGTGTAGGATGGTTACATATAGTCGGTCAGTTCGGTTGATTGTTGCCATATCATATAATTTTATAGTGCGCTTATATTTCAAGTTGCACTGCAAAATTACCCGGGCAGGTGTGCAACAATTATGCCCCGGTACTCAAAATTGAGTTAAAGCATCATGCTGACTCGGTAAATTTCTCTATAGAATCAAGCTGAAAGTCGATGACTCGGTCATAAGAGTGTAAACAGAATCCGATTTTCGGACGTTTAATTCATGATTCAACTGTCATTTATGAAAACAATAACTCACGTTTTACTATTTATTTCCGCAATGTCAGGAGGTACGGGTGCTGTTATTTCTAAACAGCTCCCCTCCGGACAGAGGTATCTCGAGGAAAAGATGCCTGACAGCTGGGAATATACATCCGAGTTTGAACAAACCCTTCCGAGCGACGACGATTGGTGGAAATTTTTCAACGACTCAACGCTTGACTCCCTTATAACCGAGGGCACCGACAACAATTATAACGTAAAGATGGCGTTGTTAAGAATTGATATGGCAAAGCATGCCGTCGGTCAGGCCGCCGCACAGTACTTCTCCACCCTCGCATTGAATGCCGGCTACACAAAAGCTCGTTCGGCCGGTGCTATCGAAGGCAAAAATGTCCCATCAGCCAATAGTGGATATTTCTCACTCGGCATGGATATGAATTGGGAAATTGATTTGTTCGGGAAAATTACCGAGCAGGTCAAAGGGAAGAAGGCGGAAGTCGGAATCTCTAAAGCGGACTATGTCGGCGCAATGGTAAGCATGGCGGCGGATATCGCTACTTACTATGTAAATCTTCGCACATTACAGGCTGAGCTAAAAGTGGCAAATGAGCACCTCGAATCCCAGAAAAGAGTTGTGGAGATTGCTGAAGCCAGACACGAAGCAGGTCTTGTATCAAAACTTGATGTCGCACAAGCAAAAACTGTGTATTATTCAACAGAAGCCGTCATACCGCACTTGGAAGCTTCTGTGCGGGCAAATATCAATGCCATAGCAATCCTTCTGGGGGTGTATCCGAATCAATTGTATGACAGACTGTCTATCTATGCGCCACAGCCTGACTGCCGTAGAATAATCGATACAGGGGTACCGTTAAACCTACTTCGCCGTCGACCGGATATTGTGGCTGCCGAGCGCCAGCTCGCAGTATATGCAGCACAAGTCGGTGTGGCAAAGAAAGATTTTCTACCATCACTCTCCATTCAGGGAACCATCGGTGTCGCATCCCACAATATTGGAGATATGTTCAAGAAAAACAGTTTTGAATATTCAATAGCCCCGACTTTAAGCTGGACTATATTTGACGGATTTGGGAGGAAACATGCCTTGGCGGAGGCTCGTGAGGAGATGGAGCTTGGCATTGACACATACAATCAGACTGTCCTGAATGCGGTACAAGAAGTTGATAATGCCATGACGGCATATCTTGCCGCCATAAAGACCATGGATTTGGACAAAAATGTCCTTGAACAAAGCCGGAAGTCATTTGACCTCGCCATTGAACAGTACAAGGAGGGGCTGGCTTCATTTACCAACGTGGTTGACGCTCAGATTTCATGGCTTGAGTATGCCAATTCTCTTGTCGAGGCAAAAGGCGACGCTCTGACTTCACTTATAGAACTTTATCAGGCATTGGGCGGCTCCCCGATGCAATAAAACATATAATCAGATATGAACAATTCAATTAAATCGTGTGCCGTAATAGCATTAATGGGATTTACTTTATATGCATGCGGAAGTAAAAATACGACTGACCGTACTGCGGAATTGGAGACTGTCGATGTGGCTCTGCCTGAAGTAGACTCTGTTGTACTAAGCAACACTTTCCCCGGTTATCTTTCAGCCAATAAGACCGTGGATGTGGTAGGTAGAGTAAACGGGCAGCTACTATCGCAAAACTATAAGAACGGTGAGCAGGCTAAGGCAGGAGACATTCTGTTTATCATCGAATCCACAAGTTATCGTGATGCAGTGGAACAGGCAAAAGCAGAGCTCGCCACAGCCATCAGTACCCGTGACTATGCCGACAGCCATTATAAAGCTGTAAAGAAAGCGCTTGAAAGCGATGCCGTTTCCAAAATGGAAGTTATTCAGGCGGAAAGCAGCCTCAAGCAAGCGGAAGCTTCGATAAAGAATGCACGGGCAGCTCTCGAGTCTGCTGAAAAAATGCTCAGTTATTGCACAGTGCGGGCCCCGTTCTCCGGCGAAGTATCAGCATCCAAACTGGATATTGGCTCGTATATAGGAGGTGAAAGCAGCCCTGTCACGCTGGCGCAGATTTATGACAACAGTATGATGGTCGCTCACTTCGCTATTGACGATGAACAATACATGGAGCTGGTCAAAGGACTGCAAAGCCGTGATGATGTCAACCTCAAGGCTGTACCATTGGAATTTAGCGACACCCTCCCCCACAAGTATACCGGTGATCTCTCCTATATCTCCCCGGCATTGAACAAATCGACCGGAACTATCGAACTTCAGTGTGCAATCGCCAACAAATACAATGAGCTAAAGTCCGGCATGTTTGTTCAGGTACGCCTCCCCTATGCCAACGATCCAAATGCAATTCTCGTTAAGGATGCCTCCATCGGGTCCGACCAGTTAGGTAAATATCTATACGTCATAAACGATTCTAACAAGGTGGTATATACACCTATAACTGTCGGTGACGTATACAATGACTCTATGAGAGTGGTGACATCAGGCATCAACTCAAAAACAAAATATGTCACCAAAGCGCTTCTTAAGGTGCGTGACGGCATGGAGGTGAAGCCTCGGCTTGTAAAGTGACACAAACAGACACAAGAGCGTATTGATACTGAAAATTAATTGAACTGTATGTTTTCCAAATTTTTCATAGACCGACCTATTTTTGCCACCGTATTAGCCATAATAATGGTGCTTGTAGGACTTGTGACACTAAACACTCTGCCGATTGCCCAGTACCCGGATATCACACCTCCTACCGTTATGGTTAGTGCTACATACCCCGGAGCTGACGCCGAAACTGTCGCCAAAGTCGTAGGGCAGCCTATCGAGGAGCAAGTCAATGGCGTAGAGGATATGATGTATATGAGCTCCAACTCCAGCGAAGGTTCTTATAGCCTGACGATAACTTTCGAGAACGGCACCGACCTCGATGAAGCAGCCGTGAAGGTACAGAACCGCATATCGATGGCAGAAGCCACCCTTCCTACAGCCGTTAAGGAACAAGGGATATCCGTTAGAAGCGAATCCTCAAACATCATCCTGTTCATCGCATTGGAAGGGGACTCAACAGGACGTTACAATGCCCTATATCTCACAAACTATGCCAAGCTCAACATAATTGACGAGCTCACCCGCATAGACGGAGTGGGTGGTGCCGGTGCCTTTGGGGCCGGAGAGTACAGCATGCGTGTGTGGCTTGATCCCGAAATAATGCGGGTGCGGGATCTGACTCCGCAGGATGTAATGACTATGATTCAGTCTCAGAATCTTGAGGTGTCTGCCGGCAGTGTCGGAACCCCGCCTGTCAGCGATGACGTGGCTTTCGAGTTTACGCTTACAGCCCAGGGGCAGTTGAATACGGCTGAAGAGTTCGGGAATATAATTCTACGCACTGATTCCGACGGATCGATGCTCCGCCTCAAAGACATAGCTACCGTTGAATTGGGAAGTGAAAGCTATTCCGACATATCGCATGTATCCGGTAAGGCTGCCGGGCTTATAGGTATACAGCAGTTGCCCGGAGCAAATGCCCTGGAAGTAGCAAAAAAAGTCAAGACGAAACTTAATGAGCTCTCGGAATACTTTCCAAGCGGGGTGCATTATCGAGTGATCATGGACACGACTCAATTCGTCACAGCTTCTATCGACGAAGTACTTGTCACATTTGTGGAGACTACTCTTATCGTAATGGTCGTTATACTCATATTTCTCCAAAGCTGGAGAGCAGTCATTATACCGATGATTGCCATACCGGTCTCTCTTATTGCGACTTTTGCGGTTATGCGATTGTTGGGATTTTCGCTAAACACCTTGACTTTGTTTGGTCTGGTGCTTGCCATAGCCATTGTGGTCGATGATGCCATTGTGGTTGTGGAGGATTGCGCCCGTCTTGTGCAGGAAGGCAAACTGAGTCCGAGGCAGAGTGCGGAAAAAGCGATGGACGAATTACAAGGGCCGGTCATCGGCGAAGTCCTCGTCCTTTTGTCCGTATTCATCCCAACTGCATTTATCAGCGGCATCACCGGTGAACTATACAAGCAATTTGCACTGACAATTGCGACATCTGTTGCATTTTCCGGATTCAATGCCTTGACCTTCACACCTGCGATGTGCGCTCTTTTCCTGCGCAAAAAGGAAGACCCCAACCCAAGCTTTTTCCTTTACAGATGGTTTAACAAGGGCTACGGCATAACTGTAAAGAAATATTCAGGTTGGATTGGGTCTTTGCTCAAGAAACCTTTGGTAGCCATCGGCGTGTATGCAATACTCTGTGTAATTGCATTCTGGGGATTCATCCAGTGGCCGTCAAGTTACATACCCTCCGAAGATATGGGCTATTTCATGACTTCAGTGCAACTCCCCACCGGAGCATCCCTGGATCGCACGGACAAGATTGTCACTGAGCTTTCGGCGGAAATCTTAAAAATCCCCGAAGTCGAGAATGTCATATCCATCTCCGGACAGTCTATGATGGGCGGCGGCTCCGGAGGAAATATGGGCTCGATGTTCGTGGTACTTAAACCATGGAATGAACGTCGCGGCAAGAGCCATAGCGCTGATGCAGTGATAGCAAAAGTAAACGATATTGCCGCCTCCTACCAGGAGCCTGTCGTATTTTCTGTAAACCCGCCATCCATACCGGGTCTCGGCATGACCTCAGGATTGGAAATGCAGATACTCGACATAAACAACCTTGGGGTAGAAGCATTGCAGCAAGCCATCGAGGATATGCAGGAAGCTGCAAAAAAAGATAATCGCATCGAACAAATCACCACACAGTTCCAAGGCAATGTGCCGCAATATGAAGTCAAAGTCAACCGTGACAAGGCTAAAATGCTTGGGCTTACACTTGATGACATATATTCAACGCTCTCCCAGTTCATGGGCGGAAGTTACGTGAACGATTTCGTCAAATTCGGAAGGACCTATCAGGTAACATTGAGCGCAGACAGCAAGTCACGCGGTAGAATTGACGATATTCCGAAACTTACCGTCCGGAACACTGAAGGTGAAATGGTCCCGTTCTCTGCGTTTGCTGATGTCGTGCCGACTGTCGGTCAGTCAACTGTCAGCAGATACAACATGTACACCACCGCTTCTGTAACAGGCACAACTGCAAAGGGAGTTTCAAGCCACGATGGCATCATGGCTATGGAGGAACTGCTGAAAAAGGCTGTCGGAGACAACTTCTCGTATGCTTGGACTGGCGAAGCGTATCAGGAGACCCAGTCCGGAACCACAATTTCGATTGTACTCATATTCGCTGTCATAATAACATTGTTAGTCCTATCAGCCCAATATGAAAGTTGGACCGACCCTATAGCGGTAGTAATCTCAATGCCGACTGCCATACTTGGCACTGTGCTTGGATGTGTGCTCATGTCCCAGTCCATATCCATATACACGCAAATCGGCATAATACTATTGCTCGGATTGTCAGCGAAAAATGCGATACTTATAGTGGAATATGCCATTGATTACCGGAAATCCGGACAACCAATAAGGGAAGCAGCCCGTAGCGCGGGAGAGGTACGATTCCGCCCCATCATGATGACAGCAGTGGCATTTGTGTTCGGTGTAATGCCGATGCTTTTTGCCACAGGAGCCGGTGCAGCTTCGCGAATCGCATTGGGCACGGCCGTGGTTTTCGGCATGGCTGTCAACGCCGTAGTCGGTACCCTATTCGTTCCGGGATTCTGGGAACTCTTACAGACTTTCAAGGAAAAATATTTACAGAAATTGTTTGCCTCGTCCGACAAGGTATAGGATTCATATACAAACATAAAAACTTAAGAGATGCTGAGAATTACACAATGGCAATTCTCGGCATCTTTTTATGGTAGTTATGTGGATTTTTTGTAACTTTGTCGAAAATTAGTTAATAAACCGGATACTCGCATGGCATCAAAGACTCGAGAACGGCTTTTGGATGTGGCTCGCCAACTATTTGCCAGCAATGGAGTTGAGCGCACTACGATGAATGACATTGCGACTGCCTCTGACAAGGGGCGGCGTACCATCTATACCTATTTTAAAAATAAAAGGGAAATTTATGATGCCGTTATCGAACGTGAAAGCGATGCTATAATTATGAGGTTGCGTCAGGTCGTAGCATCTGACCTCAATCCGGCAGATAAACTGAGAAAGTACCTTGAGGCCCGCTTTGATATCGTCGAGGATACCATCCGTGAATCCACTACTACTCAAATTATTTCATACATCACCCTTGACTACAAAAGGCTCGAGCGTATTCGTCTATTGTCCGTACAAAAGGAGAAAGGCCTATTCAAGGAAATGATTGACCAGGGGGTAGCCGAAGGTGTTTTTGACCCTGAGCAAGCGAGATTGCTACCGGCAATACATCAGATGATATTCCAGGGCGTTGATTATTGCCACCTGCGCAACAGTTTCGAATCTTTAGGTTATACGTCATCAGGTATCCGGGAAGCGGTGATAGAATTTGTAATCAACAAGTTGGTAATAAATAAACAGAACTAATCATATCTATCAAAATTTAAAATTTGAAATGAAATTACTTGAAGGAAAAGTTGCGCTTATTACCGGCGCAGCCCGCGGAATTGGTAAAAGTATTGCTGTAAAATTTGCGCAGGAAGGCGCTGATATAGCATTTACAGACCTTAATCGTGACGAAAACATGGAAGCCACCGAGAAGGAGCTCGAAGCCCTCGGTGTAAAGGCTAAGGGATATGCCTCAAATGCAGCTGATTTCGCTCAGACAGAAGAAGTTGTAACAAAGATAAAAGAAGATTTCGGTCATATCGACATACTCGTAAACAATGCAGGTATCACCAAGGATGGTCTGATGATGCGTATGACTGAGGCTCAGTGGGATGCGGTAATCGCAGTAAACCTCAAGAGCGCATTCAACTTCATCCATGCGGTCCTCCCCATCATGATGCGCCAGCGCAGCGGCTCTATCATCAACATGGCATCTGTAGTAGGTGTTCATGGTAATGCAGGTCAGTCTAACTACGCCGCATCAAAGGCTGGTCTTATCGCCCTTGCAAAGAGCATCGCACAGGAGGTTGGCTCACGCGGAATCCGTGCCAACGCTATCGCCCCGGGCTTCATTGAGACTGCCATGACAGCAGCATTACCTGAAGACGTTCGCAAAGAATGGTCCCTCAAGATACCTTTGCGCCGTGCCGGTCAGGTTGAGGATATCGCAAATGTAGCGACATTCCTCGCTTCTGACATGTCAAGCTACGTGTCCGGTCAGGTTATCCAGGTTGACGGCGGCATGAATATGTAAAAATAGCTTAAATTTATACTGTAAGGGCAAAAGGAACAAATGTTTTTTGTACTTTTGCCCTTATTGTTGTTTAGTGATAGAAAATATAACAGATGCTGACATATAATACCCAGAAAAAAAGATTGGTACTGCCTGAGTATGGCAGAAACATACAGCAGATGGTCAATCATTGCCTGACCATCGAAGATAGGGATGAACGCACGCGTTGCGCATACTCGATTATCAATTGCATGGGCAAGTTATTCCCTAAACTACAGGAACAGGATGACTATCGGCATAAACTGTGGGATCACCTGGCAATAATGAGTGATTTTAAGCTTGACATAGATTATCCATGCGAGGTGATAAAAGCCGAGAATCTCTCTACCGCGCCGGACAAAGTCCCATACACAAATCAATATATCCGTTACAGGCATTACGGCAAAGATGTGGAGCTTATGATAGCCAAGGCCGTGACTATGGAACCTGGCGAGGAGCGTGACGAGCTGATACTCCTCATTGCCAACCACATGAAAAAGCTCCTTCTTGCAATCAACAAGGACGGTGTGGAGGACGAAAAAATCTTCAAGGATTTAGCAGAATATTCACATGGGGAAATCATACTTGACCCGTCGACAACAAGCTTGAAAAATTTCAAACTCGCACCTGCCCCTGTGACATCCAAGAAAAAACGTAAAAGATAGAAAGGAGGCTTATACGTGATACTGGAGTCTGAAATAATTGAAGCCGGGAAATTCAACAAGCCCCATGGCATAAAAGGTGAGATTTCCGTCACAATCGACCTTGATGTAGACCTTGAATGTGTCAGATGTATAATCATCCCTGTCGATGGCATATACGTTCCCTTCTTCATTGAAAATGTACGACCCAAAAACGGAGAGACTTTCCTCGTGACTCTTGATGGGGTCAACAATGAGGAAAAAGCCCAATACTTTGCCAACCGGGCTTTCTACATCCTTGCGACCGACCTGCCTGATGAGAATGACGAGGATAGCGATGAGGACGGCTTTTATGCGGCAGACCTGATAGGATATACACTTGAGGATGTGACCACCGGCAAAATCGGCATTGTAACTGACATCAACGACTCTACGCAGAATGTATTGTTTATCATTACCGCTGACAATGGTAGCGAGGTGTTTGTACCTGTGGTGGACGAGTTCATCACAAATATCGACCCTGACAAAAAATTGATATGCACATCTCTGCCTGAGGGGATTATTGATTTGAACAATTAGCATAAAATAAACATGGAATTTGACGAAAAGCAAGTTATTAGCGAGATGCGCGCCGCCATATCCGAGGAATCATCTAAACTATATGATGATGACGAACTGCTTAATGTGGTCGATATAATCTGGGATTGGTACGATGACCAGGGACTTCTTGAAATCGACAGCGAGGCAGACGACGAGGATGTCAACGTCGACGCCCTCATAAAGCATGTGCAGCGGATGCTTTCTAAGGACAAAGCATCCCCGGTGCAACAATCGGATGTAGAGCCTCTCGTAATGGCAGAATTACGCTATGAGCAGTCTCTTGAAGAATAGACATCATCAAATAAACGGACAACTATGAAGCAAGTATCAGCCATATTTCTTATCATTGCACTTTCCGTTGCCACACTGACGGCAAAGGATAATTATGTCGACCCGTACAAGGGATATGACGAATCTGCTTTTATGGACATGGAACTTGACCAGAATATCATGACACCCGTCGTGGGCAAAAATGAGCATTCTTCCGTAAAGAGATATATGAACCGTATGGCACAGGACTTGGCGAGAAGCCGTTACACTGTTGATATGACCCGTAACGACGAAGTGATAGTCGTATCAATCCCATCTGACGACCTGTTCCTTCCGAATGATACTCTTTTAGCACCTGGAGCACCGGCAAAACTCGCACCAATCGTCGCTCTGCTCAGCGATCCGGAAATGATGAAAATGGTTTATGCGGTGCACACTGACAACACAGGCTCGCCGTCTTACAACATGTATCTCTCACATGAGCGTAATAACTCCATTTATGACTGGCTACTTGACAATATCAATGAGGATTTGATCGTAATTCCATACGAATTCGGTGACACCGACCCGCTCGTGGCAAATGACACCAGGGAAGGTCGCCGGGAAAACCGACGCATTGAAATCTTCCTCATACCGGGTCCAAAGATGATAACGATGGCGCATAAAGGACTCTTAAAGTAGGACAATTTTATTTTTTTTTATAATTTTGCACTATTATTGGCAATAACTGTGTAAAATCATTACAATATTACAATGGCAAAAGAACTTAAGGACCTTACCAAACGCAGCGAAAATTATTCGCAGTGGTATAATGAACTGGTAGTGAAAGCTGACCTCGCAGAACAGTCCGCTGTGAGAGGCTGTATGGTAATCAAACCTTACGGCTATGCTATATGGGAAAAGATGCAGCGCACACTTGATAATATGTTTAAGGAAACAGGCGTACAGAACGCATATTTCCCGTTGCTGATTCCCAAATCCTTTTTATGTCGCGAAGCCGAACATGTTGAAGGCTTTGCCAAGGAATGTGCCGTTGTGACACATTACAGACTGAAAAACGATCCCAACAGCAAGGGTGTTGTCGTTGACCCCGATGCGAGACTTGAAGAAGAACTTATTATCCGTCCGACATCCGAAACCATTATCTGGGGTACATATAAGAATTGGATTCAATCCTACCGTGATCTCCCCATACTCTGCAACCAGTGGGCAAATGTGATGCGTTGGGAAATGCGCACACGTATGTTCCTCCGCACCGCAGAGTTCCTTTGGCAGGAAGGTCACTGTGCACATGCCACAGCTGAAGAATCAGAAGCACGTACCGTGCAGATGATTAACCTCTACGCCGATTTTGCAGAAAAATATATGGCAATGCCTGTCATCAAAGGTGTCAAATCCGCTAACGAACGTTTTGCCGGAGCTCTCAACACATACACCATCGAAGCAATGATGCAGGATGGCAAAGCCTTGCAGTCAGGCACCTCGCATAATCTTGGTCAGAATTTCGCTAAAGCGTTCGATGTGACATTTGTGAATAAGGAAAACAAGCCCGAATATGTCTGGGCTAATTCATGGGGCGTATCGACACGTTTGATGGGTGCTCTCATAATGAGCCACTCTGACGATAACGGCCTTGTGCTTCCGCCACACCTCGCACCTATCCAGGTCGTGATAGTGCCAATTTTCAAGAACTCCGAGCAGCTTGCCGAAATCAACAAGGCTGTCGAGCCTATCGTAAACGAACTTCGCAGCCTGGACATCAGCGTGAAATATGATAATGCCGAGAACAAACGTCCGGGCTTCAAGTTTGCGGATTATGAACTTAAGGGCGTGCCTGTACGCCTTGCAATCGGTGCCCGCGACATCGAGAACGGCACTGTCGAGCTGATGCGTCGCGACACACTCGAAAAGCAAGTTGAACCCCTTGAAGGCATTGCCGGCTTTATCAAGAATCTTCTTGAAGAAATCCAGGACAATATCTACCGCAAGGCATTGAACCATCGTGAAGAAATGACCCGTACGGTTGAGACCTATGACGAGTTCAAGGTTGAAATCGAGAAGGGCGGCTTCATACTCGCACACTGGGATGGAACACCCGAGACAGAAGAAAAAATCAAAGAAGAGACAAAAGCCACAATACGCTGCATACCTCTTGCCGGTGACAAGACCCCGGGCAAGTGTATGGTTACAGGCAAACCATCGGCACAGCGCGTGATTTTTGCCCGCAACTACTAATTTGCCACTTAAAAATATTCGTTGCCATAAAATGATTCCGGTCATAGCCATAGTGCTCCCTTGCTATAATGAAGAGGAAATCCTCCCTATTACAGTCAGGGAGCTCTTGACTTTGCTTGACAGGATGTCTGGTGACGGAATGATATCTCACGATAGTTTCCTGCTATGCAGCAATGATGGCAGCAATGATTCTACCTGGAGTGTAATCAGAGAACTTCATGCAAAAGACAGACGGGTCAAAGGGATTTCGCTTGCGCACAACTGCGGTCATCAGAACGCACTCTTTGCCGGATTGATGGCGGTAAAAGACTCCTGTGACGCAGCAATTTCAATTGACGCTGATCTTCAGGACGACCCGACGGCAATAATCCGCATGGTTGAGAAATTCTGTGATGGTAAAGAAATTATCTATGGAGTGAGGCACGAACGCACTGTAGACAACTGGTTCAAACGGGCTTCCGCTCATGGATTTTATTCATTCCAGAAAGCGATGGGCGTTGACACCATTTATGATCATGCTGACTATCGGCTCATGAGTTCAAGGGCGCTTAATCTCCTTAGTGAATACGGGGAATCTAACTTATTCCTTCGTGGCATTGTCACCAGAATCGGGCTCGATTCAGACATTGTCACCTATTCCAGGGGGCGGCGTGTTGCAGGAAAATCCAAATATCCGTTATCGAAGATGCTTGGTTTTGCAATTGATGGAATCACATCCTTTTCGGCGAAGCCAATGCGCATAGTATTCTTCATGGGTCTTGGGCTATTGATACTCGACATACTTGTGGCGCTCTACGTGATATGGTCAATTATATTCTCGGATAACCTCGAAGCCGGCTGGGCATCTCTTATGCTCTCCATATGGTTCCTCGGCAGTCTTATCCTTATGGCAATAGGAGTTGTCGGTGAATATATCGGCAAAATATTCATTGAAGTTAAGAAACGTCCGCGATACGCCATTCGCGACATCCTTTTTGATTGATTTATGGACAATAAAACATTTATTACCAAGCTTGCCAAGCGACTTGAACGTGAACCGGCTGAGATTTCCACTTTGGCGGAAGGTCTGTGCAACGTGTTTATTCAAGCTGGCAATGATTTGGACTCTGTAGCCGTACCCGGGTTCGGTGTATTCAAATCATCCAAACGAGACGAGTTAATCGTTACGGATGAAGCGACGGGCAAGCGCATGCTTCTCCCTCCGGCGATAGTCATGGAATTTCAACCAAGTATTGTTTTACGAAAAAAGCTGGCAAAATGAATCAGAAGATACCTTTCCACGAACTTGCAAAGCGTTTATCGCTCGCAACATCAATCAGCAATGATAGTGCCGAGGTCTTCATTAAGATTTTTTTTGACCTGCTCAGCGAAGCTATCGTCAGCGGCGAAACAGTGAAAATTAAAGGACTCGGCTCATTTGCTCCTGTTTCGATAGATGGCGAAAACAGTGTCGAGTTCACTCCTGATAAGGGTATAGCTGACACTCTAAACGCTCCGTTCGCCCCGTTCGAGCCTGTCGAACTTAATGATGAGGTTACTGACGAAATGCTTAACGAAACCACCGTTGAGTCACAGTCAGAGAATGTAGATCTCACGAATGAGCAAACCGACGACACTCACATACAGGAAGTCAATACCGTCGAGCCGGCAGTGCTACCAATAGAGGAGCCCGCTCACATCAAGCAACCCGAACTGCAAGTGGAACCTATTGCCGCACCCGCACCCAAGGAGGAAGAAAATGCAGAGCATCTATCTAACGAAGTTCGGGAAAGCCAACCGGATACTGTAACAACACAGGCACAGATGTCAGTACAAAAACCCGAACAACCTGTCGCTCCCACCCCGGAATCAGCTTCCACTGATAATGGAAATCAGGAAGAGCTACCTGTACCGGTAACCGGTGATGTTCCCGCAGTTGCTGTCACTATAGCTGAAAAAGAGGGAACCAAATTGCCAGCCACCACAGCACAGGGCTCAGAGCCTACGAGAAATGCGCTTGAGGAAGAGCCGGAAGAATTTGTCGAGCATGTAGCCAATGATAACTCCTCAAACAACGGAGGCTTCGGCTGGGGATTCCTGGTAGGACTTATTGTTGGTCTCGCACTCGGTGCCTGCGCTGTTTATCTCGCTATTGACTACCTATTCCCATACGGCAGAATGGAACGTACAGAACAAGTGGCTGACAATGACGCAGAAATAATTCTGACCGAGGAAATAGCTCTCCCCGAACAGACCGACACCACCGCTCCTCTGCACGAAGAGCCGGCGCCACTGACAGAGTCTGCAACCGCCGTTGCAGAACCGGCAAAAGATGAGCCAGAACTTACTGAAACAAAGTCCGCTGCCACTGTCTCTGCACCTGTCCATGACACCGTGCGACAGGGGTATTCGCTGACCCATATGGCTAAAAAACATTATGGGAGTAAAGACTTCTGGGTTTACATATATGAGGAGAACAAAAGCAAAATAAAGAACCCCAACAAGGTTCAGCCTGGGGAAGTATTCGTAATCCCGGCTCCCGAAAAGTACGGTATTAACGCTGCAAGCGAAGAAAGCGTAGCGAAAGCCAAAAACAAGGCAGGTCAGATACTTTCAAAATTCAAATAACACATATTTGGCTCAGTCACTACCACATTGACATCAGATTCCTGCAAAATGACCACAAAAAACCGTCATTTGCAGGAATCATTCTTTTATACGCATGCATTAAAAAATTCTCAATGTTAAAGGAAAAATAGCTAAAATTAACACACATTATTCACACTTTATTTGTTGTTATTTATAATTTTGTAATCAGTTTCAACACAAATAACGAAATAACATAACTACAATATTTTCACTTAGACTATGAGCGAATCGGTTAATATCAGAGAACTCAACGAACTCGTTGCCGGTAAAAGTGACTTCATCAACCTTGTGACGAAAGGTATGGACCAGACTATTGTCGGTCAGAAGCACCTTGTTGATTCCTTACTCATTGCCCTCCTTTCCAACGGGCATGTGCTGCTTGAAGGTGTGCCCGGTCTGGCAAAGACACTGGCTATCAAAACTCTCGCACAAATCATTGATGCGAAGTACAGCCGCATACAGTTTACCCCGGACCTTCTCCCCGCCGATGTTATCGGCACAATGATATACAGCGTGCAAAAGGAGCAATTTCAAATCAAACGCGGTCCCATATTTGCCAATTTCGTCCTTGCCGACGAAATTAACCGTGCGCCGGCTAAAGTTCAGAGCGCACTCCTCGAAGCTATGCAGGAACGCCAGGTTACCATAGGCGATGAGACATTCAAGCTCGATGAGCCCTTCCTTGTCATGGCTACTCAGAACCCAATTGAACAGGAAGGCACATATCCTCTCCCTGAAGCACAGGTTGACCGTTTCCTCCTCAAGGTTATAATCGGTTATCCGACCAAGGATGAGGAAAAACAGATTATACGCCAGAACATCAACGGCGAGAAAAAAGATGTGCGTCCCCTGCTCCGCCCTGAAGAAATCACAGAGGTCCAGAAGATTGTCGAGAAAATATATCTTGATGAAAAAATCGAGAAATACATTGTCGATATAGTATTCGCCACACGTAACCCGGGCGATTACGATTTGAAAGATTTGGGAGGAATGATTAGCTTCGGAGCGTCACCCCGTGCTTCAATCGGACTTGCACGTGCCTCACGAGCCTATGCGTTCCTGCGAGGCAGAGGCTACGTGATTCCCGAGGATGTCCGTGCGGTATGCCACGATGTGCTCCGTCACCGTATCGGACTCACCTACGAAGCTGAAGCTAACAATATAACCCAGGATGAGGTTATTTCTGAAATTCTTGATAAGGTTGAAGTGCCCTAATCCCTAATATTTACCATCGCCGATGGAAGCTAACGAACTAATAAAAAAAGTACGCAAAATCGACATAAAAACCAGAGGACTCTCGCAAAACATATTTGCCGGTGAGTACCACACGGCTTTTAAGGGTCGAGGTATGACCTTTTCGGAAGTGAGGGAGTACCAGTACGGCGATGATGTCCGTGACATTGACTGGAACGTCACCGCCCGTCACAACCATCCGTACGTAAAAGTATACGAGGAAGAGCGTGAGCTGACGGTGATGCTGCTTATCGATGTGTCACGCAGCCGTCTTTTCGGAGCGGTCGGAGAGGAGAAACGCGAAATGATAGCGGAAATAGCTGCCACATTGGCTTACTCGGCTATCACTAACAATGATAAGATTGGTGTCATATTTTTCTCCGATAAAATCGAAAAATTCATACCACCTAAGAAGGGCAAAAAACATATCCTGCTTATCATCCGTGAATTGCTCGATTTCACTCCTGAAAATCCCGGCACCGACATTAGTGTGGCTCTCAGATACTTCACGGATGCTTTGAAAAAACGCTGCACCACTTTCCTCATCTCAGACTTTATTGACAATCACGATTATTCACGTCAGCTTCAGATAGCCTGCAACAAGCATGACATAATTGCAATCCAGGTCTATGACAAGCGTGACACCTCGCTCCCTGACATCGGGTTGATGCGCATCGCAGATTTGGAAAGCAATGAGACACAATGGGTCAACACCTCGTCTAAAAAAGTACGCCAGGCATACAGTAAATGGTGGTATGAACGGCAACAGAGCATGATGACCGTGCTTAACAAATGCCGCGTCGACCATGCATCTGTCGCAACCGATGAGGATTTTGCGAAGTCACTCATGGCTCTGTTCAAAAACCGTGGTGTAAGATAGGATTTACGGTATATCTCAAATTTGCTTTTGATAGAATGAAGACTTTTAATCAGATAAATAAGCTACTTGTCATTTTATTTACAGTACTCGGCATCAACACCGCAGTAGCTGTGGCTCCAACCATAAAGGTCAGTCTTGATTCAGCCTACCTGCTGATGGGCAAAACCACCCCGCTGCACGTTGAACTGGTGAATGACGAGTCCGCTTCCGGACAGCTTTTAATCCCCAAGGATTCTTTGTGTGACAAAGTCGAGATTCTTAAGATTCTTAATGCCGATACTGCCGCCATAGGAAGCGGAAGACGTGAGATTAAGCTTGACATCCTTTTGCAGTCATTTGATTCCGGAGTCTATCGTCTTAACCCGGTAAAATACGTTGAGGGAAGCGAGACCATAGCTTCCAATCAGCCTGTACTTAAAGTTCTCCCGGTTGCTGTCGACTCGCTCGAAACAATCCATGATTATGCCGACGTTGCCGATATAGACAGAAGCTTTATTGATTACCTGCCAGATTTCGTTGTTGACTATGGACTATGGATCTTGGCGGTAATTATTGTACTGGGACTTGGAGCATATATATTCTACGTGGTGAAACGCAAGAAAAATCCGTTTGCCACAGCCCCTGAAAAGCCTGTTCCTCCATACGAAAAAGCCGTTCTGGAACTCAACCGGCTTCGTGGCGAGAAACTCTGCGAACAAGGGCGTGAACGTGAATTTTACACTCGCCTTACCGACATACTCCGCATATATCTGCAAGGGCGCTTCGGAATCAATGCTATGGAGATGACTTCCACTCAGATTAGGCACTCGCTCCAATCCAATGAAACCACACGCCTTTCAAAACGGAATATGGAACAAGTGCTTGAGACTGCTGACTTCGTAAAATTCGCCAAAGTACGACCTCTTCCTGACGATAACGTCAAGGCATATAGCTCAGCCATGCAATTTGTAGAGGATACCAAACCTCAACCTGAACCCGAAACTGAGCCTGAATCAGACAGCATGTCGGACAAGAAAACAAACAACGATAACAACAATCAATAAACTCTCGATATGTTACTGGCACATCCCGGATATCTTTGGTTATTCCTGCTTTATATACCGCTGATTGCCTGGTATATATATAAGCGCCGGTCGTTGCATCCCACAATGGCGATGTCAACGTCGGCTCCTTTTGCCAAACTACCCAAAACATTCAAGTCCTACATGCTGCATCTGCTCTTTATACTCCAGCTTGCAGTGATAGGATGCGTAATTGTCATACTTGCACGTCCTCAGACGCGTGACTCATGGAACACATCAAGCGTCGAAGGCACCGACATCGTATTGGCAATGGATATATCGACCAGTATGCTTGCACGTGACTTCAAGCCCGACCGATTTGAAGCGGCAAAAGAAGTAGCTTCAAAATTCGTTGCCGGTCGCGAAGGTGACAACATCGGCGTAGTGATATTTGCCGCCGAAAGTTTCACTGCAATCCCCATGACGACGGACCGCTCCATGATAGCCAACTACATAAAGGATATAAAGATGGGAATGCTTCAGGACGGCACTGCGATAGGCGACGGACTTGCAACTTCAATTAACCGCATCAAGGATGGCAAAGCAAAGTCAAAGAGTATCATACTCCTTACCGACGGCTCCAACAACACCGGAAACGTCGCACCTATAACTGCGGCGGAGATAGCCAAGCAACTTGGCATAAAGGTATACACCATTGGCATAGGCACAAACGGCACTGCGCCTTATCCTCAGGAAAACATGTTCGGCAGAATCGAATACGTGAATCTTCCGGTTGTGATTGACGAGGCAACATTACGGACAATAGCCGAGACAACCGGAGGTAAATATTTCCGTGCGACTGGCAACAATGTGCTTAAGGAGATTTTCACTGAAATCGACCGCCTTGAAAAAACCAAAATGGACTTGAGAAACTTCACAAGCACCGAAGATGATTATCTCCCATGGGCCATTGCGGCACTAAGTCTGTTTGGACTCATCGTTCTATTGCGTTACACCGTGTTACGCACCATCCCCTAAGATTTTGTGATTATGATTACGTTCGCATACCCACATCTATTGTACTTGCTTCTGCTGCTCCCTATAGCGGCCGGATTATTCCTATGGTCACGTTACAGCCGGAAGCGCAAATTGGAGCAGTTTGGCAGACCTGAGGTCATAGAACATCTGATGCCTGAAGTTTCCAAATATATGCCATGGGTCAAACTTTCTATGGCTCTGCTAATTATAGCCACACTGGTAATCATGATAGCTCGTCCGAGAGCAACCGGAGGTCTTGAACAGGATGGTGCGGAAACTGAAACCTCAAGAGGTGCAGAAGTCATGATATGCCTTGACGTGTCTAACTCTATGCTTGCATCATCCACTGACAATGACGGGGGTATCAGCCGACTCCAACGGGCTAAACACATACTTGAGAAGCTTATTGACAAGATGACCAACGACAAGGTCGGGCTAATTGTATTTGCAGGCGATGCGTATACCCAACTGCCCATTACATCCGATTATATATCGGCAAAAATGTTCCTCAACGGAATCTCCACCGATATGGTTCCGACCCAAGGTACTGCTATAGGCGCGGCTCTCGAAATGGCAATGAATTCATTCACTCCCAACGATGACATGGGTAAAGCAATCGTGGTAATTACCGACGGTGAAAACTTCGAGGACGATGCCGTGGGAATAGCCAAGAGAGCATCCGGCGCCGGCATACAGGTGGACGTGATTGGACTTGGCACATCGAAGGGCGCAAAGATTCCCACCGGCAACGGGCAATATATGATTAATCCCATGACCGGAGAAGAGGTAATTACCAAACTTGACGAAGCGACAACGGCTCAGATTGCTGAAGCAGGCAAGGGGGTATATGTAAATGGAGGTTCCAATTCGGCAATCACAGCTGTCGATGAAAAGATTGACGAGCTTAACCAGGCTGAATTCGAACGCAAATCATTCTCCCCGCAAAGCGAACAGTTCCCCATCGTGGCAATCATAGCTCTCATATTGCTGCTGATTGACTCGATTGTGGTTACACGTAAAATTTCGTGGCTTAAAAAATATCGCTTCTTTACTAAAGAGGAAGGAGGTAAAAAATGAAACGTACATTAATGTCAGTTCTTATCGCAGCATCAGTCTTGGCTATGTTTGGCGAGTCTAAGCCATCTTCCACCACTCGCCATGAGCGCAATTACATAGTGGAAGGCAACAAGCTATACAACGAGGAACGATATGCGGACGCAGAGGTAGCCTACCGCAAGGCTCTCCAGGAAAATGCAATGAACGAGATTGCGCAGTTCAATCTCGCAGCATCTCTGTTGCGGCAAGGCTCAGCAACAGGCGACACTCAGCAAGAGGCTATGAGAATATTGCAAAACCTCACCCGCGATGCCGAAAATATCTCTATCGCAGAAAAGGCATTTTACAATCTTGGCAATATAGCGTTCAACGGACAAGACTACGCAAAAAGCATAGAACTTTACAAGAATGCACTTCGCCGAAATCCTGACAATGATAAAGCCCGTGACAATCTCCGTCTGGCCCAAAAACGTCTTGAGGAACAGCAGAACCAAAACCAAGACCAGAACAAGGACAATAATCAGAACGAGGATAAGAAGGACGAGAACAAAGACCAGAACCAAAACCAGAATCAGGACCAGAACAAGGACAAAGACAATCAGGACAAAGACAATCAGGACAAACAGCAACAGCAGCAAAACCAAGACAAGCAGCAGCAACAGCAAGGCGGTATAAGCCAGCAGAATGCCGAAAAAATTCTGAAGGCTATGGAAAACGAGGAGAACGCCACCCGCCAACGTATTAATGCTGAAAAGAAAAAGACCGGCGCACCAACCCGCCGACCTGTTACTAACCCCTGGTAATACCCACTTGACATGAAACGTTTCACTATATTTTCATTTCTGATAATGCTGATAGGCATATCCGCACATGCGGCGGATGTCAGCTTTACCGTAAAGACTCCGGGAAGAGTATTCGAAGGCGATAAATTCCCGGTAACATTCCGTCTTACAAATGCTGACGGTTCCGACTTGAAAGTGTCACAGATAAACGGATGTACACTCCTCTTCGGTCCATCTACATCCACCTCCCAGAGTTATCAGGTTGTCAACGGTAAAGCTTCATCCACCTCTGCGGTAGAATATACCTACTACTATCGTGCTGACAAGGCAGGCAATTTCACCATCCCTGCCGCCAGCATACTTGCCGACGGCAAGCGTATGTCGACCAAGGCTGTATCATTTACCGTACATGAACGTGCCGACAGGGACAAACCCGCATCCCAGCGACCTGTAGACGTTGACGACGTTGATACGCAGGCAGCGGGGCGACGAGTTAATTCCGACGATGTTTTTGTCCGTATTATCCTTTCAAAATCTTCGGCTTACGAACAGGAAGCTATCGGATGCACCATAAAGCTTTACACAAAATATTCAATTTCCTCCTTCATGCCTACCAAGCAGCCGGCATTTGACGGATTCCTGATTCAGGAAGTTGATGTGCAGCCATCGTTGAATGAGGTGGAGCCATACAATGGGCAAAATTATATGACTGCGGTACTGAAGCGTTGCATCATCTTCCCTCAGAAAAGTGGGAAGTTGACCATAAACTCGGGCAATTATGACATATCCGTAATTCAGTATGATAATGTCAACATGGGCATGTTCCAGGTACGTCAACCCAAAGAAACAAAAATAAAAGTAAGCTCCAATACTGGCTCCATTGACATCAAACCTCTTCCCCAGCCCCAGCCTGACGGATTCACGGGTGCGGTCGGCGATTTCAAGATTGACAGCCGTCTTGTCGGCAACTCGTTCCGCACAAATGACCCTGCCACTCTGATATACACCATTTCAGGTACTGGCAACATAAAATATGTGAAAGAACCGGTTATTGACTTTCCATCTGAATTTGAACAGTACACTCCAAAAAGCGACATACAGACAACAGTACGAGGCAATGATGTGACAGGGACAATGACCGTGGAATATACGTTTGTGCCTCAGAGTGTCGGCGATTTTACTATCGGAAGTGACAAATTCGTTTATTTCAATCCTCAGACTCGTGACTACGTGACACTCACCACTCCATCCTACCCTATCAAAGTAGCGAAAGGAGTGTCAACACCAGTTTCAACCGAACAGCATGATGTCTCTAACAAGAACTCGGACATACGCCACATTTACCTCGGCGACAAGAACCCACGGAAAGAGCACACTCTTGTAGTTCTGACTACTTACTACTGGTTACTCTACGCACTTTTGCTAATTGCGGCGATAGCTGTGATTACGCTTAACCGGCGTCATGCGCGCATGTCGGCAGATGTCGCAGGGCAAAAACTTGCCAAAGCAAGCAAAGTAGCACGTAAGCGACTAAGAAAAGCAAGCGAATTCATGAAATCAGGTGACAGCGACAAGTTCTATGAAGAAATGCTCCGTGCATTATGGGGATATCTTTCCGACAAACTCAGCATGCCAGTGTCTCAGCTCTCACGTCAGAACATCGTAACCACTTTGGCAGACAAGGGATACCCCGAGAACATCACCAAGGAACTCGTATCAGTTCTTGATGAATGTGAAATGGCTCGCTACACCCCTGACAGTTCTACCCAAGTCGACAGAGTATACAAGCTCGGTGTCGATGCAATCAACAACATTGAAAATTATAAGAAATGAAACGACTGCTATTCATATTGACCTTAATTGCGGCACTATCCTCAGTATTTACTGCCAATGCCGAATCAAACTCTCTGATTCAGCAAGCAGACTCTGCCTATACCGCCGACAACTTCAAAGAAGCCGCCGACATATACAATCATGTGATTCAAACCGAAGGAGCATCTGCCACCCTATATTATAATCTTGGAAACTGCTACTACCGTTCCGGAGAAATGGGAAAAGCGATTCTTGCCTACGAACGTTCATTGAGACTTGACCCGACATACGATGATGCACGCAACAATCTCAAGTTCGTCAATGCACGCATCTCAGACCGACCCGGCGAAAGAGGCACATTTATCGGCAACGCAATTGACAGCGTGGCTAACGCCGCTCACTCCAATCTTTGGGCTTGGCTTGCGTTCGGTGCATTCGTTCTGACAATCGCCGGAATATTGGCTTACATATTCTCAGGTGTAATATCCGTCCGTAAAGTCGGATTTTTCGGCGGTATCGTGACTCTGATTACATGCGGAATATTCATATTCCTTGCCTGTCGTTCCGCTGCAATTGCCGTCGCTGAGGATGCTGCGATTATCACAGTCCCGTCAACTATCCTAAGCACTTCGCCACGAGTTCCCAAGGACCGTAACCAGGAGGCGATGTTGCTCCACGAAGGTACTAAAGTGCGTATTCTCGACTCAGTGAAATCGACCACCGATTCAATCAATCCCCTATGGTACGACGTCGAAATCGACAATAGTCACCGTGCATGGATTAATGCTGCTGCTGTTGAAAAAATCTGACATCCGCTTAATTTCTGTATTACAATTATTTATGGCGACCCGCCTGATAGGTGACTGAAAAAGTGTTATAAAACATACTAAATTTTTCACCAAATTATTTGTCTAAACGGAATTTTAAATTTAACTTAGTGTCGTGGAATTACAATATTCCACATCAACGTTTTAATAACTCATACTACTAACCCCCTAAACACGATAAGTATCATGACAAAAACTATCAGCTTCAACGATCTTCGCCGCATCAAAGACAGTTTGCCTGACGGTTCTGTACGTCAAATTGCTGACAAACTGAACGTAACCCCCCAGACTGTCCGTAACTACTTCGGTGGTACTAACTATGAATTTGGCAAGAATTGCGGTGTGCATATTGAACCGGGTCCTGACGGGGGTATTGTTGTTTTGGACGATACTACTATCTACGATATGGCTGTAGAAATCCTACAGAATCAGAACAAGGAAGACTAATAACGCCCAATAACTTTTTAACGAAAGGACAAAAAGCCCCACCTCTATGAGTGACTTTTTGTCTTTTCGTTTGTTTTAAAACTAACAAAAGCTTCACTAATGGATTCAAATCGACTCATTACAGTAGCAATTCACACTTATGACAAGGCGCACCAGCTTAAAAATATTTTAGAATGCGAGGGTGTGAAAGTAGTGCTTCAGAATGTCAACCTGTCATCACCGGTTGTTTCATCCGGCGTACGTGTCAGAATCAACGAGTCCGATTTACCTTTGGCACTGCGCGTGATCGAGAATATCGAAATCTTCGCCCCCTCGGCACTCAAGGAATGCCCAGGCTCAGGAGCAGTAGTCCTCGTACCCGTGGATTTTTCTGAATATTCCACGCAGGCGTGCCGGATAGCATTCCATATCGCACAGTCCCATAAGGCATCAATCCACCTGCTTCACACCTATATTGATCCCATTGTATCAGGGAGAGCTGCCCTCCAGCTATCTGATACTATGACCTTCGATGATGGATTCGATGCGTCCATGCAGATCCAGGAGGATCATACCCTGCAGGAAATTGCCCTGCAAAAATTAAAGGCCTTTGAATCGACTCTCCGTGAGAGTATAAAGGACGGAGTAATACCCCCCGTTAAATTCACATCGGAAGTGTCCGAAGGACTTCCAGAGGAAGTCATAGATGACTATGCGTCCCGCACTCACCCCCTGCTGATTGTGATGGGAACTCGCGGCGCTGATGTCAAAAACAGAGAACTTGTGGGAAGTGTAACAGCCGAAGTGCTTGACTCATGCCGAAGCACAGTATTCACGGTGCCGGAATCAACCAGATTCAAATCGCTAAACGAACTCCACAGAGTAGTATATTTTGCATCGTCCAAGCAGGAGGACATATTGGCGCTCGATGCTTTGTACAGGCTTTTCCCGGACTTATCATTGGACATGACACTTGTAAATCTTCCATCCAAGAAAATTTCCATATCTGAGTCTGACTCATCGAGACATCTGCTCGAATACTGCAAAAAGAATTATCCCGCATATACATTCAATGTGGCACCACTTACCCTTTCAAACCCTATTGACGATTTCAATAAGATAGAAAGTGACAATCCCATTGACCTTGTTGTAGTCCCTAACAAACGTAAAAACATATTCGCACGCTTGTTTAACCCGTCGCTGGCGCATAAACTATTGTTCCACTCCGACATTCCTATGATGTCAATACCCATATAATATTGACGCTTTAATTAAAAATTACTACCTTTGCCAAAATTTTAATTGTCAAAAAAACGTATTCAACTTATCATAAATAATCATCATGAGTGACCAACGCTATAACCTCCGTGGTGTCTCAGCTTCCAAGGAAGATGTACATAACGCAATTAAGAATGTCGATAAGGGTATCTTCCCTCACGCATTCTGCAAAATCATACCCGACATATTAGGCGGAGACCCTGAATGGTGTAACATCATGCATGCCGACGGCGCAGGAACCAAATCATCGCTCGCATACGCCTATTGGCGGGAGACCAGAGATTTATCAGTTTGGAGAGGTATAGCCCAGGACGCTCTCATCATGAATATCGACGACCTTTTATGCGTAGGAGCTACTGATAATATCCTCGTGTCATCAACCATAGGCCGCAACAAGAACCTGATTCCCGGAGAAGTGATTTCAGCAATTATAAACGGGACCGAGGAACTTCTGGCACGCCTCCGCGAGCTCGGTGTCGGTATATATTCTACCGGAGGCGAGACAGCCGATGTCGGCGACCTCGTCCGCACTATAATTGTCGACTCAACAGTCACATGCCGCATGCGACGTGACAAAGTGATTGACAACGCCAATATCAAAGGTGGCGATGTGATTGTAGGACTTGCCTCCTTCGGACAAGCTACATATGAAAGCAAATACAACGGCGGCATGGGAAGTAACGGACTCACATCGGCTCGTCATGATGTATTCGCAAAATATCTTGCCGAAAAATATCCCGAAACATTTGATGCGGCTGTTCCCGATGAGCTTGTATACTCCGGTTCAAAAAAACTGACAGATAATGTGGACGGAGCACCGGTGACAGCAGGAGAACTTGTACTCTCCCCTACCCGCACATATGCTCCTGTAATAAAAAAGTTGCTTGAGGAAATGCGTGCCGATATTGACGGAATGGTACACTGTACAGGCGGAGCACAGACCAAGGTACTCCACTTCGTCCAAAACAAGCATGTTATCAAGGACAACCTGTTCCCCGTACCGCCTTTGTTCGATTTGATTCAGAAAGAGAGCGGCACACCTTGGAGCGAAATGTATAAAGTGTTCAATATGGGACACAGAATGGAAATCTATGTCAAGCCCGAGGTTGCCCAAAAGGTAATTGACATAGCCGGAAGTTTCGGTATCGACGCCCGTATTATCGGTCGTGTGGAGGACGCTCCGGTCAATAAACTGACTATAAAGTCTGAAGCAGGAGTGTTTGAGTACTAACTTCAACACTCCTCCGCCCCTTGCCACAACTACTATTTTGCAACCCGACATATAACCAAACTACTTAACTAACATCTATGAGAAGGGGATTTTGTTTACTTTGTTTTGTCTGCGCTGTCATTTTGATTGCAGGCATCACATCTTCATGTGGCGGCTCCGGAAAGGAGTCTGCCGGAAAGTCAACCGGGACATCGGTATCCGGTCATAAGTTTCCTGACACACTCAGGGTGGCTACGCTTTATAGCCCTGAGGCGTATTTCATATACCGAGGTCAGGAGATGGGTTATGATTATGAACTTCTGACAGCTTTGGCTGTCGACAAGGAGCTTGCACTGAAACTCGAAGTTGCCACCTCGCTGTCAAAAGCCATTGAGATGCTTGACTCCGGGAAAGTCGACCTGATAGCATATCCTGTCCCTGTCACGGCAGAGAACAAAGAGAGAGTCACACCCTGCGGACCTGAAACAGTAACAACGCAGGTTCTTGTCCAGCCTAAAAAAGGTGAGACTGAGCTCATAACCGATGTGACCGACCTTGTTGGTAAAGATGTATATGTCGAGGCAGATTCCAAGTACGAGGCACGTATTCGTAACCTTAACCAGGAAATCGGAGGAGGTATAAATATCCATACCGTAGACAAGGACACTATGATAACGGAGGATTTGATTGCAATGGTAAGCAACGGCACATTACCTCTTACCGTAGTTGACAGTGACATAGCAAAGATCAACAAGACATATTATAACGATCTTGACATATCCCTGCCCTTAAGTTTTGAGCAGCGCTCCGCATGGGCGGTTGCGCCCGACAAAGCGTGGCTTGGCGACAGTATAAACGCATGGCTTAACAGCGACAAGCCCCGGAGCGAACAGGCACAGTTGCTCAAACGTTATTTCGAAATAAGTAAAAACGAGAACGGCGGCAGTTTTTTCAACCCGTCCAATCGCACAGTTTCTCCCCATGATGACCTCTTCAAGAAATATGCGGCAGATTACGATTGGGACTGGATGCTATTGGCATCACAGGCGTATGTGGAAAGTAAATTTGACTCTACGGCTGTATCATGGGCAGGGGCAAGAGGGCTGATGCAGATTATGCCTCGTACAGCCAAAGGATACGGACAGACTGCTAAGAGCGTGATGAAGAAGGAAGTCGCCGTGGAGACCGCCCTGAAATTCATTCGTGACCTCGATAAACAATTGAAAAGCAAGGTTCCGGACAGTATTGAACGTAAGAAATTTGTTCTCGCAGCCTACAACACAGGTATCGGACATGTATATGACGCCATTGCACTTGCCAAGAAATATGGGCTCGACCCTCAGAAATGGGACAACAATGTCGCAAAGGCGATATTATGGAAATCAAACCCAAAGTACTACAAGGACCCGGTGGTGAGATTTGGATATTCGAGAGGACGAGAGACATATGATTATGTCAACCGCATATATGCTTATTACAACAAAGCCAAGACTTTGGTCTGAAAGAAATATTTTTAATTCAACTATTTATTAATTTAAATTTAAGGTTTCAGTAATGAAAAAGCGCTTTTTACCCGTTGCACTCATTGTGGCTATCGCCACTTCAATGATGACTTCATCCTGTATTGGTAGCTTCGCTCTCTTCAACAAACTTCTCGCTTGGAACAATCAGGTAAGCAACAAGTTTGTGAATGAAGTTGTATTCATCGCATTCTGGATTCTGCCCGTATATGAGGTGTCGGCCCTCGCGGACATTCTCGTTATCAACACCATCGAGTTCTGGAGCGGTTCTAATCCGGTAGCATGCGGCAAGAAAGTAATCGACGGGAAGGACGGCAAGTACATCGTTGAATGTGACGGCAAGGGTTACACTATCACTTCCGAAAATGACAAATCAGTAGTCCGCTTTAACTTTGACGAGGAAGAGCAGGCATGGAGCGTGGTACTTCCTGACGGCGAGAGCTACGAATTCATGACCTTCATTGATGAGAATCATGTGTCAATGCCTGCTGCTGACGGCACCCGCCAGACAGTTGAATTGTCAGCCGAGGGACTTCTCGCCTACAAGGCTATGGCAAGCCAGTCACTCTGGGCTCTGAATAAATAAACCGATTTTTGGGATTAGGCAATCAAAACGCATTTTTTAAGAAACAGATGAAGCGTTTATTGTTTTTCCCTGGATATCAGCTGACAGCCGCAGTTGTCATCGTGATATTATACCTTACCCTCCTTCCCCAACCTCTCGGGGAGGAGGATTTCCCTTTATTCGATGGCGCTGACAAGGTAGTCCATTTCCTTATGTTTGGAGGGCTGACCGGAACTTTCATATTTGACAGATGGCGCCTCTGCAAAACTCTGTCTATTCGTGGGGCATTGCTGACAGCTTTGTGTTCCGCTCTGTTAGGCGGAATTATTGAGTGGCTCCAACACGCTATGAACCTTGGACGTACCGGCAACGATATCTACGATGCACTTGCAAATACGCTTGGGGCATTTACCGCCGTACCAATATGCGTATGGCTACATTGGGTCCACATCGTAGTAAAGAATCGCACCTGACATCCGTTTCTGATTCACCATCTCTATTTGTATTGTCCGAAGCAGTTCCTTCACCTTAGAGATAGAGGCATTTGTCTCTATCTTTAACATTATACGGCGGATATAAAGAGTCTGGACACGAGCCACATATGGCTCGTCCGGTCCGCTGACACGGTTCCCGAACAGGGCTCTGAGCCTTGATGCGAACTCAAAGGCCATAGCAGATACGGCAGCCGCATCCTTATGCTTGATGTAGACATACACCACTCTGACAAATGGAGGATAGTTATATTTGCTTCGCTCGGTAATCTCATTCTCATAGAAACCTTCATAGTCATGCGCCAGAAGATACGGGAAGATAGGATGGGACGGATTATAGGTCTGAATGGTGACTTTCCCATCATCTCTACGCCTGCCCGCCCTTCCGGCAACCTGCTCAAGCATATTGAATGCTCGCTCCGAAGCCCTGAAGTCAGGGAAATTTATCAATGTGTCAGCGTTAATCACCCCTACTGTGCTCACGTTGTCAAAGTCAAGGCCTTTGCTAACCATCTGCGTACCTACAAGAATCTGGGCCCTTCCCTTCGAAAAATCATCTATGATATTGTCATAACTATCCTTGCTGCGGGTTGAGTCCAAATCCATTCGGAGGATTTTTGCATCTGGAAAGATAGACTCTACCTCCTCCTCAACTCTCTCTGTTCCATAGCCAAGCACCTCAATACCCGGCTCTTTGCATGCCGGACACACCTCAGGCACTGAGTACGGCGTGCCGCAATAGTGACATATAAGTTTGTCAGAATGGCGGTGATATGTCAGCGACACATCGCAGTTCTGACACTTGGGCACATATCCACAAAGCTTACAACGTGCTATCGGCGCATATCCCCGGCGATTAAGAAACAATATTGCCTGCCCTCCTGCGCTCAACGATTCATTAACAAGGCGGCGAGTGTGCAGTGAAAATATCCCCTGCACTTCCCCTTTCTTCCTAGCGACAGACATATCCACAATCTCTATTTGCGGGAGTTTCGCACCTTCGTACCTTTCAGTCAGTGACACAAGCCCGAATCTACCTGATTTAGCTTTATAATATGTCTCTATGGCAGGAGTCGCACTCCCGAGCAATGTCTTTGCTCCATGCATACCTGCAAGTACTATTGCGGCGTCTCTGGCATTGTATCTTGGTGCAGGGTCTTGCTGCTTGTATGCCTGCTCATGCTCCTCATCCACAATGACAAGCCCGAGAGAAGAAAACGGTAAAAAAACTGACGACCTCGCACCTATCACAACGCATGGCTCAGATGAATCCAAAAGTTTTTTCCATATATCAACCCTCTCGTTGTCTGAAAATTTTGAATGGTAAATCACCACCTTTTCACCGAAAACTCTCTGTAACCTTCCCGTAAGCTGGGTTGTAAGAGCTATCTCCGGAACTAAATACAGAGCCTGCCTGCGCTGTTTCAGCACATAATCTATCAGGTGGATATACAGCTCTGTCTTACCGCTAGATGTCACTCCGCGGAGCAATGTTATGTCATGTTCAAGCCATGACTTGTGTATCTCTACAAGAGCCTCATTCTGCTTAGGAGTAAGTTTCGGAAGCTCCCCCTTGACAAGTCCAGAGTATGCGAATCGGCTTATTTCCTTCTTATAAATATCTATAATCCCCTTCTTTGCCATTGAGGAAAGCACGGTCGAAGTTACCCCTGATTTTTCCATCAGTTCCGTACGTGTAACTTCAGTCAGTTCATCCTGTCCCAGACGCATAAAACCTGAGAGTTCTATCAGAGCAAGCAATGCCATTTCTTGTTTAGAACCGTTTCGCACGGAGTCAAACGCAAGATGCAGACTGTCATTGTCCCCCTTTTCTGCAGTAAGCCGGACATAAATCTCCTTACGCGAGTGATAGCGTTCCACCAGATTCTCAGATATTGCCACGGCTTCTTTATCAAGAAGGGAATTGACTACCGAAGTGATATTCGCAAAGCCTGTTTTCTTTTTCAATGACTCTACCGATGTCTTTTTATCGCCTGACAGAAGAGCCTCCATTACAATCGTTTCACGTTCAGTCAGTCTATTGTCCTCGCTCTCCTCAAAATCAGCGACAACAGAAATAAATGTCTCGCTTTCTATTTTCAATCCTGCCGGGATTGCAGCCTTAAACACTTCTCCGGGCGTACACAAATAATAATCCGCAAGCCATTTCCAAAACTTAAGCTGAGGATGCCTGATTATAGGTTTTGTATCAATCGTCATAGCTATCTCCTTCACTTCGTAGCCCTCAGGTGCTATAGGAGAAAGCGCTGCCACGATTCCGGTATAAAATTTCTTTCTGCCGAAAGGCACAATCACTCTGTGTCCCACTTTCACGGATTCTTCCATATCAACAGGCACCTTGTATGTAAATGTCCCCTGGATGGGAACCGGTAAAAGGATTTCAGCAAAAATCATAAGCAATTTTCATAAGCTTATTAACTAATACGATTGTTAATCCCCTGCGGGTCAACCAACGAGCATAATATATCACCGTGACTATATTCAACTTTATGCGACGCTGTAATGGCAGGAAATATTAAGTAAAGGCTGTATAACGTTACCGATTTTTACTACAAAATTTATCAATAATTTTTAAAACAGCCTCTTTGTGTGTAAAAATACAATAAATGCAGCTCAGAAGCAAGAGAATTAAAATATAATTTGTAATTTTGTATCCGGTAGCAGGACGGTCGTGTCGCTTGCCGATGGGTTAACCGGAGCGGCAAGAGGAAAGTCCGGGCAACACAGAGCACCATACTTTCTAACAGTGAGCTGTCGGTGACGGCAGAGTAACGTGACAGAAAATAACAACCTTTATTCCTCATGATAAAGGAAATGGTGAAAAGGTGGGGTAAGAGCCCACCGGATACCATGGTAACATGGTATGCCGCACGTCTTATGGGTTGCAAGGCCATGTATACCGGCACGTGGATGGTTTCTTCGAGAATGCCACAATGGGCTGCTCGTCCATCGCCGGGGGGTAGGCTGCTCGAGCGCCGTAGCATAGCGAGGCGCCACTTAGATAAATGACATGACCGCCGCGGCAACCTTCCTGTGGGAAGAAGTCCCGCGACGACATAACCCGGCTTATAGCCCTGCTACCTTTTTTTATTTCAGCTTATTACCACCATTGTTATCCGGGGGCACCGATTGTCCCGCAATAAACCTACATCATCACCTTATGATTATCATGAATAAAATTTTTCTCTCGATTTCGACATTTATGCTGGCATGCACGGCCTCTGCGTCAGTCAAAAGTATATCGTCGCCCGACGGCAAGCTCAATGTGGAGTTTGAAATATCGCAGTCCGGCAAATTGACCTATTCTGTTAAATATGACGGAATACGTTTTCTCGACGATTCGCCTCTCGGCTTTATAGCAAATACCGGCAATTATTCGGATTCCCTGAATCTTATAAGCTCTGAAGCTAATATAATTGAAAGAAATTACCGGCTTGACCGTTCTAAAGTCAGCAATGTCGATTACAAAGCCAACGAATTGAGACTTAATCTTGAAAACAAGGATAAGAATCCTGTTACCGTGGTGTTTCGAGTATCGGACAACGACATAGCATTCCGATACGAAGTACCACGCCAAAACAACGGTGAAACAGGCTCGATAGTCATCGAGAAAGAGATGACCGGATTCGACTTTCCGTCGCAGACCACCGTATTTCTGACACCGCAGAGCAACCCTATGGTTGACTGGAAGCGTACCAAACCGAGCTATGAAGAAAAATATCAGTTTGATACACCGATGACACAAAAATCGGAATTCGGTCACGGCTATACTTTCCCCGGGCTTTTCCGCATAGGTGACGACGGTTGGGTCCTACTCAGTGAAACAGGCGTGGACCGCAGATATTGCGGATCAAGGCTAAGCGACATGACTGCTGACGGATTGTATACAGTGGAATTTCCCATGCCGGAGGAAAACAACGGCAACGGCACCGTATCTCCCGCATTCTCACTCCCGGGAGCTACCCCTTGGCGCACTGTCACCGTGGCTGACAACCTCGCACCAATTGTGGAGACAACCGCTCCCTGGGATAATGTCGAACCACGATATATATCCGGTACAAAATACGAATATGGCAAAGGGACCTGGAGCTGGATTGTATGGCAGGACGCGTCAATTAATTTCGAAGACCAGAAAAAATTCATTGACCTTGCTGCCGATATGGGCTTCAAGTACACACTGATTGACAACTGGTGGGATACCAATATCGGGAAAGACGGTATAAAGGAACTTGTTGACTATGCCCGAGGCAAGGGTGTTGAAATTTTTCTTTGGTACAGCTCCAGCGGCTACTGGAACGATATAGTACAGGGTCCCGTCAACAAGATGGATAATCCCATCTCCCGCAAAGAGGAAATGAGATGGATGAAGTCTCTTGGCGTAAAAGGTATCAAAGTCGATTTCTTCGGCGGTGACAAGCAAGAAACAATGCGACTCTATGAGGACATCCTCTCCGATGCTGACGACAATGGACTAATGGTTATATTCCACGGCTGTACCATACCCCGAGGATGGGAAATGATGTATCCGAATTATGTCGGCTCAGAGGCTGTGCTGGCATCCGAAAATCTGATTTTCAACCAATATTTCTGCGATGTCGAAGCTCAGAACACCGCCTTACATCCCTTCTGCCGTAACACCATCGGGAATATGGAATTCGGTGGATGCTTCATGAACCGCCGCCTAAAAAAAGGGAATAAATCAGGTCATATCCGCCGTACTACCGACGGGCATGAGCTTGCGACAACCATATTGTTCCAGAACCCTATCCAGAATTTTGCCATTACTCCTGAAAACCTTCTTCCGGAGGGCGAAGGAGGTGCGCCTGAGATTTCTATGAATTTCCTTCGACGCGTTCCCACCACATGGGATGAAACCAGATTCATAGACGGCTATCCGGGCAGATATGTGGTACTTGCTCGCCGCCACGGCGACAAATGGTACATTGCAGGCACCAACGCTGAGGATGGAATCAAGAAACTGGAAATGGATTTGTCACGCTTCATTCACGCTGACTCTAAAGTGGCAATCATACGTGATGACAAAAAAACTCTCGAACCTGTAAGCGAAAGCCTTAAAATTAAAAATCCTGCTAAAGTACCTGTTGAAATTCTTCCGATGGGCGGATTTGTCATTGAAGTGGAATAAATAAATCCAAACGATACATGACCGGGCGCAACTGAATTCAGCTGCGCCCGGTTATGTATCGTACCTTGAAGTATTGTGGTTACTTGCCAATCATCGCCAGAAATTCATCCTCTCCAATCACCGGCACTCCAAGTGATTTGGCTTTTTCCAGTTTAGACGGACCCATATTCTCGCCTGCAAGCACAAATGATGTCTTCTTAGATATTGACCCGGAATTTTTCCCGCCATTCTTCTCTATCAGCTCTTTGTACTCCTCCCTGGAGTGTTTGGCAAACACTCCGCTGATTACTATCACCTTACCGGCAAGCAAATCAGTATGGTCACTCATATCGGTCTCAGGCATCGACATCTGCACCCCGGCTTTGCGCAATCGTTCCACAAGCTCACGATTGGCAGGATATGCAAAATACTCCACAATCGCATCCGCTATTCTTGGTCCTATATCATCGATTGCAACAAGTTCGTCACAACTCATAGCCATAAGAGTGTCGATATCCCTAACGGCACGTGCAAGCTTCTTGGCGACTGTCTCCCCGACAAACGGAATAGACAGTGCATAAATCACACGGTCAAACGGAACGTTCTTCGAAGCTTCCACCCCGTCGACAATTCTTTGGGCAGTTCTTGGTCCGACTCGTTCCAACGGCAGCAAATCTTCTGCCTTAAGGTCATACAAATCCGCAGTGTTGCGAATCAGCCCGGCATCATACAGTATAGCCGAGTTCTCCTCTCCCACTCCTTCTATGTCCATCATATGACGGCTTACGAAATGCTCTATACGTCCTATTATCTGCGGACGGCAACCATACTTGTTAGGACACTGCCACGAAGCCTCGCCGGGTATCCTTATAAGCTCTGTACCGCAATCAGGACAGTGGGTTATAAACTTGACTGGCTCGGCTCCCTTCTCTCTGGAATCACTATCCACCCCGGTGATTTTAGGTATGATTTCACCCCCCTTCTCCACATACAGCATGTCATGTTCATGTATGCCAAGAGACTTGACTATATCCTCGTTATGCAGGGATGCACGCTTGACTATGGTCCCTGACAGCAACACAGGCTCCAGATTGGCAACCGGCGTGATAATACCCATGCGCCCGACCTCAAACGACACATACCTGAGTCTGGTCAAGGCTCTCTCCGCCGCAAATTTATAAGCAATCGCCCAGCGTGGGGACTTCGATGTATATCCGAGATTGAGCTGCTGCTTCAGATTATTGACTTTGAACACCAATCCGTCGGTAGCAACAGGCAAATGTTTTCGCTGCTCATCCCAATAGGTTATAAAGCTGTCAACCTCCTTAATGCTGTGTAGGAGAGTCATCGCATCACTGACCTTAAATCCCCACTCTCGCGCACGCTGCATGTTCTCATAGTGGTTGTCGGCAGGGAGCGTATCGGATATCAGATAGTAAAAATAGGCGTCAAGCCCACGGCGGGACACTTCTGCGGAGTTTTGCATCTTGAGTGTGCCTGCAGCGGCATTTCTGGGATTGGCAAACAGAGGCTCCTCGTTGAAAGCCCTCTCCTCATTAAGCTTGTCAAAGGCTTTCCACGGCAGCACTATCTCTCCGCGTATCTCGAACTCATCAGGATACCACTCGCCACCAAGCGTAAGAGGGATGCTTCGTATGGTCTTGATATTGTCTGTCACGTCATCACCTTTCACTCCGTCTCCACGAGTCACGGCACGCACAAGCCGGCCATTCCTGTAAATCAGCGATATACTGGTGCCGTCAAACTTCATCTCGCCCACAATCGGCACGGAATTGAGACCGCCCGAGTTGCCGAGCATTTCATCACATCGTTTCACCCACTCGTCCACCTCTCCTACTGAATAGGTGTTGCCAAGGGAAAGCATAGGATGCACATGCTCCACTTGCCGGAAACCTTTGGTTATATCGGAGCCGACCCTACGGGTTGGAGAAAGTTCATCATCAAATTCAGGATGTTCCTTCTCCAGTTTTTCAAGTTCCTTCATCAGCATGTCATAATCATAGTCGCTTATGACAGGTGAATTATTGACGTAATATGCATGGTTATGCCTGTTCAGCTCATTGCGTAGCTGCTTGATGCGTTCTTCTGCTGACATAGAGTATCGTTAGTTTGAATATTGTCTTGACCACACCTTGTACGACTGTGGTTTCATCAATACAAAGTAAGCAAAATTTCAGCAGATAATCGAATTTTACACCAACAAAATACCCGGCGGTCAAGGTCGGTAGGACCAAAACCGCCGGGTGATTTCTTAATCAGCACGATATCAACCGCAGTAGAAGTATTTATTCACAAGCTCCTGCATCTGTTCCGGATTATTATGGAGATATTCGGCAAGATGCTTATCGTCAAACGCATTCAGACGCTTCACGGTATCGTCGATCATGGCAGGTGCAAAGACCCCTGCCTCCTCATAATAAGCCCGCTGACGGTCAAGGCATTCCGCTGATTCCACACAGCATGTAGGAAGCGTATTGAGCGATGCAAGTTTTTCCGCATTTTCGGCAGCATGGATATTGACATCAACATAAGTCCGTTCAGCCACTTCGAGAGCATCTTCCATCTGGAATCCGACTCTCGCCGCCACACATAGAGCCGCCATAAGCTGATATACATTTGCCGAACAGTCCGGCGAACGCATTTCAAATGTCTGCTTGCCGTAGGTCTCAATCTCACACGGACTATTGGGGTTTGTCTGTACACACATATCCTTACCCGAAGTCCATCCAAGCGGCACACGCACGAGCACTGAACGGTTACGGTCACCCCAGCAGATATTAGTGGGAGCTTCCTGATGGGGCACAAGGCGGAAATATGATGTAGGATTAGCATTGCCGAAAGCCGTAATGGAGGGGGCAAGCGTCATAAGCCCTGCAATGACTTTCTTCGCATCGTCGCTTAGCTTCCTGTCCTTGGTCTGGGTCACATTCTTTCCGTCCTTCATCAGACGCATGTGCACATGGAATCCTGAGCCAGCTTTGCCGACTGTTATTTTAGGAGCAAAGGTGACATTAAGCCCTTCTTTCGCAGCAAGATTGCGTATAACCCATTTCGCAAGCATAAGCTGGTCGGCAGCCTCAAGTGCGGGATTGGGGAGGAATTCTATCTCATTCTGCTCATATACCATTGACTTCTGGGTGAAATTCCCGACTTCCGAGTGTCCATATTTGATTTGACCGCCGGTCGAGGCTATAAGTGACATAGCTTTGGTGCGGAAGTCATTGAACTTGGCAAACGGTGCCGATTCATGATAACCTCTCTGGTCTGTAGCCGGGAATGAGCCCGGGTCAGCCGCTATGACATAGAACTCAAGCTCACCCATGCATTCAAATTCCATGCCGGAGACATCCTTGAATGCCTGGCAAGCGCGCTGCAACACTCCTCGCGGGTCGCTGTCAAGAGGATTGCCGTCCTTATCAAAGAAACTACACAACATTGACAATGTTGGAATCTCTGCAAACGGGTCCCGGAAAGCTGTGGCATAACGAGGGATGACATATAAGTCACTTCGTGATGCCTCAATGAAAGGGAAAAGACTTGAACCGTCCACTCTCTCGCCTGTCGACAGTATAGTCTCAAGATACTCGAGATCATTTATGACAAAATTGAGAGTTTTCAGTCGCCCGTCTGCGGCGGGATACATGAAATTGACCATCTCAATCCCTTCACGGGAGATATATTCTATTATATCCGTGCGGGAAAATTCAGACGCCGGTTTGCGCAGAGTGCTTACGACATGGTTACGGTTCATCGCAAGTTTTTTTTCAGAAAACATGGTAATTACTATGATTACAATATCAAAAAACTAAGGTTAACTATGAGATGTTCGCCGATAATCCGTAAAGACTTCCGCAAACATTCCCGCTCAAAATTAGAGAATAATTTTATCAATCCAAAATATCAAAGCTCAAAAATATTTAAAACGATTTTATTTTATCGCACCTTTCTCATATCCTGCCAGTCTTAACTTTGCGAATACATTATTCACCCCAAAAACTCATAGCATGACAAAACTATCTGTTAAAGCACAAAAGAGAACGCTCCCGGTATCACGTAAGGCATATGAAAGTTTCATCGAACGCATGCGCATGACTTTCTGCGTATTACTTAACTGGGACGAGCTATTTGACGAAGCTGTAAATCTGATTGACAGTTACCTTGAAACTCACGTATTCACGGCAGCCGGGCAGTCAGTTGAAGTCGCGATTGCCTTTTCCATCCTTATTCCGGAAATTGACAAAGCCTGTGCCCGCTCAGCATCAGCCCGTCTACGGGCAGCCAAACGCAAAAAGGACAATTCCTCATCCGTATCAACAGAAACGGAATCGGCACTCCCCTCCATATCTCCATCTCCCTCTGTACAGCCTCATATAGAGCCACCCACAATTCCCAACCAAAACCACACAATCACTAACCGTAAGCAACGCCGTGAAGCCTACCGCAAACACATGCGGGAACTACGTCGTGAAGCACGCATAAAAAAACGGGCTGCCACCTGACTAATCAAGCAACAACCCGATAATACCCTGATTAACAGATAATTACGTAGCTTAACTAAAATTCGCTTGAGAAATGAAAGCGAATCTTGGGAAAGTCTGCCTGTGCCATTTGCAACACATAGCCGGAGTCGGCAAGAAAGACATCTCTGCCATCCTTGTCCACTGCCATAAACTGGTGTTTGCGCTTCTTGAACGCAGCCAATGCCTCCGCATCATCGCTCTCAATCCAGCATGCTTTATGAAGTGATATCGGCTCCCAACGGCACTGCGCGCCATATTCGTGCAGCAAACGGTACTGTATAACTTCAAACTGGAGCTGACCTACTGTACCTATAATCTTGCGACCATTAAACTGATTGACAAATAGCTGGGCCACACCTTCGTCCATAAGCTGCTGTATACCCTTTTCCAGCTGCTTTGCCTTCATCGGGTCACTGTTCTCGATATATTTGAACATCTCCGGCGAAAAACTCGGAATACCACGGAAATGCAACGACTCACCGGAAGTAAGCGTATCGCCAATCTTAAAATTACCCGTATCTGGTATACCTACGATGTCACCCGGATAGGCTTCATCCACAATATTTTTCTTTTGTGCCATGAATGCTGTCGGAGCCGCAAATTTCATGACTTTACCGGAACGTATGTGCTTGTATGGTGCATTACGTTCAAATTTGCCTGAGCATATCTTGACAAAAGCGATACAAGAACGGTGATTGGGGTCCATGTTGGCATGTATCTTGAACACAAAACCGGAAAATCCTTCCTCCTCGGGATTTATCACACGCTCTTCTGTTCGAGTGGGACGTGGAGACGGAGCAATCTGCACAAAGCAATCCAGAAGCTCCTTGACTCCGAATGTGTTCAACGCCGAGCCGAAGAACACCGGTGCCACCTTGCCTTGGAGGTACTGCTCCACCTCAAATTCAGGATAAACACCTTCTATAAGTTCCAAATCCTCACGAAGTTTGGCTGCATCTGCCTCACCGACATTTTCATCCACACGCGGGTCATCTACCGACTCTATCTCCACTCGCTCACTCACTCTCTGCTTATCGGGAGTAAACAAGTCAAGACTGTGTTCGAAAATATTGTAAACTCCTTTGAACTTGGCACCTATGTTTATAGGCCATGACAGAGGACGCACACTGATTTTCAACTCGCTCTCAAGCTCGTCAAGGATGTCAAACGGGTCACGTCCCTCACGGTCAAGCTTATTGACAAAGATGATTACAGGAGTGTTTCGCATGCGGCAGACTTCCATGAGTTTACGTGTCTGCTGCTCCACACCCTTGGCGACATCGACGACAATTATAACACTGTCGACTGCGGTCAGCGTACGGTAAGTATCCTCGGCAAAATCCTGGTGTCCCGGAGTGTCAAGGATATTGATTTTATAGTCTCCGTAGTTGAAACCCATCACGGACGTAGCGACAGATATGCCACGCTGTTTCTCAATCTCCATCCAGTCGGATGTGGCAGTTTTCTTTATCTTATTGGACTTTACCGCTCCGGCTATATGTATCGCACCGCCGAAAAGCAGCAGCTTCTCGGTAAGAGTGGTCTTACCGGCATCAGGGTGAGATATGATTGCAAACGTGCGTCTGCGGCTTATTTCTTCTTGTAGGGACATAATCAGTTGGTGATAATGAGGATTTTTTCGGAGTGCAAAATTACGAAATTTTAGCTAAAAATCCAATCGTTTATATTTAGCTTTGGCAGTTGCCCTGCTGACAAGATTGAAATGCCACCATTCCGATTTGAGCGGAATGAAACCGCCGGCACGCATGACACGCCTCAGCAAAAGCCTGTTCTGCCGTTCTGTTTCGGAAATCACACCGTTTTTTACCAGATATTCCTCCTTGTCGATATTTGCCTCCGGTCCGAGATGGTCAACCTCAGTTCCCATCGGAAGTTCATTGCCATTCTCATCCACAATCGTTATATCCACTGCAAGACCATAGTTGTGGAGACCTCCCCCATTTCTCGGATTCGATACGTAAGGCGCTTTAGGCGTACCCTGGACCACATTATACATTTTACGTTGCACGCTCATTGGTCTTGAGGCATCCTTGACAAGAAGATAGTATCCGGGGTGAAGTTTGCGGAGTTCAGCACTCGACTTCAGTAGAGCCTCGGCAGCAGACGGATGCAGATATGCCCTTTCCAGATTTTCATAAAGTTTTACTCCCGTAAAATTGTCATCTCGGGCATACATCAGACTCACACGGATTGTTGTATCCATCCGTCCGACATCAACCATTCCGGCATCTATCAACTGTCGTTCCATATCACGGGCGGTTACACTTATTCCACAGGCTGCTAACGCAGCAACCAATAGCGGAAACTTATACGATTTCATGTTGCAAAATTATGAAAAAATGCTAAAAAGCCGCCCAGTCTGATTTTAAAATATTATATTTGTGGTGTATTTCCAAACTCAAGGGCATAAAAAGTCCAATAGGCAAGCGATGCGTAAAGTATTAAGACATTCATTATCAATCATTATATTATTTCTCGGAGTCATTCCGATGCGTGCGCAAATCAACACTGACCAAGTAATGCGCATAGGCATGAACACTCTATACTTCGAGGATTATGTGCTCTCCATTCAGTATTTTAACCAGGTCATAAATGTCAAGCCGTATCTGGCTCAACCATATTTCTATCGTGCCATAGCCAAGCTAAACCTTGACGACTACCTCGGTGCGGAGCAAGATGCCACACTTGCCATCGAACGCAATCCATTCATAACAGACGCATACGAGGTCCGGGGTGTCGCCCGTCAGAATCTCGGAAAAAACAGAGCTGCGATAACCGACTATGACAAGGCTCTCGAAATGCTGCCTGAAAATCGCGGTCTTATGTACAACAAAGCCCTTGCACAACATGAAATAAGGGATTTTGACGGGGCCGCCGACACTTATGAGACTCTGCTGAGAAAATATCCCAATTTTGAGGGGGGCTACCTCGGACGCGCCCGAATGAGATTGGAGAAAAAAGACACCGTCGGTGCGACCGAGGATATTGAAAAGGCGCTTAAAATCAACCATAACGCAGTAAACGGTTATGTGATGAGAGCTGACATAGCCATCAACAGCCAGAAAGATTATGCTGCCGCTCTTGAAGATATGAACCGTGCCATAAAACTTCAGCCAAGGTATGCGGGATTTTTTATCAACCGTGCTTTCCTGCGATACATGACTGATGATTTTCAGGGCGCATTCGCCGATTACGACTATGCGTTACAGTTGGAACCGCATAACACTATCGCCCTGTTCAACCGTGGTCTCCTCAGAGCGGAAGTACATGACACAAACAAGGCTATCGACGATTTCTCTTCCGTGCTTCGCCTTGACGAGAACGATTACAAGACGCTCTACAACCGTGCAATACTTCTTGCCGAAATCGGGAGCTACAACGAAGCTATCAATGACCTTGACAAGGTGATTGAAGCATATCCTGACTTCGCAGCCGCTTATTTTCTCCGTTTTGATGTGAAGCGCAGAAAAGGTGACACCCGCTCGGCTGAAAATGACTATAATAAATCCCTTGCTCTTGCCAAGACAAGAGTCCAGTATACACCCGACCGCCAGTTTGCCCCGGACTCAACAGCTGTATCCTCAGAGGGGAATGCAAACATAGATGGGGACATGGCTGTAGTCACCGAATCCCAGGAAGAAGTGAAACGCCGTTTCACCACACTGACCACCATAGCTGACAACTCCTCGCCCGACCAGGTATACAACAACAAGGAAATACGAGGGAAAGTGCAGGACAGAAACATTGCGATAGAAGTGGAACCTATCTTCGTGGTCACTTATTACACCTCACCTACCGAGCTTAAACTCAGCGGTGATTATCTAAAAGAAGTAGACGATGTAAATGCCACACGAATGCTTCGCTTTATCCTCCAGGTCACCAATCATGCTCCTTCTATGACGGACGAGGACACAGCCAACGCCCATTTCAATTCCATACAGTATTACAATTCCTATCTCGCAGGGCATGCTCCGAGAGCAATCGACTATCTTGGAAGAGCTATGGACTTCATAACTCTTAAAGATTACGACAATGCGATAGCCGACCTTGACAGGGCAATCGCACTCACACCCGACTTCACTCTTGCATATCTGCTAAGGGCAAATTCACGATACCTTTCTTCAAAGCAACCTCGCACTGATTCTTCTAAAACAGGGCTTTCCTCATCAGGCATGCGGGCTGAAAACCGAGCCATCGCTGACCTTGACTCTGTTATCAAGCTATCACCTCGCATGCCTATCGCCTATTATAATAAAGGTGTGATATTGACCGAGGCAGGAGATTACACATCGGCTCTCCAGGCTTTCAACAAGGCTATCGAACTTAAGCCTGATTTCGGCGAGGCATATTACAACCGTGGCTATGTATATCTTAACCTTGGGAACAAGGATGCAGCCTTTACGGACCTGAGCCGCGCCGGACAACTTGGCATAGTCCCCTCCTACAGCCTGTTAAAACGTATGTCATCAAGATGACAATCAATAGCAAAAAGCCACATATAAGCCCCGGCTTGTAATAATTTGTAATTTTCCTGTTGAATATTTTGGCAGTTCGTAGAAAATATGTAAATTTGCATGTCAATTTAAAACTTCACAACCCCTCTCAACTCACCAAATAGATATATGAACCGATTTTATGCATACGTTTTTTCTTATTATTTTTATTTTGGCAAAAAATAAAAACGGGATTTGACGCGCATAACTTAGATTCATACGAATGAATGATTATCACTGTTAACGATACAATCCCGTTTCGCAAATGAAACGGGATTTTTAATTTAATGACGATGAAGAAAGTCACCATCCAGGGGGTAGCCGGATGCTACCATGATGCCGCAGCCCACTTGTATTTCGACGGTGAGGATGTGACCACCATACCGTGTGAGACATTCCCGGCAATGTTCGACACACTTGCCGCTGACGCATCATTGCTCGGCATAGTCGCAATTGAAAACACGATAGCCGGGAGCCTGCTTCAGAACCACGAGCTGTTACGCCAGAGCAACCTTAACATAATAGGGGAACTCAAACTACGCATCTCCCATGTCATCGCCGCTCTTCCCGGTCAGACCCTCGAGGAGCTTCAGGAAGTAAACTCCCACCCGATGGCTCTGATGCAATGTGAGCAGTACATACGTCGCCACCCGAATCTTAAAATCGTGGAGCATCTTGACACGGCAGGAAGTGCAAAAGAGATTGTGGAAGGGAATCTTATGGGGCATGCAGCCATCTGTGGCGAATATGCCGCCAACCTGTACAAGCTGAATATCCTTGAGAAAGGGATTGAAACCAACAAACGCAACTTCACCCGATTTCTCATCCTTGCCGACCCGTTGCTCGCCGCTGAGATTGGACCAAAAGAGAGCGAAATCAACAAGGCTTCCATCGTATTCTCAACCCCGCACACCCACGGAGCTCTGTCAAAAATCCTCACGGTGCTCTCCTTTTACGACATAAACCTTACAAAGATACAGTCAACCCCCATAATAGGCAGGGAATGGGAGTATCGATTCTATGTCGATGTGACATTTGACAGCCTTGTCCGCTATCATCAGTCTATCGAGGCGATACGTCCACTTATACGTGACCTGAAGATACTCGGCGAATACGCAGAGGCAACAGTGACTCACTCATAGATTTATTAACTAACCACCCATTTTTTTGATAACAATATATGGAAATAAAGCCCTCGAAAAGAGTTGAGAATATCAAGGAATACTACTTCTCCACCAAGCTGAAGGAAGTTGCAGCCTTGAAAGCCAAAGGTGCCGATGTGATATCACTCGGCATCGGAGGTCCTGACCGCCCCCCGCACCAGTCCGTGATAGACACCATGACGGAAGCCCTAAATATGCCGGGGAACCACGGCTACCAACCACATATAGGAGTGCCTGAGTTACGTGAAGGTTTTGCTGCATGGTACGCGCGGTGGTATGGAGTGGAACTCGACCCAAAATCAGAAATCCAGCCTTTGATTGGCTCAAAGGAAGGCGTAACCCACATCTCCCTTGCATTCCTCAATCCAGGCGACGGCGTATTAGTACCCAACCCGGGGTATCCCACATACTCATCCATCAGCAAACTTGTAGGGGCAGAAATCTACCATTACGATTTGACTGAGGAGTCAGGCTGGCAACCGGACTTTGAGGCGTTGGAGCGTCTCCCGCTCGACAAAATCAAACTAATGTGGATGAATTATCCGCACATGCCAACCGGAGCCAAAGCTCGACGAGAAACATTTGAGAAGGCGGTAGCTTTCGGCAGAAAGCACGGCATTGTGATAGTCAATGACAACCCCTACTCTTTCATCCTTAATGATGAGCCTATGAGCATCCTTCAGGTGCCGGGAGCAAAAGAGATAGCAATCGAAATGAATTCGCTGAGCAAAAGCCATAACATGCCCGGATGGCGTGTCGGAATGGCTGCTTCTAATCCCCGATTTATATCCTGGATTCTGAAGGTGAAAAGCAATATCGATTCCGGACAATTCAAACCTTTAATGCTCGCAGCAGCCAAAGCCCTTGAAGCAGGCAAAGAATGGCATGACGAGGTGAATGCCGTGTATGCGTCCCGGCGATGCGTGGCTGAAAAGATAATGGCGGAGGTAAACTGCACCTTTGATCCGAGCCAGAGCGGGTTGTTCCTGTGGGGCAGGCTTAACGACGAATCTATGACAACCGAGGAGCTTGCAAACCGTCTTCTCACCGAGGCGCACGTTTTCATCACTCCCGGATTTATCTTCGGTTCAAACGGCAACAGGTATATCCGACTCTCTCTCTGTGCCACGGAGGACCGGATGAACGAGGCTCTTGAACGAATCAAGGCATGGAATAAGAATAAATAAAATAGTAATATAAAAACATATCAATACTGACTATAATGGAAAATATCCAACCACTCGCAATAGATGGCATTGAACTCAGCAAGCCAATCATCATCTCCGGGCCATGCAGTGCGGAGACCGAGGAACAAGTACTCGAAACCGCCCGCAGTCTCGCACGGCAGGGGGTCAAAATATATCGTGCCGGAATCTGGAAACCTCGCACCAAACCCGGTGGATTCGAAGGTGTAGGCGTTCCCGGACTTGCTTGGCTCAACAAAGTAAAGGAAGAGACAGGCATGAAAGTATCGACCGAAGTAGCTAACCGAGGACACGTAGAGGCTGCTCTCGAGTATGATATTGACCTGCTATGGATCGGAGCACGTACTTCAGCCAACCCGTTCGCAATGCAGGAAATCGCCGATGTACTGAAATCAGCCGGTAAAGACATACCCGTACTCGTAAAGAATCCTGTGAATCCCGACCTTGAACTATGGATTGGCGCATTGGAACGCCTCTACAATGCGGGAATCAAGCGTCTCGGTGTGATTCATCGCGGATTCAGCACCTATGGTGTACACATATACCGCAATCATCCGCAGTGGCGCATTCCCCTTGAACTTCGCATCCGCTACCCGCAGATTCCCATTATCTGCGATCCGAGCCACATAGGCGGCAAGCGTGAACTTATAGCATCGCTTTCACAGCAGGCACTTGATATGGGATTCGACGGTCTGATTATCGAAAGCCACTGCAACCCCGACTGCGCATGGAGCGATAAGAACCAGCAGATTACCCCGGAAGTACTCGGCGTGATTCTTGACAATCTTGTCTACCGCGACACACCGGCGCCAGCCGAAAGCCTCATGCAACTCCGCCGACAGATTGACCAGCTTGACAACGAGCTCCTCGAAGTCCTTGCAAAACGTATGAACATATCGCGTGAAATAGGAGAATACAAGAAGAACCATAATATGCCAATCGTACAGGCAGGTCGTTACGGAGATATCATGAGCACACGCATCATGGCAGCCAAACAGATGGGTATGTCGGAGGACTTCATGCGTTCTATCCTGTCAAGCATACATGAGGAATCTGTGAGAATTCAGGTTGAGTTAAGCGAAAAAGGCAAATAACCGCTGTGCCAAAGGAAATTATGAAGATACTGATTCTCGGAGCCGGAAAAATGGGCTCGTTTTTCTGCGACATCCTTTCTTTTGACCATGAAGTGGCAGTTTACGACACGGATGCCATGCGACTCCGCTTTACGTTCAACGCTCTCCGCTTCACTTCTATGGAAGAGATTGAAGAGTTCGAACCTCAGCTGGTCATAAATGCGTCGACCGTGAAATACACGCTTGATGCCTTCAAACAGGTACTCCCCCACTTGCCTAAATCCACTATAATAAGTGATATCGCATCCGTCAAGACAGGTTTGCCTGAATTTTATGCGTCATGCGGGCATCCGTTCGTCAGCACGCACCCTATGTTCGGACCCACATTCGCCTCACTCAGCAACTTAAGCAATGAGAATGCAATCATAATCAGCGAGGGTGACCATCTCGGCAAGGTGTTCTTCCGTGACCTGTACAACCGACTGCATCTGAACATAGTGGAGTACACATTTCAGGAACACGACGAGACAATTGCCTACTCGCTGTCAATACCATTTGCCGCAACACTGGCTTTCGCAGGTGTAATGAAACATCAAGAGGCTCCAGGCACCACATTCAAACGGCACATGCAGATTGCTCGAGGACTTATGTCGGAAGATGACTATCTGGTAAGTGAAATATTGTTCAACCCCAACACGCCCGCCCAACTTGCAAAAATCCAGGAACAGATGGCGGAACTTCAAGAGATAATTTCCCGCCGTGACAGTGCGGCGATGAAAGAATATCTTGCGAGAGTCAGGGAACATATCAGATAGATTCTGAACATTCATACAGCCGTATTGTGCCATCCCACATAAACTTCAGTGCTTTATAGCGGGATGGCTCACTTTTACCATATTAACCAACTTTTTTTGCACCATGAGAACAAAGCATATACTCACCGCATCCATTCTGCTGTTTACATCAGCGACAGCTCTATCTGTAAATCCATATCTACCATTGTGGGAACATATTCCCGACGGGGAGCCATATTTGTTTGACGACCCTGATGCGCCGGGCAAAAAGAGAGTATATATATACGGTTCTCATGATATGCTCAGGACCATGTATTGCGGCACAGACCTTGTGGTATGGTCCGCCCCGGCAGACTCATTGAGTCATTGGCGCTATGACGGCGTGATTTTTGAGATAAAGACCGACGGAGGAGGTAATCCACTTCATGCCGACGGCAGAGGCGACGTACTTTATGCGCCTGATGTCGCAGTCAAGACTCTCCCGGACGGCAAAAAGGAATATTACCTCTATCCGAACAACCAGGGTGGTGGCAGAAACGGCATGGTAGCCAAATCCGACAGACCTGACGGTCCGTTCAAAGTCATAAACTGGAATCAATCAAATCCTAAAGAGACTGTAGGCGTACTCGGTTTCGACCCGGCGGTATTCATCGACGATGATGGAAGAGCCTATGGCTACTGGGGGTTTGGCAAATCGCACGCAGCGGAACTGGACACTGCGACTATGGCAACCGTCAAACCCGGCACGGAAATCGTAACCGACCTCGTATCGGCGCTTGATGATGACGGAGAAGGGCATTTCTATGAAGCATCATCCATCCGGAAAGTAGAAGACAAGTATGTGTTCATTTACAGCCGTCGCACACCCGAAGGCGAATTTGGACTCCCGCAATCAAACTACACATTGGCTTACGCCTATTCCGACAACCCGCTCGGTCCATATACCTATGGCGGAACAATCATTGACGCACGAGGTCGTGATATTGATGCTGACGGAAATACAATCTCCACAGCTACTCCTAATGGAAATACACATGGCAGCATATTGGAAATAAATGGGAAATGGTGGGTGTTTTATCACCGACAGACAGGTCTTGACGAATATTCCCGTCAGGCCATGGTCGCACCTGTCACGGTTGAAGTCACACCAGGTCCCGGTGGGAAAGTCAGCATCTCGGAAGCGGAATACACATCTGAAGGATTTGAGACCGAAGGTCTTGATCCTCTAAGAAAATATCCCGCGGCAATAGCATCACATTTCACAGGTCCGACACCCGCCTATCAGACCTACCCGACCATGAACTATTCCGGCTCTTATTTCGAACCGACCTATGTGTCTGACCATGCGGTTTCAAATCCTTATGACCTTTCAATTAATGTAAATCCTGTTATAAACAATACAGCCGGGTCGATTCTCGGATATAAATATTTTAATTTTGACAAGCTTGATGGCCTTGATGATACCATGCTGAATCTTGACATCATTCCAGGTGACATCGACGGCAAAATTACCGTGTACATATCCGCTCCATGGAAAGGCTCCCCCTCCCCTATAGGAGAATTCAATCTGAAAGCTGATGATAACAAAACACCTCGGCATATCAGTACAGCTCTGCACAATTTATCAAATATCAAAGGTAAACATCCATTATATCTCGTGTTCTCATCCAAGAGTCATGACCAATCACTCTGCACTGTAAACTATATCCAGTTCACGGGAACTCCGAAATAAAACAGGCGACTATTGCTTTTTTACAGTAGTGGAGTCCACAAATATATTACTTTCTATAGTTCACATATACACCGAAAACAGAACGACACCGCATGGATAATCCATGCGGTGTCGCCTATTCATTATATTTCACCGGTCTGACAGGACCCGGCAAAATGAAGTTTCTATTAAACTATATATGTGTGGAAATCACATTATACCTCGTTCACGAAGCTTAAGCTGCCATGCCCATGCCGAGCGCATAGTATCAGCAAGGGTCGAAGTCGCTTTCCAGCCCAACACCTCATTGGCATAGGCAGGATTTGCCCATACCTTCTCGATGTCACCCGTACGACGACCTACAATCTTATGTGGCACTTTCACACCGGTCGACTCCTCAAACACACGGATCAGTTCGAGTACTGACACACCGTTGCCTGTACCGAGGTTAAAGATTTCAATCTTATCCTCGCTCTTGTCCTCAAGCATACGCTCAACCGCTATCACATGAGCCTTTGCAAGGTCCACCACATTGATATAATCACGTATGCAGCTTCCGTCAGGAGTATTGTAGTCATCACCAAACACACTGAGTTCCTTACGAATGCCGATGGCAGCCTGAGTGAGGTATGGAATCAGATTCTGAGGCACACCATTAGGAAGTTCTCCGATTTCAGCTGACGGATGAGCACCAACCGGGTTGAAGTATCGGAGGATGACACTCTTGAAAGGTGCACCGGCATTTATCACATCTGTGATGATTTCCTCTGAAATCTGCTTTGTATTACCGTAAGGAGAGGTGGCTTTCTTGATAGGAGACTGCTCTGTCACAGGATTCTCATCAGGCTCGCCATATACCGTGCATGACGATGAGAACACGATACCTTTCACTCCATTTGGACCCATCAGGTCAAGGAGGTTAAGAAGAGTGTTAAGGTTGTTGCGGTAATACAGGATAGGTTTCTGAACACTCTCGCCAACAGCCTTTGACGCTGCAAAATTAATTATACCCTTGATATCCGGATATTCAGCGAAGAGCTTTTTCACAGTATCAAGGTCGGTACAATCACCCTCAACGAAATCCGGGCGAATGCCGGTGATACGCTCAATGCCATCAATGACATCACGATTCGAATTTGACAGATTGTCAATGATTACTACGGGATAACCTGCCTGCTGTAATTCGACAACAGTATGCGAACCTATATATCCGGTTCCGCCGGTTACCAAAATTCTTTCTTTTTTCATTGTATAATTATATTTGAGCTATATTTGAGTCTATATGACACCGGAGTCCTTGACTGGATGGAAAGTACCGATGTGACGTTTCTTCTTCTCTTCGAATATCTCTGATATGGCAAAGAAGATACCTGTTTCCTCAACATCGCCAAACTCATCGTTGATAGCCGTTCCGAACATCTTCATTGTAGGCGAAAGGCTCATGTACGAGTTAACAAGAGGTGGTATATTAAACCCATATTCCCTTACGGCATGATTCAGAATTTTGTAGTCTTCCTTAAAATTATCTCCGGTGAATAGATTCCTCATTTTCTCATAGTCCATCTTCGTTTCAAACGGGCGAATCGGACGAACCAGCTCCTCGGTGTCGGGAAAATGTTTATGCAGGAAATAGAGAATCATATCACGGCAATCAATTGAGTAATTCGGATACATCGTCATCTTTCCGAAAAGATACTTGATTTCCGGATAGACGACAGTCAGAGCGCCCAAACCGTCCCACAAGTTGTCCAAAGCAAAAAGTGCCTTGGCTCCGGCCTTGGATGACTGATATTCTAAACGGACGAACGAGCGTCCGAGTTCGATCGTCTGAGGCAAATATTCCTTAATAAACCTGTCAGAAAATTTAAACATGTGACTGGTTGCTATCCGGGGTCTCCCCTCTTCATCCATACGTATATCCTTGCCTATGATAAAACGGTAGCCTCCAAGTATAAGCCTCGATTCGGGATCCCACACCACAAGCTGCCTGCACGGTGGATCCATGAGGTCAAAAGAGTCTATGTCACAGCTCTTGCCTGTGCCACCGCCTGCATTTCTGAATGCAATCTCCCGCAAGCGTCCTATCTCTCTCATTGTGGCATGGCACTCTCTGCCATCTACCACATATATTTCATTGTTTCCCTTGTTCGATGAACGCAGAAGCCTGTCTCGAGTCAGTTCAGCCTCAATAGCGCTTACGTCCACCGGTTCGATTATCTTTTCGGTCATCAGCCTGGTTTACTTAATGTTACTGAATAGTCATGACCGCAAGTCATTTCTTTAAATTATACACTATTTCTCTAAGTCTGTCAGCTTCATGCTGCGCATGCGTGCCCCCCTTCAGGGAACTCCAGCTGATAGGCTCGCCGATGGTAATATGAAATGACCTGTCATCACGCCTGAATATCTCACGGGGAAGGTAAATCATCTCAATATTGAATTTGAGCCCTAAGCGAGTCCTAAGACGTGCAAATTTATAAAAAAACTGTGAATTAACACCATTAAAATATAAAGGAATTATATCACGCCGAGATGAAATGGCTTTCTGGATTACCATCTTGTGCCATCGGAGGTCAGCAATTTCACCGTCATCACCCTTTCTGGAAACGAGACCTGCCGGAAACATAAGGATCTGAGCGTCGCTTGCGAATGCCTCCTCCAATCTTTTCGAGGCTTCCCTTGACTGTGCTCCGTGCTTGTTGACGCCAAGGAATATGGAATTAAGGGGACGGACAAAATTCAATAAATCATTTACCACAAACCTGACATCACGCTTATCCTCATAAGCTCTCGAAACCATATCTGCAAGAACGAGTCCGTCAAGCCCACCAAGAGGATGATTGGAAACTATCACGACTTTACGACCATCATCAGGCAATGTGCCATCGACCGTATAACTTACCCCCAAATCGCTTAATGCAGCCCTGCAGAAATCCACACCGTCCTTCCCGGCATTACGACTCAATATGCCGTTCATCTCCTCCTGGCAGATTGTCTTCTCAAGCCAGCGGATTAGAAACCCCGGTATGAACCTGTAATACTTGGCGGCTCGTGTTCGGAGAACCATGTCGACATCAATCTTCATTGCTTCATTCTCTGACGCCATACTATACCAATGATTTAAATGCCTGCCATAGATTATCGTCCGGTAGCGGGGCTGTAACGTCAATCTCTTTACCGGACACGGGATGGACAAACCTTATCCGATGGGCAAGCAATGAGATTGAGCCATCAGGATTGCTGCGCTTGTCCCCATACTTCAAATCTCCCTTAATAGGACATCCTATCGCTGAAAGCTGAACGCGAATCTGATGCTTGCGTCCGGTTTCAAGATTTATTTCAAGCAGATTATAACGGTCGGATGCACCAAGGAGTTTGTAACTAAGAATAGCTTCTTTCGCACCATTTCGCGGAGAGACTGAAGCATATGACTTGTTGTTGCGTTCCGTACTTGTGATGTAATGCACCAACCTGTCCTCTTCCACCGGAGGACGGAAACGGGTGAGAGCCCAATATGTTTTCTTAACCTCTCCGTTGCGGAACATATCGTTCATCCTGGCAAGAGCCTTGGATGTCTTGGCAAACACGACCAGACCGCCTACCGGACGGTCAAGCCGATGCACAACACCACAGAACACATTGCCCGGCTTATCGTACTTCTCCTTAAGCCACAACTTGATTGTCTCCACCAAAGGGACATCTCCGGTTTTATCACCTTGCACAATCTCCCCCGGCGATTTGTTCACTATTATAATATGGTTATCTTCGTATACTACTTCCATAGAGTCAATTAATTATTTTTTCTGTTGGTCAATATCACAGGCTCCATGCCTGGCAAATAATTTAAAATAGAAACCCTCGTCTATCAGATTATATCCTTTCCCCGACAAGTACGTTTCCGATGCAGGATAGCCAGAGCCATCGGTCTTGCATATTATCAGAATTGTATCATATTCCCCTACTACACTTTCCAGAGCAACTATGTCCTCTTCACTGTCAAAATAATGGAAATGGTGTAAATTGTATTCCACGCCATCATTAAACACATAGTCAAATTCATATCTGTCCGTTCCGACACAGGCAAACCTGGTCCCCCTTTCCCGAAGTGATTCGATAACCGGGGCAATCATGACGAATCGTTTCACGACACTGCCACCCTGTGTCGTATCCGATTTGATACCGGTAAGATGTGGTTTATCATCAAAACTCAATTCAAGGTGTCGCGCATTGCTTACAATCATAAGTATGTACATGGAAAATACCGCCAGCAACGCGAATGACAGAAACCATTTGGTAACCACCCTGAACCTACCATACGTGAAGATAAATAGAAGCGGGATTGTACTTACTGTCATAGGACGTTCAAGGAATCCGTCAGAGCCAATCCCGGCAAGCAACGAACAGAAGAGAATCGCAACCATTGGGAAAGCCTTAATCTTGACAGGTGTCGCATGGGTCATATTGTACAGTAACGGGAGCAACAGCACCACAAGGAAAAAACTTTCATATATTCCAGCTGCATACTCATCATATAGCCTGTATGTCTTGAAAAAATAAAATGACATTATAGAACATACCAGAGCACAAATTACGGCATTAAACTTCAGGAATCTCCTCACCCGGACCATATAGCATGCCATAGCAAAGCAAAGCATCATTGGATAGAACGCAGTTATCACCCTACGCGTCACATCTTTCCACCGCCATATCAACATATCAGAGTCAAAATGCCCGTTGATTATGTTATCAGGCACCCACGCATCCGTATAATTGTCAATATGCCCACATGTCATCAGTACGACAAGCGCTAAAAATGTGACAAAGAATGAAAACAGACCAATTGTACAATCAAGAGCTATGGCCCGCAGCCGTTTCTCCCGATTGTCACGATGTGAATATATGATTATACCAAATATAAACGGCAGAGCGGCAATGGTCGGTATACGGCTGACTACCATCAATCCCGTCGTCATGCCAAGTATGGCGACATTCTTTACAGAAGGGACCGATATATATATCAGCATCGCAACTGTGAACAGAGTCATGGAAGGATATGCACCCGAGTCCCATCCGTACAATGCCATGGCAACATATCTGAATCCAAGACACATGGTAAGGAAAAGGACCGATGACAGCAGCAGATGACGAGTACGGTAATACAGATAGGCACACGATACAGCAATTGAAAACTGATAACAGATTACCATAAGATACCGTAGTGACAGTATATCATCACCAAAAATTCCTGTCCATACATTGCCGGTATAGAATACCATCATTGCAAGCGGCGACGAGGCATAATATTTGACACATAAAGCCTGGTAAGCCTCATCCCTGCCGATAAACTCGTTCCCGAGACCAATATAGGGCAACACCACACCCAGAAGGAGCATAATGTACGACAACGATTTCGTATGATGTCTGCCCAATGTCAACATGAATGCAAAATTATATAATTTTGACCAAATATCGCCTATAAAGCGAGCTTACTTAGATATATATTATTAATTTTGCAGTGAAAACCAGAATAGCAATGTACGAATACATCAAGGGACAAATAGCCGAGATAACACCAACCTATGCCGTCATAGAGAACAACGGTGTAGGTTATAATATCACAATTTCACTCTCGACTTTCGAGGCAATCCAGAATTCCAAAGGAGAAATCAAGTTATTCCTGCACGAGGCAATACGCGAAGACGCCTGGACATTCTATGGATTCATGGAACAGAAGGAACGTGAAATGTTCCGTCTGCTCATCGGGGTGAGCGGAGTCGGACCAAACACTGCGATGCTGATATTGTCATCACTCCCGGTTTCCGAACTTGAAGCAGTGATTACATCCGGCGACCACACAAGGCTCAAAAATGTCAAAGGAATCGGGGTCAAGACGGCACAGCGCATAATTGTTGACCTCAAGGATAAAATAAAACTTAGCGACACAACGTTATCTATACAACTCAATGCCTTTTCAGCCGGCAATGAAGTATACGAGGAAGCGTTGGCGGCGCTTACAGCACTCGGATTCGCAAAGCCACAGTCGCAAAAGGTGCTTAAGCGGATATTTGACGCAGACCCGTTGGTAAAAGTTGAAGTGGCTATCAAGAAGGCATTGAGCATGATGTAACAACTCCTGCTTTTTGTCATCCCTGAAACGTAGATACGACATATTCATCACAATTCACATCGTCACGATAATCCTTTGCATTGTCGGGATGAGTGCTGTCAATGCGTCAGCACAGGATATTATTCCCAGCAGCTATGAGGAATTGATGAGAACGGAAGTGCCGGCAAATCTCAGAACTCCGTCAAACATACGGACTACCGCCGAGTATGACCCTGTGATGAAATGCTATATCATACGTACAAAACTTGGCGACAAAGATATCGTAACACCATTCTTCCTATCACCCGAACAATATAATGCGTGGCAGACCAGGCAGGATATGCAGGATTACTTCCAATTCCGTAATTCCAATGCGATAGAAGCACCTGACAAAGAGCCTTTCAATATTCTTGACATGAATTTCGCCCTTGGACCGCTGGAACGCATATTCGGTCCGGGAGGCGTACAACTGCGCACACAAGGGTCGGTAAGCATCTCAACCGGCGTAAAATCGACCAAGACAGACAATCCGGCTCTTTCTCTCGAATCCAGGCGCAAGACCTATTTTGATTTCGACCAGAAGATTCAGGCGACAATAGCCGCAAGCGTGGGTGACCGGATGAAATTCAATATGACCTACAATACCGACGCCACGTTTGATTTCGATTCCAAGAACCTTAAACTCGCATATGAAGGTAAGGAAGATGACATAATAAAATCAATCGAGGCGGGAAATGTATCAATGACCACAGGCTCCTCCCTGATTCGAGGGAGTACTGCACTGTTCGGTGTCAAGACACAGATGCAATTCGGGAAGCTGACAGCCACCGCTTTGGTGTCACAACAAAACTCCGAGTCAACATCGGTCACATCCAAAGGGGGCGTACAGACAACGGATTTCAGTATCAATGCCGACAATTATGATCAGAACCGGCACTTCTTTTTAGCACACTATTTCCGTGTCAATTATGATAAGTTTGCATCGCATCTGCCATTTGTGTCATCCGGAATACAGATAACACGCATAGAAGTATGGATTACAAACAAGAACAGTAGGTTTGACCAAAGCCGAAACCTGGTGGCGTTCATGGATTTAGGCGAAAACCGGATACTTGCCAATGATTACTGGCTGCCTGACATTTCCGTGCCTGTCCCGTCAAACAGTTCCAACAATCTGCTTCAGACAATCAAAACTGATTATCCAGGCGCACGAAATATCAATTCTGTCACGCAAGCCCTCGCCCCTCTCAGCGCTTATGGGATTGAAGGTGGAATGGATTATGAAAAAGTCGAATCAGCACGGCTGTTATCGTCATCGGAATACACATTGAATCCCACACTTGGATATATATCCCTGAAGAGTGCATTGGCAGCAGACGAGGTGCTGGCTGTCGCATATGAATACACCTATAACGGACAGGTATATCAGGTGGGAGAATTTTCAAGCGATATCACCACGACGCAGAACTCCCTTTACCTCAAGATGCTTAAATCAACCACATCAGACCCCAAACTACCTATGTGGGACCTGATGATGAAGAATGTATATTCGTTAGGAGCCTACCAGGTACAAAAATCAAATTTCAGATTAAGCATCAAATATCTCAGCGACACTACCGGCACAGAAATCAATTATCTGCCTGTCCCTACACTCTCCGGTCAGCCGCTACTCCAGGTGATGGGTCTCGATAGGATTGACTCTAATGAAGCGTCGAACCCGGACGGATTCTTTGACTTTATAGAGGGGTATACAATACTGAGCGCACAAGGCAAGATTATTTTCCCGGTAGTGGAACCATTCGGCAAACATCTGGCAGAGAAAATCGGCAACCCTGTCACTGCCGAAAAATATGTATATCAAGAGTTATATGACTCAACTCTGGTCGTTGCGAAGCAGTTTGCCGACAAGAACAAATTTGTACTCACAGGCCGATATCAGGCAGCCGCAGGCTCACAGATTAGACTTAACGCAATAAATGTGCCACGTGGCTCGGTAATCGTGACAGCCGGAGGCGTTACACTGACTGAAAACAGCGACTATACCGTAGATTACTCAATGGGCATTGTCACTATAACCAACCAGAGTATCATCGACTCAGGGCAAAGCATCAATGTGACACTCGAGAACCAGTCTCTTTTCTCCACACAGCGTAAAACACTTCTCGGACTTGACCTTAATTACCGATTCAGCAGGGATTTCAATATCGGAGCCACCGTGATGCATTTTTCGGAAAAAGCTCTGACTGAGAAAGTGAACATAGGTGATGAAGTGGTCAACAATACCATGTGGGGACTGAACATGCAGTACAACACCCGCTTTATGTGGCTCACGGATTTGCTTAACAAAATACCGACTGTGAATGCCGTAGAACCATCCACCCTTAGCGTTCAAGCTGAATTCGCACAACTGGTACCCCACACACAGAAGAGCGGAAGCAACAAGGGATCGTCGTATATTGATGACTTCGAGTCAACACAGATTGGGATAGATTTACGTTCTCCGTATTCATGGTTTCTCGCATCCACTCCATTTGACCCGGGGGGTGACGCTCTGTTTCCGGAAGCAAGACTATCGAACAATGTGGACTATGGCAAGAACCGCGCACTGCTCAACTGGTACTACATCGACAGAATGTTCACCATGCGGAATTCATCTCTTTGCCCCGGATATATCCGCAGCGATGCGAAGATGCTGAACAATCCGTATGTACGCGAAGTGACTTCATACGAAATTTTTCCCGGAAGGCAACTGACATACGGTGAGTCAAATACAATCCAGACTCTCAACCTGTCGTTCTACCCTACCGAACGCGGTCCATACAACCTCGATGCCACTGACATTGACGACCAGGGCAACCTGATGAATCCGGAGAAACGATGGGGCGGCATAATGCGCAGGATGGATAACACAAACTTCGAGTCATCAAATATCGAGTATGTGCAATTCTGGATGCTGTCACCATTCCTGGACCCGGAAAATGACAATCATTCAGGCGGAGACCTCTATCTGAATTTCGGTGAAATCTCTGAGGATATACTGAAAGATGGTCTCAAGAGTTATGAAAACGGCGTGCCGGTGGATGGTGATGAACAGTATATGCAGACTTCCGTCTGGGGACGTGCATCGTCCCAAAACTCACTTACATATGCATTTGACAACAATAATACAGCACGTAACATTCAGGATGTAGGGCTCGACGGACTTATCAATGAAGATGAATTCGGGTTTGACTCATATTCGGAATATCTTGCCAAGCTGAGGCTCAAACTTACACCTGATGCGATTCAACGTATGGAGAACGACAAGTTCTCCCCTTTCAACGACCCTGCCGGCGACAATTATCACTTCTTCCGCGGATATGACTACGATGAGCAGCGTCTTGGTGTACTTGAGAGATATAAACGCTATAACGGCGTGGAAGGTAATTCACTGTCGCCAGAGGATGCTCCGGAACCATTGTACCAGTCATCACGCTCCCTGCCTGACGTGGAGGACATAAACCAGGACAACACATTGAATGAATATGAGAGATACTTTCAATACAAGGTCTCTATCAGACCTGAAGACCTCGTGGTAGGTAAGAATTATATTACAGACAAGCAGGTTTCAATAGTTGCCAATACGGACGGGAGCACACAGGAAGTCGTATGGTACCAATTCAAAATTCCATTGAATGATTACGAAAAAGTGGTAGGCAACATCAAGGATTTCTCAACAATACGCTTTGCCAGGATATTTATGACAGGGTTCAAGGCTGTGACCCACCTGAGATTCGCCACACTTGAACTGGTGCGGGGCGAATGGCGTCCTTATGAATTCAATCTTAATACCCGTGGTGACGCTCCCGCTGAAGGAGAGCTTGACATATCAGTTGTGAATATCGAGGAAAATGCCGACCGTGAGCCTGTAAACTATGTACTTCCACCAGGTGTTAGCCGCATTACTGATCCCGGTCAGAGCCAGATAGTACAGCTGAACGAACAATCCATGTCAATGAAAGTGGAGAATCTGCATGCCGGGGACGCACGAGGAGTATACCGCAACACCCAGCTCGACTTGCGCAACTATAAGCGCATGCAGATGTGGGTACATGCTGAAAAACTGATTAATGACATTACTAACCTGAAATCAGGAGAACTGTCTGTGTTCATACGTTTAGGGAGCGATGTCAGGAGCAATTATTATGAATATGAAGTACCGCTGGAACTTACTCCTGCCGGCAAATATACAGACAGCAACAGTGACCGGTATAAAGTATGGCCTGAAAACAACCGTATGGATTTCATCCTCCAGACGCTTGTGAATCTCAAGAAGGAGAGAAACCGGGCTAAAAATGAACAACAGCCGGGAGTAAGTTTCACTACGCTATATACATCACGTGACCCTGATAATGACCGTAACAGAATAGCAGTCATGGGTAATCCGTCCTTAAGCGATATCAGAGTGATGCTAATCGGTGTCCGCAATAACACAAGTACGGCAAAAGACGGCATTGTATGGCTTAACGAGCTGAAGGTTACTGATTTCAACAGCGACGGCGGATGGGCGGCGAAAGGCAATGTGAATCTTGGAGTATCAGACATAGCCACACTTAATCTTGGCGCACATATCGAGACAGCCGGATTCGGGGCAGTAGACCAGCCGTTGAATGCGAGAAGGATGGATGATTATGAGCAGTATAATTTCGCCATGCAGCTTGACGCCGGAAGGTTCTTGCCGGAAAAAGCGAAGTTACGCGCACCTATATATTATTCCGTATCAAAAGAGAAAATAACTCCGAAGTACAATCCTCTTGACCAGGATGTCACTCTCGACGACGCTCTTGACGCTTGCACTACTACCGCACAGAAAGATTCGATAATGAATTACGCAGTGGAGCATTCAACTGTAAAGAGCTTTGCGATTTCAGGGTTGAAATTCGATGTGAAATCCAAAAATCCGATGCCATGGGACCCTGCCAATTTCACATTTAACTTTTCATTCAACAAACAATCCAAGAACGACCCGACCACCGAGTATGAACTCACTAATGATTACCGAGGTTCGCTGCAATATTCATACACACCTTACATCAGAGGTGTACGTCCGTTCGGATTTATCAAAAGTAAATCAAAGCACTGGCGATTCGTGAAAGAATGGGAATTCAATTATTTACCTGCCAACATTTCGTTTCTTACCACTATCTCCCGCTATTATTACGAAATGCAGACTCGTTCCGAAACAGATGTCGAATTCCAACTCCCTGTCGCCGTAAGCAAGAATTTCATCTGGGACAGACAATTGTCAATATCATGGAATCTTACCAAGTCGTTGAGTCTTAATTTCAATAGCAACACCTCCGCACGAATCGAGGAGACGATGGGGGCTGTAAATCGCAAACTTTTCCCAGACAAATACGAGGAATGGAAGGATACCGTGATTCAAAGTCTACTACATCTCGGCACTCCGTGGAGCTACAACCAGTCAGTCGTGATGACTTATCGTGCTCCTTTCAACAAAATTCCGGCTCTTGACTGGCTGTCCGGCAACGCATCATACAATGCGACTTATCGTTGGGACAGAGGTGCGGAAGTAGATGGTGTATCGATGGGAAATTCCATAGCCAATCAGGCGGCATGGAACGCTGACGGACGCATAAATTTCGAGACACTCTATAACAAATGGGAGTTCACCAAAAAGGTGAATCAGCGATTCGATTCCCGGAAACGGACTAAAAGCGTCACTAAGGCCAGAAAATTTGAGCGGACCTTTGCGCTCCACAAGGACAGCACACTCAATATACGCCATAATCTACGCACTACCAAGGTGAAAGTGAGTGCGACCACCACTGACGGAAAGCCATATCGAATATCTTACAGAGTTATTGACGCTAATAATGTAGCAATCGTCACGCACGGGAATCAGAATCTTCGTTTTACTGTGACAGAAGTCCTAAATGAAACCAAATCCACATGGCAAGAAATCGCCGAGCATGCAGCCAGGATAATAATGTCACCAAGGAACGCAGCGATACGTTTCAGAAGCACAAAATCACTGTCGCTGCCACTATTCCGACCGGAAATCGGCAATATATTCGGTCAGACACGAAGTCAGGGACCGATGTCACCGGGACTCGACTTCGCATTCGGGTTTACCGGGGCTGATTATATCGACAAGGCTCTACGCCGGGGATGGCTGATAACTGATGACGGGCAGACATCGCCTGCCATTTTTTCCCACACAAAGGAGCTCACGATCGAAATGACACTTGAGCCGATAAAGGGGCTTAAGATACTCCTTACGACTAATCGAACGGACAACCGTACAAGTTCCATGCAATTCATGTATGACAACATGCCGACCTCGCTTGCCGGCTCATACACGAAAACCCACATAGCATTACGTACAGCCTTAAGACATTTCAAGGCTGATAATGGATACCAATCAGAAGCGTTCGATAAATTCATCGAGTACATTCCTGTCATATCCGATCGCATACAGGCAAGATATGCGAACGTGAAGTATCCTATGGGAGGATTTATGGATGGTAACATCAATGCAGGACATCCATATAATCCGGAGGTAGGTACAGTCAGCCGCACAAGCTCCGATGTCCTGATACCAGCTTTCATAGCCGCTTATTCAGGAAAAAATCCCGGCAAGCAATATCTGTCTCCATTTCCTTCATTTGCCCATGCATTGCCGAACTGGCGCGTTACCTATGACGGATTTGTGAACTTATGGAACCTTCGCGACATTTTCAAGGCGTTTACCCTGAGTCATGCATACCAGTGTACATACTCTGTAGGCTCCTATTCATCATTCCTCGGCTGGATGAGCGCAGGAGACGGAGGGGAAGGTTTTATACTCGACGAACTGACCGGCAATCCAATACCATCGTCACAATATAACATATCCTCCGTAGCTATTACTGAAAAATTTGCGCCGTTGCTCGGTGCCGCCGTAACGCTTAAGAATGACATGACAATTTCAGCCGAGTATCGCGATGCCAGAACCCTGACTCTCAACACCTCAGCCGGGCAGGTAGTTGAAGCGAACCAGCGAGGGATGACTTTCGGACTCGGATACAAAATAATAGGATTCAACACAATTCTGAAAATGAAAGGTACCGGACGCGGCATATCCAATGACCTCACCGTAAACGGCGACTTCTCATTTGCCGAGACACAGGCTCTTATCCGACGCATAGAATCGGTTTATACGCAAGCTACTTCCGGAATGAGGTCTGTCGCATTTAAATTGACTGCGTCATATATCATGTCCCGCAGGCTGACGGTCGGCGCATTCTTTGACCACCAGATTTCCACCCCGATAGTATCCTCGACCGCCTACCCTACCACCAGCACGTCGTTCGGAATTAATCTCAACCTATCACTGGCAAGATAACTGAATACATTATTAATCCAAATAACGAATTACTCAATGAATAAAATTACATTCGAATCGCTGAAAGAGCTTTTAAAAAGTAACCGTAGCTACCGTCGCTTCGTGGGGACGCATCCCATCCCGACATCGACCTTACGTGAACTTGTCGGTCTGACGAGGTTTTGCTCGTCGGCACGCAATCTCCAGCCATTACGTTACCGTATCGTGACATCACAGGAAGAATGCGATGCAGTATTTCCTGCGTTGAAATGGGCGGGATATCTGACCGATTGGGATGGTCCCGTCTCAACCGAACGCCCAACAGCTTATCTAATCCAATGTCTTGACACAAGCCTTACCGCCAACTGTCTTTGTGACGACGGTTTGCAACTTGAAGCAATCACTCTCGGTGCCGCCGTATCAGGAATCCATGGATGCATAATCAAGGCATTCAATGCCAAGGAAATCATATCGGCATTAAATATACCCACGCAATATAAGCCGCTATATGTCCTTGCACTTGGGTACCCGGCTGAAAGAGTTAGCATAACTGATACTGACGGCACGCATGATGCAGACATCCGCTACTACCGCACACCCGATTCCTCCCATGTGGTACCAAAACGCCCCACAGATGAGCTTATTATCTGTTAGGAATGAGAGCATCAGCCCCACGATAACCTTCCTGTCATGGGATAGAGAACTTATCTTGTTGAAAACTAAGTGCGCCGAATCGAGTAAAGAGACGCTAAGCCGGAATACAGGCGTTTAGACAATTTTTCCTTTCAAAAAATTTGGTTTATAAAATAAACCTTATTAACTTTGCATCGTAAAAAGAGCGGAATCACATATCTGCTCTTTTTTAGACAAAAATGGTTTATAAAATAAACCAAACATCAAAACCTTTAAAAAATTGCCTATATGGAAGAAAGAAAATTGACTGAGAGAGAAAGTATGGAGCTGATAGCTACCATGATTGCAAAAACGAAACGACACCTTACCCATGGAGAGGGAAACATGTTGCTGTTCTGGGGATACCTCTGCACCATTGTTGCGCTTCTTCATGAGCTTTACTCATATCTATCCTATGGGATGGGTATGGAACTACCCTTCTCAGGGAAACTAATATGGTGGCTTATCCCGGCTGTCGGGATTCCTTACACTCTCACTATCCAAAGGCGTAATGCAGGGGCTCAGAATGTCGTGACATATACAGATAAATTATCCAATTTGTTATGGAACTATGTGATGTTGCTTGCCGTTATCACGATAATTATCGGAGCACTGTTTTTTATATCAGGCTTAAATGTATGGTATGTGATGATGTTGTTCGCATTTTTCGTAATCGGTATGGCTGTTTCCGTGCAAGGAATGATAATAAAGGAGAAACCGATGATATATGGTGGAGCTTTTAGTGTCCTCTGTGGCGGATTTATCTGTGCCGGCATGATAATAGGAGCCTCGTGGCTTGGCATGTACGCTGTACCTTTATTTATAATTTCGTTCATAGTGATGATGATTATTCCGGGACATATTCTCAACCATAAAGCTGAAAAGGCATGAAAGAACTTAATCCGCTTCTGCATTCGCAACTCCGGCTTGCAATAATGTCCATTCTGATGAATGTGGAAGAAGCTGATTTTGTTTATCTCAAGGAGAAAACCGAATCCACAGCCGGAAATTTAAGTGTACAGCTTGACAAACTTTCTTCAGCCGGATACATCTCCGTGGAGAAAGGTATGTCAGGGAAACGACCGAGAACGTCATGTTCAGTCACAGAGAAAGGCAGAAGAGCTTTTGAAGAATATGTCGATGCTTTGAGAACGTATCTGAATCTCTGACTGTAAGGACCTATACCCTGCACCAACTTCTCACATCACTATTAAATCGTTCCATACATCATGTTGTAGGAAATAGCTGTCATCTCTTTATTGAGCATAGAGTGATTCAGCATAGTGTTCCCGCCAAGGTCACAATATCAATCTGTCTGTCTATAGATACTTAGACCGGACCAACCATATATAGATATGCGATGCAAAAGAGACCACCGAAAGAAGGAATGTAAGACAAATAAAGTCAACAAACGCAAATTATTCATAAAAATGCAATCAATTTACAAAATAAATGATTAAACTTGCAATGCCAACTGAAGCTTAAATATTGTCGGGTGTCCGCAAGGGCACGCGGTGCCGAAGGGTAGCCACCATATGGTGGCTTTTTTCATATCTCGAGTCAAGTGCGTATTTTTATGGTAGAACCGAAAGGATTAGGCATCAAATGCCATCAGAACTACCGGACACTCCGCGATTTAGCCACATTGCGAGATGACATCCCCATGCGATTTTTGTCAGTGTCTCTTTTGTGCCCTTTGTCAGACTCTCTCAAGGAAACTGTAAGCCCGGTTTAATGCCATGGTTGATATAAAAAACGACTACTGCGGAAGCCTTTGATATCAGGCTACCGCAGTAGTCGTAAATCACAGAGGATAAAACCTTTATGATTGACTCCCTATTTGACGCATACGTTATGCAAAGAATCGGAGACGAGCAAAGAGGCAAGTGGATAGGATGTCGCCGATGCTGCCCTCAGGACGGTGCAGAGTGAAGGGGGAATGATTAACGGCTCCTGTCCAGGTGAGATCTGGTGGATATCGGCTATCTGGATCAGCATCCTCAGCAGGGATGGAGAGGAATTGGTGTTAAACCTGTGTAATAAATCGGATGTGTAATATTTGACCGCACCGGTGTATTCCATGGGCGGTGTTGTGATATGGAAGCCTTTCAGGTAGGATGCAAGGAACATGAGCCGGTGAAGGGCGACGGACAGTTCCATGTTTTCCCAGTGATATCCGCCTGACGCATACGTGAGCTCGTTCACCGCCAAGGCTGCCTCTCCGTTTATAAGAGTCAGCCGCCGGTCAGTACTTTCGTTGTCGGTGATGTCGCTGAAATAGTTGACAAGATTGCGAAATATGCCGGAATTGGTAGCAACATCATGCTTGGGACTGTCACACCATTCGTCATACAAGTCGCTGACATGCCGGTAGTAGCCTGACAATAATCCGGTTTTGTTACCTGGCGAGGGAAGTTCGGAGATAAGTCTGTATATGAGCAGAAGTATACGGGCCCGCTTTTTTATCGAGGTGGTCGATTGGAAGTATCTTGATGCGATTTCCTGCAATTTCCCGGCCCTAAGCCGTATGTCTGATACCGTTACACTATTGGTGGCATCCGGTTCAAAGCCATAGCTGAGGAGGACGTGAAGCATACGCATTTCCGCCTCCATGTCCTCGATGCTCATTTTCGCCGGTACGGGGCGCAAGTTTTCAGCGGCGGAGATTAATTTGTATATGTCAGTCATAATATGTTCCAGCATTTCTGACTCGGACGGGCGGGACTCATGATTTTACCGGATGCCAACTCCATTGAGGGCGGAGTATATCGGATATGTGACACGTGCTGATAACCTTATTTTAAATCCTGACCGACTGTCGGGATTAGCAATTACGTGTGCGGTCAAGTTCTTCCACAACTTTCATCATGTATTGTCCGTACTGGTTATTGAGCATAGGTTTTGCGAGCTCCAGCATATGCTCACGCTTAATCCAGCCCCGGCGGTAGGCAATCTCTTCGAGGCAGGCAATCTTTAACCCCTGACGTTTTTCCAGCACTTCGACATAGATTGACGCTTCGGCGAGAGAATCGTGTGTGCCTGTGTCAAGCCATGCGAAACCACGTGGGAGAGTCTGCACTTTTAGTTCTCCATCATTCAGGAATCTCCGGTTCACAGCGGTGATTTCAAGCTCTCCTCTGGATGACGGTCTGACCGAGCCAGCCACATCCACGACCTTGTTCGGATAGAAATAGAGCCCAACGACGGCATAGTCAGACTTCGGGTGTTCCGGTTTCTCCTCAATGGAAACGCAATTGCCGTCATTGTCAAACTCTGCCACCCCATAGCGCTCCGGGTCATCGACACGGTAGCCGAACACAGTAGCCTTACCGCACTCTTCGGCGGTGTTGACAGCCTCTTTCAGTATGCCGGAGAATCCTGCGCCATAGAAGATGTTGTCCCCCAGCACAAGGCAAACAGAGTCATCACCGATAAATTCCCTGCCTATGATGAACGCCTGCGCAAGCCCGTCAGGGGTCGGCTGTACGGCATAGGAAAATTTGACTCCGTAATCGCTGCCATCCCCGAGCAGTCTGCGAAACATCGGCAAGTCCATCGGTGTGGAGATAATCAGTATGTCCCGTATTCCGGCAAGCATCAGCGCCGAAATCGGGTAATACACCATTGGCTTGTCAAACACAGGGAGCAGCTGTTTCGACACTCCCTTTGTAATCGGGTACAGCCTTGTACCGGAGCCGCCTGCAAGAACTATGCCTTTCATAAAATCAAAAATCAATATGTTATTGAATCATTCCAAGTCGTTTTGTCGCAGAGTTCAGCGACAAACTCGAAATTAAAAGCCACTTGCAATAGATAGCAGTTTAGGAATGCCTACTATAATAAAGTTTTGTAAGCAATGAGTCCCATGTGAAGAGTATCGGGAATTCAATCAGCACATTATAGAGTCTGCCCCATAAACCTTTTTCGTGGAAGAGGCGGTAGAAAGCCCGTAGATTGTATTTATTAACCCAATTTGGATAGTAGTTGATTCCTGACGCAGTCTGATGGAGAAAGCCTCCGCATGTGAAGGTGATTCCCTTGTAACCGGAATTTTTCAAATCGAGAGCGAATTGTTCCTGTAAGGGGGAACCCATACCGACAACAACAAAATCACAGTCTGATTGTATTATATCGGCAATGGCTTTTTTTCTATCGTCATTATCAATGAAATACCCGTTTCGATAACCTGCAATTTTCATTTCGGGATAGTTTTTATGAAACTGATTGATAGTTGCTTCAAGGATATCCTGCTTTGTACCTAAGAAATAAATACTTCGGTCAATCTCCCTGTTATTTAGATACGAAAACAGATCGACAGCCATTCCAGACATATCGAAACTAAGTCTTGGTACTCGCTTTCTCCAAAACAGACGAATTAGCCAGCACATCGTCATGCCATCAACAAAGAGCCCATCCATTGACTCATATAGTCCCGGATGCCGGCGGACCAGATGATAAGAATATGGATTGACACATGTATTAACCCGCCCATTCCCCTCGGAAAAAGTGTCGTAGGGATATGCTGAAGCCGAGTCTGCGATTTTTCGCACAAACTCACGATTGTTCATACAACCAAGAAAAATAAATTATGTGATAAAATGTGAAATCAAATGGCGAAAGAAGATATGTTCTTGCAATAAAGGACTCCTGTACCATCCATATCGTCATATCTTGGTATATACTCGTTGCCGGGGACTATTCTGAGCTTGGTCTATTATCACAGAAAATCTTACTTGTACTATTAATTTTAGACATCCCCCAAATATATACCTGATTGATAGTAGGAGCGTCAATGTTATGCTTCTCTGCCAAATCATGGATATAGCGTAACCCAAATGGGAAATCTTCGGTAAAATATCGACTTTCAAAATTAGGGACATATCCACCATTGAATTCTTTCATTGGATTTAAGATATTTTTAAATGCAGGGATTGACTTGATTTTTGTTGTCAGAGAATGTGCATCAGTTGATTCGTAATACTCAAGTAGTGAAGGTATCACACCTTTTTTAATTCCGAGAATATCTATCAATTGCATAAATTCAGAATCCATTGACAAAAGAATTTCAGAAGCATCATCAGTCCAATCTGAATAAAATAGACCTTGTCTTTCATAAATTCCGCCATCATAATTATTCCACATTGCATACAGTCTTCCTGTATGTAAAATTGGATTACTGTTAGTCAAAGATACTTCAAGATAGTTCTCAAGCAATTTAACTGGTGTTATAAAGATTCGTTCTAGGATCTGTCTTGATTCTTCCACATCTAAAGAATTCTCAATAACAGCATTTACGGACGGTTTATAGCCAAGTAGCTCTCCAATTTTTCCATATTCTTTTTGTCTAGCAATAAACGGCACTCTTTGGAAACCGAACAATACTGTCTCGGATGACAAAGTCTTATGAGCTTCAAAGAAAAATCCTGTACTTGATACGATTGATCCAACCATCGCATTGTGTCGCAAATATGGTTTTATCTTAAATAACGTATTTTCAATAATATATCCAGGCACACATAATAATACGATATCTGCATCTAAAACGACGTCCTTAGGATTATTCGATATACTGTTTAATATTCCATTATACTCTATTCCTTCTATATCATTAACAATTATATGCTTATTCCATCTATCCGGATGTCCCGTAAATATATTTACCTCAAGTCCTTGAGATAGGAAGACTCCTGCACATACGATGCCGAGGCTTCCCCCGCCACATATACAAACTTTCATTGGACTATCAATTTCAATGCGTCTATTAAAGTGGAATTATCGTGACGGTCACGGATAGCTATGCGCACGTATTGACTACCGTTCTTTCCAAATCCTTTCTTTGAGGAGCAGTCCTTGATCAGGATGTTATGGTCGGTCAGAAGGCTAAGGGTGAGGTCGTATGACGTCATTTTCCCGGTAAGCTCGCATAGGAAATAGTTGGACTGTGAAGGAATTACCCTTAGAAATGGTATTCCGTTAAGCTCTTTTTCAAATGTTTCTCTTTCCTCCCGAAATTTGTCGCAGGCTCGTGCGTAGTCCTTCTCATATTTCCCATAGATCTGCATATAGAATTCTCCGAATGAATTGATATTCCATATCGCAACATCCTTTTTTATCCTGCCGATCAACTTTTCATCGGCGGATGCGAGAACTCCAAGACGCAATCCCGGTACTCCATATGATTTCGAGATACTCTTCATCACGCACATTGTTGGGAACTGCTCCAGAATATCGTTGCGAAGCAATGTATTGCAAAAACCGCCATCCGAAAAATCAACGAATGACTCATCAACTATAAGTTGAATACCTTTTTTCTGGGCCCATTCAGCAAGTGCGATAAGCTGCTCGAATGAAATGAAATTACCCGATGGATTGTCTGGATTTACAATAAGTAATGTGCTTATGCCCTTGCCTTCAAAATAATCCATCAAATCGGCAGCAGAATATGAAAAATCAGCATTCGACGGATGGAACTTGACAATAAACTCGCTGTCGTGCCGATTTGGATATTCCTCGAATGTCGGATATGTCACACCAAGTTTTCCATCATGATGTTCCATCAGACTTTTTATCAATTCGGCCGCACCGTTGCCTACAACCACATATTTCTGTTTTATCCCGAAATATTTACCGGCAAGAAGAGAGTTTACCCACATACCAGACGGATACTCCCTGAGAAGAGTTTCGAAATTAGCTTTCATCTCATCCACCATCTTATTCTGTGGGAAATAAGGATTGACAAGGTAACAGAAATCAAGCAGTTTCGGATAACGCCAATAACCGCCAAAGCTCTGTTGTATCTTTTTCAGTTTCTCTTCCGGTATGGCGAAGATCGTTTCAGCTATCCGCAAGTCCTGGACATCGTCGATCTCATACCAGAGCCCATCGATCGGAAGAGCCTTTATGTCACATTTGTCAATCAAAGTAATCACACGGAGCACCTGTTCATAATATTCATTCTCTCCCAGCACCTTTATATAGGCATTGAGGAACGGAAGATAATGGTTGACAATAAAGTCCTTGCTGAATTTGTAGATGTTTACGGTCTTGTAATATGAATCAGTATCACTGTATTTGAAGGCTACCTTTGGTATGAAGTTTATGATGTTGCGGTCGTCGTCAATGCGAACCATCGTACCGTCCATCCACGTCTCATATTTGGAAACAAGCGCCACATTATCATCCTCACTATTGACTGCGGCTTCTAATATCGCATCCTCATAGATCAGATCCGACTCAAGCAAGAGAGTATCATCATCCTCCATAAAACCTCGCGCAAGCCATAGCGAATAAATATTATTTGTCCTATCGTATACTGTATTCTCGACATACTCTATCGGTAATGAAGGATAATTCTTGGTAAGATAACTCCGGAGTTTATTTCCTTCATAACCGATTACAATTACTATACGGTTAAGATTCAGTTTTGAAAGCTGATCGAGCATGCGGTCAATGAGGCGGACTCCGTTGACTTCAAGCATACACTTAGTGTTGTCGGCTGTGAACTCGCCGAGACGGCGCCCCATACCGGCTGCTAATATTATAGCCTGCATAATTTTAATATAGATTAATTTCTTTAAAATGAATTCTCAAATTATCAAGATTATCAGGCAAACTCATATAGTTGCCATATAATCGTGATAAGTAAGAATCATAATTACCAGGGATCGGATATTCTTTCCCTTCAAACATCATTTTTTTTAATGGGAAAAGACCTTCTTTTTCTATTGTCTTATAGAAACTACACCCTAAGACATGTCTTAAAAACTTTTTCTCTCCAAAAAATCTATTATAGAATCTAAAGATAGGAAATGCCACTGACTGCATAAGATGATATAATGTTCTTTTGACAAATCTTCTAAGACGAGGCTTTTTTATATCTGATATATAGTATGATACATATTGCATCATATGAGCAAATCGTGTAGTAATATAAGATCCATGTTCCCTCACGAATACATCTATGAAAACACCTTTGTAATGAAAGTATCTGTCCCTGTCATGGATTTCCTTTAATACTGAGTTTTTATCACGTAACTTCCCATGTGGAGAGATGTATTCATTATCTGTGATATAATCCTGTAATACATTGTCTGTATTTTCGTATTCGTTTCTTAATGATAAAAATTTTTTATAATCTTCTGGAAACATTTCAATATCAAGGTCATCATCCCATGGAATAAATCCATTGTGGCGTACTGCTCCAAGACAAGTACCAGAAGATAGCCAATAATTTATCTGATTTTTCTGACAAAAATCGTCAAAATATTCCAACATATTTTTCATTCTGAGTTGAAGTTCTCTCAATTCAGAACCATCCGGATTAAATTTTTGTCGGAGTTTGTCTTGTAATGAAGGATCAATCATTATTACAACCTATTCAATAAATTGATATATTTTTCTTTAAATACTTCAAATTTAAAATCAGAATATCGAATTCTTGCATTTTGAGACATCGTGATAATTCTTTGTTCATCCATGTCAATGAGAGAATTTAGTGATCTTAATAAATCTCCCCAATCATTAATAACTATACCATTTTCTCCGTCTTTAATAATTTCTGAATTACCCCCAACATTATTACAAATTACCGGAACACCCATCTGAGTAGCTTCAATAAGAGAAATCGGTAAGCCCTCATGTTTGGAGAATAGCATCATAAAATCACATTGTCCCATCAAGCTCGGAATGTCATCCCTGAACCCTAATGCCTTGAACTGTTTGCTATCTCGGCAAAGCTCTTCAAGCTCTTCATATTGCGGACCGATTCCTGCAAATAGAATCCTGATATGAGGATCAAGCTTACCCTTCAGACGATTTACAATCTCAACCTGCCGCTTAACGGAATTTATCCGAGCTGGATAAATAATGGTTATATTGTTCGGATCAAACTTTTTTGTTCGTTGCACACAAAGAGATGTCTCACGTACGCAATTGTGTATTTTGATTATATTGGCGGGCGGCACTCCGAAATAATCCGTAAGGTTTCTGATTCCGCTATCCGATATGGCTACGATATTCTTTGGAAAAAGTGAAAGTCTCTTGTTGCCATAAAGCTCATTGTGATGCACATAGACGCACTTCACGTTAAATCCCGGGATATGTCTAAGCAACCACATTAGAGGGAGTAACCTTCGTTCATGAATAATGACAATGGAGTTGTGTAACATAAGAGGATTTCTGAATAGCAGATAGTCATCCTCGCATATATTTAGGTTGCCATTAACCTTGGCATATGTAATGTCGCCGACAATCTTTGCATCATAATCATCTCTCAGTGCCTCATGAATGTCAAGCAATACACGCTGAATCCCGGTTACCTTATAAAGCTCGGTGTTCAACTGAAAAACCTTCGGCTTAGTCATTTGATTTCTTAGATAAGTCTCTTATTATTGGCAACAATACAATTTGAGGGAACATCTTTTGTTACGACAGACCCGGCACCTATAATCACATTATCTCCAATATTGACTGGATTCATAATAATTGAGCCTGCGCCGATATACACATTATTGCCAATTGTGCATTCATTAGTATTGGAATCTGGAGTTTTCTTTCCGATAAGAACCATCGGCAGAATTGTCAGGTTACAACCTATACTTTTCACAGAATCAATCCTACGATAGCCGTGGTGTACAATATGGAGCCCCGGACCAACACAATTAGGCTTGATATAAATTTGATGCTTCAGATTCATCCTTCGCCATTTCATGAAATGCCATAGCCGCAACAGTTTGTCCCAAGGTTTTTGTGATTTGTTGGTATAATACTCCAAATACCGTAAATTCCGGACATAGGCAAACATCGACCCGTTCTCACTCCATGAAAACTTAGCCAAAAATGGATACTTGAATCCGAAAGCCTTATGGTCTGCATTTAACCATGCATTCAAATCCTTCCTTGTGCGTATCATTGTAAAAACAATTTATATGGCATTAGCCCACATGGCTCCCATTCACGGGTGATACGGTATGTCAGCCATGCTGTAAATAAAAGTGCGAAGATAATTTTTATAAATACTCGGCTTTGCACTTTAAAACCGGAGCAGAATACAGGAATAAGATAAGACCAGAACACGAGTCGGCCAAGATAGAAATATTCATTAGCTCTCCACATACCCAATATATTTGCTATCGGGGTAATTATGATGTCAAATGAGACCATCAGCTCTAAAAATAATATGTCCCTATCTTGTTTCAACTTCCTGTTACATAGCAACCACATGACAGAAAGCAGAAACAACGGTATCACTGTAACAGCTGCATCCAAGAGAGAACCATTTGAATTTTTTGAGATGTAATATGCGTCCGTTCCGTCTAAAAGGCTCAGTGCGATTGCATATTGTTGGACTTGTAATGCAAGATAATACCCTATTATTGTAAGTGTAGATACTACAATAATCAGCTTTATATTAGAATTCGTATACTTATAATGTCTGAATATGGCATAAAATGGTAAAAACAGCACATATAATATCGACATTCGGTGTACAAAAACTGACATGCAGATTAATATTACTCCCCAGAGAGTCTTTCTATCTTTTAAGAATACCAGTCCGCATAATATAACCGCTATCGCCATGCTCGATCGCATCGTATTGAAACTTTTCAGATACGGGATCATCAATAAAATGAACGGGATGCACGACACACCCTTTATACAAAAGGATTTTATGAAATATATATATGCTAATGTGATTATCGAATAACATATAAACCGGTATGTTACCGGACTGTCAATAAATATTCTTAAATATTTATTGAACAAGCCAAACAGAATATCTTGCTCTTCAAAACGGGAAGCTGACGAGAGTGCATTCAAGAATAGTCTTTCATATTCAAAAGCATCAATACCTCCAATACCGTTAAAAGTTATTAGCCTCAGTGAAGCTAAAGTCACGAAAATTATGTAGAAGCAAATATATCCTGTCTGACGTATATATGTTGGATTCCTTTTATAATTGACACTGATGTAAATCATGTACGGACTTAATAATCCTACCAACACATACAGAATTAACGAACTATAATCAAAATAAGGGTACATTCTTATCAGTGAAAAATCCGGATAAGTTCATGAACTTTTTCAACTACAGGTTGAATATACTTTATGATATTACTTCCCAATAACCTTTTAATTTTTCTACGAAACCTCACTTTCCCATCTTCCCATGAAGCTGAATAGTGATGAATTGTTACCGAATTCTCTGTTTGGTACATTAAGAGTGTAGGTGTCATTGGACAAAAATAGTCCCAAGGATAGATGTTGACCCCTTCAACCTTCTGAATATCGGGACTGTTCGTTAACCCATGTTGGACAAACAGTTCAGATGTGTATTCAACAATTGTTTTAAGGTTTAAAGAACCGTCTGCATTTATAAATTGAAGAGAGTTATACAATTCCAATAGTTCATGAAAAATATTCATCATGGGTTCTGCGCCTAATCCAAGACCTGGATTAATATGCAGATGTTCAGGAGGCATGTTGAGATCAAATTTATTCTCACAGCCCATGAATGCACCGGCGGAGATTATTCGATCCATTGGTTTAATAATTTCAACATCTGTATCAAAATAGATGCCCCCATATTTGTAAAGCAACCATAACCTGGCATAATCACTTACAAATGCGTATTTTTTTGCCTCATATGCCTGACTTGTATATGGGATTATGTTCACATCGAAGTTTGATTCATCCCATTGTTTTATTTCATAATCCGGAAGGTATTTCTTCCATGATGCGAGACATCTTTTTGCCAACGGTGGTAACGGATTTCCTCCAAACCAGCAATAATGTATTATTTTAGGTATATTCGTTTCCATTTAAACTATTATTTGGTTAGGATTTTTTTACTTGTAAATTACACAGTTAGCTCAGAAATCAGACTGTGCCACATTCCGGCTATATTATTCATGGAAAAGCGCCTTGCATTTTCAACAGCATTCTTTGCCACCTTGAATCGTTCATCGTCATTTAACATCATTTTTTCAAGACCTTTTTCGTAAGATTCAATGTCATAAGCCTTGAAGATGAATCCGTTTTCACCGTCCTTTATTATATCGGATAATGATGAGAATGTATTGAACACAAAGGGCACAACTCCAAATTGAGATGCCTCAACAAGCGTCATTCCCCATCCTTCATAAGCGGATGTCATTAAGAATATTGCAGACTTTTTATAATATGATTCCGGATTTTTTCTTCCGTGAAAAGTTACACGAGGTATCTCGTTTTGTTCAACAATTGAAGCGTATAATCCTTTATCCGGACCATCCCCTACGATATCAAGTTCCCAACCATCGAATTCCGGTTTCGTTGCTATGTGTTGCCACATTTTCAATGCTATTGATATTTTTTTTTGAGCCTCATCAAGACGTCCAACGATCAAGACCCGTTTCTCTTTGTCTACAATATCAAGATAATTTGCGAAGTTTCCAAAAGTGAGACCATTGGGTATCGCAGCAAGACACTCTAAACTTTGAGATTTAATTTTACCGTGGGCATATTGACTCCATTCATCTTTGAACCGATTCGAAAGCAAGACAATCTTATTGGCCTTGCGCTCTATCAACCGGTACTGTTTTTGTGCCAAATTATGCATAATCCAATAATAAAGTGGATAAAATAACACTTTTGCCAGCTCGATGGGCAATCTGCGATTTCGCAATATCTTAATCCTTTCAGCAAAACTTATATGGTTTTCTTCAAACGAGCCGGGGGAAAAATGAAGAGCAAATATCTGTACACAGTCAAGTCTCTCACGTTTTATCAAATCAGATAATAAAATACCAAATTTGAATCCACCTTGATTGATTACTACACTTATATTATTATTTTTTATAAATGATACTAGCCTACTTTTTGATTCATCATCCTGAGTAAACTTGAAATAACCGGTAAACTGATGCCTTTGATCTTCCGTACTGACTGATTGTGTATATATAGAATAAGATGTATATCCAAAATACTTATTTAAGCAATCAGCGACAAGAGAAGTCGTCCGCTCTGTGCCTCCAATCGTGGGACAGCATTCATTAAATGTATAAAACGCAATGTTCATTTATAAATGATTGGTTTGTTGTCTTATATATTTTATTATCGTGTTTCGTTCATTCCCTGATAGTATAATCAAGAATAGTATGGGGATTGTAAAAAGCTCCAAGAAAAACAATCTCAACAAGAGCGTCAATGTTGTCAAGGATGATGCTATAAATATATCCCTATAGCAAAATAGAGCCATCCCAATCGCTGAGATTATTAATACCGGCAAGATAATCTTTATAAGATAGGAACTGAAGTCAAAATTTAGCTGGCGATGAGCCAGTCTTATTATCAACACCAAGTTTACAACCTCCAGTATGCACATCGTCAAAAAAGCCCAATAAAACGGAAGACCTTTATATAGTAAGACACAAGTTACCGGAATATTCATTAGCATGACTGTAAATTCAGTTAATTGATAATTGCGTAACTTGCCTGAACTTTTGAACAGTATATCAATAGCTCCATGAAGGCTCCGAATGAGAACATATAAAAGAATACTTTGTACGAATGGGACTGTATATCTGGGGATTTCATTCAGCCATATTTTTAATATTGGCTCTGTATATATGCAAACCGGAAAAATGATGACGAAACAGATTGCAAACGAAAGTTTGGAATTAAAATAGAATAGTCTGATAAACTCTTTCTGATTCGAGCCGTATTCTAACATGCTCTTAGATTGAAAGCTTATTGATATGTCTGCGACGAATTGTTGAACTGTATTCATCAACTGATAGGCTATACCTCTTGCTGCATTCAAAAGGACCCCTCCAAAGTAATTGAGGATGAAGTTTAATCCTTGATTCGATATGGTGTAACCGGTACTGCCAAAAAACTGCCATCCTGCAAACCTCGTCATCTGGCGCATTAAAACCTTGTCTTTAGGCTGTTTGTATTTTGATTGTACGGGGAATTTCAACCGGCAATAAATCATGTTGATCGAATAAATTACAATCGATGCAAGCACCATTAAAACACTATATACAATCACTCTATTGGCAAAAATCGCAAGAATCAAGACTGCACAAAAGCGAATCAAACTGTCGATGATGGCAAATATGGCATATATATTGAACCGTTCATAAGACACGACCAAGGCATCATACGGCACTGTAAAAATTGAGATAACGGCAGTAAGGATAGAACATTCCATTATAATAATGGCTGTCCTATAATTGTTTGGGCCAATATCTAGATGATTGAGCATAATGAAACCGCCAATATTGACGATAAGAAAAAAAGCAAGCCCTATCCAGAAATGTACAAAAACACCTGTCGAGAATATCCGGTTTACTTTAATCAAATTATTTGATAAGTTGTCATCTCCGATATTTCCTCTTTCAATATTTATGAACCGTTGTACGGAACTAGCAAATACGCCTCTAATAGAACTGAACAACGCAACCACACTGCCTAGTAGACCATATAACCCAAAGTCATCTACGCCTAAATATTGAAGCAATAACCTTGCTGAAACCAATCCTACAGCTATAGAGACAATCTTGCGTATATATAATATTATCGTATTCTTTAACAATTGCTTATTCCGTCCCATTCCTAGTCTTCTCTCTATTTATACTACTCTACAAAATATATGAGTTCAATTGATCAGCTTATTGTCCACCAAGAGCAAACAGTATTATTAATAATGGTGGGTGATTCAGGACGGTGGGTGAGTAGGTGATGAAGCGTTGGTAGCTACGGTTTCCCTTTATAATAGCGAAAAGCTGGTAGTTTTCGTGAGCTGTACATTTAAGAATGTATTATCCCCTGCTGAGGGTGTCAATCCATTTTCTTTCAATCACCTGTCCGCATCTCGGAATTTCAGTTCGGCAATCCTGCTGTATGCCTTTGACTCGGGGGAATCGGCACTTGCCATCTCATCAAGCATTTGTTTTAGCTTGTCTTTCGGCTTATCGGATATATGCGCATAACCCCCGCACTCCCTGGCAATCTCCAATAATTGGAATAGATGTCTTGATTTCAACCCGATACATGACGACAAAGCCTGAACACTCAACAAGTTCCACAATGCGGCTGCCTTGCGTACGCTAAACCGTGTGACGTAATCGCAGCACATCACTGCGGTATGCAGGTTTTCAATCCTTTCACCAAGATTTGCGCTGTCATCAAATGCCGACTTGTAGCATCGGTTAATTATACGTTGAGCCCTCCGCTCCAATGAGCTGTCTCCATTGATTATCTGCAATGTGAGCATGGCAACTGACAGTTCCGCCTCATTGCCGGTCTTAGATGCGAGCGCCAGATTTACCGTGTCTGCGAGCCTTTTGGTCACCCACTTCGGAATACAGATTATTTTTCTGCGCCCGATCTCTGCGATTTCGGTTAGTAAATTTAGGCCCGATACCACGTTTTGATTCCTCTCCAGCCAGTCAAGCGAGTAATCGGCATATTCCACCAATATCTCTCGTTCGGTGATGTCTCTGTAATCTTTATAGAGACGAATCAACGCACTTAATTCCTCGGGTGTGTAGCTCCTCTTGCTATCAGGGTAGATTTTGTCATCATCTACTCTAACCGGAAGTGAAAACAGCTGCGATATATTTGAGAGTTCATTACTGTACATCGCATTGCAGTAATCTATTTTGAGCTGTTCGCTTTTATTGGCAGCCTTACGCCTCATCATCTCCCTTACTATTCGCCCCTCGAAGTAAAATGACATAGATTCCCGACCGGCAGCACTTTTATCATAGTGCTTGACAGGCCAGCGCCGGTATAGCGTATGCAACTCGCCGATAGTCAAGATTTCCAGATCGGTCCCGGCGGGGTCTGGATCCGGCACGTCATGTAGATTTTCAGCCGACAGAATACATTGTCTGGAAACAAGCTCTTCCACGACTTTATGGAGTCTTGTCTCGCATTTCTGTGACAGGGAAAGATGCTCTCTGTCAAGGATAATTGACGCATAGCCCCCGACTTCTAATAATGCCTGTCCTACTGTCATTAGTTCGTTCGTAGGCGATGACGGAGAGACACTATAGTTCATTATCCGCGATGGAAGACTTGAAACCATAATCTATAGGGATCAGACGAAATGTATAAATTCCGGGGCAACCTCCACACTTGCCGCTAAAAGACCGGGGATTTCCACGATCAAACGACGTTTACGCATACCTTTCACTGACAACAAGCGCCCCTCATAGCCATTCAACCTACCTCCGTGAATGTGGACAGGCTTTCCATACATTGTCTTTGTGAGTTCCCCCGGCTTATAATATACCGGAGTATCGGTATTATTTACAGCAAAAATGAAGCGTTCCATTTCCTCATCTCTAACCGTCAGCGGCTCATCCTTGGTCTTACCGAGTTGATAGCGGTATTGTAGCGTCGGTGTCAACCGCACAATCGGGTCAAGTGTCTCTTTTGTATCGTGAATAAACAACAGATCCTGTATCACAGGCACATCTCTCCGTTGCAGTCTTCCTCCAATTTTCATCACCATCTGTGTCATTGGCGTGAACACCTCCAGACCGGCTTTTGCCAACTCATGTACAGCCAATGAATTCGAATTGCGACGCTTTAGGTCCCGCATCACAAACCATTGTTTTTCAGAGGAATTCATGAGAGCGTTTTTTGACTAACAGGCAATTCTTCAAGTCCTGCCTAAATCCAGATATCACTGAATAATAGGCAGTTACAAGGATTTACTAAAAAGAATGAGGTTTGGATAACACTCCATACACCTCGTTTTTTTAATCTGTTTATAGTCACTTCCTGGGGATATTCTCCTTTTAAAATTTTGGTATCTCTTGGCAAGAGATACGGATAGAAAATATTGGTCTGATAACCAGTCGATATCAATATCACAAATATAAAAATTAAAGCAATATGAAAATAGAAGGCAACATGTGGTATACCTGCCACAATTGTGTGGCAAGACTTAAAATCAAGGTATAAGTTGCATAATTCAACGGAATATAGTAATTTTGTCCACAGTTAAGTATCTCTTGCCAAGAGATTTGGATATTCGCGAAACAAAGAAGCCTCAGAACCGGATGGTACTGAGGCGTTAATGTTTTAGGGAAGCATAGGTGTTGAGGGGGATTTTTTGAGACCCTTCTTTGAGAACAACGCACTAAAGCGATGAGAGGATAATGGAATTGGCGTAGCCCATATATTGGATAGGAGCATCGCTCCTTCGAACCGCCAGAGCTTCCGGCTTCATATTACCACCGATAAAATAAAAGTACCCTCAAAAGTCATTTTTCTGATACTTTTTCGGGTACTTATTTTGTAAACCGCTGATAATTAGCGAATGTTGCGGAAAGACAGGGATTCGAACCCTGGGTTCCCGTAAGGGAACAACGGTTTTCGAGACCGCCCCGATCGACCACTCCGGCATCTTTCCTTGGTCTTGTCTTTTCTGTGTCTGCATTTCCGATGCTATGCCATTTGTCTGGTTTGAATCAGAAACACATCCATTAGTTTTTGACGGTGCAAAGTTAGATATTTTTATATTCAAATCCAAATCAAAATTTCATGCCCGACGAGATGATTCGTCAAATCAGGAAACTATAATCAATTTATATAATCATTTTCGGCAGTCGTCTCAACTGTTGATTTATATTCAAATCCTATCTTGTATCCCCTGTGCTTATCAGAGTAAACTGTGATAAATCCGTATGTAGACCGGACTTTTTTTATTTCCGGCATGATGGTACCGCTTTTTTATGTACCTTTGCGCCTACTTAACGGTAAATACTATGCGTCATCTCAATTGTGAAATTCATCCACCGGCTATCATTATCAAATATTACGATTCTCCATGCGGAAGATTGATGCTCGGGTCATTCGGAAATTGTCTGTGCCTTTGTGACTGGCTATCCGGGAAAACCAACGAACGCATCCATGCCAGGATAATCAAACAACTTAGAGCCGAGTTCTCGGAGGGAACATCAGCATGCCTTGATATGGCCACAAACCAACTGAATGAATATTTTGCTGGCAAACGCAGGGATTTCGACGTTCCGTTACTATCTATCGGCACTGAATTCCAGAAATACGTTTGGAAGAAACTCATGGATGTGCCATATGGCGCTACAGAAGCATACGGGGCATTTGCCCACAGAATTGGGTGTCCCACTGCTGTACGTGCTGTCGCAAATGCCAACGGAGCAAATCCGATATCTATTTTTGTTCCCTGCCACCGTATCATAGGGAGCAACGGCTCTCTTACCGGTTATGGTGGCGGACTTGCAATCAAACAATTCCTTATCAGACTTGAGTCAGATAATTCCGAGTGATTTCGCCACTCGGCATGCATCGACCGAATTCTTCACTCACAACTTCGCAATAATCGCTTGTCTGTGACGACTTACCGTGTGTTTGCTGATGGCGAGAATGCCGGCAATCTCCTCGCTTGTCCTCCCTGTCTCAATCAGATTAAGCACCTGGAGCTCACGAGCGCTTAGAATTCTGCTGTCGCCAGCCGGAGTAAGTTCCTCTCTCCCACCGGTAACCGAATTTACCACCATGCTTTTCCATACAAAACCGAATATAAGAGGAGAGTAGTCAGTCTGCCTCAACCCCATACGCAAGCCGAACGTACCTGAAACAATCAGGCTTACAGCATTTCGCAGATCGCTCAATACCACCACGGCGTTTTCCACTTCGGCAAATGCTTTCGTATAACAAACCACATCCTTATTCCCGTCTGCCACATCGCCGAAATCCTGGTTTCTGAGCATAGAGTCAAGCCGTGAAAAATAACTCATAAGTGAAAATAACAAATGGTTATTTGTAAGCATTGTCTTTTATCTTACAAGCCCTTAACTTTGCAAAGTTTATAAAAAGCGATAGTCATTGCCAATATTAGCAGAATATCTTTTTTAACAACACAATCATCACATCACTTTCAGTCATGAGAATATCACGCTCTCTATTCATCACATTGGTTTTCATACTAATTTCCTCAACCGCCCCAAAAGCACAGACACTTGAAAAGATGAACTGGTTCAATGAACCCTCCGAATGGTCAATAAGCGGAAACAAACTGACCATGACAGTGACTCCCAAGAGCGATTACTGGAGAGTCTCCCACTATGGATTCACAGTTGATGACCCACCTTTTTACTATGCCGAGTATGGAGGCGAATTTGAAGCGAAGGTCAAAATAGCCGGCGACTACAAAGTCCGCTTTGACCAGGCAGGGATAATGATACGTATCGACCACGAAAACTATATCAAGACGGGAATAGAATTCGTAGATGGGAAATACAACCTTTCCACTGTTGTCACCCACCACACATCCGACTGGAGCGTAATCCGGCTTGATAAACCTGTTGAGCATATCTGGATAAAAGCTGTGCGGCGTCTCGACGCAATCGAGATATTCTACTCCTTCGATGATAAGGAGTACACAATGATGCATTTGCCCATACTTACTCCTATAATCTCCTCTCTCCTGCGCTATTTGTCAGCAAAAAGCTGTATATTTGCCTCCATATAATTAGCCATGCTTAAAATGGATATTCTTGAGGCTATCAGAACGAGGGTGTCAGTGCGCAGCTACTCCGGAGCGGCATTAACCGATGAACAGGCGGAAACGCTCAAATCTGCATCACACGAAATTTCGGCTCCATTTGGCGGAAGTGTGACTATACGGCTCAAAGGATTCGATCTGGAAGGAGCATACAAACCGAGCACCTATGGCATTATCACCGGTGCGCATGACTTCCTTCTGATGGCACTCGGCAATGATGAATCCTCGGCACTGAGCGGAGGTTTCCTACTGGAACATGTGGTTCTCAAAGCTACCGGGCTCGGACTTGGCACATGCTGGATAGCAGCCACATTCCGTGGGAGCGATTTTGAAAAGGGTATGACATGGAATAACGGGGAATCTCTACGCATCATCTGTCCTGTCGGCATACCATCGGCGAAACGCAGCCTAAAGGAGAGATTAATGCGCTTTGCCGTAAGGAGCAACAAACGCAAACCCTTCAACGAACTATTTTTCCGTGACAACTTTTCAGCGCCTCTTGATGATGACAACCGTTTTGCCCAATCTCTCGCAATGATGAGGCTTGCACCATCGTCAACTAACTCCCAACCCTGGAGAGCAACTGTCAACGGCGACACTGTGCATTTCTATTACAAACCCAAAAGCCACCTCTCGGTACTTGACTGCGGCATAGGGCTATATCACTTCGTCGCAACCGAGCGTTACCATCATCGCCCCGGCAACTTTCTCCATTCCTCCACCCCGCCATCTGCGCCTGATGACTGGATTTACCTCATATCCTACTCAACCTGTCATACCGACGATGCGGAAGCAACCATCCCGTGACTCCTATTTTTTACCCTCATGATTCGTCGAGATTCCCGACGCTTCTCTCTTGCGAGCTCACGTTCATACTCACGGCGTTGACTACGGTTCATACGGGGCTGCGACACACATGTCTCACCTGATTCTTTCACGGAATTACTCCCTGTAGTCGACTTGAGACGTCGCAGACGGGCTCTTTCTCTGGCAGATGCAGACCGGCGTATAGCTTTGTCTATCTCCGGCTTAATCATCATCATTGCCACTTTGATCAGAATTTCCACCCCGTCAAAATCGACATCTTCACCCCGGACATAGCTATCAAACAATCGTACCGCCTCGGAGGCAAATCCCGGCATCCCGAGAGTGTCATCAAGCGTATGATTGAGCCGACCCACAAAATCATTATAAGCTTTCTTCGAGATACGAATTTCATTCCGGGCAATGACATCAGTCTTTTTCATAGTAAAAACAGTAATATAATAGGTTAATATTACTGCAAAGTTACATGCCACACCGACCTGAATAGTGCGATAATAAAAAAGAGAGCTAAAAAAAGCGGTCGCATCCTTCAACTCGGGAGGATGCGACTGATTGACAGACGAATCATTCAGGCTTTGCTTCAATCGTCTCGACCACGGAGTTCTCCGCAATCTCAGTCTTTGTGGCGGGTGACGAGACATGCACTGACATCTTTTCCCATATCCGTTCGGGAATCATGCTCCACAACCTATAACCGACTGCCCAGCGACGGTCTATGACCACCATGCGCGACTTATTAATCAACGCTCTGATAATCTGCGGCACTACCGCTTCAAGTTCCATTGTGAATGGATATTCACGTGCCGGGTCAAGAAGCGGGGTTCGTATCCACCCGGGACGTATATCCGTGAATTTTATATCGATTCCCTGCATATTGGCAAGCTGCTCCAATGCCTGGAGATAGGTCTGCTGGAATTTTTTTGACGATGAATAGCTCGCCAGCTCGCCTATTCCCTTGGTGCCGGCTACCGAGGTAATGGCAGCTATATGTCCCTTACGGGAATTCACATCACGGAAGTAACGGAAAGCAGTGTCAATCATGCGGGTAAAGCCTACGACATTGGTGTTGACCGTTGCGACTTCCTCCTCGGTAATTATAGCCGGATTCTGGTAACCTATCCCTGACACATGGAAGTATATATCCATGCCGCCAAGCTTCTTGATAAGCCGTTCAAGGCGCATCACTGAATCCTTATGGGTAACATCTATATGCTCCCACTCCACACGCTCGGGAAAACGCTTCTGAAGTTCTTTCATCACCTCGTCCTTGCGACCCGCAACTCCCACACGCCAACCGGCTGTGGCATAAATCTCAGCGACACGCAGACCGATGCCCGATGTCGCACCCATAATAACAATATGTTTCATATAATCCGTTGACAGATATCTTAGTGTTTACACTATAAACACCTGAAAGTGCGAATTTGTTAACGGATTATTCAAACACACCTTCTATCGACGATTCCTCCGCATTTGTGTCGGCATCTACCGGCTCGTCATAATAGCCGTAAAATTCCTTCTCGCACATATTAAAATCCGCAGGGAACTTAAACCTCGCGGACTGCGAGTAATTGAGTGTCGGGTCGGCATATACCTTCTTCATAAATCTGCCATAAATAGGCAGAGCCATTGAAGCTCCCTGACCGTAAGCCATCGTATTGAAGTGGATATAACGTTCATCACCTCCCACCCACGTACCGGCGACAAGCTGGGGGGTGAAGCCCATGAACCACCCGTCGGCATTATAGTTTGTCGTACCTGTCTTGCCTCCCATCTCAGCTGTCAGACCGAAGCGTGAGCGCACACGATGGGCTGTACCCTCGTTTACAACATTGAGAAGCATCGACAGAATACGGTAATAAGCCTTCTCGGAAATTACCTCCACATGACGGGGAGAAAATTCCGAAATAATATTGCCGTTATTGTCGGCTATGGCTGTCACAAACATCGGGTCAACACGCATACCATTGTTCGCAAACGCTGAATAGGCTGACACCATCTCCTTGACAGACACATCCGCCGGACCGAGACAGAGCGACATCACAGCAGGCAATTCGGAAGTGATACCAAAATTATGCATTGTGCGCACAAGGGATGACGGAGACAACTGGGATATCAGTCGTGCTGAAATCCAGTTGTTTGAGTTGGTAAGTGCCCACCTGAGGTCAACCATCTCCCCTACCCGTGCGCTGCCGGCATTTCGCGGAGCCCACACTCGACCGCTCTCGTCAGTGAGAACCGGCTGGGTGTTGGAAAACTCGTCGCATGGAGTGAATCCTTCCTCCATTGCGTAGGTGTAGAGGAACGGCTTGACGGTCGAGCCAATCTGTCGCTTACCGGTCGACACCATATCATATTGGAAATATGAGAAATTCGGACCTCCCACGTATGCTTTTATATGCCCGTTGAGCGGATCCATAGCCATAAATCCTGTACGCAGGAAATGTTTATGATAGAGCACTGAGTCAAGCGGAGTCATCACAGTGTCGACAGAACCGGAGTAAGTGAACACCTTCATCTCACGCGGTGTATTGAATGCCTTGTTTATTTCCTCGCGTGAAGCCCCTGCCTTTACCATATTTCGGTAGCGGTCGGTATTCTTCATCGCATTGCGTATGAGATGATTACGTCGTATTTCTGAAAGTTCGGCACGGTCAGTGGTATATGGAGCGCCTTTAGTACCGCGCTTCTCACGGAAGAATGCTTTCTGAAGGTCGCCGCCGAGATGCTCAGCCACAGCCTCCTCGGCATACTGCTGCATGCGGGAGTCGATAGTGGTGTATATTTTCAGTCCGTCTGTATATATGTCATATTTTGAGCCGTCCGGCTTAGGATTCTTCTCTATCCAGCCGTAAAGCGGATTGGTATCCCATGCTATCGAATCATCAACATATTTCTGATTTTCCCACGCCTTGTAATTGGAGCGTTCAGGTTTTTTTGCCCGTAGCATCCGGCGCAACTCCTCACGGAAATACGGTGCGATACCGTCCTTGGTATCCACCCGGTGGAACTGCAGATTAAGAGGCAGGGCACTGAGGCTGTCAAGCTGCTCTTTGGTGATTTTGCCATTCTTCTCCATCTGCTGAAGGACAACGTTGCGACGCTGACGGGTACGCTCATTCTGACGTACCGGATTATAGTAAGCAGGATTCTTCACCATCCCGACAAGAGTCGCTGCCTCCTCGATGGTCAGATCCTTAGGAGCCTTACCGAAATAGATATATGCAGCACTCTTGATTCCGACAGCGTTATACAGGAAATCAAACTGGTTGAGATACATTTTTATAATCTCCTCCTTCGAATAATAGCGCTCGAGCTTCACGGCTATCATCCACTCTATAGGTTTCTGCATGGCACGTGTAACGAGCCCCGAGCTGGTAGGCGAATAGAGCTGCTTGGCAAGCTGCTGAGTGAGCGTGGAACCACCTCCGGCATTCTTGTTGCCGAGAAGCACTGTCTTGAACAACACACGTCCAAGACCTCGCATATCAATACCTGAATGCTCCTCAAAACGCACATCCTCTGTAGAGATAAGAGCATCGATGACATGCTGTGACACCTCGTCAAAGTCGGCATACACACGGTTGCCGGTCCCGGAGAAATATCTGCCTATCTCCTTGCCGTCCGAAGAGTAAAGCACGGACGCAAAACGGTCAGTAGGATTTTTAAGCTCCTCCACAGGGGGCATGTAACCTATCACTCCATTGTAAATCAGGAATAGAAAGAAAAACACGCCTACCACAGCAAGGATGAAAACAAGCCACATTGTGGCTATGATACCTCGGTGTGATTTAGTCGTAGGTTTATTGCCTTTTCCCTGCTTGCGGTTAGTATTGAGTGTTGTATTTGTATTGGTCTGTGAATTAGTTGATTCCATCACTAAAAGTTATAAATGCCTTGAATCGATGATATCGTATGATTTCAATTCGCAAATTTAGTGAAAATTTCCGAGTCAAAGTCCAAAAATCTGTTATTTCCTCAATATCGCTCTGCAATATTACAGATTTTTAGTGTACATTTACATTATTATCGGCTATTACTGATAGAACCGGGAACCATGTCACACTCTTACTTGCCTATGGCAGTATAGGTGAAACCCTCGGCAATCACCTCGTCCTTGTCATATATGTTGCGGCCGTCCACAATGACTGGCGATTTCATCACCTTATGCAACACTGACCATGATGGCATACGGAATTGCTTCCATTCGGTAACAAGCGCAAGCGCATCGGCATCAACCACCGCATCATACATATCCTTGCAATAGATCACCTTGTCCCCTATCCGTCTGCGACATTCTCCCATCGCCACAGGGTCATATACCTTGACCACCGCCCCGGCAGCCACAAGTTTCTCTATAATAACCAGAGCCGGCGCCTCACGCATGTCATCAGTCTCAGGCTTGAATGCAAGCCCCCACAATGCTATGGTTTTGCCGGATAAATCGCCAAGCCGCTGCTGCAGTTTCTTGAACACAATAGATTTCTGACGCTCGTTTACCGCCTCGACGGCTTCAATCACCCCCATGGTATACCCATATTCGCGACCGGTATGCGCAAGAGCCTTGACATCCTTCGGGAAGCATGAGCCTCCATATCCGCATCCGGAGTAAAGGAACTTGGAACCGATGCGGGCATCTGTGCCGATACCCTTACGCACGCAGTCCACATTAGCGCCCACAAGGTCACATAGGTTGGCTATATCGTTCATGAAGGAGATGCGGGTCGCAAGCATAGCATTGGCAGCATACTTGGTCATCTCGGCCGACGGAATATCCATGAAATAGACCCGGAAATTGTTGGTAAGGAACGGTCGGTAAAGCTTGGTCATCACCTTTCGGGCTCTCTCGCTTTCGATACCGACCACCACACGGTCGGGTGACATAAAGTCCTTTATCGCAGCGCCTTCCTTGAGGAATTCAGGATTTGAAGCCACCTCAAACTCCACATTCACACCCCGCTTATCCAGTTCCTCCCGGATAGCGGCTTTCACTTTCTGCGCTGTTCCCACCGGGACCGTGGACTTGGTTACCAGTATGGTATATTTATTGATATTGCGACCAAACGTGCGGGCAACCTCAAGCACATATTTCAAATCGGCTGAGCCATCCTCGTCAGGAGGAGTACCTACGGCTGAAAACACAACCTCCACATTGTCAAGACATGCGGTAAGGTCTGTTGTAAAGTGCAACCGGTGCGCCTCGACGTTACGCTTTACAAGGTCGTCCAATCCGGGCTCGTAGATAGGAATCTCCCCTTTGAGCAGACGCTCTATCTTATTCTCGTCAATGTCAACACAGGTGACATCAATACCCATCTCAGCGAAGCATGCGCCGGACACAAGTCCGACATAGCCGGTGCCGACTATCGCAATATTCATATATTTAGCACTTAAAAGTTTAGCCGTATCTGTCTATTTGCCAACCCGCCATAACTCCGGGTTGTGCATTTTTATTCTCTGTAGAACTTTCTGCCGGAATCAATCAGCGCTCGGCACGCATGGGATTTGAAAGGAAATCCTGGTAAGCGAGACGCACACCGTCGGCAAGCTCAGTTGTGTATGTCCAGCCGAGAGATGCAGCCTTCGACACATCGAGAAGCTTGCGGGGTGTTCCGTTGGGTTTGGTCTCATCCCAGACTATCTTGCCCTCGTAGCCTACTGTCTCAGCCACAAGTTCGGCAAGAGCCTTGATGGTAAGCTCCTTGCCTGTACCGGCATTCACTGTTTCATTGCCAGAGTAATTATTCATGAGGAACACACAGAGATTCGCAAGGTCATCCACATAAAGGAACTCGCGCAGAGGCGAACCGTCCCCCCAACATACCACTTCGGCATCCCCGGCTTCCTTCGCCTCATGGAACCTGCGGATGAGAGCCGGCAGTACATGCGAATGCGTGGGATGATAATTGTCGTTCGGACCGTAAAGGTTGGTTGGCATCACCGATATGTAATCGGTACCATACTGGCGGTTTAGGAACTCACAGTACTTCAGTCCTGAAATCTTGGCGAGGGCATAGGCCTCGTTGGTCTTTTCGAGTTCTGAGGTCAGCAGACAGCTTTCAGGCATAGGCTGCGGAGCCATTCGGGGATAAATACATGACGAACCGAGAAATTCGAGTTTCCGGCAACCGTTGCGCCAGGCAGCATTTATGACATTCATCTCAAGCATCATATTCTCGTACATGAAGTCGGCAAGAGCCGATGAGTTAGCCTCTATCCCGCCCACTTTGGCTGCGGCAAGGAAAACATATTCCGGCTTTTCAGCTGCAAAAAAGTCATTTACAGCCTGCTGGTTAGTAAGGTCAAGCTCTTTATGGGTGCGTGTGATGATGTTGTCATACCCTTGGCGTTTCAACTCGCGAACGATGGCAGAACCAACCATTCCGCGATGACCTGCCACATAAATTTTAGACGATTTATCCATCGAAAACTCTATATCATTAATTTACGCTGCAAAATTACGAAATTATACCCATGAAACATAAAAAATGCCGAATTTTATATGCTATCATACTGTATAGCCGAGAAGTGAGAGAATGAAGGGAGCGAGAAGTGCGGTAAAAAGCCCGTTGAGTGTGAGTCCGAGTGAAGAGAAGGCTCCATAACGGTATCCGCGCTCCATCGCTGCGGATGTGCCTATGGCATGTGCGGCAGTACCTATTGAAATGCCTGAGGCAATAGGACTCTTGATATGACTAATCTTCACCATTCTGAATCCTGCCATCCCGCCGAAAATACCTGTACAGATTACAACAGCTGCCGTGAGCGGAGGTATACCTCCCATCGCCGATGATATTTCCATCGCTATCGGAGTGGTTACCGCCTTTGGCGCAAGCGATACTATCACCTCCCGTGACGCACCGAGCAGCTCGGCTACCAGGACTACCGACACTATGCCGATGACACATCCCGCCACCTCGGCGAGCAGCAGCGGTAACAACTGTTTCCTTATTGACTCAAGCTGACGGTAAAGCGGCACTCCAAGCGCTACGACTGCCGGTTTAAGCCAGAAATCTATGTATTCGCCACTTACCGCATATGTCTCATATGGCACGTTGAAAGCCATCAGAAAAGCTATGAGCAGGAATATGGAAATCAATATCGGATTAAGTAGCGCCACACCCGTGCGACGCTGAAGAAAGCGCGAACCAAGAAACACGACAAAGGTAAGCGCTATAAGAAAAAATTTATTCTCGAGAAAGCTCATGGCGTGGTGCTGATGTGCGGCGCACAAGCTGGTGTACCCAGCCGGTCACTGCGATTATCACAAATGTGCTGACTACCGTGGCTCCTACTATCGGCAGCCACTGGTCGGCGATCAGCCCGAAGCAACGCATCAGACCTACTCCTGCAGGCACAAAAAAGAAGCCCAGATTGTTGACAAGAAAATCAGATATCTTGTCAACCCAGAAAATCCTGACCACCCTCAGCTTCAAAGCTGCCGCCAACAGTAACATCCCTATAATACTTGACGGTATGGGTATGCCGGTCAGGTAAACGATTAATTCGCCCAATGCCAGAAAGGCAAACAGGACGGCACATTGCAGAATCATAATCCTAAAACAATCTATAAAAATTCAATATGTGAGATTTTTTCCGCACAAAATTACAATAAAGAACCGATATAACTCCAACATCCGGGAGTTAAATCGGTTCATATCATTGAAAAAATATTACAGGCCTTTTAATGATTGCCATTTTTCAAAACGGCTTCTTATATGTATCAAAAAACTGTTCTGTTCAGGGACACCGACAACTCGGCTCAACGCCGCAGCAGCCAATTGATTACAATCCAGCCACCAAACACCTGCACAGCCATACCTGGAAGCCCTATACGGAAATCCTGGATTGCTGCATAGATGCTGTCACCCATGAGCCATTCCCCAAACGAGCCAAGCAGCTGGTAAGCGAGCACTACTACTGCAAGCAAAAGTAGCGATGCCTTACGGAACTTCGACGCCGTATAACCGGCTATCCCTGCCAGAAGTGTGGACTTGAGCATTATAGCAGGAAGAGCACTCACATGCGGCATATCGAAAATAAACGAATTGACTAACGGTGAAACAAGCGCTGTAATCACACCAACACGCCAACCGTACTTGTAGGCACCGACAAGCGTGAAAAAGTAAATCGGCAGCCAGCGCACACCACCCATAGGCATGAGGTGGCACAGCTGAGGCAAAGCGACATTGCCGAGTATGAAAAGGGCTGCTATCCAATAGGTTCTGATTTTGCCATATTCAAGAGAATAGAGCTTAAGCGATGTAGTCTGCATATATCTGTTAAAATTATTTTTTCAGAGATTTATTTTCATTCATAAATGCCTCGATGCGGGCCAGGCAATCAGCAGGAGTGAGACAATCCATGCAACGGGTCTCAAGCGGGCACCATCCGTCACCTGTGCGGTTGATTATGTGAGGGACTTCGATATCATACCCTACCTCGACGTCTGAACCGGCAAACAGTTTAAGAGCAAGAGTACTTATAACATTGGTGTGCAGACGCTTCACACCTCCGAGTATCATCAGTGCGGCGGCGGCACGTCCAACCACCTTGTCAGCCACTTCAGCTCCGACAAGAAATCCTGCATCAGAAGTCAGCAAACCATACAGATCGCTTACACCCCGACGGTCGAATGCTCGGATTTCACCCGAAGCAGAGCGCACCACAAGCGTGTGATGTCCGGATTGAAGTATTTCAACAAGTTGTTCCATACTCTTAAAGCGTGCCTTGTTTCAACTGCTCCACGAAATCATTGATACGGTTCAGTTCCTTCGGGATATTGATAGCCTGCGGACAGTGCGGGCGGCACTGGTTGCAATTGATGCAATGGTCAGCCTGCCGCAGCTTAGGCACCGAACGGTCATACCCTACCAAAAATGCCTGGCGAGCCTTCCGGTAATTCTCAGCTTGCCTGCTCTCCGGCACATTTCCTTCGTTTACGCACTTGTTGTAATGCAGGAGTATGGCAGGGATATCCAGACCATAGGGACATGGCATGCAGTACTTGCAGTCATTGCAGGGTATGGTAGGATAATGCATCATCAAATCCGCTGTATCGTACAGGAATTTCGTTTCCTCCCCGGTCAGAGGCTTGAGCGGACAGTATGTGCTGAGATTATCGTCCAGATGCTCCATATAGGTCATGCCGCTCAGCACTGTAAGCACGCCTTCGGGAGTTCCGGCATAACGGAACGCCCATGACGCGACACTGCGCTCCGGTTCCTTCTGCTTGAGACGGGCCACTATATGGTCGGGCACCTTGGACAGACGACCACCGAGAAGCGGCTCCATGATTACTGCCGGGATGTTGCGCTTGGCAAGTTCCCCATAAAGGTATTCGGCGTTTGTGTTGCGCGGATTTATCTCCGAGGCATGTTTCCAGTCAAGGTAATTGAGCTGAATCTGCACGAAATCCCACTTATACTCGTCATGACGTGAGAGCAGATAGTCGAACACCTTGATATCACCGTGGTATGAGAACCCAAGATTTCGAATGCGTCCGGCTTCCCGCTCCTTCAACAGATAGTCAAGCACACCATTGTCTATATATCTGGCATTTAGTGCAGCCATGCCATCCTCCCCCATTCCTATTCCATGCAGGAGCAGATAGTCGATATAATCCACCTGCAACTCCTTGAAGGAATTGTGATACATCTTCAGGGATTCCTCACGGCTCCAGGTCGATGGGGAGAAATTGGACAGTTTGGTAGCTATGTAATACTTGTCACGAGGATGTCGCTTGAGCGCGATACCGGTGGCACGCTCCGAGCGTCCCTTGCAATAGGCGGGTGACGTGTCGAAATAGTTTATTCCGTACTCAAGGGCTTTGTCGACCAGGCGGTTGATGGTCTCCTGATCAAGACTCTCTTCAGCATCATGAAGAGTGGGCCAGCGCATACATCCGTAGCCGAGCACCGAGACCTTCTCGCCAGTCTTCGGATTGGTACGGTAGGTCATTTTGCCTTTCTCAGGCACAGGCGCTGAAGTCGAGGCTGCTGCCGACACAGGATTCTTATCCGAATCGCAGCCTGTGAGCACAGCCGTTGTCACTGCCGCACCCGCGCCGAAGCGCTTCAGAAATGTGCGGCGGTCTATATTGTGATTCTCATTTTTCATATATAAAAGTCAATCTGAGGGTCTCTTTTAATCAATCGAGTGTCAATCGGGATTCAGAGCGGTCTCTTGACGGCACTCTGTCAAACCTCACGGTGAACTTCGTGACCTTCCACATAGATGGCGCTGAACGGACGTGAGGGACAGAGATTCTCACATGCGCCGCAGCCTATGCAGCGTTCGTCGTTTACCACCGGAATTTTCGGCGAATCAGGGTCGGAAGGGTCGTATGCCACCATAGTGATAGCTCCGACCGGACACTTGCGGGCACAGTTGCCACATGGCACACCATCAGTCAGCGGCACACAGTTTTCCTTCACCCATACGGCATGACCAATCTGTGTGGCAGCCTTGTCCGACTCAGTAATCCTGATTATGGCACCGGCAGGACATACTTCGGAGCACTTGGTACACTCCGGACGGCAGTAGCCGATTTCATAGGACGATTCAGGCTGCAGGAATGTCTTCATGTCAGTGGAGGGACGCAATACCTTGGTAGGACATACTGACACGCAAAGCTGGCATGCAGTGCAATGCTGCGAGAAGTGGCTGAGACTTACGGCTCCGGGGGGGACAATTCGTGTCTTGCGGGCAGGGATTTTCTTATCCTCTATCACGGCAAGTCCGCCGTCCACCACCTTGTCCTGTGCCTTTACCGCCGCTGACGCCGCTATCACCCCCACTCCGGTCATGAATGCACGGCGACCGCTGTCGGCATTACCCTCTGCCGGGGCTTCAGCCTTTTGCTCGGATACGTGTCTGAGATGCCTGTAAGAAATGGCATGCTGGTGACAGTTGTCAAGGCAGTCCATGCACGACACGCAGCGCGAATAATCTATCACATGCTCCTTAGTGTTGATACAAGCAGCCTTGCACCTTCTGCCACAGAGTCCGCAACTATTGCACTTAGAGGTGTCAATCACAGGTTTGAGCCATGAATAGCGTGAAAGGAATCCGAGCACGGTACCTACTGGACAGATTGTATTGCAGTATGTACGTCCGTTACGCCATGAGAGAACAACGAGCACCACAAGGGTCACTGCAGCTACAATAGCCGTAACACTGCGGAAATAGATTTCAGTCTGATAGAATGTGTAACTTCCGGCGCTCTCTGCATAACCGGCAATCTGATTGTTGCCCCACGCATAAACCGGAGCAAGGAATCCGGAAACTATCCTACCATATGAGCTATAGGGAGCCAACAGCGCCACAAATGCCGAAACTCCCGCCACAAGGGCCACAACAAAGAGGGCAAGCACACCATAACGCAGCCATGAGATTGCCGGAGAATAGGAATATTTGTTGCGACGTTTCTTTCCTCCGAGCCTGCCAAGCCATGCGAAAAAATCCTGCATGACACCAAGAGGACAGACTACGGAGCAGTAAACTCTGCCCAGCAGCAATGTCATCACCACAAGTCCGAGCACAACTCCGACATTGAGCGCCAGAACGGCAGGCAAGAATTGTATTTTAGCCATCCAGCCAAACCAGGCATGCACCGTGCCGGTGAAATCCAGAAAAAGCAATGTGATTATAACCCAGAAGAACAAGGCTAATGCAACTCTGACTTTACGAAGCATAAATTTCTATGAGTATGTTACTAATGATATTATCGTTATCACTGAGGGTGCTTCAAGCACAACCTCCATATGATTGGTTCGATTGCAAAATTACAAAATAAATCAATCATCAGAAAGCGCAGCATATACCTATTTTACGGTTTGTCTTACCAATATCGCACCTCCCTGACGAAAGAGAGAATGCAATTTTAACATATTTTTCGTGTCATATATGTCACAATTTTCCTATTTTTGCACTGTGTTGTGACACTGCGCACTTTAATACGCACAATTCGACCACGACAAGATTATCGACACATAACCATCAGGTTTCATGATGATTATACCCATACAATCCCATACATCGGGAGATAATGGAGAGAACTCTTATTTTGTATAAACGGCGAGATGCCCCGGCTTCATCATTGCGGATGAGCCGGGGCATCTTGTTAAGTTTATATAACACTTGCGAGGAATGCGACAGATTATCCTGACGACAGCCTCTAAATGAATCAGAGCACCTTGCGGTAAAGAGCCACTATATCCTCAAGTGTCACGTCGCGCGGATTGCCCGGTGTGCAGACATCGGAGAGAGCCTGCTCTGCGAGACGTGGAATGTCAGCCTCTGTGATACCGAGGTCTGTGAGGTGCTGAGGGATTTCCACCTTGATAGCAAGAGCCTTGACCGCGTCGCATGCCGCACGCGAAGCCTCTTCCTTGCTCATGCCGGTAGTGTCGACACCCATCGCTCGGGCGATTTCGGGATATTTGTCAAGACATTTCTCCATGTTGAACTCCATAATGGTGGGGAGCAGGAGCGCATTTGCGACACCGTGGGGCACGTCAAAGAGCGAACCGAGCGGATGCGCCATGCCGTGAACCAGACCGAGACCAACGTTGGAGAATGCCATACCTGCTATGTACTGTGCCACAGCCATACCATTGCGCGCATCAGCGTTGTTAGGCTCGGCTACAGCCACGGGGAGGTACTTGCTAATCATGCGCACTGCCTCGATTTCGAACATATCAGACATCTCCCAGGCACCCTTGGTGATGTAGCCCTCAATGGCGTGGGTAAGAGCGTCCATGCCGGTAGCGGCAGTGAGGCTCTTGGGAAGGCTGTACATCAGTTCCGCATCGATGATTGCCACAGCCGGAATGTCGTTGGGGTCAACGCATACCATCTTCTTCTGCTTCTCCTCGTCAATGATGACATAGTTGATGGTGGTCTCGGCAGCGGTGCCGGCGGTGGTGGGGAGCGCTATGATGGGCACACTCTTGTGAGTGGTGGGAGCGCAGCCTTCAAGCGAAACAATATCGCCAAACTCAGGATTGTTGACCACTATACCGATACCTTTGGCAGTGTCAATTGACGAACCGCCACCGATAGCTATGATGAAGTCAGCGCCTGATTTCTTGTAAGCCTCAATTCCGTTGAGCACATTTGTCACGGTAGGATTCGGCTTCACATCGCTGAAAATTTCGTAAGGTATGGATGCCTCGTCAAGCACATCTGTCACCATCTTGGCGACACCAAACTTAATCAGACCGGGATCGGTCACTACAAGCGCTTTGGTTTTGCCAAGCTGCTTCACTGCTTCGGGGAGTTGTTTTCTCGCACCGGGACCGAAGTATGACACTTCGTTGAGGATAAAACGATTTACCATGATTCTTTTTTGGTATTAGGATTTAGAAATTCACACTATTTTCCGTGAATGTATCCGTCAGACACATCCACGGCGACAAAGGTACTGAAAAATATCCGAAATAGCAATGTCACGACCATACCCTGCACGGGCATAATCGTGACATGCGCAGATATATTGAAAATTTCAACGAGATATCCGAATCATCATATAGTTACTCCTCCTTCAACGGAGTGGAAGTTCCTTCGACCAGACGGACAAAAGCCGCTCCGGAATCCACTGTTGTCCCAACATCGCTCACCATGTCACCATGTGATATACCATAGTAATCGAATGTGAAGTAATTTATATCCCAGCCCAAATATTTTTTTTCTTCGGTATCTTCCTTCAATTGTTTCGACTCAGGTTTATCTAACCAGTACAATGCTCCCGGACGACGCCATTTATCATAAAACAGCGGACGGTGTAGAATGCCGGTTGCATCAGCGCCAAGTTCGTAAAAATAATTGCGTCCGGCATATAGCAGCCATCCACCTTTGTCATATAGAGGTGAGCCTGCTTTTGTGTCTCCACCTTGAAATTTATGTTTCGGGCGGCGGTACCCATATCCGGAGTTTCCAATCGGGAAAAATATATTTCTACCGCCATAGGTAGCGTCATCAATATTTTTATTATAGACAAACATACCTTGCATACCACAATCCTCTCCTTCATAAGTCCTATTATCGTAACGATAACCATAAACAGCACTGATGTGAGTGGCACACTCTGTGGCATCATCGGTATAAAGCACACCATATCCCTGCTCTATATCATCGTGAAGATACAGATTATAATAATCGGTTAGGGATGCCACACGTGCCTCGCTCAGATTATTGCCAAGCGTTCTGTCATCGCCAAGGAACGGCTTTCCGTCAGCCACACCCTTGAAATCATCCCACTTCTTGGGACCTGCCCCATCCTTATTAACCGTCCTGCCATCGGTGGCTATATTAAGTTCGGCTACAGAGGGGTCATAGTTATCCGTTATCACTGTCGGATCTGCCGGCAACACCCACGGAGTGATGACATTGACATTTGATGACGCATCGATAGGACAATCCAGATTGCCATATTTGAAAAGCGAACCTTCATCGGCAGGATTCTCAGCCTCCTCATTCTTAGTGCGCAGATTACATGAATGCCACTTCACATCACCGGAATATAAGTCCACAGGGTCATACCCCACACGAACGAATATCAAATGATTGCAAGTGTAATTGTGATAATCCACACGAATTACCGCATGACCGTCGCTCCCCGTGAAATTCACATTAAAATCAAGAATCGAACCGGTTTTACCACGCACTGTATCAGCACCAACGCCCCCCTTGGAGAGTTTTATGATATTACGGTCACCGGCAATCACATAAGCCTTCCACGGACCCTCGGATACCAAATCCTCGAATTCCGTCGCACTCTCCTGCGGAAGAATACGCATAGTGACATGGAACGGCTTGGTGTTCCCCGAGCTTCTGTAAATACCTTTAGGGTTGACGACACGGCGCACTTGAGTAATCGGAGCTTTCTCCTCGATGACCGTCGTATCACTATTCTCTCCTACAAGCCAGACCTTAAATTTTACAACCGCTTTACGCTGATATGCCACAAACGGATTATTGCCGGTATATGCATTCGCCTTTATAAGCTGCTTGGCACGGGTATACATCGGTACCATCAGTGTGTAGATATTCTCTCCTGACTCAGGGTCTACATGTATCCTTACATTGTATGAGTCATCGGACTTGTCATATCCCTTAGGCACAGTATCTGTCTTACTGTCGGAATCGCGGTTATCCTCAAAATGGTCACCATCCGTCATGATTGAATACTCTCGCCTATGGCGCAGATGGTCGTAGTAATACTTATAGTTAACACCTCCATATTTACCATTATCTGATTTACCATTATCTGACGAAACCTTTGCACCTGACACCATATCATTTACACCAGCTCCAGATGGCAATGAAATCACAGTCTGCCGTGTCTTGCGCAAAGAGAGGAATCCATGCCACTGATAATCATCCGCCTTCATCAATGCCTCATTATCATAGAATATCTTCGTCTCACCGGTATTCACCTCGGGATACCAGTGATTTTCCACTATTTCCGCCTCTACCTTTTCAACCTTATTTCTGCCGGCATGAATGGTGACAGGATACATCATGGAGTGATTGTAAAGATATGATATGTAATAAGGCTGTACGTGCACACTCGGGCTGGGGATATCGTAATCGATGTGGAAGTCCACATCGTTGGCATAGCCCTTGAATTTCATTGTGAGTTTGTAATGATGGTTGCGTTCCGCAGAGTAGCTTGTGGTCACATTCTTACCGAGCATGAAACGGTAGGTAATCTCGCCACTGCTTCGGTGACCATCGGCATTTGAACGGTAAAACGCCTTGATTTCCACGTATGTGCCGTACTTTCTGCCATCCTTCCAACCTGCGTCATATCCATTGGCAGGATTATTGCCGTCAGGGAATGACGGCACATTGGTCTCGGTAGCGTCCTTGACCACCTGACGCTTGTCGGTAACAGCACCCTCCTCCCCTATCGGCTGGACATTCTCATAGAAGAACAGCGACTTGTCAGATGTCTCATCATGCGAGCCGACAGGAGCACCGCCAGTCGAAACTGCATATTCATAGCCTGTGATACTCAAATCATCACCTTCGGGAGCGGTATCACCATCGTAGTACACCACGGTCTCACCCTCACTGTAAAGCACTTCCGCCGGGTCAATGCCATCGGAGGAATCAGCCTCACCGGGAGCGGCGTTTGAATCGCCGGGACTGTTAGTAGCTCCGAGCAGACATTGCATAGGTATATCCTTGATGGTAGCGCTCTTGATATAGACTACCACATTTTCCTTCAGCCCCGAGCCGTCGTAGACAATGGTGAGCTTGGAAGCCGCACGTCTCACCCAGGCATGCAGTTTGGCTGCCCCCTTTACCGTGACAACAGGAGCATCGAAACCGTCGGCGGCTTTAGAGTCATTCTCGGCAAAGTAACCGAACATCTCCGCATTGTTTTTCACATCATCCATATCCCACTCCAGCTTAAGCTTCTGAAGCTGCTCTTCAGTTTCGAGGTCATCATCGGAATATGGCGAAAGGTCAAAATTAGCCACCGCATAGATGTGGTAACGACCGTTCGGCAAGTTGAAGCTGAACTCTGCATGCCCAGTGTTTTCCTCCGCTTGTGCGCCGCCGTCAGGACGCTGGTTGGGGCGGACATCATTGACAGTGAATTTCTCAATCTGCTCTTTCTTGATAAACTCGCCATTGATGTTGTATACCACCACCCATAGGGTGTTGATTGACTTTATGGCATCGCCTGCCGAACGGCTCTCCAAGGCAGGGGTGAAATCCTTGAAACTCACTGTGGCTGTGATGCGACTCATGCCTTCAGGCACGACACCGTCATAGATAATCTCATCCCGGCAGGATGACAACGATGCCAGAAGGACGAATATAAATATCAGACTTGATAATATGCGGTTCATTGTTACTTTTCCAAAATGTTACATAATCAGGGATTACCATCCTCAATATCAATACCGAAATCGGGCTCGAGAATCACTTCGCCGTATGGCACCACATCGACCTCCATTGTGAACGGGCTGTCGTCACCACGGCGGAGGGAGAACCGGTACCAGTAGTTGCGGCGTATGTCAAAACAGGCACATTCACCGGTAGTGGCATCGGGGTTTGCGTAATCCTTGAATTCGAGGTCATAGACCATACCGTCGGCATAGCGTACCATAAGCCGCGCCTGCTCGTCGGATTTCTTGTCCATGTTTTTGAATTCAGGGATATAGGTTATGAAATGCCCGTCATCCGAACGTAGCAGAGGCAGATTGAGCGCACCGGGGTCATCGGCGACAAGAGTCGGGGCCGGACCATAGTCCTGCTCGTAGTTACCTTTAACATAGTCATCCTGATGAACCACACCTTCGGGAGCTTTGCGGAGCTTAGTGCTGTAACGGGTGAGTGTCACCGACTTGATATCGTTGAGTTTCTTGTAGGTATCCTCATCCAGCTTGCCTCCGGCAAAATCAGCAGTATAATCAGCGGCAAAAAGTTCCACCTTGGCGTAAGCGCGCAGCAGGTGAAGAGTCTGCGGAAGGAGTGTCATAACTTTAGGGTCGCCGGGCTCTATATCGGAATACTCCGACACACCGAACAACGGTATGGCATCAGCGGCTGTCAGACTGGCAGGTATCGGAGATTCCGGAGTATATGGGTAATCCATGATTGCCTCCGTTGATTTTACAAGCTCATCGATAGTGGTTGTTCCGGCTACTGTCTCGGGATATTTATGACGCCAGTTCGCAAGCATCACCATCTTGAATTTCTTTCCGTCACCTGTATAGCGGCTTTTGAAATCGTCATTGATTTCAAAATAAAGGAAATATGTCTTTGATGACTCAGTAGCCGAGTAGAACTCCACTTTAGGAGCGGAAAGTTCAGAAATCAGCGTATTGGTATCGGCGGTGAAAAGGTATACCCTCATGTCGGGGTCAGAACCTGTCATGTCGATATAATTCTCATAACCTGCACCGGGGTCATAGGTCCCGTCAGAGGGCGCACGCGAGCCAGAAGCAGCGGTGTCGCCGAGACGCAGATAAAGCCCCATGGTCCACTCCTCACTCAAGTCGGGAGCAGGTTCGTCGGTTTCCGCACCGGTGGAGGAACATCCCGCAAGGATTACCCCCACCGCCGGAAACAATGAGCGAAGCAGTGACTTAACTAATAATTTCATTTATTATCTGTTACTATTGTGTGTCGGCGTTACTGTAGTTATCAGAGGTCAGTGTCATTGAGGACTATTTTCCAGGAGTTGATGTAAATCTGACTGTTGAGCCAGTGCTTGTCCTCATCAATGAATAGCACCAAATCATATTTGTCCTGACGGTCGAGATATTCCTGGTCGGTCATCTTTTCTTCATAGCGACCTTTGACAAGCAGGGCGTAGTCAATGAGAGGGAGTGAAGCTATGTGCTCGCCAGTTGCCTTGTTGTGAATCCTCACAAGCATATTGTTCCCTTTTACGAGACGGGCCACAGTGAGACTTGCGACACATGCACTCACCTGAGTTATGGCTCGGGCTTCGGGGTAGTCTATGCCGGCAGTGCCTGAGCGCACGTCAAATGCCTTATATGTAATCAGTTCGTCAGGCAGCAAGGAGTTGTCCCAGTCCATCGCCCCGTTGGCATCGGTGATAGAGAATGAGAAATCATCCTTGTCAAGCGGAGCACCGGAAAGGTTCTGAAGCACGATGTTGACATCGTTAGTATCCTTGATAAGAGGTACGGTATATATATGTTCGCCCTCTGTTTCGGGGAATGTCTCTGCATCCATCCGTCCGTGGTAAAGGCGGTTGAGGTCATGGTCCACTACGGCTGCTCCACTGTCGTCACTGTCACGGAGCAACGTGCAGGTAAGACCGGTGTGATGCTGATGGTCAGCTACCGAGAAGTGGGTGCCCACACCTTCGCCACACCAGGCAAGAAGGGAATATGTACCGGGAGCCACATCGATATCCATCATGTATCCGTCGGCTTTCAGCCTGTCGCCAGACTCGCTCCTGCGCAGCACCACATTGCCCGTAGCGTCGTCAATCACGTAGAGTGTCACAGCGTTGACTTCTGCCGGAAATGCGTCGGCATACTTCATATTCATGTCAAATATGAAGCGGACTTTATAGTGGGGGTCGCAATCGCCCTCATCCTCAAAAATCATATTGTCACAGCCGGCTAACGAGGCGGCTATGGCGGCAATCGTCATGGCACGCACGGCAAATCGGTGAAAGAGTCTGTCAAATATCATCACTGTGATTAATAAGTTATAATGCGAGGGGAGAAATGGGGTAAGAGAGAAAAATAAAATAAGTTCAACAGGGGTAAGCAGAGAGGGTTAAAGGTGAGCCGGTCAGTAAAAAAATGGCGGGTGAGTGCGGAGTGCGTTTTTCCCGCACTCCCCGCCGATGATGTTATGGATTTATACTTTTTTACATGTCTCCAAACTGCGCATCAGATGTCGACATTCTGGTTTACAATCTTCCATGAGAGGACGTTGATTACAGCACGGAGAGCCCATTTGTTCTCTGTGGGATCCTCGGGAATAAGAGGTTCGGGGTCCTCCGGTTCATCTGGATTAGTCGGATCATCCACTTTCTCTGGGATGAAAATACCGTTACCCATATTCATCACATTCTTTACGGAAACTTTATACCAGTGGTTGCGCACCACACCGTAGTCACCCTCGCCGTTAACTATGCCGTTTGTGGAATTGTTGGCGAGATGCTCGACAGGAATGGAATAGAACATCTTGCCATTGGTGTAAGCCACTGCATCACGCATATCGGTAAGATTCTGACGAAGAGCGTTATTAAGCATTTCAACGCCACCGTCAATCGCAGTGAATGTTTCATTACCATCCACCACAGAGCGGGCGTAGAGAGTCTCTGACGGTTTATTGAATGCGACTTCCACACGTCCGGTATTTGTATTGTTCTTCTTGACAAGCTTCATGTCGTCGGTTGAAACCTGGCGGTAATGCTTGGTCTCACCGGCAGCAGCATCGGGATTTTCGCAGATGTAATAGTTAAGCTCACCGCTTGTATTTACGATATTGAGAGCATAGCTGATAAACTGCTCCTTGCGGTAATATACACCATTGTACAGCACAAGATCCGCCGGTTTCGTGCCGGCTTCATCCTCGAAAACGGTAGCTGTGATGATTACCGAAGTCACACGCGAACGTATAAGCTGATTGCCGTTTTCAGTGCGTATGTTATCTGCTGTGTTTGTTGTCTCATGCGCATAGATGGCATTATCAACATTGTTGATAGCGTCCTGATATGTCACAACAGTCAAATCGGGAGTGGTGGAGCCGTAACTTACCGATTTTCCCCAGAAGCTGCGATGGTAGTCTGAATGATTCCACGTAGCCCAGCCGTCTATACCGGTTGTGTTCCACCCCGAATCAAGCAGTTTGGAAAGATGCGATTTTTTCTCCTGAGCCGCTATGCCCCAGCCATCAAACTTCACATAAAGCTTTGTTCCGGCTTCAGGGGCGTCAGTGGGGAGATTACCATTATCATTACCGGCAACCACGGTGGTGACAGGATAGTATTCATTCATTTTTATGCCATCAAGCGTAAACTTGGCTGCGAGACGCTCAACATACACATTGACGGGCTCGGCGTTCTGTGCGTCCTCGGCTTTAGCATAGAAATCAGTTGACTTGAGCTTGGTAGCATAGTAGAATGTGTCGTCATGACGGTCTGTTTCCCCTTTGGGCTGCCCAAAGAATGATGTAGTGGACATATAGAAGTTACCGGCATTGTTACGGAGGGTCTCAAACAGCACATCCTCTGCAAGCGATTTCATGTCAGCCCCGGGGGTAATAGTAGAACCGTTAAGGACTGTAACCATGTAAGTGGGGAGTTCAGACTGAGTCAATCCCTGGATAACGACAAGGTTCTCAGTGAAATATTCAATATTTTCATCGCTTGAAGTTCCTCCGTGATCGTCATTCAAATCAGTCAGATTGGTACGAAGCACGAAACGCCCATTGGCATCGTAGAAGAAGAAGTCGGCGCGGACTACTTCGTGCTCATCAGTGTTACCATCTTCGTAACCACCGTCAGTAGCACGTGAAAGAGTGTTGGCATCGTTAATTTTTACATTAAGATACATTTTGCCGTCAGCATCGGGGATGTCAGTGTTAGGAGTATTGACAGGCTCGTCATTCGAGCACCCTACCACCGCCAACGAAACAGCAAATCCCATTAGAAATTTTGAAAATGTTTTCATTAGTGATATTAAAAAAGTTTAGTTTTGTTACTATCTGTTTTTGAATATGTTACTATATGTTTCAGCCCGAAAATCATGACTTTTCAAAGGTTATCGGGGCTCTTGGAAGAATCGTGTAAGGTGAACCTGCCTCAAAGAGGCAGGCTACCTGATATATATATAATTACTATTGGGTGTCAGAATCTTCACCTCTCCGTAGGAGCGGTCTATTCGACAGCGGCATTTACATTGCCATTTCGATAAGCTATTATTTCCTTCACACTTTCAATTGCAGCAGGAGCGTCTGCCACTTTCATACGCGCAGCCTGCCCGAAGAAGCCCAGTGCATCGTCGTAATTTCCTAAAAGAGCGGCAAGAATACCACGGGCATACACGGCGGACGGGTCATCACCTGCTTTGTCAAGGTAACGGGCAGCTGCCGGGAGATCACCGCGTTGCATTGCTGTATTGGCTGCATTCAGATTTGCCACAGGGTCGGCAGGATACATGCGGACCGCAGTCTCAAATACGTCATTATACTCCTGCGAGCCGGGAGTCATTGACTGGGCGGCACGATAGAATTCGGCAAGACTGAGTTTCTGCGGCTCGGTGGCGAGCACCCGTAGTATATCGTCAAGCGAAGTGAAGCTCTTGATAGTGTAATCTATACGGTAATCGGAGTGGCGGAGCGCCGGGTAGACATTGGCAAGGAGGAAACGATAATCAGCAGGATAGTCACGCTTTATACGTGCATCCTTGGCATCCGGCTCCAGATCGGAATCAATGAGGGCGAGAATCCCACTGCGGTTTGCCAGTTCTGATGCGGCAACATAGTCACGAAGCCCCTGCCAGTCCTCCGACTCGAAATCGGTCTTTATAAAGCCCGGCTCGAAGCTGTAGAGCTTCTCCACATATTGCCTGAGTGCCTCGGTTCGGTTTTGGGCAAGCCAGGTGTTGTGCGAATAAGAACCTTCGGGCGATGCAAATCCCTTGATAAATATATCAGTGATTATCACGTCCTTATCGGCACGTACAGAGTCGATAGTTGCGATTATGCGTGAAAGCTCGACAGTGTTGTTTCGATACTCAGGATAGATGACAATTTTGTTGACCGGAAAGTCCACATATGAACGCCGTGCAAGCTCACGGGTCTTGACCACATCACCAACAGGTGTCACATAGGCAAATTGCGGAGTAAACACGGGTGTGTGGAAACGTGACAGTTGCTCCTCCCCCTCGGCAAGCATCATATCACAACAACCACCTACGGTGTACTCGATACTTACAGAGGACTCATCTATCCAAGAGGCATCTGGTATACGGGAAGAGTAAGTGACTGTATTGACCGAACCTGCTTTGTAAAGAGCAGCAGCGCTGTCAAGGTCGTTGTCACGCAAATGCTTGTAATATAGATTGTGACCTGCAATCACTACCGGAGAAAACTCGACAGTCTCGGTGGAATCGGCACTGGTGATGACAGGGGTCAGTGTAATCTGTTTGTCCTTGCCAAGCTCAAGTGACGAGAGATTCAGATCCATGCTCATGAGAAGGCTTTCGCCATTACGGGCAAAGTCAAGCCTGGTCACGGGGATTCTGCCACCGGCAATTTCAACCGGTGCGGCTGATGCCGAGAGCGCACACAGCAATGCAGTGATAGATAATAAGGTATAAATCTTATTCATGATCTACAAAAACGTTAACTATACTTATAAGCGGAGAGGTTTAAAATAAGGAGAGGTTTAAAGAAGAAGAGGTTAAAAAAACAAGATGTCAGAACAGTCAGGGGAATGAGGGGACCTCAGAATACGTAAATCAGGTTTACAGCCGCTTTGGTGGGGCCAACATAGTTACGATGGCGGTCAGGTCCGACTTTCTTGCCACAGTTAGAGCAACGGTAAGCGTCATAACCTGTGTATACCCATCCAAATCCTATTTCCGCCTCAATAGACCAGTGCCGGTTAAGAATCCAGGCGTAACCATAGGCGATTCCAGCTCCTGCCATCCAGCCCTGCAGACGGTAATCCTTCATCGGGAAGCGGTCATCAGCACCGAGGAAATTCAGCTTGTCGAGGCTAAAACCGTTCATGTTGTACTGTCCACCGATAAGATGTGCTCCGAAGAAATGACCGGCAAAACGGTTGCAAAGCCAATAGCGCACCTCGGGTTGTATCAACCAATGTTTTATACGTTTGTCGTCAGGCAATTTCCATGGGTTGAAATTTCCGGAAACATCAATAGACCATTTCGGTGCCACCCCGACCTCGGCTCCAAGGTTAAGAGTGGTTGTAGCATCATAGAGCAGGTTGGTTTTCACCCCCCACTGGGCACTGGCTGACAAGGCGGTCAGCACCACAAACAAGATACTGTAAAGGCTCCTCATATTATCTGCGTTATTTCATTATTAGAATATTGAACCTAAAACGAGCGAGGCGATTTAATCTCTTCTCAAAATAGGGCTATATCAAAAACGCCTAAACCCGATTATTTGTTACTATATCTAAAAAAACAATTTGTTACTATAAATAAATTTACTTATCACTCGGTAAGTGCAAGATAAATACTACTCTAAGGTATGATGTGTTACATTTCAGAATACGATAACGTTAGCGTACTTGAAATGCGGCACAAAATTAGTAATTCGATTCCAAAAATCACCCCCCCCGATTTGCTAAAATTTGTTAATAAAATTCATTTTTAACTCTTTTTAGTATTTCTCTCCTTCTAAAATTTTAGTAACTTGACACCTACGAACCTAAACAGCAATTGAATTTCCAAGTATTTTTCATAAGTTTGCACTGCTTAGAGTCTATTCAATCCTATAAGCTATCTCCTCCGGCTGACAAATTTGCGCGTAGGTATTTGCCATAAGCACGAAGTCATAAGCAAAGTAAAAATTTTTACCATCTTATATTGAAAATGATATGATTTTTCCTAATCAGGCTTAGGGTATGTAAAGTTACTCTATAATAATCTGTCGGGACTTTATAATTCCACCTTCATGGTGCATTTTTTACCGATTACAAATGGCGGTTATACTTCCCTGACACGAATATAATAGAATGTAAAATTGTCCCTGTGGCACTCCGCACAGACCTCTTCCAGCCTGCCAACCTTCGCACTGTCAGCCAGAGCATGGTCACAGATAATTGATGCCAGTGCCGCATCAGTCATGGCATCGGTAACTCCGTCGGTACAAAGGAAAAAAATATCGTCTGCCTCAATATCATTAGATGCATGGATTGTTGGCGTATGGCGTACATCGTGTGGCATCACAGCCTTGGTGATGATATTTCGGCGAGGATGTATGCGTGCCTCGTCAGGAGTAATAGTCCCTGATTCGACAAGTTCGTTGACAAGAGAGTGGTCAGATGATTTGTACATTATAGCAGCCTCAGGCTCTGCCGGCGAATAATAGCGTGGGCGAAAATGATAGATACGGCTGTCACCTATATGCGCTGCCATGTATGAACGCGAACCAAGCAACAGACAGGTCATTGTAGTTCCCATCTTTCTTACCAATGTATCATCGATTTCATCATCCTTGCTGTCAAGAGCATCATATGCTGCCATCATTGCGGAGTTTATGATCGACGACATCATATCCTTTCCTGAAAGATTATCATACAATGCTGCTGCGACTACGGAACTTGCAAGCTCTCCATTATCATGACCTCCCATACCGTCACACACAACGAAGCAACGGGTCTGCTCTGTGGCTTCGCCGATAGGCGGCATCATGCAATCCTCCTGATTGTCACGACCGCCTATGTCATTAATTCCTACTGGTAAGTATATTTTCATATATCAAGACGGTCTGTAATAACTTTTATGACCTTAAAACATGCCCACAACGCAAAACAAATGAAAGCCAAAGTCACCCACATATTATATATTAATTCGCCATTAGCCAGCTTGTAGAAACCGACAGCGGATATGTAGATACATACCATCCATGATACGACAGTTCTCAGGCTTACGCTACTCTTTTCAGGTTTACGAGGTGGACTTGTTTTCCTTTGTGAATCTGTCTGCACGTGAGCCACCGGTTTTGACGGAAGTACCGGAGCTTCAAGTTTTATCGGTATTCCTTTAAGCAGGTTATCCCGTGAAATTTCATGCCGCATTGAACCAATTGTCACTATTGCCCGCCCTTTGTCATCAAAATCGGTAGCATTATCCGCCCACAAAACTTTCCCATTGTCAGCTCTTAGCAGATAACTTTTAGTATGGTCACGGTGTATGAAATTGTATTTGCCATTTTTCTTTACAAGGGCTATGCCACTATTCATTGGTCGCGCTTCGTCAAATGCTCCATGCGGAGCATTTCCGAGACTGTTAATGTATTTGTAGCCATCCTTATCCTTAACAATTGCGTAACCGCACACAAACGGCTCAGCATAATCGTAGCCTTTTTCTGAAAGAAATTTTTTATCCTGTGTGACAAAATTATACTTACCGTCACGCTTCACAAGAAGCATGACCGGACTTTTGGAAAAAGATATGATTTCGTCGATAAATATCGGATTATTTCCATCATCGATAATACTCAATCCTTCATTCTCTTTATCCATACATTTAAAATATCCATCACCATGTTCGCCGAGAACAAAACCAGGAGAACCATTACTATAAGAAACAGTTCGGCATTGGCCACATTCGATATCCTTTATGAGAATTTTACCATTTCTATCAACAATTATCTCATTTTTTCTACCCACTCTAACTAATTTCAAAAAGTTAGGGGACAACATTAATTCCTCAAACCAATCATTTGGGAAGCACAATTTATAGTCTAAACCGAGTATGTTATACTTTCCATCCAACATAACTTGATACACACCATTTTGCCAAAGTTCTATCTCATCAAACCACAAATCAGATAAATACGTGCCACGCTTATCAGACAAATTCCACTTACCTTTATTCTCAATATAAGCAAGATTGTAATTTATCAAGACGAAGTGCCCTATCTCATTATTATTCTTTTTAGACGACAAAACGTTGTATATCTTATATTTCCGACCTTGTGCGTCAATAATATTCCTATTAGTATCAAGCGTTACTGGGATACCGGAAATCTTGGCAGTCGCTGTGCCATTCACAAAATCTGATGCTTCCTCTAAATTATTATCACATTGGAAATACCTTGCGCCACTATTGTCAATGTAAGTAATGGCTTTTGGTGAGATGACCACGCGCCCGATTCCACATTGGAAAGGATAGACTTTTGATACCCATTTTATAATAAGGTCTCCATCCATATTGACATAGTTTTCCATGCCGTCAGCACGGACAACACGAGCCACCTCATCTGAGAACGGTGAATACTCAGTAAATCCCATTGAATTCAGCACAATCAGGTCGTCATTAGGCTCGATTTTCATCAAATACCATAACCCATCCCTTTTGCACCACAGTATGGAATCCGTGACCATCTCGGATTCATCATACATCGTAATTATAGATATTCGATTCCGGGGAATAAGCGCACCCGTACTATTCCTAATACTTCCATCGGTGAGAAGGGTATAGCTCTTACCTTTGATTGTAATTTCGGCTGTGCGGAGCTTGGCGTCGAAGTTTTTAGCGGATTCCGCCCAAAGAGGCAAAAGATAATCGCCATTTGCATCAATATAGTTGTAGCCCTCCTCAAGCTTCACCAATCCGAAGCCTGTCCGGAATGGACCTGCTGAAGCAAACCATTGCTTTGTGGATAGAAGTTTTCCTTGACGATTAATATAATTATAGCCTTTGGTATTAATCCTGACAATGGCGATACCATCAGAAAACGACTCCGCTTCATCATACCACCGCTTATTGTCAAGAAGTTTGCCGGTCTTGTCTATATAATTGAATTTCCCTTTCAAATCTTTAACAAGGAAGAAACCGTCCTGATAGTTATTATACGCAGCCACGGCTGATGACAGCTTTTCGTCCCGGCTATTGACAAGATACCAATCGCCGCCTGCATCCTGCCCCCAGAGCAAGTCATCCACTTGCTTATTCTCAGCGTCACGAGCTTTTGAATAAGTTTCAAAATTGACAAATGACCTGACCGGTGCAGCCACAACATTACTCAATCCCGGTCCATCTTCCAAGGAGTCACTACGAGGTTTAAACGTACCGTCAATCACCCTCTTGAGGTCATTTATAAAGCCATCAATTTTCTCATAACGTTTTTCTTTGACATCATCTCTTGACTGCTTGATAAACCTCTTCGCCAAACCGATATCTGTTGCCTCCTCATCAGATGAAATAGGGATATCAAGCGGTGGAATCGTTCCTGTCAGTGCATAATAAAATGTACCGCCAAGGGCATACGTGTCAAAGTCTGGTCTAAATTCCATATCCCCGGTCCACATTATTTGCTCTCTTGGAGAATATGCATAAGTACCGTGCGCGACCTGTGATGACGAAGCAATTCCATCGCCATTGAAATGCTTTACAAGCCCAAAGTCAATCAGGACAGGGATTAGCTCTCCATTTTCCTTATGACTCACCATTATGTTCTGAGGCTTGATATCGAAATGATTCCTTCTCTCCGAATGGAGTTTCTTGACGGCTTCGGCAATCGGTATTATGAATTTTTCAGCCAAATCCTTGACTGAATATCCATGCGAAGATTTATATTTTTCAATAAAATCCTGAAGAGTATGACCCTCAATATACTCCATCACATAGTAGAGCGTATTATTCTCCTCAAAGCAGTATGAGCCGTCGGATTGTTCGAAAATCCTGACAATATTAAGATGTTGACAATCATGTAACGCATCCGCCTCCTTCTTGAAACGGGACCGTAACTTTTCAAACGGTGTTTTTTTAGGGTCACTGTCATCAGGCATCACATTACCTTTCTCGGAACGGCTATAACGTTGCGGAGCAAGTTCCTTAACGGCAACAATACGATTGTTCTTTATGTCCTTACATTTATATGTAATACCAAAAGTCCCCCTACCGAGTTCTTTCTCTATCTCATATCTGCCATTTAGTTTTACACCTTTTTTAAGAGCGTTATCCATAATTCAATCCGACATTACAAGTTATTCTTTCAGTCTATCGTGCCACTATTGGAATCTTCAAGACGCAGTTCTAAATCTCCGAGTATGATTTTCGAACCAATACTTATTTTAATGCTCGAACCTTCAGCATACTTGGCGTATTCGTTGTATTTAGCGTCGTATTTACCTATGTAGATAGGTTTTTTCAACGCCTTTATTGTAAACGCCGGGATTTCACGCTCATCAAATTCAATAGTTATTTCCGCATGCATGCCGCTCGTACGGTCAGGATGATACTTGGGAGTTCCATTGTCCATTACTATTGGCACATATTTATTTACCTCGATACCAACATTCACCTCAGCAGACGTATCCTTTTTTAATCGTCCTATTATGTTAGAACCGATATGCAGAGGTATCCTATCTTTTGACATGTTAACACCATTATCAACCGGCGTAAGGACATAACGACCGTCATACTTTATCTCAATAGGTTCCTTATAATCCTTCAGCTGACTCACTGCACCGCAGTCAGGGCATGCCACAGGTAGTGATGAAATGACTTTAATCCATTTTTCTTCAATCGAAGTAGATATAATATTGCCACATTTCGGGCAGGAGTATTCTTTAGTTGCCATATCATTTGTAGTTGTTTCTGTTTTTCATATCATCACTTACATCACTGATATATTTATCGTCAACATCAATGAACTCTGGTATGAACCAATAACTCTGTAACTGACCTAAAACTCGAGCACCCTTATAAGCCATATAGGGAGTGTATATTGTATGCCCAAAATACCGGTTATGATGAATCTTGCATAAAATTCCGACTTTTGGCTTATTTTCACCCAAATATAACGGAAGATAATACTGTATCGTATTTTCTTTATCATAGAAGACCTTCACAGCATAGTCACCATTAGTACGCCGAGCAATTTTATCCTGCATCAGCATCTCTCCATGCACATCTCTGGCCATCATAGATAAACACTCACGTCCGGAGTTAGAGTCCAAAAAACTTTTGACTTCACGCCAGAAATTAACATCCGTTTTTCTATTGTCAAAATCAAATTTTTTATAGCCGTCCATCCTCTTTTCCAAAAAACTAATAGGAAAACGCTCCACATGCTCCAATACAGCATGCTTAAGATTCATATCTGTTAACTCCATACCATCGCCATAGACACATTTAAATAAGTCCTCTTTGTTAAGTTCATCCTCAAAGTCCCTATTCCTATCAAATTCAGGTATGGGATCAAAATCCTTAATCCGAGAATCGCTTTTCGTTATAAAATCGCAAAATCGCCAAGGCTCTTCTTTATCAGGCCAATTCTCTTTTAACAACACAAATATTTCCTCACCCCCTTTAATTGTGCCGAAGTTTGTATATAAGCCTGTACTGAATAGACAACGTGTATCGTTTTTAGAATACACAATATGCTTCTTTACATCCTTATCAGCATCAAGCTTATAAAATCTACGAAACATCCTATTGAGATAGACCTTCAAAAATGAAATAGGTCTTCCATTATTATCTTTCGGTCCCCAATCCTCTTCAATAGCCAATTCCTTAAGCTTCATATAACTATTGCCAGGAATATATGCAAATTTAGACAGCCGAAACTCATCTTTTTGACCATAATTTCCTCTCTTTGTAGACTCATTCCCGGAAATCCTGACTGCCGATGAATCAATAACGGTAAATCCGTCCATTTTGGTGAACAATCCATTATTAGCAGGGAGAAATGTTTCAACAAAATTACGCCTGTCTTCTTCTGACAACATATCTAACGACATCCCACGTTTCTTTGCTTTCTCGACAAATGTACTATAAAAACCATTATTTGGTTTTTTATCAAAAAGCACATAATTGCCTTTATAATCTCCATAATGGAATAAAGCCAAAGTATCGGTCAGGGCGGTACGTATAGCAATAGTTATTGGGTCTTCAATGATATTCTGAGTACTCATGGTGTGATTTTAGGGGTATGGTTACTATCTTAGCAAGTCACTTAAAGCTACAAAGTTAATACATTTGACTAATAAAGTCAATAGTGCAGGAGAGATTTTTTTGACATTTCAATGCTTTTTCATAAGTTTGCACTGCTTAGAGTCTATTTAAATCAACTTACCGGTTAAATATATATGTCAAAATTGCTGAAAATATTCGTCATCGGCATGCTTATATCAGCCTCCCCCACCATGTCTGCCCAATGGAGGGCGGACCGTGGTGACGGCACTTATATAAATCCTATCATTCATGCCGACTACTCCGACCCGGATGTGATACGCACAGGTGATGATTACTGGATGGTGGCCTCAAGTTTCACTTGTATGCCTGGCATACCGGTACTGCATTCAAATGATCTGGTGAATTGGGAGATAGTAAATCATGTGTATCCGAGATTACCTCTCGGCAAGTATGACAGACCGGTACATGGCGAAGGATCATGGGCTCCGTCTCTACGATACCATGACGGGATGTACTATGTCTACTTCTGCACGCCGCAGGACGGGTTGTTTGTGGCAACGACCTCCGACCCGCGAGGTGAGTGGGAGCTGAACCAGATAGCGGAAGTGGCAAAATGGGAGGACCCTTGCCCGTTTTGGGATGAGGACGGCAACGCTTATTTAGCCCACAGTATCCACCGTGGCGGTCCGGCAATAATACACCGTATGTCGCCCGATGGGCTGCGTCTGCTTGACAACGGCACCACCGTATATCATGATGAGGAAGCAAACCCGATTCTTGAAGGGTTGAAAATGGAAAAGCGAAACGGCTGGTACTACATTTTTGCCCCGGCAGGTGGTGTTGAGGACGGATGGCAGACCGTGTTGCGCTCACGCAACATATTCGGACCTTACGAAGCCCGGCGCGTAATGGAGGAAGGCGACAGCGGCATCAACGGACCCCACCAAGGCGGACTTGTGGAGACTCAGACAGGCGAATGGTGGTTTGTGCATTTCCAGTCAAAAGGGATATTCGGGCGAGTGACGCATCTGCAACCGGCGACATGGACTGATGATGACTGGATAGTAATCGGTGAGGATGCTGACGGTGACGGCATAGGGAACCCTGTAATCAGCTACCGCAAACCGGACACAGGGACTGCGCACCGGATAAAAATACCGCAGACATCGGACTGTTTCAGCGGAACTAAACCCGGCAAACAATGGCAATGGCAGTCAAACCCAAGGGAAGAGTGGTATTCGCTCACGGCACGCCCGGGATATATGAGACTGTCAGCTGTGCCCTGCCCTACCGAACACGGAAATCTGTATTATGCTGGGAACCTGTATCTCCAGAAACTTCCGGCTCCTAAATTCACAGCGACAACGAGAGTTGAAACCTCTTTCGAAGCCGAAAACGAATGTGCCGGTCTGACAATGATGGGTAACGAGTACTCGTACATAGCACTGGTAAAAGGTAATGACGGGACAAATCAGATAGCAGTAGTAAGCGGCAAGTATGACAAATTTGCCACGTCGCCCGTGACGCTTGCTACTGCTCCCATAGATAATAATAGTGCCGCATGGATCAGGGTCGAGTTGGTTAACGACGACGAGTGCGTATATGCCTACAGCTTCGATGGCAAGAAGTTCATGAGGCTTGGCGGGAAATGCACAGTGAAGCCCGGAATGTGGATAGGAGCCAAGGTGGGAATATTCTGCTCCACACCTAACATCTACCCTACTCCGGGCTTCGCAGACTTTGATTTCTTTGAGATTTCCACAGAGGCGAATCAGGATATACCGTAGAGACAGAACCGGATTCACCCGGAATGCCTACTGTTTCCTGTCCGGTACAAGCCGCACATCATTTAGCTGAATCTGTGCGGTGCGCTCATCTATCTCAGTAGCTTTAGAGGTATATATTATGGTGGAGTTACTGATGGTGATTCCGTGGACACAGTTGAAATTTTCAAGGCCGCTCGCTGCTATTCCGACTTTAGCGCCACGGCATATCACGTCCGAGATATGTATGTCAGTAAATTCAGGAACTTTCTCCATTTTCACAGGCTGCGCAACAGTGTCGGTATCTTTCACCCCGGCAGGACGGTTGGCATAATTGCACTCAAATACGATTGCCTGATGGATGATATCAGTCATCATGATTCCGTTGATGAATATATCCTCGGTCTTACCGCCGCGTCCAATGGCACTCTTGAAGCGAAGGCCCGTCTCTGTGCCGGAGAATGTGCAGTCACGAACCACAATCCGTTTCATCCCGCATATGTCCTCGCTCCCTATCACGAAACCGCCGTGAGCATGGTATACGATATTGTCCTGAATCAGTATGTCCTCACAACCATTGACGAGAGCGTCCTTTTTGTATTCACCGCTCTTCATGCAGATACCGTCGTCACCGGCATCGATAACCGAATTTACCACCAATGCCTGGTGGCAGTCACTCAGGTCGATGGCATCGCCATTCTGGGCATTCCAAGGACAACGCACAGTGATACCGTCAATGATTAGGTTACGGCTATTGAACGGATGCACGTGGAATTTAGGGGCATTCTGGAATGTGACACCGCTGAGAAACACATTTTCGCAATGATAGATACGGAATATGTCGTTACGGCGCCCTTCCTGCTTTTCCGGTGTGGCGGATATGTCCGGATAGCCTGATTTCATCTCCCACGGATACCATAAAGAACCATTTTGCCGCTCGACGCCTCCCATCTCCTTGAAGCGCCTCCACTCCACATCGCTGACTTTGCTACGTTTTACCGGACGCCATTGCGCACCGTTTCCATCAATGGTACCTTCGCCGGTTATGCAGATGTTTCGACACCTGATGGCCCTTATACATGGCAATACCCTGGATGCCTTTTGGTCAGAATCAAGATACAGCTCCCGGTCAGGAGAGAAATATATCACCGCATTGCGCTCAAGATGTAAGTCAATATTACTTTTAAGCTCAATCGGACCGGTAAGCCATATACCCTGAGGCACAACGAGATGACCACCCCCCATCTCCTCCAGGCGAGAAATGGCATTGGCAAAAGCCTCGGTATTGAGAGTAACAGCATCCCCTACCCCTCCAAACTCAGTAATCGAGACTTTGGCTTCAGGTATGTCAAAGGTTGACACGCGCTTTATTTCCACAGGCATGTCCTCGTAATAATGGTCATAGGCATCCCCTTTGGCAGAGAATGTCACAACAGCAGACAGCAAAAACAGTGTCTGCGAAAGAAATTTTTTCATGTGTATTTCTATTAAATGTGGTATAAATAAGTATCTGATCGTATTATTGATTTTAATCCTATTTAGCTTTAATGGTACTGAATACCGAAAATGTCTTTGTATCATGTATCAAATTTAGCTGACTTTCCAATAGTGACTTTGTCCTTGAATTTGCGTTGTCGACTCGTTTAATATATATACATGTTATATCATCTCTTGTATTGTCCAACTTTGACTGAACCCAAGACAAATATCCCTCATCGTCAAAAAGTGGCAAATCACTCCATTCATGCATTGCATACTCCCCTCGACTGCCAAACAGATATTCATAGCCAAATCGGCTTGTCGATTCACCCAAGACTTCCAACGCACAATCTTTTGGCAGTGATGACGTGCAGTTATTCACATCATCTATAATCTGTTTCCGTTCAGCAGTCGTGTATAATCCAGCAGCTTTCCCACTTTCTATTTTAAATGTAGTATCCCTGAGTCCCGATTCTGCAAACGCTTCGACCCTCGAGTATAACATCAATGTCACAACTAATGGCACGCCAAAGACCAACGCATAAAGACTTATAACCCTGGAGGACAAATATTTCAAAAGGAATCCCAGTGTTATCGGAATCAAAGCCCAGGATACAAATTTCACAAGTCCGGTATTGCTCCCTACCGCCCCTATGCACCCTAATAATATCATTGAAATGGCTTGTGTCGCAATTGAACCGTGAAGATTATTTCTCTCTTTATAAAGCACATACACTAAAGCCGAAAGAATACATTCTATTGGGAAATTCAAATTCGATGTAAAACTTTGATTAAAAAATAGCGATATGAAAATCAAAAAAGATAAGCCAGCAATCACGCCCAGACCGCCAATTGATCTGGGTTTCCCATCGAGCACAAAATAGTTCATTATCGAAAATATGCTAAACAATGCAAGAATTATAAATATAATCTTTGAAGCACTTATCATATACGCACATATTATTCCAATAAACGGATGTGCACTCAATTGATTTGCATGAACAAGACGAATATAGTTAGACAATGAACCATATAACGCAACCAAAATCACACATATAACAGCAAGAGACAGGCAAATATAAACTAAAAGATTCTTATCCTTTATTTTCTCCAATAAGCCCTCACGAGGAGACTTCCATATCATCACAAACGCAACTATTGGAATGATTATGATATTTGGGATACGGACAAGTCCTGTAACGGCTGACAAAATAGCAAGCAAACCAAGGATTAAAGCAGTTGGATGCTTAATATAACACAACAAGGTTATCAACGTAAGCACAATAAAAAACAAAGTTGTTGAATCCCAACCAAATAGATTTGGGATTGTACGGTATAAACCTGAAATAAAAATAACAGCACAGGTGGCTATTATGCTGAATGTCAGTTTCCGACTCTCATAATATAGATACAATCCGGACGAAATAATCGCCAAATTGCTAAGTGTCAAAGCCAAATACCGGAAAGCTATCCATTTAAAGTCTACAATAGTTCCAAATATGCCACAAAAAAAGCTTGTAAGAGGTGACAGTGGACTATTGTAGTAATCCATAGTATTAAGTATCTGATACGGCTCATCACCAAAATGCACTCCATACTTAATCAATGTATAACCCGGAATCATGGATACTATTAATAATATCCCCATCAATATTTTTATTAATGATGATTGTATTTTAATTGTTTTAATTGGAGCAGAAGTGGTTAACATATTGATTTTTGTGTGAAATTTTATCGCAAAGTTACAATATTAGCCGGGTTATACATAATGAGATCTGATTAATTAATGGGATAGAATCTGTTAAATATTATTAAATAAAATATTAAATCCATACTTAACGCATCTTTTTTTGCCAATATTATCATAACTTTGCAATCCTATTCACAACCCAACGGGGCTGACCGGTTTTGACAGCGTGTAGAGGTGGTGAGTAAGCATGCAGAGCAATGATGGCTACGCTCTATAATCAGGGACATCAAAATTTCAAATGGCGAAAACAACTACGCTCTCGCTGCCTAATCGAAGTACAGTAGATTAGCTTTATTTCGGCAACAGTTGCCGAAACGAGACATCACCCGATTGTCCTTTTTCCGAGACGTATCGACCAGGTGGTGCAGTTAAATCGGAAATATGGCAGGGAAAGCCTTGATACCTGCCGAGACTATTTAGAGGATAAGGCTGAGATTGGTGGTTTCTTGCCTGTCTCAACTCGAAAACCAAGTAGAAACTAAGCATGTAGAAAGCTCATTAGTTCCACGTTTGGACGAGGGTTCAAATCCCTCCAGCTCCACCTAGCGGGTCGGACAGATTGCCGCAATCGAGTTGCAGCGATTTTCAATTCCGGCCAACAAAAGTCTAAACAAGACTAAACCGCAGAATATCAATGTATTCTGCGGTTTTTAGTACCTAAAAAATGACGACTCAGGACCGTCATCGGACAGAAAAAAGACCGCTACGGACGCTCATTCGTTACATACTCGTTACACGAAATCCTGATATGGGCTTGTGTAACGAATGTGTAACTAAAACGTCCATAATTATCCGATGCTCAAACACTTGAAAAAGGCTAACTCGGACGTAACCCGGAAAATCATGGTCAATATCGGACAATTCCGGACGGTCTTGATACGGGGGTATAGTCACAAAGGAATGCAGTCTGTTTTTCCACTTCAATTCTTCCATCTCCACTCGGATGGCGACTCGAATGCCTACATGTGTGAGGGCGACCGATATTTCAATATCGTAGGTATGGAGGTTGTCCTCCCCGACAACGGTGTGGTTACTGCGGCAGAGGCGGCAGCCGAGATTCTATGGTGCTCCGCACCGTTCGGACGATACGGCGATATAGATTGGGCACTGTTTGAGGAACATGAGGCTGACAAATACGCATTGCAGGCGAAACGTCTGGATATAAAGATTGCGCTGTCTTATTGCCGTGATAAAAAGATACGCCGGGAATTAAAACGACAGATGATGTCAACATCTGAAGATCGTTGTCTTTCAGCTGAGGCTAACGACTGGTTTGTATTCGGCGAAGGAAAGCTTTGGGGCAGGAGGCAAAACCGCAGCAAGCGCAAACGCAAGTATCGTATGAAAAAGAGGCGCGACGAGCTCTTCCGGCAGAGCGAACTCTATAAAGAGCTCAGTCTACTCGAAGCAAAAATCGGCCCCGTATCCGAACGACTCAAACAGTTGGTGTTGTCTTCCTTATCCATAGAGACCATATACTATGAATCCCAGACGTACGGAAAAACAGACCGCATTGAGTACATTGCAGACTTGTTGCTCAACCCATTATATAATAGCAAGAAATATTTGAACTCCGCCAAGAAACAGGAATGCATCTGCGTGCTTTACACCACGCCTGAACATCCCTGCACATCCGACGAACAAAACCGAATCATTGAAATCATCGGCAAATACTTCGGCGACACCCCTTGGCAACTATTCACCCGTCAGTGCAAAGGCCTCAGCCGCGAGGCAGAACTGGATATCACTTACATAACCGGCTGCGTATAACCAGTCTGCCGCTTGACATCAGAGTATTAAGCAACAATGTGTTATTAGCCACAATGTTCCCATTTTTCGTCCTTTAGATTTCTATTCTACCTGAATGTGAACCTTGGATTAACTTGCTGCTTTAACTGTATCATTGCGAAGTCATAAAGACCTCTGACATTAGCCAAAACCTCTTGGGAGTACCGCTGAAATAACACTCTGAAATGGGATTGATTCTTAGTCCCAAACACCAAAGGACATTATAATTTCCTAAAGTAAACACTCTGAAATCGCCTTCCCATCCGAGCCTTTTCAATTCTATTCTTACGCCATCAAGTAGTTGTTGGTATGTCTTGTCGTAACTCTCTTCCTTTTTCTCGACTTGCCAAAATAGCCTTCTCCGATTCATCAATAGCCCTCAAAATAATAATCAATCTACTTTTAGTATCAGGTTCACGCCATATTGTACTGATTCATTAAAATACAAGGGCTTTAATATTGACATTAATTTTAACGATTTAAAATTTGTTTAGAGCACTCATGGATTAGGTCATTCAAAACCTAATTCTCCACGCAATTTCTTTGTCAGACCTTTTGCTGTATGATTATATGCATGGTGAATTATATTTTTCTCTATATCAATAGGGATATTACTGTTAAAGCCTATGGATATCCAATGCCGTTTGTTCATGTGAAAGCCGGGACGGATACTTAAATACCGGTCTTGCAGATCAAGGGAGAAATCCGGATCTACTTTAAGATTATAGAATTGCCAATGACCGGACAAATCCAATAAACAAAAGATTTTACCGCCTATTCTAAATGCAAGAGTATCCGGACCGAACGGCATATCTTCGGTAACATGAGACAATGAGAGAGCTAATTCTCTTATATCCTCGATATTCATAAGTTACAGTCGTTTAGGTTAGCAATGTCATTGCTATGCGCTTTGCTTTTAACAAAGAATTCGTCAATCGATGATTCGTCGAAAAAGTTCTGGGAAGTCACAGATTTTGATGTGACAGTCTTAATCGACCATCATATCATCAACGGTGTTTTCTCCTTATTCATTATCTTCGTAGTCCATCAATCGTTTCGTTTTTGGATTGTGTCAATCCGTTTCGAGAACCACTTGCAAATGATGTAGAACCCTGCAAACATAAATACGCCAAGGACAAACTTTGATGATTTCGTCAGCATATCATGTTCTCGCAGATATTGATTGCATATAGCAACAATTGCTCCATATAATCCAGCCATTAACAGCATAATTAAAAATGCTGAAATGGCTTTCCTCGCTGTTGGATTTAGTTTCATTTTTCCTACGACTTCCTCCTCAAAGCAGTTTCTGTACTGCTTTGAATATGTTGATAGTTAGAATGCAAAGTTACGAATTTTCAATGACATTATAGCAAGAAAAATGCCTGTCTTTTTCGGGACAGACCTGAAATGGATAAGTAATCTTCACAGATGCCATATCCTGCTGCGATAGGCTTTGAGTTCCTCTTCTGGAAACTCGGCTATCGCCCTGTCAAATTCCCGGAGTATCGCGGCTTTGTCGTCCGGCAAAGCTCCGGTAATCGGCACCGTATTGGAAACGTGATGACCCAGCAGGTTGACCTTTATCTTCAGTCGGTCAATGAGTGTGCGCATCTCCATGAGTCTTTCAATCTCCGGTTCTTCCACATAAGTTCCATTTATGACCTCTTGATACAGTTGTGATTCGGGAAATATGGTCAATGATACGATGTTGATGATGCAGGGGTGAAGCCGATTCAATACATCAGCGGTAGCAATTGCGCTGGCTTCGCCATTTCCCTTACCACCGAGTCCGTTTAGGTAAAACACGTTGTAGCGTATTCCCGCCTCGTCGAGTTTCGACAACTGCGCAAGAATGTCAGAGGCGTGATAACCTTTGTTCATCCTATCGAGGGTCTCGTCGTGAGCCGTCTCGATGCCTATGTTGATGCTGTCGAGCTTCATGTGCCGGAGGTTTTTCAGTTCCTCAACCGACTTTGGAGCTATGTCCGTCACTCGTGCGAACATTCCGAACGACACCATGTGAGGAAGATATTTTCTCAGCAGCAAAGCCACATCCATCAGTCTGTTGTAGCTCAACGCGAAAGGGTTTGCTCCGGTGAGATAGACACGCCGGGCACGCGGCTGCCATTGGCGGATGACTTTCAGATCTTCCTCCACCTCCGAGAGCGGTGACATACGGAACGGAGTGCCGTGGTAAAGACTACAGAATCTGCACTTGTGCCACGTGCATCCGGATGTGATTTGAAGTAGCTGCGAACCGGCCTCGTATGGGGGTCGCCATACCTGCCCTGTGAAATGTAGTTGCAGATATATCATATCTCGATTATTTTTTGTAACTTCGTGGTGCAAAATTAGATGATTATCAGCGTGGAGGCAATGACTTACCTAAGGGTTTGACCCTTACCGAAAAGTTTGTACTGCTCGTAATCAGTCCTTTTGCAACCCTGGTTATGGCTAAAAAACTTGACTACGAATATTGCAAGGCGGCTCCGATGCTCGAATGGCTCGGTAACAAGTGGGCACTGGTAGTTCTCGTGAAGATTTCCGAGAACGGACCGGTGCGCTTCAACGAGCTGTACCGCAATATCCCGTCTGTATCTGAGAAAGTATTGTCGCAAGTGCTTCGTCAGCTGACCACCGACGGCATAATCCGTCGCGAACTATTCCCGGATGTTCCTCCCCGCACGGAATATTCGGTGACGGAGTTCGGCAGAACGCTTCTGCCTCATATCGAGGCACTGCTCAACTGGGGGCGCGAGAATTTTGAACAGATAATGAAAAACCGACAAAATGCAAAATAAACTATGTTTATCGCAATTCTGACATATAAAAAACCGCTTGACGAGGTTGACCGTCATCTTCAAGCGCATCGCAAATATCTTGCCGAGCACTATGCAGCCGGAGATTTTATCGCCTCCGGTCCGCAGACTCCCCGCATCGGCGGTGTGATAATGATAAAGGCTGACAATCGTGAGGAAGCAAACGCCATCATTGCTAAAGATCCGTTCAACATCAACGGCATCGCCGACTATCAGATTGTGGAGTTTACTCCGACAATGTTCTGCGACCAAACACTTTATGATTTATTGAAATAAGAACATGGCAAGCAACGAAATTCTATATATTCTTCTGCCGGATTTTGCCTCACATGAGATGGTCTATCTCATGGAGGCTATAAGCAGTGACGAACAACAATTAAAACCGAATCCCAAATATATCAATAAAATCGTGACGCCCACTATGGAGCCTGTCACTGCCATTGGCGGATTCCGAGTGTTGCCCGATTACTCCTTTGAGGCTATGCCGCATGATTATGCCGCACTCGTTCTGATAGGCGGTTATGGCTGGCTCACTCCGATAGCAGATATGGTTACGCCAATTGTCCGCGAGGCATTAGATAAGGGCATAACTGTCGGAGCAATCTGCAATGGAGCATCATTCTTGGCTAAATGCGGTTTTCTCAATAATGTCAAGCACACAGGCAATGGACTCGACCAATTGAAAATGTGGGGTGGAGACAACTACACGAATTCAGATGGCTACATTCATAAACAGGCGGTGTCAGATGGAAAAATAGTAACAGCCAACGGCTCTGGTGTACTTGAGTTTACAAAAGAGCTGCTGTCGCTTCTTGAAAATGACACGCCGGAGCGAATTGAAATGTATTATCAGTTTAACAAGCAGGGATTTTGCGCTCTTTTCCCCGAATAAGGTTATGGCGTGTTCTATCGACTTCATTGAATCCATCTGCGAGGCACTTGCTCCGCTGGGCGAGATTCGCAGTCGCAAGATGATGGGTGATTACGTCGTCTACGTCAATGAAAAATGCGTAATCACAGCCTGCGACAATATCGCTTACGTTAAGAAATTACCATGTATTGCCGACATGATGACAGATGCCGAGTGCGGCTGCCCGTATGAGGGAGCAAAGGAAGCCTATATCCTCGACCTTTCTGACCCCCGCAAGGCTATCACCATAATTAAAACTCTATGGAAACACCTTCCTTTCCCAAAGTCTAAAACAAATTAATTAGCAAGCATTTTCCAGATAAAGATGCTACATTCTCCTGCAATTCGTTAAAATCCCATATAGATTTCGTAACTTTATGGTCGGGTTGACACAAGTCTTCCCACGACATTTTGAAAATAAGGATGGAAACTGAAAGATTGATATTGAGACCTTGGCTGGAATCCGATGCCGAATCACTTTACAGATATGCGAGTGATCCCGACATCGGACCGATTGCCGGATGGCCTCCGCATGCCAGTGTTAGTGATAGCCTCGAAATCATACGCACTGTTTTTGCCGCTCCCGAAGTCTACGCTGTTGTGTTTAAAGACACCAACGAGCCGGTTGGCAGTTGCGGAATCATGTTTTCCAACGGTCTTCACTCGGCCAACATGACGCAGCATGAAGCCGAGATAGGCTACTGGATTGGCAAGCCTTATTGGGGTCAAGGTCTTATTCCCGAAGCAGTCAACGCGTTGCTTTCACGATGCTTCAATGAGCTGGGTATTGATGCTGTGTGGTGCGGTCACTACGATGGCAACGTCAAGTCGAAACGTGTCATCGAGAAAAGTGGATTCAAGTACCATCATACTGATCATGATGTCGTTTCACCTCTTGGAGACAAGCGCACCGAACACTTTTATCGCATGACAAAAGACGATTATAATGTCCTACATATCAATAGAGAGCGGTAAACTGACCGCTGAACAGAAGAAACAGTTGATTGAAAATGAGTAACGAACCACGCGCTATATTTCCCGGCATTAAAGCTCGCAAGCCGCAATATGTGCTGGGGACTGAGAATGGAACCAAACGCACATCAAACGTGACTGAGGCAAAAATTGTCGATGCCGTGTCTGACATAGAAGATAATGTGGCTATATACCTTGAAAAATGCGTGCCTGTGGTATTGGTCCGCTATGCCGAAGCTTATTCTATTGATTATTATAAGGACGGCAGCATGGCTGTGTGTTTCAGAGTCAACGGATATATGCTGCGCATGTGGCGGTCGGATGTAGACTGTGATGTGGCGGCGGATATTATGTGTGATTTCTTCCGCACTGCTTCGCTTCCCGACATGACAGGCTGGCACTGTCAGAAAGTCTATCCGGGACAAGAGGCTCCGGAGACGAAACTATGTGTTGACGGCGAAGATTTCCGATACTTTGACATGGCGGATGTGGTCTGTGCTTTGGAAAATATCATCGAGCGCAAATCGCTATGGATGCTTTATGATTTCACTAAAGGCGATGGCGGATATGTCAGCATCCGCAGGCGTGACAATGATACCGCTCCTACCACCGGATATAAAGTTGAATATGTAAGATGGACGAATCCGGCTCCGACCGGCTTCAGAGGCGTTGTTTCTGATGAAGGACTCCTGCGGAGCTGGCTGTGGAGTCTGATTGAAGGCGAGAGATTGCCCGACCCTCTGAGCTGTTTGGAGGAGTTTGACGTGAACGACCATTTTGAGAGACTGGTATTCAGATTTTTAGACAACGACAAGAATCAAGAATAATGAACGGAGAATATAGCACAGTTGTTGAAACTGCTGTCAAGCTGATCTGGTCGAGTTTCGACCGTGAGAAAATACGCCAGGGCTATGCGATGCTCATGCAGGCAGCGCAACAGGGCGATGCCGATGCTCTGGCTTTTATAGCCCGTTGCTTCATGGGCGAGGAATATGTATGGGCACAGGCCGGATTTAATTTTGACGAAGCCAACGCCTCTAAGCTGATGCAGAAGAGCGCGATGATGGGGAGTGCCACCGGCGTTCTATGTGCTGCCCGAAGCGCTAATCTCACCCCCTCAGTGGAACGGGCAATGCCGTTTGCTTCGTTTAAGGAAGCGTTTGATGAGATTCTTGGTCAGGCTGAGCGTGGCGACGCTTTCTGCTGCTACATGGTCGCCAACGTTTATTTCTGGGGCGACTATCTGCGTGTAGAGCCCGACTCTGCCAAGCAATTCAAAGATGAAAGAGATTATAACGCATGGGCGTGGCCAATAGCAAAGGTGTGGTACGAACGCAGCTTCGACGGCGGACTTTGTGCCGGATGGGGCAATTACTGCGACATTCGCAAAGCAGGCCTTGGCGACATCAGCCGGGATGTCTATGAGAGATACTATCAGATGCTGGCAGACATTTCGCCGATAATCTGCACTAACTACGGCTATTATCTTCGCAAGGAGAAAGGTGATGCATATGCCGGACTGCTGCGTTATGTGGAAGCGGCCCGCAAGGGCGACCCTCAGGGCGCATACAATGCCGGACACATCTATGAGGCAGGCGAGGAGGTGGATGAAAACATAAGCCTTGCCTGTCAGCTCTTTGAAATGGCAGCCAATGGAGGCCTTGCACAAGGGCAATTCGAGATGGGATATTACCATTTTGAAGGCTGTGGCGACTTAGAGCAGGACTATGCCCAAGCTGTGGACTGGTTTGAAAAAGCCTACTGGAATCCGAAGTGCTCTGAGGTTACCAAGGCGCAGTGTGCTGCATATCTTGGCATCTGCTATCAGGAGGGACTTGGAACTGTACAGGACGACGATGTGGCGTTCGAGTATCTTCATGAAGCCGGCGATGGTGTCGACCATCTATGGGATTCAATAACTGTCAGATTGCTCACAGCACTCGGCGTAGCATATGCCTTCGGACGTGGCACTGAGGCGGATATTGAGTTGGGATACCAGTATCTGGAGGATGCTGTAAAACTCGGTTCGGAAGAGGCAAAGGAGTATATCGGCTACATCAACTCACCCGACTTTGATGCACACGAGCGGAAAAACGAAGATCCGACTACCCCCGTGGCTCCGTTCTGGCAGGAAGTGACTGCAAAAATCAGAGATGCGGTTGAAGCTGACCTGCGCGAGATTCTTGGACGCATAGACGATGAGCGCATTTACACAGTAGCTCTGGTCACCGATAGATATTGCTGCTCGCTGTTTCTTGCAGCGAATACTCTGGAATACCTTGAAAGTGAAAACGAAGAGCCTGATGATGAATGCAAATGGCACCCTGATGAATGGGGGTATTCCGACGGGCATGACAGCGAACTGGTGAAGCTCAGCAAATCTCTGTGGGAAAACCACAATACTTTGCCTGGAGAAGCTTTTTTCTTCAGCGCAATGATTTCGGCTATGAAGCAGGTCAAGGACTCTGGAATATTCGGAGAACGTACCCAAGAAATCACATTCTTCATTTCAATATCGGATGATGAGGACGCTGAAAATCTCGAAGATTCGTCAGCTATGACGCTTAACAGCCCAGAGCTGGCTGCCGCTTTCTTAAATAGAACCAGATAACATCATATTATGGCATATTATACTGTTTACTGGCCTCAGGACTGGTTGGACGAACTAAGAAAATCCGATGACAACGGACCTATAAAAGTAGTGCTTGGCAGTATCCACTCAAGGATGCCGTCAATAGCATCGATAAAAGTGGGTGATGTCGTATTTCCGGTCTCATTACTCGACAGGCATCTATACATAATGGCAAGACTGGAAGTGACTCATAAGGAAAGAGCCTTCGACTATTGCATCAGAGAACTTGGAGCTCCTTACAGATCCCTTATTCCCGAAGGAGTTGTCGTTAAGGTCTCTGACACATTCTTTTGTGCAAAAGACGCTTCTTATAAAAGTCTCCGGAGTGTGCCCGAGAATCTCACGATGATCATTCCCGGCGACAAACCCCATTGCAAGCACCAGGAACCGTTTAATTGCTGTGCCGAATGGGCAGTATGGGGAGAGAATGGCAGTGTTATCAAACCGCGCCTCGTTCCTGATGAGCTTGTGCCACTTCTTCGGTTCGGATATCCGAAGAGCAAAGAGAAGCCATTGCGAATCAATTCAAAAGGAGTCGTGTTGGCTCAAAGTATAGCCGCAACCCGGCGTCTGTCGGAGGAATCAGCAATGATTTTTGAAGGGCTCTTTGAAAACAGCTGAATTCGTTTAACCTAAAGAGAATCATGAATATAAAATCTCAACTGCAACAACTCTGTGGCGCTACAGAATTTCTGCGACTTAATGACGTAAATATCGAGCCGGAAATGATACGGGCTATCATGATAAACGAAGTTGTCCCGGTTGAATCAGACGATGACTTCTATGGAAAGCCGGATTCCGCATATATGTCAACGACGATCCCTCTGTTCCGTAAAGCAGGGATAGAGGTAACGAGTATTCAGGATATATTGAACTTCGGCATCTACATCACCAATGCCGTCAAGACACCCAAATCGGAATACGCTGTCTCAAAGGAAAGCATTGAAGAAAGTCTGCCATATCTTGAAAAGGAGCTTGAGCTGTTTCCCAATCTTCAGGTTGTCATGCTGATGGGTGATGTTGCGAAAAAAGCTTTTAATATGATAAGCAAGAAGGCAACCAAGAAAAATGCCGTTCCCGGTATATCCACCTACAAATTACGTAACACTGAGATACTCCATAAAGGATGGCGCATCCTGCCTTCTTATATAATGACAGGACAAAACCTGCTCATTGAAAAATCAAAGTTCCAAATGGCATCAGAGGATATTGCCTTGATGTATAGTTTGATTAATGAAGCTTGATTAAAATATGACTTTACCGCAAAAGATGTCATTATGCCGCATCCCGTATATGCGTGGATAGGGTGGATTTGTGCTTTGACTCCATCTGAAACGACATTTGAATCATTGAAGCCTTACGTTCTTGAATCTTACGAATACGCGAAAGAGAAATTCAGTAAAAAGATGACCCGGACAGTTAATCAGTTATCTGAGAATAGTGATCGAAGCTCTGCCATTAGAGAATCGATAAAACGATATTATGAAAGCAATGAGCCTTTCTGCATGAAGGATGAGGCTTGGTATATGATGGGGCTTGCCATGGGGCTTGCCTATCGAGAGCTGTCCGATGACAGAAAAGCCGTCACTTGCTTCAAGAAAGCCGCCAAATTTTTCCGACTTGCCGCCAATAAAAGCAACCGAGATGCCGAAAGTGCTCTTATAAACTTCCTATAAACAAAATGATAGAATCATGATAAAGTACACGGATAAATACACAGACATATCGTTCGACATCGCCAAGTGTCGCGAATCGGGCAAAGCAGGCGGCTTTAAGGTATGCCAAAGCGGAGGAGGTAAATGTTTAGTACAGTCATGACACCGAAGAATATTCTTGATATAAAGACACGTGCAGGATTCCGTGAATGGCTGATGAAATACCATTCTACAGAGAAAGAATGTTGGATTGCGGTAAAGCGCGGCAAGACTCCGCCTGTTGACACATTATGGTATCTCGATGCGGTCGAGGAGGCTCTATGTTTCGGATGGATAGATTCCACGGTGAAGAATGTTGATGGCGTTACATTGCAGCGTTTCGGTCCACGGACCAAAAAGGGACGTTGGACAGAACTCAACAAAGAACGTTGCCGCCGCCTTGATAAACTCGGATTGATGACTGACAAAGGACGAACAGCCTGTCCCGATCTCGATGCTGAATTTGTCATCGACACTGACATTATCAAAGCATTTGAAGCCAATCCGGTTGCTTGGTCAAACTTCCGTTCATTCCCGGCTTTGTATCAGAGGGTCAGGATAGACAATATACAGGCAAAAAAAGCCAACAGCGCACTCTTCACCTCACGACTGACAAAACTGATCAATGCAAGCGAGTATGGCGAGATGATAGGTGACTGGCACGATTGCGGCAAACTGCTCGATTATTGAAAACTGATGATAATCTATCGACCGAGAGAAGAGTTGAGCCCTTACGTGCGCTACTATTGGGTGTTGGAAAGCAATGAGCCTTTCAGCATCCTGACCTTTCCTATCGGTTGTCCGCAGATTATTTTTCACAAGAAGACTCCGCTTTATATCCCGGAACTTGATAAAAGTCAGTCACAATTTACAATTAGTGGTCAGGTGAATTACCCTGCGCATATTCAATCAACCGAAAGTTTGGAAATGATTGTCGCAGTTTTCTATCCGCATACGATCGGGATGTTTATCGACACTCCGCCATCAGCATTCTACAATCTTGAAATCTCCGGTTATGACATTGAGAATCGGCAAATAAATGAAATTGCTCAGAGGATTTTCGACAGCAAGATTGCCAAGGAATGTATTGATATACTGGAGGATTTTCTGACATCGAAGATTCGACCGGTATTGAATATCAGCCGGGTAGGTTCGACAATCGACACATTGCTTCGTGCTCCCACTACATCGGTCAATGCTCTTGCCGAGAGTGCCTGTCTCAGTAAGCGGCAATATGAAAGGGTCTTCCGCAAAACTGTCGGCATGAATCCGAAAGAATATGCCCGGATTGTACGTTTTCAGAAAGCTTTGTGGTTGATTCAGAAGGGAGAAAACAATTATGCCGGAATTGCAGCAGAATGCGGTTACTCCGACCAGTCTCACTTTATAAGAAATTTCAGGGAACTAAGCGGATACACGCCTCAGTCGCTCATAAAACATTGCGCTCCATACTCAGACCTGTTCACCAATCCAGCATAATGTCGCTTTTGTTCTATCCGGAGTGCCGTTGCTGTGGTAACTTTGCGGTGAGACCGAATGCTTTGCAATGCGCACCGGCGGTTGCCGACATGCGCTTTCGGCTCACATGCGAATGTTTCACAATTACAAAAAAATTATGATGCTGGAAGTAAATCCGAAAGATACCACACGGGCCTACGCCTTTGAAATGTGGATGAATGCCCCAATGCCGATGGTGACGCTTATCAAAACTCTCGATGTCACCCGATTGCGTACTATTAGCCGAAAGCACGGTATGAAATTCAATATGCTGATGTGTTGGTGCATCGGTAAAGCCGCCAAGCAGGTAAAGGAGTTCTATATGCTGCCGGTAGGTGATAAGCTAATCAAGTATGACGCAATTGCAGTCAACACAATTGTTGCCAACTCGCAAGGCGAGATAAGTTCGTGTGATATACCTTTCAGTGAAGACCTCTCACACTTCAATGAAGACTATCTTCGCCTGACACGCAAAGTTGCCGATACTTGCAAGAATCACGACATCTCCGACAGTATGGTAATCGGAACATCCGCATTAGCTCAATACGACATTGACGGTGCAGTCGGAATGTATGGCGGTGTATTCAACAATCCCTTCATGATATGGGGCGCATACCATCGCTACTGGCTCAAGACGCGACTGACCGTATCATTCCAGTTCCACCACACTCAGATGGATGGCGCACATGCTGCCCAGTTCCTTAGCAAGTTACAGGATGCAATCAATTTCCTTTAGCCAAATTACGTTTGATTGCCCTCAAATTATTGTTAATACTTAACCTGATTTTGCAAAAAACAAATGGAGCGGCTTCATCATGCTGTCGCTCCATTGTATACCTATACATACTGATTGGTCTGTCAGACAAACCATTCGGGTTCGAGACGTCGAGAGTTGTCCTTGAAGAATTTCCATCCTGCCACCTTGTAGAGCAGTCCGCCAAAAGAACGTGCGTCTTGCGGACACACATTGATGCACCGGCAGCAGGCGATACACTTTTTTGCGTCAGTCTTCCTCGGATCAACTGCGTTAATAGCACCTGTCGGACATTGGGCGGCACATGTTCCGCAACTGTTGCATTTCTTCTTGTCTGCTTGGGGATGCAGAGGCACACCGGTCGGTTTTTTATACGGACGATGGCCTTTCACCATATTCAAATCAAGCGGTTTGCCACTGATAATCCGTTCACGGACAAGCGATGCAAACCGGGCAAGTTTTTTCTCGTCCGAAGCATCGGGTCGGCAGGTTGCCACTTTTGGGAAAATACAATGCTGTGCAATGAATGCACCGGCGGCAATAAGTTTGAATCCACGGGCGCTTATAATATCGCACATTTCAACCAATGCGTCATCATAATCACGGTTGCCATAAACAACGATGGCGACCGCCTTTTGACCATGACCGTTTACCGCCAGGAACCGCTCTGCCGCCAAAGCCGGAACCCTACCGGCATATACAGGTGCGACAAACACCACTATATCATCTGCATCCTTGATATCAATTCTGCCGATGCCATGGACTGTGAGGTCGTGGGTCCTGGAATCAATGCCAATGTACTTTGTGAAAATGTCAGCCACATTTCGGGAAGTGCCTGACGGGCTAAAAACATACGAATGTATCATAATCTAAATTCTGTTTCTTTTGCGGAATTGTGAGGGTGTCTCGCCGGTTGACTGTTTGTACCATCGTGAGAAGAATGTCTGCGATGAGAAATTGAGTCTGAATGTTATTTCTTTGAGGCTGATTGAATTGTCGAGCATCAGATGTTGCGCCTCCACTATCACAGCCTGGGTAATCCAATAAGAGGCAGACTTGCCGGTCATCTCTCGTATGATTGTTGTGAAATATCTCGGGGTCAGCCTCTGCGCCGAGGCATAATATGCGACATCCTTATGATGGAAACACTCACGTTTGAGCATTGCCTGAAATTCCAATACGACAGAGTCTTTTGAAGCTTTAGGCCTTGCAGCGACAAGCATGCGTCCGGCGAACACAGCAAGCACTTCGTATGTAAACGCCTGCTTCAGACATTCAATGGAAAGAGCCTCCGTCCTGTCTATTTCCGCCTGGTCGGATTCAAGAAGCGAGATGAGCTGCTGAAACCGGGCAAGCCGGTGCTTTGAAGGACTTGCAATCGGATTGTCGGATATCAGATGTAGGTTGTCGCTCCATGATACCGATTTCAAAGTGCTGAGCAGAAACTGGTGGTCAACATCAAAGACGATACACTCAAAATCTCTGCTTACTGCTGCGATTTCTATCGTGGCGTATGGAGGATAAATAAACAATTGACCACCACTAAGCCGGAACACTTTGTCATTGACCTTAATACTGACCGATCCTGAGGAACACAACACGCATCCAGCATCAACCTCCTGCAATATGGAGACCGCCTCATCTGCGTTTTCCTTACGGATTTTAGTCATAAGCCAGTTCATGAATGCAAATTTAGTACATTAATTTCTTTCAGTAGAACAAATAGTACACTTGCTGCTAAGAATTGTACGTTTCACACATTTTTTCAAACCTATGTAACATTTAAAGTCAACCTCGGAGACCTATTGTTATGACACCAGGATAAGCCGCCATAATTCAAGTCGAACCTTAGCATTCTCGGCAATGTTGTAGTACAAAAAAGTACCGACATGAACATAATAGAAGCTATAAAGGAGCGTAGGTCTGTCAGAAGTTTCAATGGCGCTCCCCTTTCAGAGACTGAGAAAGAAAAACTTACAAACGCAATCAAGGAAGTGACGGATCCGTTTGGCGGCAAAGTCACCATAAGGCTTAAAGAGTTCGACATGAAGAACGGCTACAAGCCAAGTACATACGGCATGATAAAAGGTGCCACAGATTTTTTCTTGCTCGGGATAGGTTCTGACGAAGCTGCAGCTCTCTCTGCCAGATTCTGTTTCGAGCAGGTTGTGTTGAAAGCCTGGCAACTTGGTCTGGGCACATGCTGGATTGCCGCAACGTTCAAAGGCTCGGAGTTTGACGTGGGACAGAAGTGGCCCGACGGGGAGAAACTTACTGTAATCTGTCCGGTCGGAGTTCCTTCGAAGCAGAGCATGATGGAGAAGATTACACGCTTATCGCTTGGGAGCAAAAACCGTAAGCCATTTGACGAGCTTTTCTTTGACAGAAATTTCAAGACCCCCTTATCACCGGAAAGCCGTTTTGGATTGTCGTTGCAGATGCTGCGGCTTGCGCCTTCTTCTACCAACTCCCAGCCATGGCGGGTTCTCGTGGATGGCGACATAGTTCACTTCTACTACAAACCTAAAAGCGAGGCCTCGGTTCTTGACTGCGGGATTGGAATGTGCCACTTCTATGAGTCTGAGAAATCTCAATCGCACACAGGCAACTTCTTCAAGACCATAGACGCGCCTTTGCCTCCAGATGACTGGAAATACCTATATTCCTACCGCACTAACAGATGAAAAAAGCAGAACCGGTTACAGCATCATCACCACCTGTGGTGGTCAAAATAGTGGCAAAACTCTAACGTTTTGGGATTGCATCGAAATTATCAAGAGCCCATTCGATGAGACTACCAAACAACGGTATAAGGCTTTTGCCGAGCTCTGTAAGTGAATACTCCACTTTAGGAGGTATCTCAGCATACAGCTTTCTTGAAATCAGACCATCGGCTTCAAGGCTTTTAAGTGTGTCAGTAAGGACTTTTGGGGATATGTCCGGAATTGCCCTCCCTATTTCATTAAAGCGGGTTGCCTCGTTCTCTGCAAGGACACAGAGGACGAGCATAGTCCATTTGCCGGAAAACCGGCTTATGACGTTTCTTACCGGACACGATGCGATGCCCGTATATTTTTTCAAATTTTCTTTCAGTGGTAATGCGTTCATATTCAAAAATAGTTACCTAAAAGTAAGCGTCTTACGTCAGAGTAACGTCTTGCATGACTCAAAAACATGACTTAACTTTGCGCTATCTAAACGAAAGCGGCTTACTGTCGCAAAGTTAATGATTTAATTTCAAACTAAGAAATATGAGCGAAATCAAGACTCTGGACTCCGGCGACAAATTCGCCCACGTATCCATCGGCTCTCTGTGTGGCTTCGAAGGAAAACAGTTTGTGAAGGAAACAACAGGTGCCACTTCATGCGAAATCTCATTCGGCACGCTACCCTCGGGTGCCGCTGTACCATTTTTCCATAGCCACAAGACCAACGAGGAAAACTACATAATACTCTCCGGCACGGGGAAATTTCAAGTCGATGACACCGTTTTTGATGTGGCTGAGGGTTCCGTAATCCGAGTGTCGACCAACTGCGACCGCAATCTCAAGTGTACATCAACAGAAGCAATGACATATATCTGCATACAGGCTAAAGAAAACAGCCTTGGCGATTATACAATGACCGATGCTGAGATAACCGAGCGGAAAAGCCTGCTCTGACAATCTCCGGAAATATACTGCTTGACAGAATGAAGGTGATAGTTTTTTCTGCCACCTTCATTCTATTGACGTATAACCTATTGATGTTTTGAAAGAGATTGGGTTATATCATTCAGATGCTTGTGTCCCCATTCCGAGAGCTGATTGAGTATCGGTATAAGAGTTCTTCCTAAATCAGTCAACTTATATTCTGTACGAGGGGGAACCTCTGCATATAGAATACGTTTTATTAGCCCGACTGATTCAAGTGTTTTTAGATGTCCTGACAATACCTTCGGTGATATGTCGGGTATTGCTCTCGACAATTCGTTGAAACGCATTACGCCGAACTCGTCAAGTATGACCAATAGGAGCATTGACCACTTGTTGGCGAAGTGCGCTATCACATTCCTCATGGGACACGTCGCGACACATGAATATTTTTCTGAAATTTTTTCGGTCTTCATCTGACTGATACTGACTAAAAGTGAGTTTGAAGTAAGTGGCTACTCTCAAAGTAACCTCTTGCAAGGCAGTATTTTGATGTATAACTTTGCGGTGAGTCTTGATGGCTTCGCCACCGCACACCGGCTTTGCCGACATGCGCTTCAAGCTCACTCGCAAATGGATATTCGCGCTATCCGAAGGGTAGCAGTTATCCTTTGCAAAGTTAACTTAAACAACATAAACCCACAAATTATGACTGAAATCAGTATCAGTATTCCTGCATCAGCCCAGCCTTCTGGCAAGGCAGTGTTCGTAATGATTGGAACAGGCTTCGATGAAATCGAGGCTCTGGCACCCGTCGATGTCATGCGACGTGCCGGAATGGATGTATTCACCGTCTCCATGACAGATAACCGTCTTGTAAAAGGAGCCACAGGCAACCTCATCGTTGCAGACATGAGTGTTTCCGACTTGTCACCCGACCACATAGACTGGCTCGTATTCCCCGGTGCTGACAAATCGGAGGATGCGGTGAACCTTAACGAGAGTCTGAATAACTTAGTGAAATCCCACTGGAAAAAAGGAGGCAACATCGCCGCTATCTGCGCCGCTCCAGCTCTTGTGCTTGGTCCGCTTGGTATCATCAGCGGAGTAAAAGCCACCGGTTATCCGTTCCTCAAAAAAGACTTTGAAAATAATGGCGGAATATACTCCGAAGAGCCTGTGGTAATCGGAGACCGTCTGATAACATCAAAGGGACCCGGAACAACTCTCGAATTTGCACTTGCCATTGTTCGCAAGACAAAGGGTGTGGAGACGGAGAAGGCTCTCCGTGAAGGTATGGTGATAGCCAATTGCAGATGCGATGATAATTGCCTCTGAATAGAAATTTTTGGCAAAATGAAGGCGATGGAGCAACACGCTTCACCGCCTTCTTTATTGATATTGCATCAGCTCATTCAAGCTTTGCCTATGATAAACAAGTAATTTGAAATGATTTTACTATCATGACTACCATGTGCACGATGATATGAAAAAACCACATCATACGTTTTTCGACCTATATTCTCAAGCCCGCTATATCAACGACTCACAGTATTAGAATTCTGATTATAGGCTTTTGCCACGCATTTCCACTCGCCATCGAGTTTCAGCAGAAGCAGGAAATCTGTAAAATCTATGCTCCCGCCCCACCCTTCTTCAAGCACACGCACCACAGCCACTGTCTCTTCTACAGCCAGCACATCTATGCGCGACTTGAACTCAGCACCGGCGCCAACAGTATCCACATTGTTATAGAACTGTTCTATGGAGCCTCGCTCCACTGTACCGTTTAAAATACCGAACAATACAGCATCATCTGTAAACAGGCTCTTTGCATACTCGCTATTGCCCTCGGCAACACTTCTCACAAACTTCTCGGCAGCTTTTGCCACCGCTTCATATTCCTTGATTTCGCTTCTCATATTTTATAATATTTAATTTTGATTCTATTCATCATTACAAAACCTTAATAACTCTCTGCAAAATTACTGCCGTAACCTGCATAAAACAAGTACCGAAAAATTATTCATATACCGAAAAATTTTTCGGTATATGAAATTTAGACAGTTATTGATTAACTTTGTGCCTGTATCTCAAAAATAGACTTCAGCAATGGCATATGAAAAGAAAATACCTGTTGATTTAGACTGTCCGTTAAGGCTGACAATGAGCCTTATTGAGTCGAAATGGAAATCATGCATCCTCGATGAGTTAAGGGACGGCAAGCCACAGCGACCGAGTGAAATACACAAACTACTACCCGAGGCAGCCCCTCGAGTCCTTGACATCCAGCTTAAAGAAATGGTTGAGGACGGACTCGTAATGAAAACTATTTATCCTGAGCTCCCGCCACGCTCGGAATACACGATAACCGAACTCGGCTGCTCCCTAATCCCAATTATTGACCAGATGCTTAAATGGGGGAAGGACCATTTTGATATATTCGAGAAAAAATACGGCAAATAGAAAAGCCCACAACTTGTGGTTGTTTCCATCAAAGTTATGGACCTTATTATTGTGATGCACCTATAAAAAACACAATGGATAATATGTTTCAGAAAATACTTGATGACATAAATAAGTCATCAAAAGCAATAAATGTCTTGCCATGTGACGATATCGCAAAGCAGGCATTAAAGGAAAAATACAAGATAAATAGCGAAAGTCTGCTTGCGGCAATCCTTTATAATACCGGAGGAATTGTCATAGATAATTGGATAAGGCTATACGGAGCGGGAGAAGTGAACTTCGTTACAAGAAACAGCCTATTTCCATTCAACGAGCTCGTAATTGGCGAGGATATATTGGGCGGATTATTCATTTGCTTGAACAACGGAAATATTGGATATTTTGCTCCCGATTGTTTGGAACTGGAAGATATGGAAATTAAGCTTGGGCAATTTGTGTATTGGTGTTTGAATGGTGATACCGATACTTTTTACACAGATTACCGCTGGCAAGGTTGGCAAAAAGACACTTCTGCCATCAAAAACGATGAAGGCGTTGCCTTTTATCCTTTTTTATGGGCAGACGCCGAAAATCTGGAAAGCAGGAGCCGAACAGTCGTACCTATGGATGAAATCATAAAGCTGGAGTTCGACCTTTTAGGGCAAGCCTCAACCAATATGGAAGATTAGATGCATAACAAGCGGATTAATCTCCCGAAAGGTAGATTATCCGCCGGACATTGTCCGAAAGGACACAAGTCATCTCCCCTTGTTCAGAGATATATTGAACTCACCGACATCTGGAACATTCGCTGATAGATTCAGATATGAGCCTGCCATTTCAAACGGTGCCATCTTAATTGCCTCAACCGTTTCGTCAGTCGCAGTCCCGAATACTGAAACAGCAGAGCCCCTGTACCCCGACATAACAACGACAAGGATATCATTTGTACCTGTCCCGTTAGGAGTCGCATAAACGAATGCAGCCACTTGATTATTGTTCCCGCCATTAATCATGTAGGACATTGGTATCTGGTTAAGTATCGTATATATCGAAGTTCCGGTCTCAAAAATTTTCTTCGCATCCAGATTATATGCCGCAGCTATCTGTCCGTCAATGATAAGCTCGTCTGTAACAGGAAGATTTGCATCTGCCTGGCGCATATTTATATTCGGCACATTTGAAAGAGCATCATACGCGTCTTTCAAATCGATTGCTGATGCGCTGACAGATATGGCAATCAGCAACAGGAGGGTAAAAACAGTCTTTTTCATACGTTAAATCTTTTCTTTACTAACGTACCCTCCCTACAAATGTTCAATCTTGTGCTAAACCACGCCACCGAGAGAAGCCTCAGCCTCCCTCGGTGGCGTTTTTTTACCAAATCCCCGACATCACTGCCGGGAACTTGACTGTTTGTATGATAAAGCTGTTATTATATTGTCATTAAAATTAATTGGATTCGAGATATTTAGAATGAATAACCCAACGACAGGAATACACTTTGGCTTAGTTCTTTCTTAGGTACATAGAATTTCTGACCATTTGCCAAAGTTACATTCCTTCTTCCCGAATAATAATCAAGATTGGATATATAATATCCCGCCCCGATTATAAAGCGGTCTATAGCAAAGTTGACAGACGCACGTGCGTTCCAGTAAAACCATTTTAAACCTTTGTTCTGAAATTTTCGATAATCGACCGTTTGACTGACCGCACCTTGAAACTCTTTTATTTCGTATGTCAAGGAGTTTCGGAATGGACATGCCAAGCTGATACCCGGCTCTGCCTGAAACCAAAGACGATAATAATTATCGCTGCTCTTCCAGACTTTGGGCGTTTTGAATATCATCGAGGGCTTCAATATAATCCATGCAATATTTCTTTCATTGTCTGTAAGTTCGGCTTCATGACCATCTATTATTGTCTGTCGGCTTGGCTGATTGTATTGTCCGGTCAATTCTATTCCCAATCCGACACCAAAGTATTCATGGAAATGCCATGCAAATGAGGACTCCAGTTGCCATGCCTGTTCATTATTTATATACAGACCTCCGTAAAACGTAGTTACAATGTCTTTCTTTTCCTGTCCATACATATTAGTGCATAACAAGAAGGGCATCAACAATAATAGTTTTAGATATGTATTCATTGTTTCTTAGGTTTGCCACCGAGGACAAAACCAACCGTAAGGCTGAAATTGTCGTATCCCTTGCGGCAGATATTGAACTGAGCCATAAGGCGAATATGGTAAAGGAATTCAATGCCGATACGAGGCGCAAAAAGCATCGATGTGCCTTTGCTTGGAAAGTATTTATCGCCCACAACATCATTGAAGGCAACGCCCAGTGCAGTCCCGACAAACGGGTTGATTTTAGTCCCCTGACGTAAATTATACTCGCTGGTCACTGCCAAAGCTAATGTACGGTTACTCTGCCAACGATCGTAGCCATCGTTATATAGATGCTCATAACCTCGCCGGGCAGTTGAGAGATCAAGCATTAGACCACAATCCCAAGGAGTGCCTTTGAAATTATATCTTCCCTCAATTCCCAGGGCTGCACTTATCTGTGCTTTGCCGGTATGATAACCGCCGAGTGGAGTTGTCACCCCCGCTCTAATCTCTCCTTCCATCAACTGCACAATTCTGGGTTGTGCGGTTGCCTGTATGTTAACTAAAGCTACAAACAAAAAGATTATTTTGAAAAATTTACGTGCCATATCGTTGAGCAATTTTTTCTTCTACCTACCACTATAACATTATATCCCAATGAAACACTATGGGTTCATAGATTGTGACCGATGCCAGAAGTAGCCCTTATAATCAGAATATTCATAGCGATGTTCTATTGAAGGATTCCAGAAGAAGCAGACCCTGACACTCCCGGTTCATTATCCCTATTCACCTTCTTGCCGAAACCGAAGGTGTACGTCGCAGACAACTGTATCAGAGCATGGCTTTGTCCATTAAGCATTATTTCGGTTGTATCATAATATTTGCTACGCATCACCTGTTTGGCGCTTCGCCAATTCCATCTTGAAAAATCTATGAAATCAGCCCTGACGTTCCAATCAGAATTTGACCACCCGATTGTAATATACCAATCGCTTTTCCCGTAATTCCATATACCGTTCATGCATCCGTCGGCACTGCCATTGTCGGATACATATGTAGCTGTGAAATTCCAGTTTCCAAGATAATAGCGGACCCTCGCGTACCAGTCGATATATGAGTGATTAACATTGTAGGGTTCTCCATTATGGTTTAGCACCTGTCCTATCTGACCTGTAAACATGAGTTTGCGGTCGAGAAACCTCAAGGTTCCGGTTATCCCGTATTTCCCTTGCGCATAGCTACCCATAGGTTGTTTAATAGTCCTTAATATTCCGGTTGATGAGGCTTCATAATCATAAGCATATCTGTCGCCCACAATCCACGCCCAGGCAAATGCACTGAAACTGTAATTGTTGTTGGGCAACCATGTGTATCGGAAATCAATATCATAGCTTTTGGAAGGCACGAGATTAGGGTTACCGGTATATCTCATCAAAGGCGAAGATTGTATTATGTTATCGCTCTTGAAACTCGGAGATGGCTGCCAAGTACTGTAATGAAAGGTTGTTGAAACGGAGTGTTTCTCTCTGAATCCATATTGCAGAGAAAGGTCGAACCACGGTGAGGATGGCTTATCGACCATATCTCCGAATTGAAGCCTGTCCCAATCCCAGCCGAAACCGGTTGTTCCATAGAAACTACCAATAGTCAGATTATAGTTTGCCCCAATTCCAAATCTCGATGATTTCGCTTTGTCTAAAGAATTGGCTGTACCTGTATATTGTGTTCGGTTATATTCATATGACCCACGCACAAAGCCAAGTATATTCCCGAATTTTCCAAAGTCGTGATTGAATTTAATGTCTCCTTTTAACTGATTTGTGTTATCGGAGGCTCCGTTCAATATTGGCGTATATCCGTTTTCTATATAGGAAGTATTCTGATCAGTATGTGAATAGATGTACGATGGAGTAAACGTGATGGAATTCTTTTTCGTTAATGCTATGAAATAGTAGCCGTTATACGAAATGAACTTTGAGGAGTTGCTGAGAGTCGAACTATAATCCGAAGCAGGAAAATCATCCGGATTATACCATACTTCTCCACTGCGGTCGGAATGAGGCTTGCGGTTTATACTTCCGTTTATCTGAGTCGATGCCTGTATTCTGTCTGAATTGTATGTTGCTTTGAATGCTGCGAAATACTGTCGGCGACGTTCCTTAGACTTCGTGGTATTGGAATAACGGTCAAATGTCTTTATCTGTCCGTCGGGTTGCGGCAACCGATATGTCTCGGTTAGTTCCGAACCGTAGTGACTGCTGTTGTGTCCCCATCCATATCCCATCACATCGTATGTCATCTTCTTGTATTGCAACCTAACATTGCCAAGAAGCTGTTCTGAGAAATGCAGAAGATTTGTATGATTGTATCCTTTCACATAACCTCCATATTCGTATTTCGCCATAACATAGTTAACGACAAATGGATTACCTTGTAATCGCGGGTCGGAAGGATATTCGTAATACTCCACTTTTTTCACATCCGACATGCGCATTGCTTTCAAGTCGTTCTCGGAAGCGGGGATGAAGTCAATAAACACAGCTACTGTTTTACCCGAATTTGTTTCTATACTGTTCCCAAGCGTCACTTTGAGCTGTGGTATTCCCATCTGGTCAATCAAATCCGCACCGGACTGAGAGGCATTCTTCTGTTTGGCAGTCGGGATATATGTTGATTTTTGTGCACCTGTCCTCTGTAATTGCGCCTCCACAACAACCTCATCAAGATTCTGTGTCTTGATACTGTCGGGTGCTTCGGTCTGTGCAAACGCTGTAATTTCAAGTGTTGCGCAGAATATTGATGTGATGATTCTATGTTTCATGTTGATGTTATTTCCTGATAGCCTCCAGTTTACATATGGTTTTGTCAGTATTGGGATAAAGTACAGGGTCTTGCATTGCACTTGTCACCCACAAATCCGATAATGTGAGTTTGTCGATAAGCCAAAAACGTTCTGACTTATCAATATAGATAACAGAGAAGTTATCAGTAGTAAAAGTCCAGCGGAAATATACAGGTTCTCCGCTGATACTTCCATCGTCCCATTTTACCCATTTGTATGAGCCGGTGCCGTTGGTGTTAAATTTATATATCCAGCCTTCTTCTTGAAATATATTCGGTTCAAAGTTAGGGTTATGTTCACATACCAATCTCCACTCCTTTGCAGTCAGTTTCGCAATTATTTCTTGCTGGTCACTATCATAATAACCTGTGCGTTCCTCACATGAAACGAGAACGAAAGCGACTAAAGTTAATATTATGTAGTTCAAATACTTCATCTTGCAATAGAAACGGTTACGTTGTTATCACCGTCTATTACGACATTTGAAGTCAGTGTAGAGAATACAAATGCACTCGCCAGAGCTGAACGCTTCACAGCTGAAAGATGTCTGTTTACAGCCTTCATCTCATTGATGAAACGGTTTCTGTTAATCTGACTGACAGTGAAAAGTTCCTCTCGGCTTCTATTGAGCAGATAATCCGAAGCTGCCACCTTTTTATCGGGGTTAAGAACGTAAGAGCCGGTAGTTCTGTCAACCTCTACAAACCGGGCCATTATCTGCGCGTCAGTTTCGTATGCTCTAATTGCTTCCGGCACATCGAACACAGTGTTGCTTTCACTGCATCCGACAAGGAGTGCGGCTGTCCCTAATATTACTTTGATGCTTATATTCTTCATAATCGCTCAATAATTTGAGCAAAATTAGTAATTATAAAGTTTCCATGCAAGACAAAAAGTTTAACGGCAACGATTTTTATTTTCGTGTGTATTAAATGATTACAAGTTGTAAATGTAGCGATTTTGGCGCAACTACCCCGAAAGTTTAACGGGAGGAACAAAACTTTGGCTTCAGAGGCTTTTCATGAGTTTCCGGATATATATGCCGATGTTGGTTTCGTGTTCGTCAATACCAAGTTTACCCCTGATTTCGCTGCTGATGTTGTAGTGGCAGCGTAGCTGCATATAGTTGCCGACATCTTTTCCTTTCAGACCAATTGCATATAGACAAAGATAGTTTAT
>CATWQI010000006.1 GCA_958352885.1 uncultured Duncaniella sp.
AGATAACCGCCCCCTCTAACCGATAGCCGGTTCCCGAAACGGGACACCGGCTATCTTTTTTTATATCCGCTTCTTATTCAGCTGAGCCCTTCACGAACTCTCAGATATCGCAAGCAACGAAGCTATGCGGTATTAGTTAATCCATCCAAATTACACCAAGATAAAATGAATCCCATGAACTGACATCTTTAGTCAGTTCATGGGATTCATTTTAATAAACCAGTTTACTTATTTACTCTTCTTTGCCTCTGCGTAATTTATATTCAATCAGGAATGCTATTACCAGCCCGAGTCCTCCCCCAAGAAGTATCAGTGCGCTTGAAAGAGTGCTTTTTAGAGTCCAGTCTGACATTATGGTTGGTTGGCTTACAAGGATAAGCACGAATACAAAGAGTCCGGCACCGAGTCCAATGGCAAACAATCCCCATTTTAGTGCGGTATAGCGATTGTCGGAGTTAATGCACAGATTGTCTAATTTAATGTTTGTCATATCTCCGGCATTGTCAAGCTTGTCGATGAGCCGCATGCGCTCGTTCTTACGAACGAACAGTTCGAAAATTTTGTAGATGCAGCCGAATACTACTGCGCATACAAGGACAGGTGTCAGTTCCATAATTCATTAATTTTAATTTGTGATTTATTTGTTAATTTATTCTTTTTGGTGTTGTGTTTGATTCTTTAGACGCTTAACTTTGTAGTGAGGTTACACTTCGGGCGAGGAAATGATGTTTTTTGATGAAAAAAATTTTTTTTGCATTGGAAATGTAACCTGCGCTAACGACAGTGCGTCTAATAGAGTGTATGGAAAATCTTGATGCGAATATTATACGGAGAGTGCTTGACGGTGACAGCGATAGTTACCGCAACCTCATGGACAGATATTCGCAGCAAGTGTTCGCACTCATCGTGAGGATTATTGACAATCCGGACGATGCTGAGGAAGCAACGCAGGATGTGTTTTTTAAAGCCTTCAGGAATCTGGAGAGATTTGACGGCAGGAGCGCCTTTTCGACATGGTTGTACCGGATAGCCTACAACGAGGCGGTAAGTCGCTCCAGGAGCCGCAGGCAGCGCGAGGAAGCCCTTGACGAGGCACAACTGCGGTGCGTGTCTGATGCGCAGGTCGATAGCGTGCTTGAGTCTGACGACCCTCGCCTCGCTGCTCTCCCCGATGCCGTTGACCGTCTTACGGTGGATGAGCGTGCGCTCGTCACGTTGCATTACTATGAGGAAATCCCTCTGAAGGAGGTGGCCTCGATGATTGGAATAACTGAGTCGGCAGCCAAGGTAAGGCTGATGCGAACCCGCAAAAAGTTATATGTGTTGATTAATAAACTGACCCGTAATTATGAATAATATCTCACCTCTCAGAAAAGCATTGGAATCGCGCGGAGCCGCCCGCAGGCTTCCCGCAGACTTCTCGTCGCGTGTCATGACCGAGATTCGCGAGGCTGAACGTGTGCGTCGCCGGTGCGACCTGGTGTGGAGCATAGTGGGCTATGTCGCCGCAGCCGCTGTGGCGATTGTGACATTGGTGTATTGCTGCGGGAACATGTTTGCAAGTGTGGTGACCGAAACTGTGAATGGATTCACTGCATCGACAGCCTCATGGACTGGCATAATGGTAGCAGTGTTCTCGTCCGCAGCATTGTTGCTCCTGCTCGACGGATATATGCGTCGTCGGTTACTTCTTCCGGATAAGGGTAAGTCCGTCCCTCACGGGGATGATGACAGTCTCTAATTCCGGGTTGGATGCCACGTAGCTGTTGAAACGGTCGAGCGACACCGTCTGTGTGTCATGGTTGGCGGTTGTATCCACAACCTTGCCGTCCCAGAGAGTGTTGTCAGCTATGATAAAGCCGCCTTTGCGCAGACGTGGCAACGCAAGGTCTATATATTCGATGTAACGGCGTTTGTTTGCATCGATGTACACCACGTCCCATTCACGGTCAATCGTCGGAATAAGAGCCTCTGCGTCCCCTATATGGAGCATTATGCTTTCACCGCCGGGCGATGACTCGAACAGTCCGGTCAGTTCCTCCTCCATTTCGTCGTCCACTTCTATGGTATGAACCTCCCCGCCGGGCAGGATATGCTCTGAGAGACACAGGGCGGAGTAGCCGGTGAATGTGCCGAGTTCCAGCACATACATCGGTTGAATCATGGCCATGAGCATGGATAGGATGCGCCCCTGCAGATGTCCGGAGCACATGCGGGGATACAGGTGGTTGAGATGTGTGCGCCGGTAGAGCCGTGCGAGATGCGCCGGCTCCGCTGTGATGTGGGAGAGGATATATTCGTCCAGAAGATTATCGGATGACATAGTCCGGTCTTAACGTTTTACGTGCCCCATTATGAATGCCTGGGCGGCAAGGAAATATGAGTTCAGACCGAAGCCGGTGATGGTGCCTCGGCATACAGGTGCTATGAGCGATGTGTGGCGGATTGCCTCGCGTGACGCCACATTGGATATATGCACCTCAATCACAGGGATGCTTATACCGGAGATAGCGTCGGCTATGGCGAGCGACGTATGCGTGTAAGCGCCCGCATTGAGGATGATACCGTCACAGTCGGCATTGTGGAGGAAATCGATTATGTCACCCTCGTGGTTTGACTGAAGGTACATTACATCCTCCCCCTCCAGCATTTCACGGAGTTCGCAGAGGTAGGATTCAAATGTCCGCGAGCCGTATATCTCAGGTTCGCGTCTGCCGAGCAGATTGAGGTTGGGACCGTTGATGATGAGAAGTTTCATTGTCAAGCTATGTTTATTGAGGGGTGAGTAAAGAGCCGGGCAGCAGCCATACGGCTATGGTGGAGAGTATCATCAGTGCTATGAGAATCCAGCTCACTGTGGGGCGCTGGGGATAGGCGAACCATGCCAGATAACCTGACAGCAGCATATAGAATGGATAGCACCACACGATAGTGCGGAGAGAGTCGTCGCCTGCCGGCACGGTGTCGAGCAGAGCGGGGAGAGAAAATACTGGTAGGAGGACAACTATGATGAGTATTGTCATCCATGTCGGGGTCTTTGTTGGCACGTCTGTCTAAAATATATGGTCGGTTGGAATGTATATCGGGTTAGTGTTGCCTGAAACGGCTAATCTGATTTGCGCTGCGATTCCCTATAGGCTGCCACGGTGCGCCTGATGCCTTCCCGGAGCGAAATCTGTGGATTGAAACCGAAGTCCCGCTGTGCGTCGGATATGTCGCATGACCAGTTGCGCTGCGCCATGATATTGTACTTGTCAGAGTTGAGAGTGGTTGCCTGAAGCTTTGCGGCACCCCATTTCTCTGAAACCTTACAGGCTATTTTCAATACCCACAGAGGCAGACGCACGGGTATCACAATCTTCCTTCCGAGTTCGGCTGAGACTATGCGTCGGAACTCTCCTTGGGTATAAGCTCTGTCCTCCGAAACGATATACTTATGTCTTGCAGGTGCTTTCTCGATGGCATCGAATATGGCACGGGCCAAATCCTCCACGTAGATGAATGTCAGCATCTGCTTGCGGAATCCCACGCCAACGTCGAAGTGGGAGTCGATGGTTTTTATCATCATCAGATAATCCTGTTCATGCGGACCGTACACGCCTGTGGGGCGCAGGATTATCCACGGGAAGGATGCCGGGAGGGACTGGAGCAAGGTCTCAGCCTTGATTTTCGACAGTCCGTACCTTGTGTTCGGCTGGGGAATGGAATCACCGCGCAGCGGAGTATAATTTTTCTCGTCGCCGGGTCCGATGGCTGACAGCGATGACATATACACGAATCTCTCCGGAATCTGCCCGTTGGCTGTGATTGCATCGATGAAATTACGGAGATAGATATAGTTTATATGATTGAAATCCATAAAGTTGACACACTTTGTGGCCCCGAGATTATACACTATGTAGTCCCAGTGCTCATCCTTAAGCTGCTCGCTGAGCTTCTCAGTGTCATCGTAATCAAGGGTTATGAATTTCAGTCGAGGGTCAGTCAAGAAACGTCGTGACGTGGACTCACGCACGCCGCAACAGGTATCGTATCCTCGGCGCAGTGACTCCTCGGCTATGAACCCGCCTATGAATCCGCCGGCACCTACTATAAGAACTTTTTTCATTATCGAAAGGTCAGATTTTCATTTCAGAATATCGGAAAACAGGTCGATGTACTTCTGCGCGATTGCGGGAGCCGAGAATTTCTCCCTCACCGATTCATGCAGTGACTCACGGGAGATGTTTGCGTTGAGGGCCCACATAATCCCCTTAGCTATGTCCCTGGAATCCTTATAACTGGCTATATAGCCTGTCTTGAGGTGTTCGATGATATCATCCTGACCTCCGCGTCCGAATGTCACAGGGACTGCGCCGCCTGCCTGCCCCTCGATAAGAGTGCCGGGAAGCGTCTCGTAAAGGGAGGTTGACACCACCACCTTAGCTGATGAATAGAGATAACGCAGTATCTTGAAGTCATTGACACGGCCCAGCCACCTGTGTGAGAAGCGCAGTGTGTCAAGTACCTCCGGATGTTTCATCGCACCGAAGAAATAGATGGCAGAATTGTTTGCGACTTCCGGATAGTTGTCAAATATATAGTTAAGTGCATCAATTGTGTAGCCGAGCCCCTTGATTGGATCATCAAGGCGCGCTGCTCCGAACAGGATGAGATTAGGCTTCATCGGAGTTTCGAGGCTGTACAGCAGTTTGGCAGGCGACGTGCTGAACTGTTCGATAGGGAATGCGTTGTGTATGGTCATTACTGCGCAATTGCGCATAAGCGATGACTGACGGGCGCGTTGTTCAAGCCAGTTGCTCACCGCTACGAATGTTATCGGCACCTCACGGTAGAGTCTGTCCTTCTTTTCCCACATCCGATGCGAGATGTCGTCTGGGCGTCCGCCACCTGAAAGGAACTGGCAGTTCCCGCATTTGTCAAGAAAATACTCGCACTCGTATGAATGGTGGCATATTCCGGTCATTGCCCACATGTCATGCATGGTCCATACGATTTTCTTGCCCATCTGGTGCAGCTTCCTTATACCATTAAGCGACATTACCCCCTGGTTAATCCAATTGAGACACACAATGTCAGACTCCTTTATCCACGGGTGGTGATGAACATTGAGAGCGAAGTCGCCTGTCGATACCTTGAAAAGATTCTCATAATTGAACCCTGTGGCGAAAATGAGTTTGAGCCTTTCGAGGCAGAATGCCATGCTCCGGAAGAAACGGGTGTATATCGACGAGATAGTCTCTTCTGACGAAGTCTTGGTGTAAACCACCATGCGCACATCCAGTCCTTGGCGGCGTAATGCCTGCATGAGCCGGAATGTCACCACTGCCGCCCCGCCGAGAGTGTCGCTATGGTTTACCAGGACAATCTTCTTGCCACGGAGATTTTCCGGGATATTAGTTTGATTTGGCTGTTGATTTTGTCCCATGCTCTGATTTTTGTGGAGTGGAATTGAGATTGATTTGGTTGCCCACGTCAACGAGTGAGATTGATTTGTATCTCAGACGTGCTTTGAGATATTCCTCAAGTTCTCTGCGCTTGGCTGCCGGCAGCTGTGAGGAGTACTTGACAAGAGCCACGTTAATGGTGTCGAGCCTCGTGGTCTCGATGTTGCCGAATATGGCGCGTGTGACCGCTATATCCCTCACCTGCGGGAATAGCACCTTAAGTTCCGGTGCGAGCTGACCGCCTATCGAATCGTTGATATTAGTGTAAGCAATCACGCTTTTGAGCGAATCGATGGTTACCTGCTTGGCGGAGAGTGAAGTCTGCGCCATTTCGTAGATGTCGCGCATAGTGCCGGTTTCGGAAGTCAGGCTTGACAGGTCGGGTGTGTCACCTTGCACTATGTTTAGCTTGGTTCCCTCAAGACCGTAGAATTTAAGTTGCGACGACAGTGCGAGCTGGAGCGAATCGGCGGGGAGTATCTTGCCGATAAGCGTCACAGTGAGCGTCTTGTTGCCATTGTGCATGGTCGCACGGCTGCTGAGCACCTGGGTGGACGGAAATTTCATCTCCTGTGCCACAAACTGCTCTGCATTGGCTGCAAAGCGCGATTGCCTCAGCATATTGTATGTGAGATAGAGCGACGGCAGCAATGTCAGTATGGCAATGGTGTAGACTATCCTGCGCACCTTCTTGGACCGCTCGGGATTTATGGCGGGCACAGGCTTGTAATGCATCAGCTTTATTCCGATGAAGGTTGCCAGGGCTATGTAGATTGAGTTGATTAGGAACAGATAGAAAGCCCCGAGGAAATATGTCGGCTGGAGAGTGGCTATGCCATAGCCTACAGTGCAGAGCGGCGGCATGAGGGCGGTAGCGATAGCTACTCCCGGAATCACATTTCCCTTTGACTTGGAGCCTATGGCGATGATTCCGGCAGCTCCTCCGAAGAAGCCTATAAGCACGTCGTAGATCGTAGGTGATGTACGTGCCAGAAGCTCGCTGTGACCTGCGCTTACCGGGGATACGATGAAGTAGAGCGTGGATGTGAGCACACTGAATCCGGCTGCCATGATAAGATTGCGTAGAGCGCGCTTGACCAGTTCAAAGTCCTGGATTCCGATACCGAGTCCGATACCTATGATAGGACCCATGAGTGGCGAGATAAGCATCGCGCCTATAATCACAGCGGTGGAGTTGGTGTTGAGTCCCAGCGATGCGATAAATATCGCTATGATGAGAATCAGAATATTGGTTCCGCGAAACGACACGTTGTCGCGGATTTCCTGCTCGGCTTCCTGCTGTGACACCAGGTAGTCATTGAGGGTAAAGTAATTGACTAAGTATTTTTGTAAGGACTGCATCGTTAGAATGCGTTTTGTGGAGGCGGATATTCTTTACGCTTCAACCTGGCGGTACTGGTTCCTCACTTCGTCCACTACGTTGATGATATAGTCGCCCACCTTCTCGAGTGACCCTACTATATCCATGTAGAATATGCCTGCCTGGTACTCGTAATGGTGGTCGTTGATATTCTTAACGTTGGCAGTGCGGAGCTGGTTGCGCATATTGTTGATTTCACGTTCTTTGTTATAGGAAGCTATGATGTCGTTCTCCTCTGCCGTCTCGAAATTGCGTAGTAGCAGGAGCATATTGGTCATCGCCGACTCTACGGCTATGAACATTGAGTCGATGTTATGGTAAATTTCCTCGTTGAAGTCCACGCGGTTCTCCTGGCGGCGTATCAGTATCTTGGCTATGCCGTAACAGCAGTCGGCTATGCTCTCGATTTCGCTGTCGATGCGGAGCATGGATGCGATGCGGTGCTTGCCTTCGTTGGAGAGACGTCCTTCCGAACACCGGTTGAGATAGTTGGCTATCTCGATCTCCATACGGTCGGATATTTCCTCGTACTTCTCTATGCGTGAGTACTGGTTGGTGAAGTCGTCGCCCGGTTTGGTATGGACAAGGTTTTGTGCCATTCCTACCATGCGTTGCACTCGCTGGGCGTAGACCACAAGCTCTTTCTCAGCCTGCGAGATATTGAGTTCCGATGCGCTCATCAGACCGCCGGATATAAACTTGAGCTGGAATTCCTCTTCGCTGTGTCGGGAGGGCACAAGTTTCTCCACCACTTTGACATAGACGTTGGTGAGCCATATCATTATGGTGACATTTATGAGATTGAACACCGTGTGGAACATCGACATGCCGAACGATACGCTGAACTGCATTGCGGCTATGTCGGCAAGCACCGGATGCCCGTTGGGGAGACTGCCGTCAAACAGGCTGTTGTACAATTTCGGATCCGTTGCCTCAAGCCGGTTGACAAATGAGAAAATCTCGTTAGGGTTACCCTGTCCGAGCCATTTGGTTATATCGACATTGAGCCGGACAAACGGGTAGAACACTATGAGTGTCCACAGCATACCGAACATATTGAAAAGCAGATGCCCCATGGCGGCGCGTTTGGCTGCCACATTACCGCTCATGGATGCGAGTAGCGGAGTGATTGTGGTTCCGATATTACTGCCGAGCACCACTGCGCACGCAAGGTCAAACGATATCCACCCCTTGGTACACATGATGAGGACGATGGCAAATGTCGCCGCCGACGACTGGATGACGGCAGTGAGCACTATGCCGACCAATAGGAACAGAAGCACCGAGGCATACCCCATGGAGGCGTAATGTTCCAGAAATGCGAACATCTCAGGATTGCTTTGCAGGTCAGGAACATAATCACTAATCATGTCAAGCCCCATAAACATGAACGCAAAGCCAATCAGGAACTCGCCTATTGACTTCTTGCGGCTTGCCTTCATAAACAGAAGAGGGACGGAGCATGCTATGAGCGGGAGTATGAACGCCGATGTATCTACCTTGAACCCGAACAGGGCTATAATCCAGGCTGTGAACGTGGTGCCGACATTGGCACCGAATATCACCGCCATTGACTGTCCGAGGGTCATCAGACCGGCATTCACGAAACTTACCACCATCACGGTCGAGGCTGACGAACTCTGGATGAGAGCGGTGATTAGGATACCCGTGAGCATACCGGTGAGTCGGTTGCGTGTCATGGCTGACAGGATGCTGCGCAGGCGGTCGCCGGCTGCTTTTTGGAGTCCCTCACTCATCACCTTCATTCCATAAAGGAACATGGCGACGGAACCCAGTAGACAAAGAAAGTCTAAGAAGCTGTAACTCATAGTCTTGACGTGAAAATGTAAATGAGCGGCACCACCTGTCGCACAGGCAGTAGTTTCTCAATTGCAAAGATATAACAAATTTGCGAAAAAACTAAGGGTCCGCCTCAAAAACCGCCTCCCGTGGCATCTTTAAGTCCAGGGATTTACGGCGGGTATTTTCATGATGATGCTAACCACCATGGTTATGTTTATAGGATGTGTCTCACAGGGCTTCGCGGATGGCTTTGACCATTTCTGTGTATTCTTCGTCTGTGAGATATACTTTGCCCGGATTCATCTGGAATGTGCCGCCGTAGTCGGGTCCGTCGACATATTTTGGCGCAAGATGGAAATGCAGGTGCGAAAGCTTGTCGCTGTAAGCCCCGTAATTAATTTTCTCCGGGTGGAACACTTTGTCCATGGCACGGGTGACACGGGTGACATCAGCCATAAATGCGTTGCGCTCCTCGTCAGTAAGCTCAAACAGGTCGTTGACATGGCGGTTGTATGCCACGAGGCAACGTCCGTGGTAAGTCTGCTCCTTGAAGAGGAATACACGTGACACACTGAGTGTGGCGATTTCAATCATAAGATTGTGCAAGGTCTCGTTATTGGTGCAGTAGAGACAATCCTTGGGGTCGCTTGTCATAAGAAATATTGTATTTAAGGTTATGTATAATGCAAATTTAAGCATAATTCCCCGAATTGTAGCCACTCCGGTGCAAAAATGGCGGATTGCGCCCGAAATATCTCCCGTTGCTTTGCTCGAACGGAATAAAGTTAATAAATTTGTCGCTCCAAATTTTAACACTAAATTTTTTGACCATGTCTACATACACTGTTCAGGACCCGAGGAAGGTCACCACTCGCCGTCTCGCCGAGATGAAAGCGAAGGGAGAAAAGATAGCTATGCTTACCGCCTACGACTATTCGATGGCTAAACTCATTGACCAGGCCGGTATGGATGTGATACTTGTCGGTGACTCTGCCTCCAATGTCATGGCGGGTAATATGACAACCCTCCCCATGACCCTTGACCAGATGATTTACCATGCCAAGAGTGTCATGAAAGGTGTCAAGCGTGCCCTCGTGGTATGCGATATGCCTTTCGGCACATATCAGGGCAATTCCATCGAGGCGCTTGCTTCAGCGGTGCGCATCATGAAGGAGAGCCATGCGGAGGCAGTGAAAATTGAGGGAGGTGAGGAAGTTATAGAATCAATCCGGCGTATACTGAGCGCAGGCATACCCGTGATGGGACATCTCGGACTCACACCCCAGTCCATCAATAAGTTCGGAACCTATAATGTACGTGCGCGCGAGGAAGCTGAGGCGCAGAAACTTATCGAGGACGCCAAACTCCTTGAGCAGGTTGGCTGCTTTGCCATAGTGCTTGAGAAAATCCCTGCGGAGCTTGCCACAAGAGTGTCACAGGAACTCACCATTCCGACCATCGGTATCGGTGCCGGAGGCGGTTGTGACGGCCAGGTGCTCGTGATGCATGACATGCTCGGCATAAACCAGGGGTTCTCCCCTCGTTTCCTGCGTCGCTATGCTGACCTTGGCACGGTGATAGAGGATGCCGTGGGCAACTATATAAACGATGTAAAGAGCTCCGACTTCCCCAACGAGAAAGAACAATATTAAAGGGTATTTCATAGCAAATGTGAACCAGACATCCCCTTAATGAAAGGACAAGCCGGCAACACCGGTGTCGGCTAAACAAAAGACAGGAGGCTGCGGTAAATTTTATTACCGCAGCCTCCTGTTTCTGTTAACACCGGACCGATATGGTATCTGACACGGTGGCTTAGCTTTCCGGATTGAATTTAGCCGAACATAAATGTCTGTCCGGAGTTGGACATTGACGGTTCGTGGGGAGCCCCCATGGCTCCGTTGCGTACCTGCTCCACTATCTTGCGGTCACGCTTATAGGTAGGATTCTTTTCCAGTATGTCGCAGATAGCATCATCGTCAAGCTGGTTTACCCCGAGGATGATGGCTGACGAACGGTCATGACCCGAGAGAAGGGCACTTCCTGCCGATGCTCCATATTCGTCTATGATACGCTGGTTGGTCACTTCCTGTTCGGATGTCGACTTAGTGGGAGTGACGTTCGGTGCCTGTTTGGTCTGGGGTGAGCTTCCTGCCGGGGTGGTTGTGCTCTTGCGCTGACCGACTCCGAAGTCAAACTTGCCCCTGCCGCTCTGTGCCATGATGTTCTCCTCCTCGTCCCGCAGAGTCACATCGAAACCTGCGGCGAGGATGGTCATTTTCACCTTGTTGCCGAGAGTCTCGTCAAAGCCGATACCCCATATCACATCCACCTCCGAGTTGATAGAGCTGATGAAATCGTGGATTTCGTGTGACTCGTCGGTACGCAGTTGCTCCTCGGCGTTGGGGTCGATGTAGAGGTAGAACAGCAGTTTCTTTGACCCGAGTATATCGCGGTTCTTGAGCAACGGAGAGCGCAGTGCGTCCTGGATGGCTGAGGTGACACGGTTCTCACCCTCGCCGTAGCCCGACGATATGATTGCGGCACCGCCGTCGCGCAGAGTGGTGTCTATATCGTTGAAGTCAAGGTTTATGTGTCCCTTGCCTGTAATGATTTCTGAGATTGAGCGAGCGGCGATTGACAGTGTGTCGTCAGCCTTGCCGAACGCATTGAGGAAGCTGAGGTCGCCGTATACTTCTGTAAGACGCTCATTGTTGATTACAAGCAATGCGTCCACATACTTTGCCATTTCGTCGGCGCCGGCTATAGCCTTTTTGATTTTTTTCTGTCCTTCAAACAGGAACGGGATAGTGACAATACCTATGGTCAGGAGTCCGCGTTCCTTGGCTATACGTGCCACTACGGGTGCCGCTCCGGTGCCTGTGCCGCCGCCCATACCTGCAGTGATAAATACCATCTTGGTATCGTCGTCAAACAGGGCTGCTATCTCCTCGGCATTCTGTTCGGCGAAGTCACGGGCTTTTTCAGGTACGTTTCCGGCTCCGAGACCGTCGCCGATCTGGAGTATATTGGGCACCACTGAGTGCAGCAGAGCCTGCCGGTCAGTGTTGATATTTACAAACGATACATTGGAGATTCCCTCGCGGTACATATGGTTGACCGCATTGTTACCGCCTCCTCCTACACCGATAGCCTTGATTATGATTTTCTCCTTGAGAGGTTCGGGTACATTGTTGAATGCTGAAGTATCGTCGATGTCCTGGCTGTAAGCCTTGTTGTATTCGTCCATTGTTGTCTGCTTTTTCAGTTTGATTATTACTCGTCATCGTTGTCCTCGTCCTCCTCGATGGGTTCAGTCATGAGGTTGGCGAGTCTGTCTTTGAGCCTTTCCAGGATGCTCACACGGGTTTTGTGTCCGTTATGATGAGGGGCTGGTTCAGTGATGGATGGAGTAGTAGTTGTGGTTGATGTGGTTTGCTGTACTGGTTGTTGTTGAGTCTGTTGCTGTTGTATAGGTTGCTGTTGTATATGTTGCTGTGCGGATTGTTGTTGCTGCACAGGTTGTTGCACCGGTTGATGAGGAGTTTGTTGCGCCTGGGTCTGTTGGAATGCAGCCGGCTGCTGGTGGAAGACGGTGGTGTTTCCATTCTCCTTTGGCTGTTCCGGTTCCGGACGGCGCATACATTCCTTAGGCTTGTTCTTGGCGGCAGCTGCGAGAATTGATATCACATCCACCGCGTCGGCACTTTGGATTTTGCCGTCGTTGATACGGATTCGGGTATGGGGAGCTCCAACACGGGTTTTCATACCGGTGATGTTTTCCAGACGCTGGCTGAATCCGTTGAGCTTTGTACCCTTCCCAATCATAACGATTCCGGCGGGCAGCTTGTTCGCTTCATACCCCGCATATTTCATCTGTTCGTTGATATTGAGTATGATTTCCCCTGCGCGGGCAGCCACATAATTGTTCACGATAGTGTAATCGGTGGTGCCGTAGTTGTTGTGGAGTTGCACATGCTCTGTGGCGGGGAGAGCGTTGCCGCCCGCTATTTTCAGCTCCTCGGCGCGTTCCTCGAGATGATTGAGGGCTGTAATGTCGCGGGTAATGTTACGCGAGCCCATCGGAATGGTGGAGAGATATTCCAGAACGCCGTTCTTATATATGGATACTGTGGTCGTTTCAGCTCCGAAATCTACCAGCATGCAACCGAGGCGTTTCTCTTCGCTCGACAGAACAAGGTCGCCTTCCACAAGCTGGCGCACGTATATGTCATGGATTTTGAGATGAAGACGCTCGTCAAGAACATTGTTAAGATTCCGTATCAGCTGGTTGCGGCAGCTGATTATGTTGAGGCGGGCAGTTATATGCGATCCCATCATCCCCACGGGGCGGTCGGTAGGGGTGTTGTCTATCAGAAACTCTCTCGGTGTCACGCTCACAATGCTGCGCTCGTGCAGGGTCTGCCCGAGAGCGTCATTGATGATGTCGGTTATCATATCCATGGTGATTTCCGTATAGGACGAGAGATGCCGCTCTATCTCGATAGCCTGGGAAGTGAGTGACCTGCCGCCGACACTGACATATACCCCGGTGACCGTACGCTGGGGCTCTCGTTGTTCCAGGCGTGAGATGACACTGCGGACTGCGTTGGCTGTCTCTACCACGTTGCGTATGCAGCCGTAGCGGACTCCGTCGAGAAGTCTCTCCTCCTCGACATCTTTCACACTCAGTCCTCCGGTCGAATCGACAGTGCCGACCGCACCTTTGATTTTTGAACTCCCGATTTCAAGAGCTACGATATATTTCTCTTCCATGGATTATGTTGTTGTATATCTGTTTATTTTCGTGAAGTTGTTAATTGTCGGTTCTCAGCGGCTTGCCGGAATGGGTTTCTCGGAGTGGGCTTCCATGCCGGGTATTGCCTGTCCGGGGGCCACATCGTCGCCGGCAAGCATGGTGCCGGTATCGACTGCCTCCTCGTCCTCATATTTTATGGATTCAACAGGTGCGGAGTGGCGTTTGCGGCGGGTGGCGACAAGCTGTCCGCGCCATTTCAGTGTGAGGGTGTCGTATTTCTCCCATCCCTGGTGGGGCAGAACATCCTTGTAGAATTTCTTCAGGCGTGCGAATTTGTCATCTAAATCATCGGGGGCGCCAAGGTTTATCACATGCTCGCGTATCACAGGCACGAGTATGATATCGGTTGGCGACTTTACCTTGACGATGGAGACAAATGTGTTCCATACCGAATCCGATGCTATGTAATTGATGAGCGGGAGCAGTGACTGCGGGGTGAACACTGAGTCGGATGGGTCGAAGTGGCCCTCGATGATGGGCACATCCTTATGGTAGCGGGCATTCGCCGACACACGCTTGCCATCCTTGTTGATATAGTAGGATTTTCCGTTGTCAAACACTCTTACCACCGGCACTATAGGCTGTGCGGTGATGCTGATGGTGCCGTCCGTAAGACGAAGCACCTGCACATCCTCCACTTTGTCGAGCCCGAGCAGCGTGCGGCGTATCTCCTGGGTGTTGATTGAGGCGAGTGCTATCCCTTTGGCCTTGTCCGGGAGGTCGTCTATCTCGTGGGCAAGCTCCTCTGCCGATACAAAATGCCTGTCACCGGCGCTGTTTTCTACCGTGATATGTACTCCGCGGCACACATCGGTATCAGCTTCGGCGGCTGTCAGCGTGAGTGCCACCACAAGGTAGGCAAACAGCATGATGGAGAATATTATTTTCAGATAATTTGGCATTTTCAGAATGAATCTTTCAGTTCTTGGCAGGCTCGGGTGCCCGGATTACTTCTCTGTGGCGCGGATGATTTCGGGGATGAATGTGTTGATATCACCGGCTCCCACAGTCAATAGGATGTCAAAGTTACGATTTTTAAGCGTTTCTACCAATTTTTCTTTGGTAATTAATGTTTTATCGTCGCATTTGACATCTTTGAAAATAATCTCCGACGTTACGCCGGGTATTGGCTCCTCACGTGCGGGATAGATGTCGAGCAGTATGAGCGAGTCGGCGGCGGAAAGTGCGTCGGCAAATTCCGGGGCGAAATCCCTGGTGCGGCTATACAAGTGCGGCTGGAACGCAACTGTGAGCTTGCGTCCGGGATAGAGTGCCTTGACCGAGGCTATGGAGCTGCGTATCTCTTCCGGATGGTGGGCATAGTCGTCTATGATTATCCTGCCTGTGCCGTTATCCTCCTTGAGCCAGCATTCGAAGCGGCGTTTTGTGCCTCGGTATGTATTGAGTGCCTCGCGGATTACTTCCGGGTCGAATGCGTCGGTAAGACTTACGGCTGCTACGGCTGCCACGGCGTTCTCAATATTGACTTCCACAGGCACTCCGAGATTGATGTTGCGTATGGTGCCGCGGGGCGTCACTATGTCAAATGTTATAGTGCCCGGTTGGCGGCGTATGTATGATGCATGGAAGTCTCCGTGGTCACGGGAATAGGTATACACTCTCACACCTTCCTGCGGGCGGGGTTTGAGCTTGAGCCCTTCATGGACTATGAGTGCGCCACCAGGGCGAATCAGTTCGGTGAAGTGGGCGAAGCTCTCAAGGTATGCCTCCTCGGTGCCGTAGATGTCGAGATGGTCCGGGTCGGTGGCTGTTATGACTGCTACGCTCGGGGTGAGATGGTGGAAAGAGCGGTCATACTCGTCAGCCTCGATAACGCTGTAATTGGACGACGGCGTCAGGATGAAATTGGAATTATAATTCTTAAGTTCGCCTCCCAGGAATGCGTTGCAACCCATGCGGCCGCTTTGTAGAATATGTGCTGCTATCGATGAGGTCGTAGTCTTGCCGTGCGTTCCGGCGAAGCATAGCGAACGTGAGTCCCTGGTGATAAGTCCAAGCAGGCACGCGCGTTTCACCACATCGAATCCGTTGTCACGGAAATACTTGAGTATCGGCATTTCGGCGGGGACAGCCGGCGTGTAGACTACCAGCGTGTCAGCCGGATTGCGGAATGAAGCCGGAATAGTGTCGACGCTTTCGTCAAAACTTATTGCCGCGCCTTCGCTCTCAAGCTCGTCTGTAAGCTGTGTGCGTGTTCGGTCATAACCTGCCACATTTTTACCCTTGGCAAGGAAGTAGCGTTCCAGGGCTGCCATGCCGATCCCCCCGGCTCCTACGAAGTATATGTTTGATATTGTTGATATGTCGTGCATAATTTGGTTATTTTGAGATTATTTCATAGATTTTATCCACTATCTTCTCATCTGCGGAGTGGAGCGCCATTGCTTTGATATTCCGGCTCAGTCTGCTCTGGCGTTCTGTGTCACGGATAAGCGACACGAGTGTGTCCGGGAGTTGTGCCACGGCGTCGGCGTCGAGTATCATGATTGCAGCGTCACGGGTTGACAACGCCTCCGCATTGTGGCGCTGGTGGTCCTCAGCCACGTTGGGCGAAGGTATGAGTATCACAGATTTCCCGAGGTTCTGAAGCTCGGAGATAGTACCGGCTCCTGCGCGTGACACCACTACGTCGGCAGCCCGGTAGGCCAAGTCCATACGTGTGATGAATGTTGTGGCTTTCACATTGGGATAATTGCCGGCTACGGCCTGGAAATGCTCTGAGCCGTATCGCCCGGTCTGCCACATCAGCTCCACCCCTTCACGGGCAAGTGTGTCGAGCGATGCCGCCACAGCCTCGTTGACGGTGCGTGCCCCCAGACTTCCACCCACCACAAGCACAAGCTTCTTCTGTGGGTCGAATCCAAGTTCTTTCTTTGCCTCCTCCTGCGTGAGACTGCATCCTTCAAGGTCGGTGCGCACGGGATTACCGGTCTTTACTATCACCTCGGCGGGGAAAAAGCGTTCCATTCCGTCATAAGCCACACAGATAGCGTCTGCCTTCTTGGCAAGCAGCTTATTGGTTACCCCGGCGTAGGAGTTCTGTTCCTGCAGCAGTGTTGGTATGCCGTTCTTCTGGGCTTGCTTGAGCACAGGTCCGCTTGCATACCCTCCGACGCCTATCGCAATGTCGGGCTTGAACTCTCTGACGATTTTGCGTGCCTTGCGGAGCGACTTCCACAGTTTCCACAGCACGCCGAAATTACGCCACAGGCGTTTGCGGTCGAAGCCTGCCACCGGCAGACCCTCTATTTTATATCCGGCGGCAGGCACCCGTTCCATCTCCATGCGTCCCAGAGCGCCTACAAACAGAATCTCAGCCTCCGGCTCGCGTCTTTTTATGGCATTGGCAATGGAGAGCGCCGGGAAAATATGTCCGCCGGTACCTCCGCCCGAAATCAATACACGTTTCAATTGACAATTTTTCATAACTGCATACGGTTTTCATCACGGAATTGCTCAGGGAGAGATTCGAGCTCATCGCGTATTTCCTGTTTCTTGTTACCCTGGCGTGTGGCTGTGCGGCTTACCGAAAGCATTATCCCGAAAGCGATCGCTGTCACCACGATGGAGGTGCCACCCTTGGATATAAGCGGCAACGGCTGTCCCGAAACCGGAAACACACCGCTCACAATCCCCATGTGGAACAATGCCTGGAAAGCTATCATTACAGCCATTCCCATCACCAGAAGTGCCGGATAGGTACGGTTGCAGTGCGAGGCTATACCGGAGGCACGTCCGAGAAGCCATAGATACAGCATCAGCACCACAAGTCCGCCGATTAGTCCAAGCTCCTCGATTACGATGGCGAATATATAGTCCGAGAAGGCGAGCGGAAGTCGTGACGCCTCACGTGAATTGCCCGGTCCCACGCCGTGGATGCCGCCGTTTGCCTGAGCCATGTACGAAAGTATCTCCTGGCGGTTCTTGCCGGTGGGCTCTATCTCCCATTTGGGTACCGAGTCCGAATTGTGGCGTGTCAGACGCGCTATCCATGTATCTATGCGTGATTCCCTTGCTTTCTCCCCTTTACCGCTCATGACCAACTCAGTCGATTGCTCTGCATCTGCAGGAATCTCCTTTACCTCTGTAATGTAAAGATACCCGATAAACAGCACGCCGCACACGGCATAGAAGCCGGTCAGCGCTATCAGGTGCAGTATCTTCACACCCCCGATTATCATCATCGAGTAGCTGATGGAAAGCAGCAGCAGCGTGTTGGTCAGACCCTGTTCTATGAGCAGACCGCTCAGCCCGAGCACTATTATTCCCGAATATATTACCCCCTTGCTCGTGATGCCTACATCCTTGGGATTCTGGTTCCAGGTCATCACAAGCGCAATCATCAGCACAGCCGAGATTTTCACCATTTCGGCAGGATATATGCCTATGCCGAGCAGAGTGAGCGAACGCCGTGCGCCGTTGACTATATCGCCGAAGAACATAACATATACCATCATCAGCACTGAAATCACGGCAAATCCTATGGATAGCGGGATGAAATGGCTGTAATGACGCTTTGACAGCAGCCATACGATACCGAATCCGCCCACAAGCATCATGATGTGGCGCAGTATCGGCCCCATCACACCTATTGACGAGCTTGCCACCTCGCGCGACGATGCGCTGTAAAGCTCGATGATTGAAATGATGCTGAGGGCTATGAATATGCCCCATATATGTTTGTCGGCTTTGGCGACTGCCTGAGGTTTAGGGAGTGCCTGTCCGGTCTGTTCGGTTATGAATGTGCTTGATTCTGTATCCATTGCGGGGTGAGAGTTGGATTTCCTTGACGGAAAGGAGGATTATTTTGAATTTAAGCTATTTACTATGTTCTTGAACTGCTCGCCTCTGTCCTCGTAGCTCTTGAATAGGTCGAAGCTTGCGCAGCAGGGCGAGAGCAGTACGGTGTCACCTTCCTTTGCGAGGGAACGGCAAGCAGCCACGGCATCCTCGATTGAGTGTGTGTCGCGGATTTCAGGTACCTTGCCGGTGAAGAAGTCAAGCAGCTTGGCATTGTCCTTGCCCATGCACACTATGGCTTTGACTTTCTCCCGGACAAGCGGCAGGATTTCGTTATAGTCATTGCCCTTGTCCTTCCCGCCGAGTATCAGTATGGTGTCCTTCGGCATGGACTCGAGGGCATACCAGCATGAGTTCACATTGGTTGCTTTCGAGTCGTTGATGTATCTCACGCCATCCACCGTGCCGGCATACTCCAGACGGTGCTCCACACCTTCAAAGTCGCTGAGGGCCTCACGGATTTCATTCTTGTCGATATCGAGGAGGCATGCTGACAGTGCGGCTGCCATAGAGTTGTACAGGTTATGCAGTCCGTTGAGGGCCAGGTCGGCACGGGGCATATTGAGAGACGTCTCTGGTGTGTCCACTACAAGCTCGGCATCGTCATCGACATACGCCTTCGAACCATCCTCACGATGCTCCGCAAAGGGGAACAGGCGGGCCTCGATGCGTATCTGCTCGAGCTGGCGTCTGATTACAGGGTCATCCTGCCAGTAGATGAATGCGTCCTGCGGTGTCTGGTTGTTGATGATACGGAATTTGGCATTGATATAGTTCTGCATCTGGTAGTCGTAGCGGTCCAGATGGTCAGGCGTGATATTGAGTATTACCGCCACATTGGCACGGAAATCATACATGTTCTCAAGCTGGAAACTTGAAAGCTCGATTACATATACATCGTGCTTGTCGTGTGCCACCTGGAGTGCGAGACTCTGCCCGACATTCCCCGCAAGTCCTACGTTGATGCCGGCGTTCTTCAATATATGATAGGTGAGTAGCGTGGTGGTAGTCTTGCCGTTACTGCCGGTAATGCAGACCATCTTCGCATCGGTGTAACGTCCGGCAAACTCGATTTCAGAGATTACCGGTATCCCTTTTTCGGTAATTGCGGTCACAACCGGGGTCGTAGGGGCAATTCCGGGACTCTTCACCACTTCGTCGGCGGCGAGAATCCTGTCCATGGAGTGGTGTCCGTCCTCCCATTCTATCCCTTCGTCATCAAGCATCTTGCGGTATTTGGGCGAGATGGTGCCATAGTCGCTCAGGAACACGTTCATCCCTTTGACCTTGCCGAGGATTGCGGCTCCTACACCGCTTTCGCCTCCACCTAATATAACTAAATTCTTTGCCATTGTTAGCGGATTTTGAGTGTTACGAATGTTATCACGGCAAGGAATATGCCGATAATCCAGAAACGTGTCACGATTTTTGACTCGGGGATAGCCCTGAGAGGAGCCTGTATAAGTGCTTCGATGCCGGAGTTGCCCGGTTTCTGGAAGTGATGGTGCAGCGGAGTCATTTTGAATACACGCCGTCCTGCGCCATATTTTTTCTTAGTGAATTTGAAGTACGCCACCTGTAGCATCACCGACAGGTCCTCGATGAAGAAAATTGCGCACAGTATGGGGATAAGCAGCTCCTTGTGTATCAGTATGGCGAACACCGCTATGATACCTCCTATGGTAAGCGAGCCCGTGTCGCCCATGAATACCTGTGCCGGATAGGCGTTGTACCATAGGAAACCTATCAGCGCCCCTATGAACGCCGACATAAACACCACGAGCTCCGACGACTGCGGGATGTACATTATGTCGAGGTAAGTCGAATATATCACGTTGCCCCCCAGGTAAGCCATTATGGCAAGTGCCACGCAGATTATCGCCGACGTACCGGCACACAGTCCGTCAAGTCCGTCAGTGAGGTTGGCTCCGTTGCTTGTGGCGGCTACGGCGAAGATTACCACTATGATAAACAGTATCCACCCTCCGGTCTGCGCATGTTTCCCCATCCACTGGGTCAGGTAAGCATAGTCGAAATTATTATTCTTGACAAACGGGATGGTGGTTTGTGTGGACTTCACATCCTGTGCGTCATGTATCTGAACCAACTCCACACCGTCATGCTCGATGGTCGACGATATGACCTGCCTCTGCGTGATGGAAGGACTCAGATACATGGTGAGACCGACCATCAGACCGAGACCGACCTGTCCGACTATCTTGAATTTCCCCTTCATCCCCTCCTTGTCATGCTTCTTTACCTTTATATAATCGTCGCAGAATCCGAGTGTGCCGAGCCAGAGCGTGGATATGATCATCAGCAGCATGTAGATGTTGCCGAGGTCCCCCACCAGCAGGCAAGGTACGAGGATGGATATGATTATGATGACACCGCCCATTGTCGGGGTGCCCTTCTTCTGCATCTGCCCCTCGAGTCCGAGGTCGCGGATTATCTCTCCCACCTGCATCAGCTGCAGTCTGTCTATGATTTTTCTGCCGAACACCAGTGCGATGAACAGTGACAGCAGCAGCGCGGCTCCCGAGCGGAACGTGATGTAGCTCATGAGTCGTGCTCCGGGTATATTACCCTCTTGTAGTAGTTCAAACAGTGAGTAAAGCACTTTTCTTTTTTCAGATGATTTTTATTTGGAACTATTGATGATTTCTCTTACCACCTCCCGGTCGTCGAAATGGTGCTTGACGCCCTTGATTTCCTGGTAGTCCTCATGTCCTTTGCCGGCTATCAGTATCACGGTGCCCGCTTTTGCCAGGGCACATGCGGTCTTGATTGCCTGGCGGCGGTCAGTGATGTGGAGTGTGCGGGTGCGCGCCTCCTCGTCAAGTCCTTCCTCCATATCGGCGAGGATATCTTCGGGTTCCTCGAAGCGGGGATTGTCCGAAGTCAATATGAGTCGTTCGCTGCGCGCCGCTGCTTCACGGGCCATGATGGGGCGTTTCCCCTTGTCTCGGTTGCCGCCGGCGCCTACCACTGTGATTATCTCTCCATCCTTGCCTATTACTTCTCGGATGGCGTTGAGCACATTGACCACTGCGTCGGGAGTATGGGCATAGTCCACTATGGCTGTGTAGCCTGCCGGCGAGTGGAATGCCTGGAAGCGTCCTGCCACCGGTACGAGCTGCGACATGTGACGTAACACCTCCTCTTTGTCCCATCCGAGCAGTACTGACGCACCGTAGACCGCTGTGAGATTGTAGGCGTTGAATTTGCCTGTGAACAGCATCTCTACCTCGTTTCCGTTCAGGCTGAGAAGCGTGCCGTCAAGCCGCTGCTCCACTATCTTGCCGCGGAAGTCGGCATCGCTGCGCAGTGAGTAGGTATATTTGTGAGCACGGGTGTTCTGGAGCATCACTTCGCCCACCTTGTCGTCGGCGTTGGTCAGTGCGAAAGCTGTGGAGGGGAGATTGTCGAAGTATGATTTCTTTGCCTCCAGATACGCCTCGAATGTCTTGTGATAGTCCAGATGGTCACGGGTTAGATTGGTGAATATGCCACCCTCGAAGTGCAGTCCCGATATGCGGTGCTGCGCCGCTGCATGGGAGCTGACCTCCATGGCGGCATACTCGCAGCCGGCTTCCACCATGCGGTGGAGCATCTCGTTGAGAGTGAGCGGGTCGGGAGTGGTATGGTCGGTGGGATAGGGCGTGGTCTCCACATAGTTGCACACCGTGGAGAGCAGACCTGCCTTGTAGCCCATCAGACGGGCCATCTCGTAGATGAGGGTCGCTGTGGTGGTCTTGCCGTTGGTGCCTGTAACCCCTACCAGACGCAGTTTGCGTGACGGATTGTCCCACCACTCCGATGCGAGGTAGCCGAGAGCTATCGCCGACGAGGGCACCACCACGTATGTCACCATCGGTGACAGATTTTCAGGCAGATTTTCGCACACCACTGCGGTGGCTCCCTTCTCGACAGCCATGGGGATGAACTTATGCCCGTCCACGCTCACGCCGGGAATAGCTGCGAACAGCGTGCCCGGAGTCACCTGGCGGGAGTCGGAAGTGACATTCGTTATATCCTTGTTGTCATCACCTATCATCTGCTTGATGTCGAGAGGCGAGAGTAGCTCGTTTAATGTCTTCATATATTCAGTTCTGTTCAGTTCTGTAATGCTTTTGAGGTCAGTTCCCTAAATTCAGCGCCACTTCCGAGCCGGCGGGTGCCTTGGTGCCGGGTGCCGGACTTTGCGATTTCACGAATCCCGTGCCGGTGATATGCACATTGTAGCCGGCGCGTTCAAGCGTCACTATCGCGTCCCTCATGCCGAATCCCTTTACGTCGGGTATCCCTCCGTGGCTGTCGGCGGAAGGTGACTTAAGCCCTCGGCTCGGCGGGAGTGAAAGCTCTGTGCGCAGACGGGTGTATGCCACGCTCTTGCTGTCCGGACTGGCGTAAAATGTCGGACCGGAGGCGGACACTCCGTTCTGCGCATAGTCCGAACTGTTACCTAACATCCCGCGCGAATAAAGCTTAAGGGCTATGTTGCGGAGCACCTGTCCCGATGTGGTGGCGGCTCCGAAGAAATTCTTGGTCGGGTGGCATGTCAGCACCACGCATGAGTACTGCGGTGATTCCGCCGGGAAAAATCCGCAGAATGCGAGTCGCTTCTTGCCTGTGTTGTACGCCCCGTTCTCAATCATGTAGCATGTGCCTGTCTTTCCGGCTATCTTCACCACATCGTTGCGCAGGAATTTGCCTGTGCCGTGGTCGCCCCACACCACATTGGTGAGCATCTGCCGCATTATACGTGCAGTCTCTTTCGAGCAGGCGCGGCCGTTGCCCATATGTTCTACCGGCAGCACCTTGTTCACCTCGCCGCGCACCTCCTTGACCAGTCGGGGGCGCACGAACTCGCCGTCGTTGGCTATGGCGTTGTATATGGCGAGTGTGTACAGCGGCGGTATTTCGGTAGCATATCCGTAGCTCATGCGTGAGAGGGCTATGCGTCCCCCTCGGTCATTCGGTATGCTGTCAAACCTCGGTGGCACTTCGCCTGCTATGCCTGTGTTCATCGGCTCGAGGAACCCGAGCTGTTTCACTCTGGAGTAAAAAGCCCCTGGCTTGTTGTCGTATTCACGGGTGATGATGCGCGCCATTCCGATGTTTGATGACTGCTCTATCACTTCGCCGACACGTATCGACGCCGAATAATGCGAGTCGGTGATAGGTCGTCCCCCTGCGTACGCCCATCCGTTTCCGGTAGGTAGCACTTCGTCAAGGTCCTTGACTATTCCGTCCTCGAGCGCTATCATCATCGAGAGGGTTTTCACCACCGACCCCGGTTCATAACCCATCACTGCTCTGTTGCGGGCTTCGATATACCCCGGACCGTGGGGATTGCGTTCCAGATTCGAAATCGCCTTTATGTCTCCGGTCTTGACATCCATCAGCACGGCTACACCCCAGTCGGCGCCGCAGGTGTCGAGCACATTGTTAAGCTCGTTCTCCACTATGTCCTGCATGTTTATGTCGATGGTGGTCACTATGTCGCTGCCAGGTATGGCGGGCACATCGGTCCAGTCGGTTATTTTCTTCGTAAGATTTATCATCTTGCTGTAACCTACTTTGCCGTAAAGCAGCGAGTCAAGAGCTTTTTCCAACCCTGAGATACCGTGGATTTCCTTGCTCTCGGTAGTCTCGCCAACACCGCCGATGCTTCGGCGCGCCATATCGCCGTAAGGGTTGAAACGGCGCATGTACTTCTCGAATGTCAGTCCGTTGCGGTTACGGTTCTTGATGCTGAAGAATGGGAAAGTCCTCAGCAGTTCCATGTCGGAGTGCGAGAGTCCGCTCAGCAGCTTGTACGCCCTCGGGCGTTTCTGCCTCTCCTTGTCGAGGGGGGCGAGCAGATGTTTCTGCCACTCTGCCTCGGTCTTCACCGGAAAATACTCTGCCATCATGGCTGCCAGATGGGTGATGGTGTCGCGTAGCACCTTTTCGTTGAATTTCTCCGCACGGTAGTCTATTCTCGCCGTGTAGAAGTTGAGGTTTGTGGCGAGTACGCTCCCGTCCGATGCGAGGATATTGCCGCGGCCCGGCACTATGACCTTTGTCTGCGACAGCCATTCGTTAGCCTTGGCGTTCCACTTGTCGGCATCCACCACTGTGGTTTCGCATAGCTTTATCACAATCTTGGCTGAGAACACGAGGATGACCACCACGATGAGCCCGTAGCGTACCAGGATATTGCTGCGATTGTCTTTCTTCATGTCTGATTGTTGCTATTTCGGTATTTTGTATGGTGGCTGGGTCTGTACCCGGAGGTTGAGGTGGAGCGAATCGACCATCTGTTGCATCGAGGTCTCACGGATGCGTCCCATGAATTTGCTTCGTTCGCGCGCCTTCTCGTTGGTCACTATCTCAAGCTGCCTTTCCAGTGACGCTATCTTCTCCATGTTGGTCTGGCAGGTGTATTTGGTAGTGATGTAAATCATTATCACGAGTATGGTGATGACCACCGGAAGCCAGTGGCGGGCGAAGAAGTCGCTTGATATGACCTGACCGCGGAATAGCCGTTCGATGAATGATAGCCTGCGTGGCGGTTTGTTGATATTGGTGTTTTCTTTCTTTGAAGCCATTGTCGAAGTGTGTGTGATGGTGTGTCGGTGCTAAAGTTTCACTGCTACTCTCAGTTTGGCGCTCCTTGACCGGGGATTACGGTCTATCTCTTCATCGTCGGGAACTATCGGCTTGTTGTTAAGAGCTTTCAAGGGCGTGTTCACTCGCCCGAAGAAATCTTTCTCGACCTTTCCGGCAAAATTGCCTGTCTTGATGAAGTTCTTTACCAGTCTGTCCTCAAGGCTGTGATAGGTTATCACTGCCAGCCGTCCTCCGGGTTTCAGCACTTGCAGGGAGCCTTTAAGCAGCTCTTCGAGAGCGCCCATCTCGTCATTGACCTCTATGCGCAGTGCCTGGAACAGTTGGGCAAGTTCCTTTTTCTCCTTACGGGGGTCGATATGGGGCTTCACTATGTCGATAAGCTGGGCTATGGTGTCGATGCTGCTTCCCGATGTGCGGGCTTTTGCTATCGAGCGGGCTATTGCCCTGCTCTGTTTCAACTCGCCGTAGATGTAGAATATCTCTGCGAGTTTCTCCTCCGGCAGCTCGTTGACGAGCTGTGCCGCGGAGTGGGAGGCGGAGCGGTTCATCCTCATGTCGAGCGGTCCGTCAAATCTGAAGGAGAAGCCGCGCTCGGTGTCGTCGAAGTGGTGGAAGGACACTCCGAGGTCGGCGAGTACACCGTCCACGCCATCCACATCGTAGTAGCGCATGAAGTTGGTGATGAAACGGAAGTTGGAGTACACCATTGTGAACCGTTCGTCCTTCATGGCGCGCTCCACTGCGTCAGCGTCCTGGTCGAAGGAGTAGAGATGCCCCCCTGACTGTGCGTCGAGCTGGGCCATTATGGCGCGGGAATGACCGCCGCCGCCGTAGGTGGCATCGACGTAAATGCCTCCGGGTTTGATGTCAAGAGCCTCAAGGCACTCCGGGAGCAATGCAGGTATGTGGTAAACTTCTTCAGCCATATTTTATTGTGTCCTTTCTGGCTGTAAAATTACAAAAATTTGCAAAACTAAACAGCAAAATTTTCTCACTTTTTTTAAGAATTTATTAACAATGGGATAATGGATTGTGGCTCAGTCTGAACGTAAATTTACAAATGCAAATTTACGCATTATATGAACAGTAGGCTGACAGCCATTATCGCCATGCCGGTTATTACGCCCCCGAGGGCTATGTGATGATGCCCGTAACGCTCGGCGCCGGGCAGGAGTTCGTCAAACGAAATATAGACCATGATGCCCGACACGGCGGCAAGGCAGATGGCATTTACTGTCGGTGACCACCAGGGCAATAGGAATATCGCGCCGGCGAGTGCGCCCACCGGCTCGGCGAGTCCCGAGAGCAGCGAATAGGCGAAAGCCTTGCGGCGGTTGCCTGTGGAGTGGTAGATGGGCACCGATACGGCTATCCCCTCCGGGATGTTGTGAATCGCTATAGCTATCACAATCGGAAGGGCCACGTCAATCCCTTCGAGTGCTGTCACAAACGTTGCCATGCCCTCAGGAAAGTTGTGTATCCCTATGGCGAGGGCAAGCATCATTCCGGTACGTTTCAAGTGATGGTTTCCGGGAGTGGAAAGTTCCCCCATGGTGTGCATTTCGTGCGGGTTCTCATCCTCCGGCACCATTTTGTCTATCAGGGCTATAAGTCCTATCCCTCCAAAGAATGCCAACAGTGTCCACACCTGTGCCATACGGTCGCTGTAGACCCCCTCCAGATTCTCCACGGCGAGGGGCATAAGCTCCATGAACGAGACGTATGTCATCACACCGGCGGAGAGCCCGAGTGCTGCCGAAAGAAGCCGGGTGTCAGTGCGCCTGGTGAAGAATGCCATGAGCGCTCCGACCCCCGTGCTCAGTCCTGCGAGCATAGTAAGTCCCAGGGCAATCCAGATATTGGTCGAACTAATCATACAACAACACAAACGCTCCCGCCTCGCTAAAAGTTTCCGGCACACCGTCCCCTTATCCCTCCCTTCGTGAAAAAATTTGCTGAACACGTGGAAATTTTCTAAATTTGTATCTCTTAAAGGCAGGTTTAAACAGCCTCTTGAATTTGTCCCTATTTTAAATACTCTCGTATAAATGCAGGAAATTGTATTTGCCACAAACAATGCGCACAAATTGAGCGAACTGCGTGCCATAGTAGGCTCGCGTCTGAGCATCCTTTCGCTCTCTGACATAGGATGTCACGAAGAGATCCCCGAGACTGCCGATACCCTTGAGGGAAATGCTCTGCTGAAAGCTCGCTACGTCAAGGAGCACTACGGCTACGACTGTTTTGCCGACGACACGGGGCTGATGGTCGACGCTCTCGGCGGTGCGCCGGGCATCTACTCCGCGCGTTATGCCGGTCCCGGGCATGACAGCCGGGCAAATGTCGACCTCCTTCTCGCCAATCTCCTCGGCGTGACCGACCGCAAGGCTCGCTTCGTCACGGTGATAGCCCTCATTCTTAACGGTGAGGAGCATATATTCCAAGGGAAAGTTGAGGGTAAAATCCTTACTGAGCGTCACGGTGAGGCGGGTTTCGGATATGACCCTATATTCCAGCCTGACGAAAGCGACTGCTCATTTGCGTGTATGACGGCAGAGGCAAAGAATGCCATAAGCCACAGAGGTCGGGCCACCGCCTGCCTTATCGACTATCTCTCCACTCTCCACGGATGACTCCCTGTCCCTTAAATAATTGTATCACCGTTGTTTGTCGTACTGCTTTGCATGGTATCCGCAGGGCAGCCGGTTCACTGCGGGCTATTATGTCTGATTCTCTTGCGGGAATCGCATGTTGCATGTTGCTTTCGCTTATCCCGCTGTGTGCCTCTGCGCAGCTTGCGGTAGGCTCGTGGAAAACATTTCCGGTATTCGACGATGTGTCACGCATCATCGAGACTCCGCATACGGTATATTACCTCAGCGGGGGGCATCTGTATTGCTATGACAAGGAACATGACGAAACCCGGGCTTACAGCTCTCAGGGTGAGCTCAGCGACAATGGCATTTCCGACATATATTACAACTTTGAGTCCGGTTATCTCCTGGTGGCATATGATAATGCCAACATTGACCTCCTCTACGACGATGGCTCGCGTGTCAATTTGCCGGACATCAAGAGTGCTGTCATTAATTCAACCAAGGCTGTCAACGATGTCAAGTTTTCCGACGGGGAGATATACGTTGCCACTCCGTTTGGTCTTGTGATATACAGCGATACCCGTCACGAAGTCAGGCAGTCAGGCAATTACAACAAGGAGATAGTGTCCCTTGCCGTGACTGACAGCCATATTATTGTGGCATTGTCTGGCGAAAACACCCCTCTATATGCCATTCCGAGAGGTGAGCGCATCAATAGTTTTTCCTCCTTCACCCATATCGGGACGGCTTCGGGCAAAGTGACGGCCCTTCATACAGTTGATTCTGCGGAGGGGACTATCATCGGACTTGTGTCCGATGCTCTTTACTCCATCACTCTCGGAGGTGAACCATTGGCTGCCGGGATGGCTCAAATCCGTCCGTACACCTCGGTTTCATCCCTTATACCCGTGCCTTCTGCCATATATTTCCGCAATGCGAACACTCTTCACCGTATTGACCGGCAGGGTAATGTGACAGACGAATGTGTTATCCCCGAACCGCTCCGCTCCGGGGAGCTGGCTACCCTTAAGGGGGCCTCCTCGCTGTGGTCGGGTTCCGCTGACGGGGTGGGGGAATTCAAGGTTGATGCCGCCGGTCTTACCGTGCTGCATGACCGTTATCGTCCGGACGGAGCGATGTCGTTCGGCAATATCTGTAAGCTCTTCCCGCTTTCCGGCGAGAGCGGCTTCGTAGCCACCAACCTTGGCATGAATCAGATTCACCCTGTCGGTGCGAGTGAAGGCTACGGCACACTGACCAAGGCTAATATCATCACCCCGGGGAGTGTCGATGTGCTCCATCCGCTTTCCGCCTCCGGTGCTCCGCTCACAAATCCTACTTTCGCTCTGTGTGACCCCGACGACCCTTCATTGGTCTATTACGGAGCGGCGACAGGCGAGGGTGTCATAGTGACCCGTGATGACAAGGAGATAGCTCGCTTTACCTCTTCTAACTCAAAGCTTTACAATAACCGTCCGAGTCATGCGGTTATTGACTCTCAGGGCAACCTCTGGATTGCCGTTTTTACTGCTGATGTCACCGGCTCTCCCATTGCCATACTCCCTGCTGCTGCCCGTCGCAGGAATCCGTCGGAGATCACTGCCGCCGACTGGGTGCGTCCCTCCCTCGGAGAATATATCCTTTCAAAGGATGTGCGCATGGTAGTGTGCGGGCATAGCAACGCATGCATAGTGTTTGATTCGCAGTACATGGGCGGTCTGGTCGGTTTTGACCACGCCGGCACTGTTTCTGACACATCCGACGACCGCTATATTGTGCATTCGCAGCTCTACGACACCGAGGGCAGGACTTTCACCCCCTCGTTCATATTCTGCGGTGTCGAGGACAAGCGGGGGCGTGTATGGCTCGGAACATCGCAGGGTGTTGTGGAAATTACACATCCCGCTGATGCGCTCAATCCCGATTTTGCTGTGAAACGAATCAAGGTTCCGCGCAACGATGGTTCTAACCTTGCCGATTATCTGCTTGAGAGCGACGAGATTTACGCTATTGCGGTCGATTCCTCCAACCGCAAGTGGATTGGCACGAAGCATTCCGGGCTCTATCTCGTCAGCGAGGACGGCGATGAAATCATTGCCAACTATACCACCGATAATTCACCTCTCCCTGCCAATACGATATCTGCGCTCTATGCCGACCCGAATTCCAATTCTGTATATGTCGGCACGCTTTCCGGTATGCTGGAGTTCGCATCCGCCTCCTCCCCGGCACGCCCGGATTTTTCGGATGTCTACGCTTATCCCAACCCCGTCACCCCCGGTTACACCGGATGGATTACCGTCACAGGGCTTATGGACAGCTCGCAGGTCAGAATCGTGGACGCATCCATGCATCTGGTCTACCATACTGTCTCGCAAGGCGGAATGGCATTGTGGGACGGCTGTACGGAAAATGGCGAGCGTGTGCGCAGCGGAGTCTATTATGTCCTTGCCTCAGCCGGTCCGTCGGGCTCGGAGGAGGGGGATGTGGTGACTAAAATCCTGGTGGTGAATTAAAACATAGGCACCATGTTTTCCGTTCTAAATTTGTGTGACGGTATCTAAGGGTGCTTGACAGACATGAGTGACACCCGGTGTCGCCGGTAAAAAGACGTATACATTTAATTTTTTAAGAGTTACATATTTTTCGGACAGAATAACTGAAAAAAATTAGCAGAGTACCTCAAGAATTATGGAAAGTTTGAAATATACAGATGAGAATGACCGCAGCTACGGTGCGGCTGGTATGGCGATAGGTCTTGTGGTCTACGATGGTGAAGACATGCTTGCCTCGGTTTCCATTGACGGTGACCCGAACGAGATGATGCGGCTGTCTCCCGATTTCTATTTCGCCGGCAATCCCGGTGTTTCCGCCAAGACCGCATGGAATCAGATTCTGAAAAATTATAATCTCGGAATCGCAATGCTCATTTCCAATCTCCTCTGCCGTAATCTGGTCAACAGGCGCCGTGCTCTCCCTTCCGAGCTTCATGACCTGCTCCACTCGCTCGCCATGGACGAGGGCAAGTCCTCATGCTCGCTCGACGAGGACGAAATAGAGCGTCTGTTTGACAAGAATTACAATTATCTCACACGTGTGTTCTCCCATCACGGTGTGCAGTCTGTCGCTCACGATTTCGCTGCCCAGCTGCTGTCGCGGCGCACACTCTCCAGGCTCGATGTCCTCGAGCAGCTCGCTTCGCTCAGGATGCTCTGAGCATGAGCCTCCCCGTCACCACTTATTTTCTGTGGCGGATAAATAATGATTTGACAAAATCATAGTCCTGTAACCCTATAACCTAATTCAATAAAAATTCATGCTAACCCAACCCTTACACTTTGCTCCCTATCTCAAATCTGTGATTTGGGGTGGTGAACGCATTGCCCCTTACAAGGGCATACACACTGACATGCACAACATCGGCGAAAGCTGGGAACTCTCGGCTGTTCCCGGGCATGTATCTGTGGTTGACCGTGGTCCGCTCAAGGGCAGGACTCTTACAGAACTTATTGACGAGTACGGTGCTGACCTCGTTGGCAAGCCGAACTTCGAGAAGTACGGCAACTCATTCCCTCTCCTTGTAAAGATTATTGATGCGCAGGATGATCTCTCTGTGCAGGTACATCCCGATGACAAGCTGGCGCAGGAGCGTCACAACTGTCCCGGCAAGACTGAGATGTGGCACATCATTGATACAGCTCCGGGTGCTAAGATATATGCCGGTCTCAAAGAGAAAATTACCCCCGATGACTACGAGAAGCGTGTGGCTGACAATACCATAATGGATGTCATCGCCTCCTACGATTCCGCTCCCGGCGATACCTTTTTTCTCCCTGCCGGACGTATTCACGCCATAGGCGCCGGCAATCTTCTCGCCGAGATTCAGCAGACAAGCGATATCACCTACCGCATATATGACTATGACCGCCGTGACAAGGACGGCAATCCGCGAGAACTTCACACCGCGCAGGCGCGTGACGCTATCGACTATACGGTTTATCCTACATATAAGTCAGAACCTGAGGGCGATGACCTGGTGAATTGCAGCTACTTCGACGTGCGCCGTCTCACGCTTACTGACGACCCTCAGCCCATATGCCACGACCGTGACTCGTTCACCATAGTTATGTGCCTGCATGGCGAGGCTGAAATCTATCCGCAGGTAATCGGCGATGTAATCCCCGGCATCTCAATGTTCTCTCCCGAGTCAGCGGCTCCAATCCTGATACGTCAGGGTGAGACTCTTCTCTTCCCTGCCACAATGCGTAATCTCACAGCCACCGGTACCGGCACTCTCCTCACAGTCCAAAGCTGAACCATAGTCCGATAGTATGGTAGTTCGATAATATAGTAGTCTGGTAGTATGTTAGCTCGATAAGATACTATGGTAGCCCGATAATATGTATTGTGCGAGGTCATCCCGGACGAGCTGTGTACGGTTAATGCAAGATGCCCGGCGCCGGCATTTAATTGACCCTAATCAGTTGGCGTAGAGGCTTCAGCACAAACTCCCTGAGGTGCATGCGTGGATGAGGCAGGATCAGTTCAGGTGTCGAAATCATGATACCGTCAATCGCTATTATATCTATATCGATGGCTCTGTCAATATAATTGCCGTTTTCATCCCTGTGGGGTGAAGCGTCGATACTCTTCTCAATCCTCTGCAATCTCCTCAGTACATATGACGCGAACTCCACCACCGGTCCTTCGGTCAGTCCTTGCGAACCGTCCCATAGAGCCTCCTCCATGTGATTGCCATTCCCCGGCGATGCGTGGATAGCGGTGCGCTTGTCTATCAGGTCACAGAGGCTGCATGAGGGTGACGCAGGAAATTCTGGGAGACCGGGATAATCGGGAGGAAGGTCTATTGCCAGACCGAGGTTGAGAAACATATTGTCCGAATCATATCCCCACGGCTCCGTCTCGATATAGTCGGAGCGACGTATTCCCGCATTAGGAAATGCGGAAGCGATAGCGGCGACCGCCTGCTCGATTAGAGCATGGCGGTCGCCGCTGTTAGAACCTATATTGACATAAATTGTCGGCATAAGTAATCAGGTCGCTGCCGTTGGTTGGCAGGAGGTGGTTAGAGTGACTTTTTCACTTCCACTTCCTCGTATCCTTCTACTATATCGCCTTCCTGGATATCGTTGTATCCCGCGATTGAAAGACCGCAGTCGTAGCCGGAGGTAACCTCCTTGACATCGTCCTTCATGCGCTTGAGCGAGCCAAGCTCACCGGTGTAGCGTACGATACCGTCACGGATAAGGCGTATCTTGCAGCCTCGTTTCAGACGGCCCTCACGCACGATAGCTCCGGCGATGGTGCCGACCTTCGATATGTGGAATGTCTGGAGCACTTCGGCTGTACCGATAACCTCCTCCTTGATTTCGGGGGCAAGCATACCTTCCATTGCGTCCTTCACCTCCTCGATGGCCTGGTAGATGACAGAGTAGAGGCGGATTTCCACACCGTCACGCTCTGCTGCGCGGCGTGCCGCCTGCGAGGGACGCACCTGGAAGCCGATGATGATGGCATCCGATGCGGCAGCCAGGGTCACATCGCTCTCCGAGATAGCGCCCACAGCCTTGTGAAGCACATTGATTTTGACCTCCTCGGTCGAGAGCTTGATGAGTGAGTCGGACAATGCCTCGATAGAGCCGTCCACGTCACCTTTGACGATGATATTGAGCTCGTGGAAGTTGCCGATAGCGCGGCGGCGTCCGATTTCCTCAAGGGTGGTACGCTTGGATGTGCGCAGACCGAGCTCACGCTGCAGCTGCTCACGCTTGGTGGCGATTTCACGGGCTTCCTGCTCGGTCTCCATCACGTTGAATGTGTCACCTGCGGTAGGAGCGCCGTTCAGACCTAAGATGAGGGTCGGCTCGGCGGGACCTGCCTCTGTGATGCGCTGGTTACGTTCGTTGAACATAGCCTTCACACGTCCGAAATGGGTACCTGCAAGGATTGTGTCGCCCACACGGAGTGTGCCGTTCTGCACAAGCACGGTTGCAACGTAGCCACGGCCTTTGTCAAGCGACGATTCGATGATTGAGCCTGTCGCACGGCGGTTGGGGTTTGCCTTGAGGTCGAGAAGTTCGGCTTCGAGAAGCACCTTCTCCATAAGTTCCTCCACGCCGAGACCCTTCTTGGCGGAGATGTCCTGTGACTGGTACTTGCCGCCCCATTCCTCCACGAGGTAGTTCATCTGGGCAAGTTCCTCCTTGATTTTGTCAGGGTTGGCGGTGGGTTTGTCTATCTTGTTGATGGCAAATACGATGGGCACGCCTGCTGCCGAAGCATGGTTGATAGCTTCGACGGTCTGGGGCATGACGTTGTCGTCGGCTGCCACAATGATGATACAGAGGTCGGTGACCTTGGCTCCGCGGGCACGCATTGCGGTAAACGCCTCGTGTCCCGGTGTGTCCAGGAATGTGATGTGGCGTCCGTCCGAGAGCTTGACATTATAAGCGCCGATATGCTGGGTTATACCGCCTGCCTCTCCGGCGATTACGTTGGCGTTGCGGATATAGTCAAGCAGCGATGTCTTACCGTGGTCCACATGACCCATCACGGTCACAATCGGCGGACGTGTCACAAGTTCGTCATCGGAATCCTCTTCCTGCTGGATTGCCTCTACCACTTCGGCTGACACATACTCGGTCTTGAAACCGAACTCGTCGGCTACGATGTTGATAGTCTCGGCATCAAGGCGCTGGTTGATTGACACCATTACTCCGAGGTTCATACAGGTAGCTATGACATTGTTGATGGGCACATCCATCATCACAGCCAGGTCATTTGCGGTCACGAACTCGGTGAGCTTCAGCACACGGCTTTCGGCTGCTGCCTCGGCTGCCGCTTCGTTGGCACGGCTTGCGAATGCCTCACGCTTCTCCTTGCGCCACTTGGCACCCTTCTTCTGACCCTTGTCCTTGCTTGTGAGTCGTGCGAGGGTCTCGCGTACCTGCTTCTGTACATCCTCTTCGTTTACTTCAGTGTGTACAGGACGCTTGTTGCGCTCTTTGCCGCGTCCGCGGTCATTTCCTCCGCGGTTATTTCCGCCGTTGTTATTGTTGTTATGGTTTCCGCCGCCACGGTTCTCCGGACCCTGGTTGACGGTCTTTTCGATATCTACTTTCTCCTTACCCCCTATGCGGCGACGTTTCTTGCGGTCCCCGCTCTGCGATGCGGCATTGCCGCCGTTCTGCGCACGGTCCTTGGCTATGCGCTCGTTGCGGCGTTCCTCCTTGCTCTTTTTCTTGGGGCGGGTGGACTGGTTGATGGCTGAAAGGTCGATGCGACCGATAACCTTGGGAGCGGTCACAGTGGGTTCGGAATTGTAGCGGAACACCTCCGGCTCGCTTGCCTTCGGCTGCTCTGCCTCCTGCTTGGGCTGTTCGGTCCCCTGTTTAGGCTGTTCGGCTTGTTTAGGCTGTTCGGGCTTCTTGGGCTCTACAGCTTTCTCAGGCTTCTTCTCCGCATGGAGCTGTTGCTCTGACTTAGGCTTTTCAGGAGCCTTTGATACTTGCTGGGGAGCGCTTGCCGGCTTTTCGGGAGCCTTGGGCACCTCCGGTTTCTTCACCTCCGGTTTTTCCTCCTTTATTTCCATTTCAGCTTTCACTTCCTTTTCCGCCGGCTTTACTTCGACAGTCTTGGGCTGCTCTGTCTTGATTTCGACAGTTTTTGGCTGTTCCGGTTCCTTGACAGGGGCTTTTTCAGCCACAGGACGAGTCTCTACGGCGGGTTTGACTTCCGCTTTGGGTGCTTCCGCCTTCACTTCCACGGGCTTCTCCGGAGTCTTTGGAGCTTCCTGCTTAACCTCGGGAGTCTCTTTTGCAGCGGGAGCCTCTTCCTCCTTTGGCTTGGCGGGAACAGGGTTGTTATTCTTATCGAGGTTTATGTGTCCCACCACTTTCGGTCCGTTGGTTACTGCATGGACTGTCACCGGCACCTCTTCAGGTGCGGCAGCGGGCGAGGCGGGGGCTTTATCCCTGCCCTGGCGTATCTGGTCAATGCGCTCCTTCTCCTTGCGGTCGGGCTGGAATGCCTCTACCAGGATGGCATAGGCGTTATCGTCCAGACGTGTGTTGGGGCTGGTGGCGTCAATGTTGATACCTTTCTTTTGTAATTGCTCTACCACTGTTGGGATAGAGACATTGAATTCTTTGGCAGCTTGACTAATCTTTATTCTCGGCATATAGAGAGTTTGGTTTTATTATTATATGGTGGGCGGAGCTCGATAGGGGAGGGATGGAAGGGAGATGAGGAGAGGGTGTCAGAGTGGGGGATTATTCCTCCTCGAACTCGGCCTTGAGGATGCGGATTACATTGTCCACGGTGTCTTCCTCGAGGTCGGCTCGGTCGATAAGCTCCTGACGCGGTGTGTTGAGGACATTCTTGGCGGTGATGCAGCCCATATCCTTGAGGGCATCGATTACCCAGCCGTCGATTTCGTCCTTGAACTCGTCGAGGTAGATATCCTCGTCCACCTGGTCGGGGGTGTCACGGTATACGTCAATGGTGTAGCCTGTCAGCATGGATGCAAGCTTGATGTTGAGACCGCCCTTGCCGATGGCGAGTGATACTTCTTCGGGGTGCAGGAACACTTCAGCCTTCTTCTCCTCCTCGTCGAGGTGGATGCTTGAAATCTTGGCGGGGCTGAGGGCACGCTGGATGAAGAGCGAGGGATTGGTGGTAAAGTTTATCACGTCGATATTCTCGTTGCGGAGCTCGCGTACTATACCGTGTATGCGGGAACCTTTGACACCCACGCATGCGCCCACAGGGTCGATGCGCTCGTCGAAGCTCTCGACAGCTATCTTGGCGCGCTCGCCCGGGATGCGGGCAACGGCACGGATATTGATGAGTCCGTCATGTATTTCGGGCACTTCGCGCTCGAAGAGGCGGCGCAGGAATGTGTCGTTGGTGCGTGATACGGTAATCTTCGGGTTGTTGTTCTTATTGTCGACATTGGCTATTACGGCAAGCACGGTCTCACCCTTGCGGAAGAAGTCGCCGGGTATTGACTCGTTCTTGGGGAGAAGCAGTTCGTTCTTCTCGTCGTCGAGCAGAAGTGTCTCGCGTGACCATGTCTGGTATACCTCGCCTGACACGAGTTCCCCTTCCAGTTCCTTGAACTTGGCGTAGATTGCTTCCTTCTGCAGGTCAAGAATCTTGGACTGGAGAGTCTGGCGGAGGTTGAGGATGGCGCGGCGTCCGAAGTCGGCAAAGAAGATTTCCTTGGTGTGTTCCTCTCCGATTTCAACATCAGGGTCGTCATCGGCACGGGCATCTGTGAGCGATATCTGGAGGTTGGGGTTGGTCACCTCGCCGTCAGGCACCACTTCGAGGTTCTGGAATATCTGCACGTCACCCTTGTCGGGGTTCATAATCACGTCAAGGTTCTCGTCAGTACCGAACATCTTGGCGAGCACGTTGCGGAATGATTCCTCGAGCACGCTTATCATTGTGGTCTTGTCGATGTTCTTAAGCTCTTTAAACTCGGCAAAGCGCTCCACCATGTTGGGGGCTTCTTCTTTCCTGGCCATATATTATAGACTTAAATTTTTTTGGATTTTTTTATTTAAAGTTGATGAGATAATTCACTCGTTTGGCTTGGTCAAAGGGGATTACCACCGGCTCGCTGACCATGACGGGTCTCTTGGCACCGGGTTCCTTGACTTTGCGGCTCACCTCGATGGTGAATGTGTCGTCGGCAAGCTCTGTGAGCACTCCCTTGAGCTTCTTGCCGTCGCAGGTGAGCACTTCCACCTCGTTGCCGAGGTTCTTCTCGTACTGTCCTCTCACCTTGAAAGGGGCAGTGAGCGATGCCGAGCCTACCTCGAGGCTGAAATCCTCGTCCTCACGGTCAAGTGCGTCGTTGAGGCGGCGGTTGACTTCGGCGCAGAAGTCGAGGTCAATACCGGTGGGGCTGTCAAGCTCCACCACTATGTCGTTGGCGGCTGACACTGTGATTTCCACTATGAAAGCGTCAGTGCCCTCGATAGCTTCGTTCACGAGATTTGTTATGGTCTGCTTGTCTGTCATTTTCTGTTTGGTTTCTGTGATTGGGTTGCGGTGTTTCCCTTTTATCGGTTGCGGTCACATAAACAAATGGAGGAAGCTCGTGGCCTCCTCCGTAACTTTCTGACTGCAAAATTAGCAAAAATAATGGGAATGTGCAACTTATAGATGTGGGAAGCGGCTAAAAGCTATGTTTATTTAACAATTATTAATAGTTTCTTCCGCCTTATAGACAAGTGTGCACGAGCGCTCGGGGGTGATGACGCGTGCGGCGGTGGCTGCGAGGCGTTGCGGAGTCATGGTGCGGTAGTAGGGCACTATGGAGTTGATATCCTCTCCGTGCATCTCCGCAAGTCCGAGGGCCTGTGCGCGTGAGAGATAGTTGACCGAGGAGAAGGTGGTGTCGCTGGCAAACCTGTTTATGGCACGTTGCACCTCATAGTCGGTTATTCCCCCGTCGTTGTCGCTATGCCCGGGTTCGGCAGTGCGGGTGAGCAGCATCGCCTGTTCGAGAAGCTGCCGTTCTGCCTGCGCTATTGCGGAGTCGGATGAGTCGGCGAGCTGGGCTTTGAGCATGAGGAATCCGGGTTCCTCGCTCCCTATTATCGATGCGTCGGCATCGGTGAATATCTTGCTTCCCATCACCAGGTTACGGTAGAAGCGTGACGATTTTCCGGCGGCGAGCAGGTCGGTAATCAGATCACATTCCACATATCCCTCTTCGCCGTAGCCGGGCATGGGGAATGCAATCACGACGAGGGTCTGGGGCACATTGCCTGTCACCTCAAGCCGCCGGGGAGCGGTGATTTCGGGTTCCGGTCCGTAGGTGCGCGCCGGAATCTCTCGCCGTGGTATGTCGCCGAACCATTTCTCTACCAGGCTGCGTGTACGCTCGAGGCTGATGTTGCCGCTTATGGAGAGCACGGCGTTATTGGGGGCGTAGTGGCGGTAAAAGAAGTCACGCACATCCTGTTCGGTCACCTTCTCGATGTGGGAAATCTCCTTCCCGATGGTGGGATAGCGGTAGGGGTGCTCACGGTAGATTATGGAGCGCAGCTTGTGGGTCATGTCGCCGTAGGGACGGTTGAGGCAGGTCTGTTTGAACTCCTCAATCACCACGTTGCGCTGCACTTCGAGCTCCTTGTCCGAAAAGGCGAGACTGAGCATACGGTCGCTTTCGAGCCACAGGAGGGTCTCGATATTCTGCGCCGGCGCCACGTCGTAGAAGTTTGTGAAGTCGTTGGAGGTCCAGGCATTGTTTATCCCGCCGGCACGTTCCATCTCTGCGTCGAAGTCCGGTATGTTTACGGATCCGGCAAACATCAGGTGCTCGAACAGATGCGCAAGCCCGGTCATGTCGGGTGACTCGTCACGTGAGCCTACGTTGTATAATATGTTGACAGCCACCATCGCTGTGGACTCGTCGAGGTTGTGTACCACACGCAGTCCGTTGTCAAGGGTGAATCGGGAATAGTTAATCATGAAATATAAATATAGGTGTGCATGAAAAATTCGGGGTCAAAGGTAGGAATTTTTGATGAAAACTGTCTAAATTAAAGTTTTAAATGAATATTTTTCACAAAAAAGCTTGGAAATATTAAAGATTTCTATGTATATTTGCATCCGTCGTATGCGATTATATGTATTTTATTTACAATGGTAGTATGCAACCAAGCTAACAATAAATTCTAATCACTATTAACCCTATTAACAATGAAAACTCTCGTTGAACAGATTGCTTCAAGCTTCGAAGCTTTTGCAAAGGATGCAAATGCACAGGTAGAAAATGGTAACAAGGCAGCAGGCGCTCGTGCCCGCAAGGCTTCCCTCGAACTTGAGAAGCTTCTCAAGCAGTTCCGCAAGGATTCTATCTCTGCTTCAAAATAATCTCTCTCAGGACAAAACTTATTCCACACATCCGGTGGCTCCCCGATTTGACGGGACCTGCCGGATGTGTGGCTTTTTTTGTGTCCGCTTTACCGGGATGCATTCTACCATCCGCCAATCCGTTGCAGGGCTTCAAATTCCTCCTGGGTGATACGGTAGGTGGGCACGGGAGTGTCGGTGAGGTTGACATACAGGGCTATTGCCCGTGTCATCAGTATGTCGTCGTGACATCCTCGCCTTGCGGCGAAGCCCCCGTCGGCAAGCTGTTCGTACTGCAGGAGCTCGTCACAAGCGTCGTTGTCACGCTCTATGTATCCGCCGTCACGCACGAGCGCAATGAGGTTGGCTATCACCGCCGGCTTGGTGCGCTGGTTGGTGTGAAATCCCGGAGCTGCCGATTCCCGCCGGTAGAGATTGGGATAGCAGTCCGCAAGGGTCGATAGTATATATGACCCTTGACCCTCCGATGAACTTTCCCAGCTGTTGCTCTCCACCACGAGCAGCGCATCGTTGTAATATCTCCCCATTGCGGCGGCTTTCCATGCCAGGAGGTCATGGTCGAGGTGTCCCCGCCACTGTGCCACTACCTCCGGTTTCTCCCCTTTGGCGGAGTCGCCACGGCTCAGCACGGAGATTACCGAGAAATCAGCGCCTCGGGAGCGCCCTCCGATATCCACGCATGCTATGTAGCTCTTTCCTCCGCATGGCTTCTGCCAGAGGCGGGTCGCACCCTCGGGCGAGGGGATGAATCTGGGCGACGATATGTCCGCCACGTCGCCTGTAGCCGAACCCGCTATCTCCCCGATTGCCGTCGGGGGCGTCACTCCGCAACGCAGCCGCTCCACGTCCTGTGACGAGAATACTCCTGTGGTGGTCGATGCGAACGCCTCGTCGGGCGTGGTGGGAAATTCAGCCATCATGGAGCGGTGGTCGATAAATTCCTTCCGTTTGTTGTGGTACCAGCATATAGCTTCAAGCGTGCATCCGTGGCGGTGCCACAAATCACGTTCGTAATCGTCAAGGCTCTCCCACAGCGCACCGGCATCAGTAACCTCCTCGGTGTAGATGTCTATCTCGTGCCAAGGTACGAAGAATGGTGTCTTGTCGCTCTTCCCGGAGCTTGCCCGCAGCCACTCACGGTGGAAGAAGTTGCCCACACCGTTGGCAGTGCTCTCCATGGCGATGAACGACAGCGGTTTGCGCATTATGCCTGAGGTGACGGATCGGATCAGGTCGGTGGGATTGTGGAGAGTGGAGTCCTTCCAGAAAGCCACTTCGCTCAGGTGAGCGAGTGAGCAGTCGAGCCCTCGGGTGGATTCCTGGTTTTCGCTTGAGCAGATGGTGACCTTGCACCCTCTGCCGGGTATGTGGCGGGTATTGTTCATCCGCTCGAACGGACGAAATTCAGGTGCGCTTTCCTCCTCCCAGTACTCTTCGGGGTAGCGGGCAAGAAGTTTGCTGTACATGCCTCGGATGGTGGCGGCGGTGTCCTTTACATGGGCGCATATCAGGGAGTTCCAGTTGCGGCAATGTATTATCTGTATCCAGGCGAAATAGACCTGCACGAGGGTGGAGCCACCCCATTGACGTGCTTTGAGCATGATGAGCCGGAGGGGATGTCCGGCGAGACGCTGTCGTTCGAGTTCCGCCACGAGGCGGCGCTGTGGGCGGTTGAGCCGGAAGTGTACGTCGCATGCCGACTTTTTGTCGGTGATGGTGACGCAGCGGTATGCCCAGAATTCAAAGTCGTGGCGGAAGCGGAGCATGGTGAAGTCATGTCCGTTGCGTGCGGCGATGAGGCGCGGGTCCTCAGCCATCGGGGCAGGTATATAGTATGTGGTGCCGTCAAGCGTGTAGGAAACACGTGTGGTGTCCGAGGGATTCCCTATGGCGGGGTCGTATTGTTCCTCATGCCGTATGGCTGCATTGCGGCGTGCGTTTTCGGTAAGCATAGTGGCGTGATGGGTTTTGAGGTAAGAAGGTCGGTTTTACTGTCTCTGCATCAGAGGTCAATTCTCAGGTTCTTTCCTGTCAGGCTGATGATTATGGACAGATGGGTGCGGGAGGGTGCCGGTACCGTGACGGTCAAGGGTGCGTTGAGGTCGCCGTTTATGTCAAGGCGTGTGAGCGAACATGAATGTGCGGTGCCGAGTCCGTTGTCGGCGCGCATGTCAATGCTCCCTTTGAGTCCGGTGCCATAGACCTGGAGTGTGAGCGTCACGAATCTCTTCCTGGCTCGTCTCGGCATAGGGATGCGGCTCACATGCCTTATGGTAGATTCTGCGTCCGTCTCATGTGAGAGGTTGGTGACAGTGCCGTCGGCGGTGAGTGACAGCAGCCCCTCTTCGGAGTGGAGCAGTTCGCCGGCTGTCACATCGTCACGCAGGTATCTGCACTTCCCGTCGGTGGAGGTGACGAGTATTTCCGCTGCGCTGTCATTTACGCACCATAGCTCGCCCGATGGGGTTGCTGGTGTGTCGAAGCTGTCGCCCCGTGGCTGTGACCAACCGATGCGGTCGGCTGCCACGCCGGTCAGCACGGTGGTGACACGGTTGCTGTTGAGCCTGAGCAGGTCGCCGTCGGCTACCGCCATCACCCCGTCGGGTGTCACCGCCACTGCCTCGGGTGCGGTCACACTGCGTGAGTCAATTCGGGCGGCTGTGAGCCTGTTACCGTTTGAATTGACTGTCAGTGCGCAGCTTCCTGCGAGGGTGAAGGCGTAGAAATTGGCTCTTGCGAAATCCCACGAGCTGACAGGAAGTGCTGTCGGGGTGATTCCGGTAATCTCTCCTGGGCATCTGACAAGTGCCGAGGGTGACCGTGCGGTTCCTCTCCCGGTCGCCACTATCGCATCCGGATAATGCCTTGACGGCGGATTGGCTGAGGGGATGACAAACGTGTCGGTTTCCGTGTCAAATGCTATCGGAAGAGCCGATGGGTCGAGATAATATGCCCATTTCCCGCCGGGAGAGACCTGTAGTGGCAGTGTGACGGAACGGTTGCCCACGCTCACGCTGATTTCCGTCGCTTCGGGCGATGGGTAGGTGAGCAGCGGTGAGAGTGAGGAGGGGATGTAGCCTGACAGGGTGCAGGGTCTGACCACTGATTCGCCGTCACCGAACCTCACGCAGCTCACTGCCGGGACAGGCGTTGATGTAGCTGTGGGGATGGCGGTAAGCTCTGCCGGCGAGTAGCCGTTGAACGGGATGACGTGGAGGTTGCCCCATATGGTCGTGTTGCCCGCAGCGGCACCCCGGAGGGCGGCGAATGTGTGGGGTGGCGAGAGGGAATCAAGGATTCGTCCGTCGGGTGATGGTTCGGCTGTCACGGAGTCGAGAATCCTGCACAGAGCGGCTATTTCGGTCATAGTGTCGTGACGGTCGGCATTTTCCGGAAGCAGAGCGGAGTCTATCCGGTCAAGGAGTCCTGTGACCATGGCATGGAAGCGCGTTCCTGCTGCTGCGGTCAATGGTGAGTCGGTCATTCCGGGGAGACGCAGTGTCACGCTCCCGCCGGTGGCTGAAAAGTTGCCGAAACGGTGGAGCGGGGCGGCTCCATTAAGGTAAAGGTGGAGTTGCGGGGAGACAAGGATGTCCACGGAGCCGATTATGTCGCCCCACCCTTCGTCGGGGGCTATGTCGGCGCATGGTGTGAGTTTGAGGGCGAAAGACTCTGCACGCAGAACGGTCTCGGATGCGAGGTTGTAATTTCCGCCGGTGAGGGTGAATGTGGCTTCGGAGCCCTGTATGGCAGTCGACGGGGTGATGAGGACGGGTGCCGAAAGGTAGACAGGTTCCCCCTGCTTGTTGCGGATGCGGTAACGTGCCATGACGGGCTGTATGTACCGCCGGTGGGTCATAGCGGAGTCGGAAAGTGCCATATACGCTTTCCCCATGGCGTTTCCGAGGGTGGCTGCATCGGCTGTGGTCAGGCTTGTTGAGCGTGAGTTATACTCCCCTTTGAGGGATGTGGAGGGTATAGTCGCCGATACCTGTCCCATGTCGGCACGGGCTATGGCGAATGGGGCTGCCAGGGCGGCTGCCTCCGGTTCCCGATGCCATCGGTTCTGACCGGTGTGCCTGTAGCTTACCGGCGCATGCCCTCCGGCGAGTAGCACGGTCACGCCTCCGTCGGCGGCGAGTATGCCGGCGGGAGGGGCTGGCAGTGTGTCCACCACACGGTACCTGTCACGTGTCAGCGCAAGCAGCTCGCATCCGCGGCTGAGGAAACGGATGTTAAGAGTGCCGGTGTTAAAGGGGTTGTCGCCGCTTATAAAATGAGTGCCCTGCAGTTTCCCGATACTTCCGGTGTCGGCGTTGGTGACGTATTCGAACTCTGCCGCCGGTCGCCCTGTCTGGCGCAGTGTGGCGGTGGCTGCGAAGGGGCGGAGATTGATGTCGAGGGGTGTTTCCATAGTCATAGTGATGATGTGATTTTTTTTGTTTCTGCAAAGTTAATATGCGGTTGCGGCGAAAAAGGTGTTAATTCGTAAACTTGCCGCTTGAGTGATACTTTTAAGGCAAAAATAGCTCGTATTTTAGCAAAATGATTGAAAAACCAAAAAAAATCTGTATATTTGCCAAAAATTATTTTTGACCTTCGTTTGCGATACTGAGAATAATCATAGTAACAAGGATATTAATCATAATTTTTTTGCTTTGCCGGTTCGAGCTTTTTACTCTCTATAAAATGCTTGGATTCGGTGCTTTGACCGCACTGTATTAAAAAAATCCACAATGGAAAAAATTGACAATTTAGACCGTAAGATTCTCGAAATCGTCATGAGAAACGCGAGGATTGCATCAAAAGATGTCGCACAGGAGTGTGGCGTGTCACGTGCTGCAATCCACCAGCGCATCCAGCGCATGATTGACCTCAATGTCATCACCGGCTCAGGCTATATGGTTGACCCCAAAGTGCTCGGCTACCGCACATGCACCTACATAGGTGTCAATCTGGAACGCGGCGCAATGTACCGTGAGGTCGTGCCCCAGCTCGAAAAAATTCCCGAAGTGGTGGAGTGTCACTACACCACAGGTCCTTACTCTATGCTAATCAAGCTGTTTGCCCGTGACAATGAGCATCTCATGGAGCTGCTCAACGACAAGATTCAGATGATTCCCGGCGTTACCGGAACAGAGACGCTAATCTCTCTTGACCATAGCATAAGCCGCGTGCTTCCTGTCACTTACGATGAATGATAGGGCGAATAAAAGACGATTGTCAACATAAGTAAACTACAAACCTGCCATGAGAAAGATATTTGCCATCGTGGCTCTCGCCACGACCATGACTCTCGCAGCCGGGGAGCGTGTGAACATTGACAACGGCTGGCGTTTTGCGTTCGGTAGCCCCGACCCGGCAAAGGATTTCGGTGCCGGAACCGAGTATTTCAACTATCTGACTAAAGCTAATTCTATCCATAACCAGGGACCCTACGCCGTGTCGTTTGCCGACTCGGCATGGGTTTCTGTCAATCTCCCGTTTGACTTTGTGGTCGACCTCCCGTTTGCCCGGGAGGCGAGTCACAGCCACGGCTACAAGACGGTGGGTTATAAATACCCTGACACGTCAGTGGGCTGGTACCGCAAGGTGCTCCCGATAGAGCGTGCCGACACCACCGACCGTGTATTCATCACTTTCGACGGTATCTTCCGTGACAGCCGTGTGTGGTTCAACGGTTTCTATCTCGGAGGCGAGCCGAGCGGATATACCCAGCAGCGTTACGATGTGACCCCCTATGTCAACTGGGGCGGTGACAATCTGCTGGCTGTCAGGTCAGATGCCACGTTCGAGGAAGGATGGTTCTACGAGGGGGGCGGCATATACCGCCACGCCTGGATGGAGCGCTATCCCTCCACGCATATCGTGCCTAATTCGGTGGCGGTGGTCTATCGACCCTCTGCGGGAGCCGATGCTGTCGATGTCAGCGGCGAGCTGATTGCGAGTCTCCCTGCCGCGGCAGGTTCCCCCGGCGTGACCGTGGAAGCCCGTCTGCGTGATGCCGACGGCAATGTGGTGGCTCATGGCGCAGCCTCCCCCGGAGAGCTCGCCCCAGCCGTTCCGGCTAAATGGAATATGAGCCTGTCAGCACCCTCGCAGCTCCGCCGCTGGGATGTGGACGACCCTTATATGTACACCGTGGAGATAGCTGCCAGCGCGCCGGGTGTGAAGGCTGACACGCTCCGTGTCCCCACCGGCTTCAGAACAGTCGTGTTTGATGCCGACCGTGGGCTGCTGCTTAATGGCAAATCCGTGAAGCTCAAGGGTGTGAACATGCACCAGGACCATGCCAGCGTGGGTGCCGGAATCCCCGACGGTCTGAATGTCTACCGCCTCAAGGAGCTTAAGAAATATGGCGTGAACGCTTACCGTGCATCGCACAACCCCATGACGCCCGAGGTGCTTGCCGCCTGCGATTCCCTCGGCATACTGGTGATTGAGGAGGCGCGTCTGCTCGGCACCAATGACTACCATACGGGGCAGCTGCGACGTATGATTGACCGTGACCGCAACCACCCCTCCGTCATTCTGTGGAGCGTCGGAAACGAGGAATGGGGCGTGGAATGGAATGGCAAGAGCGAGAAAATAGTGCGTGAGCTCAATGACCTGGTGCAGCATCTCGACCCGACACGGGAGATGACTGTGGCGACAAGCGGCGGTCCGAACGTGGTGGTCAACGCCGATGTGGCGGGCTATAACTATATCATGCAGAATCCCGTGGACGACCATCGCCGTAATTATCCGGCACGCAAGGCGCTCGGCTCGGAAGAGACCTCGGGATGCGGAACACGGGGTGTATACTTCGACGATGCGGCAAACGGTCGCATGGCGTCGCTCAACCGTACACCCGACCCTGCCGACAGCTGTCTCAACCGCATAGAGCGGGGCTGGAAATTCTATGACGAGCGTCCATGGCTCGCAGGGCTGTTCTACTGGACCGGTTTCGATTACCGTGGCGAGCCTAATCCGCTCCAATACCCTGCCACAGGTTCTGAATTCGGCATATTGGACTATTGCGGATTCCCCAAGGACGAGGCGTACTACCTCAAGTCATGGTGGACCGACGAACCGGTGCTGCACATACTTCCCCACTGGAATCTGGAGGGGCACGAAGGGGAACAAATTCCCGTGTGGGTCTATTCCAACATGGACGAGGTGGAGCTTGTGGTCAACGGCAAGAACCTCGGACGCAAGGCAATGCCCAAGAACGGACATCTCGAATGGCAGGCTACCTATAAGCCCGGCAAGGTGGAGGCACGGGGCTATAAGAATGGGAAGCGTGTCATGACTTCGGTGGTGGAGACCGCCGGAAAGGCGGAGAAGATTGAGAGCGAGGCTGTCACTATGGCTGACGGCACTACTGTAATCAATGTCACCCTCCTGGACGGCAAGGGCCGTTTCGCTCCCACAGCGTCCGATCCTGTCACAATAACTCTCCCTGCTTCTGCCGCATCGCTGTTGGGTGCCGGCAACGGTGACCCGGCATTCCTTATCCCTGAGCGTCCGGCGCCTGGAAGTGCCGCAGGAGAGGGTGAGACACGGTTTACCATCCCGGCGTTCAACGGTCGTGCCCAGTTTATCATCCGTGGCACGGACTATCAATTGTCTATGGGTGATTGATATGCCCCTATCGAGGGCTTGGTGCCGCGTTCGGTGCCATACATGTCTGCATGAGCTTCCCCTGACGAGTACTGCGGATCGGCTGCGCCGATTGCAGGAGAGCCGGGGAGCAGGCGGTAATCGAATATGTATTCCTCCCTCACTGTTGCAAACATAGGGTCGCTGTCCCACAGTGTGTTAATGAAAATCGAGTCATCGGTGCCGCTGCTTTTCATCAGGCAGTTGCGGAACTGCAGGTCTGTATTGCCGTCACTGTTCCTCAGCTCGATGTCCCTACCCGCCCCGAAGAAAATGCAGTTGAAAAAGGCGAACTTCTGTACCACCGGTCCGATGTTTATATAGGCTGCCGGGGCGACAGGGGCGGCAAACAGATAGTAATTGGCAAAAGTGCAGTGGGTGGCTGTGAGCGAGCCGCCGTTAGCCATCAGCGGAGTCGAGCCGGCGTCCGCAACCTCGCACCCTGTAAGTTCCAGTTGCGCTCCTTCGCTCTTCAGCGCATGGCCTGCGGAGTTGCGCAGACGGCAGTTCACAAACTTCACCGCCGCATACATGTCGGCTGTCACGCCGTTGTCGGTATTGCTTACCGTGGTGTGGCTCAGTCGGTTCCCCCTGCTGCCGGAGTCAAATCTCACCCCGTCCCATTGCGAAGCCATGAGGCTGAAGGATATGTCACCTACCACATTCCCGAGCCTGTCGCCGGTCAGAGTGACCGGCTGCTGAGGTGTGCCCTCCGTGACGAGGCTCCCTTTCACCCGCATGTACGCCTTGTCGTGAAACAGGAGTGTTGCGCCTGCCGGGAGCGTGAGCGTGGCGCCCTTAGACACCACGAGCGAGTCAAACACTTGATATGGGTAAGCGGTGTCCCAGACGGCATCGGCCGTGACAGTTTCCCCGCGCAAACGCACCACATCCCGGCAGTCGGCGCTCACTGTCACCGATGTGGTGACGCCGTTGTTATCAAAATCAATGTAATCCACCAGTTCGGCTATGCCGGGATGGCGGTTTTCGGGGGGTGTGACATTGAGCAGCACGTAAATCGAATCATTGGAACGAATCTCCACGTCACGGAACTCGGTCCCCGAGGCTCCGTCGACATTCAGCCTGAAAGCCCCTGAACCGCTGCGCAGTGATATGCGGCTTATAAGCAGTGACTTGCTGTGGCGGTTGTACACCATGAGCCGGGTGGTGCGGGAGGTCTCCCCCGTGAACACCGTCCCTATGCTGACCGTCCCGGAGGAAAACACCGGCTGTGCGGAGGGGGAGGTCTCCACTCCGTCCTCTATGCACCCCGACAGCATCAGCGCAGCTAATGCCGGCAGTATCCCGGAAATACCCCTCAGGAGGGATATAGCTCTGTTTCTTAGCATATTCGCCTTATCTGACATCAATTCTCTCAGGTTTCTCAAACTTGTCGGTGGCGTTGCCGTTATCCTTCCGTTTCAGCGGAACTGTCTGTCTCTTCACCCTGTCGTCAGGTGCCCTCTGAAGAGTCCCCTGCGGAGCCGGCGTTACCCCTTTGGGGGCGGGCTTATGCTCCGGAGCCGCAGCAGACCGGCTGTCGGCTGTTTCTCCGGAGTTGGCTTTCTTGGCGTTGGCTTCCTTGGTGTCGGCTTCCTTGGTGTCGGCGTCAGCGTCGGTGTCGGGCTGTGAGATGTCAGCCTTTCCGAGCCTGTTTCTCAGAGTGTCGGTGGCTGCCTTCACAGAGCTTCCACGGTAGAGCTGCTTTCCGGTGCTGTCGGTCACGATGAAAAACGGGGTCGAGGGCACCGCAAGACTCCTGATTTGAGGCGATGCGCTCCCTCCGGGAGCCCAAGCCTGGAGCCATTCGGCGCTGTCGCCCTTTATGGCGAGCCTCCATGACGAACTGTCGTTCTGGAGCGAAATCTCCAGACCCTCAAACCGTTTGCTCTTCGGGAAATCCTTTTTCAGCTCCCTCAGGCGGTTGGTTATGGTGTCGCTCTTGCGCTCGTAAGTGAATGCGAGGAGCGAATAGGAGTGAAACGAGGGGACAAACCTCACGGTGGTGTCTCGTCCGCTCACTGTGTCGCGTCCCTGGCGCAGTGTGATGGGGCGCACATCGCCACGTGCGTTGGTGGAAACCTGTTCGCCCACCATGGCGGCAAATCCCTTGATAAGTGAGGAGGGGCGAGCTTCAGGCGCAAGCCGGTTGATGAGCGAGTCGGCGAGCAGTTCGTTGCCCCTGGCTCTCAGCAGACGGGTGAGTATCAGAGTCGAGCTTATCTTGTCGGGACGTGCGCTAATCTCCTTGCTTATCAGAGCGTTGATTCCCGCCTCGTCACGGCTGGCGAGCAGTTCGGCGTTCTCGCTCACGAATTTGTTATACTGTTCGGACGCCTCGTTCCCCTTCACCTTGATCGATGCGGGATTGTCGAGTTCCATCTTCACCTCCAGTTCATCGCCGTTTTGCGCCACGCAGGTGAACAGCAGCTGATTGTCGAGAGTGAACACCTCCACCACGGTCAGGTCGGGGGAGGAGCCGCGCAGCGACACCTTGTCGTCCACCGGATGGAAAGCCGCCTTGCGCAGACCGCGGTTGAAATATACCATCTCGACACCGCGCTCACCGATACCCTTGATTTCGCAGTTGATTATAAATTCCTCGTCGTTTCCGCAGGAGGATGTCAGTACCCCTGCGAGCACGCATATAAGCAATGTATTGATAAAATTTTTCATAAGTAACTCTTAAGTAACTCTTCAAAATTAAACGATATAATGGATATAAGTAACTCCTATGGATGATCTTTTATACTCTCTGCGATTTTATTCCGGTCAGAATCAAGTTCTTCATCGGTCGTTTATATCTATAAACTCCCTCTTCAGTCCTCGATTCCGCCTCTGAATAAATCCCGCATATAGTATAAATTAATTTTTCAGAGTTACTTATATGCCACAAAGGTACATAAAAATCCTGCTTTTTGTGTACCTTTGCAAGGTAATTAGTCCAACATTCCCCTCACATTATGCGATTCATTCTCAAAATCATCACCGTGACCCTGTTGCTTGTAGCCGCCGCTGCCACCCCGTGTGCTGCGCAGATAGTCAGCATCCAGGATGAGCAGGTGAATACCGACAGTATACGCCGTGCCTTTGACGATGGTCCTTATTTCGGTCTGTATAAGGACAATTACTTCATATTCGGCTGTCCGGTGGGGGAGGGGATAACCCGCAAGAATACCAATATAAAATTTCAGATATCAATAGCCCAGAGGCTTACACGCTCCACGCTCCCCCTGGGGACCTACCTGTTCCTGTTCTATTCGCAGAAGTGTTTCTGGAACGTTCTGGAAAATTCCATGCCTATGACCGACCTTAATTTCAATCCGGGAATCGGTCTGACCAAACCGCTGTTTGTCAAGGACCGGTTTGTGGGTAAAATCAATCTCATAGCCGAGCATGAGTCCAACGGTCGTGACGGTGCAGCCTCCCGTTCATGGAACCGTATCAGCCTGGGAGGCAGCATAATGATTGACCCGCAGATAGTGGTCCACGGCAAGTTCTGGATTCCAATTGTCGACGGGGAGGAGAACCGGGATATACTCAACTATTGCGGCATATACCAGATGGGTACCAGTTTCACCTCGCAGAACGGTCGTTTCGGCTGTGCGGTCACACTGGTGAAGCGCAAGGGGTGGAGGCTCAATTACAATACCGTAGTGGAGCTGAATTACAGGATATTTCCGCGTGACAACCAGTTCCTGTTCCTGCAGTACTACAATGGATATGGGGAGGGGCTTCTCGCATATAAGGAGCATCATTCCATGCTCCGTGTCGGCATTGTTATCAAGCCGAAACTGTTCAGCGACTACTAACAGCGCTATTTGTTGACAGTCCACTTATTGTGATAAACAGTTCACTTATTGTGATAATAGGTGACTGCCTATTCATCAATGGTCGGTCCGGTAGAGGGGAATGTTCAGCGAAAACAGCGTATATGAAGATTAGATTTGTCCGGTAATGACTTCTATTGTTAACGGAGGTTAAATTTTGTCCAAAAAATTTAGAGAAGCATTAATTTTGCAGTGTAAAAAAGTACTGCTCCCTTACGGCAGTATTCTCCTAATCAACAATACATATATTTATATCATCTTTTCACGAGTTACATTCCTGACTCCTAACATTATCACTACCCATTCATTATGCAGCAGAAGATGCCTCTTGCACTGATGCTCGCTGTGCTGGGACTTATTGCGGTTTCTTGTACCACAGATGTCATTTCTATTCCCAAGAGCGAGCTTTACACACGCGAGTTTGTCAAGCAATTCGGCGTGTTTGACCCCAATCATGACTGGAACCACTCACATCATGTGAATGTGACGGTAACTACCTCCTCCCCGACCGATATACGAATTTATGCCAATGTCAACGGTTCTCGTTACCTGTTCGGCACATTTCTCGGTGTCAACGGTTCACGTGAGCTTGGTGTCGATATCCCCAAGGGTGTTACCGAGGTGGTGGTCAACGGTGGCGGACAGTCAGTATGCGCTGCTTCGGGTGACCGCATAAACCTTTCAGCCACAGGCGCGTCGCGTGCGGTAGGGGTAGGTGACTCTAAAGTGAAAATAAAGTCGCTGGCATCCGAGGAGTTCAGAGACAAGTGGATGGTTGTGCCCTGGCTTAACGGCACTATCTTCCGCCGAAAGATGCCGGAGGACAAGTACAATGTCGACCGTGAGGGGGTAACCCCTGACTTCATGTTCCGCAACAACAATCCTACCGAGGTCACCTTCATTATACGTCCGCTATTCTGGCAGACAAAACATACACATCAGTTAGGTATCTTCTATTATGATGAAAAAGGGGTGATGGTCCATGTGCCTGTATGGGATATGGAAAAGAAGTCGGATTATGAGCCTTCGGATGTCTACGCTATAGCGGACTCGCATGTGAAGTATGTGATAGCTGATGTTGACTCGGTTAAGCCATACATGGATAACTATCATGTCAGCAACAATCTGAGCGCCAAGGATAATTTTGCGCAGGAGTGTTCAAGTGCTGATGACCGTGACATGACTCTTGCCTGCCGTGCGTATCTTGAAGATACTCTTGAGCCGCTTGAAGGTCGTACTGATGGAAAGAAGTTCAATTATGTGTACCGGTGGAAATTCCTTGATGAGAATGACAGTGACGAGGAGCCTGATTATGAAAATAAGCTGCTGATTGTCTATACATATTTCGACTATGGAAATCTGCATGCTGCCGGAACCGATAATAACCCTTCGGGAAGATGGCCTACCGCTCCTACCGGAAATACCGCTCCTGAGTTGCCGACTAAAATTCTTCCTTCCGAAAAGCCTGCTGACAATGAATGGTATAATTCAATTGTGAGCAAGGGGATTGAGGTCACCATACCTTCAGGACTTCTTTACGGTTACTATATTTTAAGCGATGAAGGGAAACGGTTTTATTCAACCCGTTCGGAAAACTTTGACCCCGGATACAAGCCGGCACCGGGCAGCGTGCGAAATGAAAACGATGACTATACGGAATTTGTGCAGGATGGACAGGCTTCGTATGCGGCAAGTTGGGTCGGAACCAAGTACAAATGGCGTTATCTTGCGTTTGAGGATTGGACCTCAGGATCCGGTTTTCAATCGTCTCATGCGGACCTTAATGACCTGGTGTTCATTATTGATGAGAGCGAGCCATATTCCACACTTATTGACATAGAGCACGGTGACAAGATTTCCGCTCCCTGGGAGTGGGTAGTGGCTGCCGAGGACCTCGGAACAACCGACGATTTCGATTTCAACGATGTGGTGTTCGGCGTGAGCAATTACAAGGAGGATGCCGATGGAAACGCCACTGTTGATGTACGTGCCCTTGCCTCGGGCGGTACTCTTCCGGTGTATCTATGTTATACCCGTGGCGATGGTGACAAAATCCATCTTAATGATGGGAAGGAATTCCATTCCTGGTTTGACGGTGACAATCCATCCTCTGTAACCATTAATGTAGGTGGTAAAAGTGCCAAGGGGGAGACTGTGCAGGTAAATGTTGACAAAGGATTCACAATGGCATGCTGCCAGGAAGTCGATAACCCGGGTGAAAAAGGGAATATGGGTGGTTTCAGCATAGAGGTAAAGAAGGAGAATAAAACCGTGACAGAAATCCATGCGCCAAATCTGGACGGTACAGCCGAGTTTGAGGCTCCACAGATGATATGTGTGCCTATGGACTGGTGTTGGCCTACCGAGCGTACACATATCCTGACTCCATATCCTAAATTTCAGGATTGGATTGCCAGTGAGAATTCGTGTCCTGACTGGCATGACTCCTCTAACCGACAGAGCGGATATTACAATCGTACTGACATTCCCGCTATACTTCCTTCCGCACCGACTCCTGACAATCCATGGGGTGGAAGTGGCGAAGAAGGAGCTAATGGTATTTCCGGGGTGTTTGTTGGACAACCATATGGTGATAATGAGCGAAAGTATTATTATAAGATAGATTCGGATATTTTAGAAGCAGCCACAAGTGTTACAGCAATGGTAGAGGAATGCATAGGGTCAGATGATATGAAATTCACTGATAAAAATAATAATGAATATGGAGATGCCAGGTCTGTATTTGAATTTAAGGGTGATAATCTGGATAAATTAAGAGCGGAAGAGGGATTCTATATTATTTATTATCATGTTACAGATGTAGAAAATTTCCATGTTACTGTCAAAATGAGGATAAATTATTGATTTTCATTATCCTGATTGAGACATTGATTTGACAGGCGTAAGGGGGCTGTAGATACAGTCCCCGGATAGAATAGGGAGACGGGGCGCACCTGAGGGTGTGCCCCGTTGTTTTGCGTTGCCGTTGACTCTGAATTAGTTCCGCTAAAGGCTATTTTATTCTTAAAATTTGTTAATAGCTTGCGATAAGACTTTAAAATAGCTATATTTGCGAATCAATACTGTACCACAGACACAGTAGTTACCTAATTACTTAAATATATTTCCTAATTACTTAGAGTTAAAAATCCTAACTCCTAACTTTTTTAATCATTAACCATTTATCATGCAGCTAAAAATGCCTTTCGCATTAGTGCTCGCCGGATTTGGTCTCGTTGTGGCTTCGTGCACCACAGATGAAATAACCATACCTAAAAGCGAACTCTATACCCGCGAATTTATCAAGCAATTCGGAGTGTTTGACCCCAATCACGATTGGAATCATGCACAACGCGCCAACGTAACTGTCACAACGTCAACCTCTACCGACATCAAAATCTATGCTAAAGTCAACGGCACCCGTTATCTGTTCGGCACATATCTCGGAGTCAACGGCTCTCGTGAGCTCGGAGTGGACATCCCCAAAGGTGTCACATCCCTAATCCTCCGTGCCAACGGTCGCGACTACGCAGTCACCCCAGGCTCATCAGTAACTCTTAGCGGTCGCAGTAGGTCATATTATCCGACTTCCGAGCCTGGGAAGCTTGAAGTTTATAGAGCACAGTCACAGAACGATATTGCCAGATATGGGTCATATATTGCCAAGTATGCGGAAATTCTTCCGGAAAGTAAGGGTAATCTTAACCGTGAGCATATCAGTCTTAACTTTAGGTTCCGACAAAACGATGACACACCGATTGTTATATATCCGGAGATGTGGAATACCTCTAATACGAACACACTTGGTATATATTATACAGACACTTCCGGAAATTACTATGAGCAGGACATATATACTATAAAGGATGGAGACTTCCTTCGTTGCAGGACTTATAATGAAAATGATTGTCTAACTGCCGACAACCTGTCATACATGGGTTCTTTGAACTGGCTTTCTCAGATTTTTACGAAATTAAACATTCCAACGGATAAAGACTCATATACCGACGAGGAGAAAAATCAGATTTTGGAAGCAGCAGTTGCCGAGGGGTGGAGGGCTTACGATGATGACCTCTTGTTAAATCCTGGGCCGCCTGCAATATATCTTCCCGGTGATACGTACAACGGAGAGGTTGTGGAGTCTCATCGTGTCAGAGTAGAGGGTAAAAAATGGACAGATGTTGAGACAAAGAACTCCGGCAATACCCTTACTGAAGGACAACAGAATGAAAAGTATGTCTATGAGACAAGTGGTATTGTCGTAAAGATACCTGCCGGTACGGTATATGGCATGTATATCAAGCGCTCAGATGGAAATATAAGATACTCTGAAAGCTCCAAGAATCCCAAATCTATAAATTATATATACGATTACAGCAATGGCGAACCAGAGAAGGTCATGCTTGACTATTATTATAACTGCCCGTATGCTGCTACATTTACACGAGATGATCTTATCGATTACGGCACTGCCGACCAGGTAAATCAGTTCCGCCGATTGTGCTTTGAGGATTGGTATGCATCGGAAGGTAGCGATCATGATCTGAATGATATGGTATTCTATATCGGTGGTATTCAAGATGAGGAACTGGAGGAAGGCGAGGATCCGTGGGAGCCGGAGAAGCCATACGAATGGATTGTGGCAGCTGAGGACCTTGGCAACACCGATGACTTCGACTTCAATGACGTGGTGTTTGGCGTGGGTAATTTCAAACTATCGGAGGATGGGGAGACAGCGACAGTCGATGTACGCGCTCTTGCCTCAGGCGGTACTCTTCCGGTATATCTGTATCATAACGAGGTGCAGATAGGTGGTGAGTTCCACTCCTGGTTCGGCGATTACCCGACCTCGACAGTGATAAACGCCACCGGCACCGCCTCGGCAAAGGGGAAGACTGAAACTGTTACCGTAAACAAGGATTTTACCATGGCATGCTGTCAGCTTGTGGATGGGACTCCTAACAATATGGGCGGATTCACAATCCATGTGATAGGCAAGGATGGCACGGAAATTACGGAGATAACAGCCCCCAATCTGAGCACTAACGATGAGAATTTCGCTCCCCAGATGATTTGCGTGCCTACCCATTGGCTGTGGCCTACGGAGCGCACCCACATCTTGAATCCGTATCCTGATTTTAAGCAATGGGTTGAGAATCAGGGCAGCTGCACCGACTGGCATGAGAATCCAAAGGGCGGAGTGATTGTCAGGACTGACATTCCGGCTAATACAACCAAACCCGATGGCGGTTGGGGTACCGGCGGCGGTGATAATACCGGTGATGATAGTGGTATTCTCAATGGTTCATATGTAGATGAGCCATGGGGGGATGCAAAGAGATATCGATATGAGATTGATGCGGAGGTATTGGCGACAGCCACATCAATTACAGTTTCGGTTGAATACTCGGGTGCCGGATATCATCAGATAGTCAGCTATGATATGAGTAAAACGTATAATGCGACCTATGATGGTGTATTCCTGACAGATGGAATCGAAAAGGTTAAAGAAGACGGAGGCTTTGATATCGTGTATGGGAATATTTCCGGAACCCTTACATCGAAAGTCAGAGTTGAAATAAAGTAATTCGCATCCGGTCTATGTGTGAGGAATGCCCCACACATAGAGATGGTGCGGGGCAGCGGTTTGAATCGCTGCCCCGCATTTATCGTTTAAGGCGTTCAGGGGCGAGGTTACAAGATAGAGGCAATTGAAATATTATCCGAAATGGTGGTTATGTCGGTGAATATTATTATATTTGCATCAAATAGAATTGCAGTCAATGAGATTAGTAATCCAGAGAGTGGCTCGCTCGTCGGTAAGCATAGGCGGAGAGCTGCATAGCGAGATAGGTGCCGGACTGATGGTGCTGGTGGGTGTGGCGAAAGGTGACACCCCCGACGACGCATTGTGGCTGGCAGCCAAGACGGTGGCTATGCGCATATTCCCTGACGGGGAGGGCGTGATGAACCGTTCGGTCATTGAAGCCGGCGGAGAGCTGCTTGCCGTGAGCCAGTTCACGCTCAATGCCTCCACCCGCAAGGGGAACCGCCCGAGCTATATCAACGCCGCCGGTCACGACGTAGCCATACCGCTCTATGAACTGTACTGCGAGGAGTGCTCCCGCCTGCTTGGCTCGGAGGTGAAGCGCGGAGTGTTTGGCGCGGACATGCAGGTCTCGCTGGTGAACGATGGTCCGGTGACTATTGTTATAGATTCTAAGTTGAAAGAATAAGTAACTCTTCAAAATTAAACGATATAATGGACATAAGTAACTCCTATGGATGATCTTTTATACTCTCTGCGGTTTTATTCCGGTCAGAATCAAGTTCTTCATCGGTCGTTTATATCTATAAACTCCCTCTTCAGTCCTCGATTCCGCCTCTGAATAAATCCCGCATATAGTATAAATTAATTTTTCAGAGTTACTTAAATCCGTGAAAATATGGAGAATAAAATGACATCCGACGATTCCATATCGCTACGGGAGCTTCAGGCTAAAGTGGACGAATGGATAACCACGGTGGGGGTGAAATATTTCTCTCCCCTGACCAACACTGCGATTCTTGCGGAGGAGACCGGCGAGGTGGCAAGGGTCATGGCCCGCAAGTATGGCGACCAGGTTGCGAAGGCAGGTGATATGGATGACCTTGCCGACGAGCTTGCCGATGTGCTTTGGGTACTCGCGGCGATTGCCAATCAGACCGGAGTGGACCTCACAGAGGCCTTCCACCGCAACATAGAGAAGAAAACCGCCAGGGACAAAGGGCGCTTCGGCGACGCAAGCCATGCCGGCGGTGACGGAGAAAATAATATTGACGGCGATTAAAACAGCCGATAAGAAATTGAAAAATAAAAAATTATAATCATGGACAAGTATCAACAGGCTATTGCCGAGTGCAAGGTCACTACCGACGATGCGCTCGTGGCTGCCAAAGTGCAGGAAATTCTTGACAAGCATCTTGAGGAAAACCGCAAACCCGAGGTGCTGAAACATATATTTAACTCGATAGACCTCACCACGCTCAAGTCGACAGACTCGCAGCGCTCGGTGGCTGACTTCGTGGAGCGTGTCAATGCGTTCGAGCAGGAGCACGGCGATCTCCCCAATGTGGCTGCCATCTGCGTGTATCCCTGCTTCGTGCCGATGGTGCGCACGGTGCTCGAGTGCAGCGACGTCGATATCGCATCGGTGGCGGGATGCTTCCCCTCAGCCCAGAGCTTCATCGAGGTCAAGATAGCCGAAATCGGACTTGCCGTGGAGGCTGGAGCCGATGAGATAGATGTGGTGCTCGGTCTCGGCGACTTCCTTGACAAGGATTACGAGGAGGTGTGTGACCAGCTTCAGGAGATGAAGCACTCATGCCGTGACTCGCTCATGAAGGTGATACTTGAGACCGGCGCGCTCAAGACAGCCGAGAATATCCGCAACGCTTCGGTGCTGTCGCTCTACTCCGGTGCCGACTTCCTGAAGACTTCGACCGGCAAGGAGTACCCCGGAGCATCGCTTGAGGCTACCTATGTGATGTGTCAGTGTATCAAGGAGTACTATGCCAAGACAGGCAGAATGGTGGGCTTCAAGGCAGCCGGAGGGGTGTCAACCACCGAGGATGCTCTGAAATACTATACACTGGTCAAGGAAATCCTTGGCGAGAAGTGGGTGGAGACCAACGAGTACTTCCGTATCGGAGCCTCTCGTCTCGCCAACAATCTGCTGTCGGATATCCTCGGCACAGAGACAAAATTCTTTTAACACAGCCTCATGACCGCAGCAGCCGGGGCGGATTTCCATCCTCCCGGCTGCACGGCAGAGCGAGACATAATAAACAGGAAACTTCATCACTATATAAATGAAATATTGGATAATAATTGACAATGTCCAGATGGGACCGCTGACCTTTGATGAGGTCAGGGAGAAGTCGGGGCTTACGCTTGACACTCCCGTGTGGCACGAGGGTATGTCAGACTGGAGCACAGTCAGGATGGTGCCCGAACTCGCCGCTCTCTTTAACGTTTCCATCGACCAGCCAGGAGGGTATAACGCCGCAGGTGGCTACAATCCCGGCGCAGGATATAATCCGGCAGGCGGGATGCACCAGGGGTATAACCAGGCGGGCGGCTATCAGCAGCCTTACGGTTACCAGGGGGGCTATAACGCTTACCAGCCCCAGGGCGGTTACCAGTATGCCCCCGGGCAGCAGCCTGACAACGGGCGTCCGCCCATGCCGAACAATTATCTTGCGTGGGCGATAGTAGTCACTATATGCTGCTGCATAGTAACAGGCATTGTCGCTATAGTATATGCCTCGAAAGTCTCCCCGGCGTATTACCGTGGTGACTATCTGGCGGCGCAGAAAGCATCGGAGAGAGCCTCGATGTGGGTGATAATCTCCTTTGTGCTCGGACTGATAGTGCAGCCGTTCTATACGCTGTTCACCATAATGAACGGCTCGGGCGCCAGCGGTCTGTTCTGATGATGGCTGTGCGGATTCCCCGGGGCGTGGTGATAGCATTGGCGGTAGCCGCGGCAGCGGTTGCATGGTGGGTGTACAGCACCTTCGATCCCTCGACCCATTTCTTCCCGAGGTGCATGTTTCATGAGCTTACGGGATGGGAGTGTCCGGGGTGCGGCTCTCAGCGTGCCCTGCATGCGTTGCTCACGGGCGATTTGGCTGGAGCGTGGCGCTTCAACGCACTGTTTGTGCTCGAATTGCCGTTGCTGGTGCTTCTGGTTGCCGCATGGTATATGCGCTCGCGTGTGCCTTGGCTTCACCGCACGCTTAATTCACGCAGTGTGATACTCGGCATACTTGCCGTGATAATCCTGTGGACTATTGTGAGGAATCTATGACGGCTCCGGTCCCGAGAGGAAGGGAAAGCCGGGTGGACCGGACAGCGACAGGTGGAGAGTTGGGTGAAAAGTTGAAAACTATTGAATATGAATCATTTGTCACAACGAGATTTGTCATTGCGTGTGCTGCTGTTCATCGGAGTGGTGGCGGCGATAGTGTATTTCCTGCCCCGTAGCGGAGAGAATCATTACACCTACGAGGAGAACCGCCCGTGGAGCTATGCGCTGCTTACGGCACCGTTTGATATCCCCATACATCTCGACTCGCTGAGCGCTATGAGGGTCAAGGACAGTATCGACGCTAATTTCGAGCCTGTGTTCACACGTGACCTTACGTTGGAGAAAACCATCATTTCGGATTATACCACACGCCTTAATTCCGCCCGTGACCTGAATATCACTCCGGCGCAGAGGAATCTGATAATTAACCAGATACGACAAATATACGACAACGGCATAGTGGACCGGGACACCTACGCCAAAATAGCGTCGGGCCATCTGCCCGCAGTGAGGTTCATCCATGACAATGTGGCGATTTCGATGCCCACCGCCAATTTCCGTTCCGCATTCCGCGCCTACGAGCATCTTGACAGCATGCTGCATGACCAGAATGTGCATGAGGCGCTGTCAAAGACCCGTCTGTCGGAGATGCTTCAGCCCAATATACTGATTGACAGCGTGACTACGCAGAGGGTGCTCGACGAGGCTTACCAGAAGGCCATGGCGCCCGTGGGTGTGATACAGCAGGGGGAACGCATAATCGACAAGGGTGACATAGTTACGACCCGTCTCGCCACGGTGCTCAAGACTTATGAGGAGCTTGCCGACGAGCGTGGAAACGGCACTCTGAGCAAGCACTATTATCCCATAGCGGGCCAGACGCTCTATATGGTGATACTGTTTGGCGCATTGTACGGGTATCTGTTCATATTCCGGCGCGACTATTTCGATGACAACCGCACTGTGCTGTTTCTGATGACCCTCATAGGGGTTTTCACTATGTTTGCGTTCACGATGGACGCTACTTTCCGCAGCGGACTGTTCATAGTGCCGTTTACCATGATTCCCATACTCGTGCTGATATTCCTGGATTCGCGCACAGCCTACTTCTGCCATCTGGTGGAGGTGCTTATATGTGCCATCCTGGCATCATTCTCTCTTGAATTCATCTTCCTGCAGTTCATAGCGGGCGTTGTCGCCATCGATTCTCTCAAGGATTTGACCCGCCGCAGCCAGCTGATACGTACCGCAGCGCTGATATTTGTGGCGTACAGCCTGTGCTATGTCGCCATGGAGGTGATGCAGTCGGGCTCGCTGGGGCGCACTGAGGGAAGGGTGTTCGGCTGCTTCGCCGTCAATGCCATCCTTATCTCGTTCAGCTATGTGCTCATGTTCATGGTGGAGAGGATATTCGGTTTCACCTCCCGTGTGACACTCGTGGAGCTGAGCGACATCAACAATCCACTGCTCAGGGAGCTGTCGGAGGAGTGTCCGGGTACGTTCAACCATTCCATGGCAGTGAGCAATCTGTCGTCGGCAGCCGCCAACCGCATAGGCGCCAACGTGCAGCTTGTGCGTACCGGCGCGCTGTACCATGACATAGGGAAGATAAAGAATCCGGCATTCTACACCGAGAACCAGCATGGGGTGAACCCGCACGACGCCCTTGACCCCATACAGAGCGCAAGGATAGTGACCGGGCATGTCAGGGAGGGTATCGCCCTCGCCGAGAAAGCGAAGCTTCCGGAGGTGATACGCAAATTCATACGGGAGCACCACGGGGCAGGGAAGGCACGCTACTTCTACACCACCTACTGCAACGCCCATCCCGACGAGCCTGTGGACGAGAGCGTGTTCAGCTATCCGGGACCTAACCCGCAGTCCAAGGAGACCTCCATAATCATGATGGCGGATGCTGTCGAGGCAGCCTCACGCTCGATGACCGACCATTCACCCGAGGCCATATCGGCACTCGTCAACAAGATAATAGACGGACAGATAGCGGAGGGGCTGCATAATGACTCCCCCATATCATTCCGTGACGTGCAGGCAATCAAGGAAGTGTTCGCCCAGCGTCTGCGCACCATGTATCATTCCAGAATATCTTACCCTGAACTTAAGAAATAAAACCTAAATACAGACACTCTTGAATATGAAAAAGCTATTGTCAATGCTATGTGGCGGCATAGTCGCCTTGTCAGCCTCGGCTTACACACCAATCACGCTTCCTGTCATACCGGCTGACCCGGCTCTGGAGGCAAAAGTGCAGAAAACCCTCTCAGGGATGAGCCTGGAGGAGAAAATAGGTCAGATGACACAGATACAGGTGGATATACTCGGGGGGTATGACAAGGATGGCAAATTTGTGGTGTCGAAGGAGAAGATGGATACCGTGTTCGGCATCTACAAGGTGGGCTCGATTCTCAACGCCCCTTACTCCTACTGCCTTGACGTGCATGAGTGGAATGTGGTGATTCCGCAGATTCAGGAGTATTGCATGAAGCATTTGGGTATACCGTGTATCTACGGACTGGACCAGAACCACGGTACCACATATACCAACGGGGGCACGCTCTTCCCTCAGAATCTGAACGTGGCAGCCTCGTTTGATACCGAAATGGCACGCCGGGCGGCGGAAATCACCGCCTACGAGACACGGGCAAGCGACTGCCCGTGGACATTCTCGCCCACGCTGGATTTGGCCCGTGACCCGCGCTGGCCGCGTTTCTGGGAGAACTACGGCGAGGATGCGCTTGTCAATGCCCTGATGGGCGCCGCCGCGGTAAGGGGATTCCAGGGAGATGATCCCAACCACATTGACGGCAATCATATAGCCGTGTCAATCAAGCATTTCATGGGTTACGGAGTGCCGTTTTCGGGCAAGGACAGGACTCCGGCGTACATATCGCCGAGCGACTTGCGTGAGAAGCATTTCGCACCCTATCTGGAGGCTATCAAGAACGGAGCCCTGACGCTGATGGTGAATTCGTCGTCAATCAACGGCACTCCCGTGCATGCCAATCCGCTTCTGCTCACCAGGTGGCTCAAGGAAGACCTGCAGTGGGACGGAATGATTGTGACCGACTGGGCGGACATCAATAACCTCTATACACGTGAAAAGGTCGCCAAGGATAAGAAGGATGCTATCCGCATGGCTATCAATGCCGGTATCGACATGGCAATGGAGCCTTACAAGGTGGATTACTGCGAGATACTCAAGGAGCTTGTGGAGGAGGGCTCGGTGCCTATGAGCCGTATTGACGACGCAGCCGCACGTGTGCTCCGCCTGAAGTACCGTCTGGGGCTGTTCGACCATCCCAACACCACCCTTAAGGAGCATCCCGAGTTTGCCTCGGAGGCATTCAGGAACGCCGCTCTCAAGTCGGCGGAGGAGACTATGGTGCTTCTGAAGAACGACGGGGATATATTGCCGCTGAAAAAGGGTGTGAAGGTGCTGCTGACAGGTCCCACCGCCAATTCGATGCGTTCGCTGAACGGCGGCTGGAGCTATACATGGCAGGGGCACAAGACAGATGAATATGCCAAGGATTACAATACGATATATGAGGCTATGTGCAACCGCTTCGGTGCCGGGAATATAAATTTCATCCCCACGGTGACATTCAAGGAGGACGGAGCCTACTATGACGAGCTGGTAGCCGATGTGGACAAGGCGGTGGCAGCCGCCAAGGATGCCGATGTGGTGGTGGCATGCATAGGTGAGAATTCGTATTGCGAGACTCCCGGTAATCTGACCGACCTTCATCTCTCAGCCAACCAGCGGGAGCTTGTGAAGCGTCTGGCAGAGGCAGGTAAGCCTTTGGTGCTGGTGCTCAACGAGGGTCGTCCCCGCATCATCGCCGATATCGAGCCGCTTGCGGGTGCGGTGGTTGACATAATGATACCGGGCAACTTCGGCGGTGACGCTCTGGCGCGTCTGCTTGCCGGAGATGCCAATTTCTGCGCCAAGCTTCCGTTTACATATCCCCGTGAGATAAACTCGCTTGTGACCTACGATTATAAGGTGAGCGAGGAGGTAGGCAAGATGGAAGGTGTGTATGACTACGACGCCCGTGTCAATGTGCAGTGGCCATTCGGCTACGGCAAGAGCTACACCACATTCGAATATGCCAATCTGCAGGTTGACAAGAAGGAATTTACGGCAGCCGATGTGCTGACCTTCACTGTGGATGTGACCAATACCGGTAAGGTGGACGGCAAGGAGCCGGTGCTGCTTTACAGTTCGGACCTGGTGGCTTCGGTGGTGCCTGACAACAAGCGTCTGCGCGCGTTCGGAAAGGTGGCACTGATGCCGGGGGAGACACGCTCCGTCAAGTTCTCAGTCCCTGCCACTGATTTGGCGTTTGTTAACGCTGAGGGCAAATGGACTCTGGAGGAGGGTGATTTTGTCATCACTGTAGGTAATCTGAGCCTTCCGGTAGTGTGTACCGAGGGGTATACATGGTACAGAGCTAATATTTGAACAGCATCCCGGGATGCCTCCGGAAGATGTCCGGAGGCATGAGGATGTGTTAAAAAATTGAGTTATAGATATGAAAGTTTCCATAATAGGTGTAGGGGCAATGGGTGGTGCCATCGCCGACGGGCTTGTGAGAGCCGGAGGGGTGGAACTGATGCTTGCCAATCCCTCGGACGGTGCGCTCAGGCGGTTTGCTGATATGCCCGCTGCCGCCGGGGTGAGGGTCACAAGCGACAACTGCGAAGCGGCACGTTTCGGCGATTTCGTGATATTGGCGGTTAAGCCATGGCTTGTGGAGCGTGTGGCGCAAGAAATTAGGCAAGAGCTCGACTATTACCGCCAGAAGGTGGTTGTAGTGGCTGCCGGAATATCGTTCGCCCAGCTGATAGACCGGTTCTGTAGGGACGGGATGTTGCCGACCATGGCAATAGGTATGCCCAACACGGCTGTGGCGGTGGGGGAATCGATGACTTTCCTTGTGTCGGACAGCTCGGACAAGGAGGCCTTGGGTGAAATCAAAGGCTTGTTTGACCTGATGGGCACTACTCTTATGATAGACGAGGCGCATCTGCCGGCTGCGACTACGCTGGCATCGTGCGGCATAGCGTACGCCATGCGCTATATCCGCGCCTCAATGGAGGGTGGTGTCGAGCTGGGCTTCAAGGCTGCGGTGGCGCAGGAGATAGTAGCCCAGACAGTCAAGGGTGCTGCTGCGTTGCTGAGTGTGCCCGGTTCGCATCCGGAAAGCGAGATTGACAAGGTGACCACCCCCGGCGGTCTGACCATCAAGGGGCTGAACGAGATGGAGCATGCCGGGTTCACTTCGGCTGTAATCCGCGGGCTTAAGGCGGGAATCCGGAAGTGAGAGCCTGAATGCGAGATGACTTTTTTATTGAACTTACCAACCTACAACAGACACGATGGGTACTAAGCGAAGAATAGTGGTGAAGGTGGGGAGCAATGTGCTGACCCGCAATGACGGTAAACCGAATGTGACAAATATGTCGGCGCTTGTCGACCAGATTGCCGCCCTGATGGATATGGGGCATGAGGTGATTCTGGTGTCGAGCGGTGCTGTGGCGTGTGGCAGAGGGGCTGTGAACCCGAAGCGGGAGCTTGACAGCGTGGAGCAGCGCCAGCTGTTCTCGTCGGTGGGACAGATTAAGCTTATAAACCTGTACAACGAACTGTTCGGCGAGTACGGTTATGTGGTTGGGCAGGTGCTCACCCAGAAGGAGAATTTCTCGTCACGCACATCGTATCTCAACCAGCGCGGGTGTATGCAGACCATGCTTGAGAACGGAGTGGTGCCGATAGTCAACGAGAATGACACGGCAAGCCTCACGGAGCTGATGTTTACCGATAATGACGAGCTGTCGGGGCTTATAGCGGCGATGATGGATGCTGACACGCTAATCATCCTTTCGAACGTGGACGGGATTTATGACGGGATGCCCGGGGACGAAGGGGTGAGTCTGATTCCTGTCGTTCCTGCCGGCAAGGATGTCAGCGAGTTTGTAGTGGCTGCGAAGAGCGGCTTCGGCAGGGGAGGTATGGGGACTAAGTGCGGGATAGCCCGCAAGCTCTCGGAGGAGGGTGTGACTGTGATTATAGCCAGGGGTGACCGGCAGAATGTGCTTGCCGACCTGATACTGCGCCCGGAGGATACTCCTCATACGGTGTTTGAGCCGCGCCCGGAGCCTATGAGCAATATAAAGCGGTGGATAGCCCACAGCGGTAGCTTCGCCAAGGGTGTGGTGCGGGTTAATGCCAATGCCGCCAAGGCGCTGCGCAGTGACAAGGCAGTGAGTCTGCTGCCTGTAGGGGTGACAGGTGTGTCGGGCGAGTGGGAAGAGGGTGACATAGTGACCATAATGGAGGATAACGGCGAGGTGGTGGGCGTCGGCAGAGCGTCAATGTCAAGCCGGGATGCGGAGGAATGCCTTGGCAAGAAGGGGCACAGACCGGTGGTGCATTATGACTATCTGTTCATGGAGTGATTTTTTAAACTGTGTAATAAGTAACTCTTCAAAATTAAACGATATAATGGACATAAGTAACTCCTATGGATGATCTTTTATACTCTCTGCGGTTTTATTCCGGTCAGAATCAAGTTCTTCATCGGTCGTTTATATCTATAAACTCCCTCTTCAGTCCTCGATTCCGCCTCTGAATAAATCCCGCATATAGTATAAATTAATTTTTCAGAGTTACTTATTTATAAATGTGCTTATAATGGATGAACTGAACGATATATTCAAGAGGGTGAAAGTTGCCGCCCGTAAAATCGGGAGGATGAGTGACCGGAGGCGTTCGGAGGTGCTGCTGGCGCTTGCGGATGCGATTGCCGGTGCTTCGGATGAATTGCTTGAGGCGAATGCGAGGGATTTGGCAAGGATGGAAAGGTCAAATCCGCTGTATGACCGGCTTGAGCTGACTCCAGCGAGGCTTGAGGGGATTGCTTCGGATATGAGGCATGTGGCAGGACTGCCGTCGCCCATAGGTGAGGTGATGGAGGAGCGTGTACTGCCTAACGGATTGCGTCTCAGAAGAGTGAGGGTGCCGTTCGGTGTGATAGGTGTGATATATGAGGCGCGTCCGAATGTGACTTTCGATGTGTTTTCACTTTGTTTCAAGAGCGGAAACGCCTGTGTGCTGAAGGGTGGCAGCGATGCCGAAAATTCCAATGAGGCTATATTGGCTTTGATTCACCGTGTGCTGCGTGAGCAGGGGGTGGATGAGGATGTGGTGGCTCTGCTGCCGTCGTCGCACACGGCTACCGCCGCATTGCTCAATGCCGTGGGGCTGGTGGATGTGTGCATACCCCGTGGTGGAAGACGGCTTATAGATTTTGTGCGTGACAATGCCAAGGTGCCGGTGATTGAGACCGGTGCGGGAGTTGTGAGCGCTTATTTCGATGCCAATGGGGATGTGGAGACGGGCCGCAGGATTGTCACCAATGCCAAGACCCGAAGGGTGAGCGTGTGCAATGCTCTTGACACGCTCATAGTACACAGTGGCAGGTTAGGTGATTTGGGAGCGTTATGTGCCGGTCTGGCTGACAGGGGTGTGGAGATTCATGCGGACGGGCGTGCCATGGAGGCACTTCGGGGTGTATATCCGGATGAGCTGCTGACGGCTGCCGAGAGCGGATGCTATGCCACGGAGTGGATGGATTATAAGATGGGGGTGCGTACCGTGGACAGTCTGGATGAGGCACTTGAACATATAGCGGCTTACGGGTCGGGACACAGCGAGTGTATCATAACCGACGACGATGAGGCTGCCGCACGTTTCCAGAATGAGGTGGACGCAGCTTGTGTATATGTCAACGCCCCGACCAGCTTTACTGACGGGGCGCAGTTCGGGTTAGGGGCTGAAATAGGTATAAGCACTCAGAAACTCGGACCGAGAGGTCCGATGGGGCTCAGGGAAATCACCACCTATAAATATCTAATCAACGGGAACGGGCAGGTAAGGGATTGACGATTGGGTCAGAGTTCCTTTTCTTCCTTCTGCTCTTTGTCGAAGTGGTCGTAGGCGTCGACTATCCGCTGCACAAGCGGATGGCGGACTATATCCTTTCTTCCGAACTCGACTTTACCTATACCCGGGACATCACGGAGCACTTTCATTGCCTGTATGAGTCCGGAGGTGACTGAGCGGGGAAGGTCAATCTGGGTTGCGTCACCGGTGATAATCATCTTGGCATTCATGCCGAGACGTGTCAGGAACATCTTAATCTGCGGAACAGTGGTGTTCTGCGCTTCGTCAAGCACTATCACGGCATCGTTAAGCGTGCGTCCTCGCATGAAAGCGAGAGGAGCTATCTGGATGACGTTTGTCTCCATGTATTCCTTGAGTTTGACTGCCGGTATCATATCCTCCAGGGCATCGTAGAGCGGCTGGAGATACGGGTCAATCTTGTCCTTCATGTCGCCGGGTAAGAAACCGAGCTTTTCGCCTGCTTCGACAGCCGGACGGGAGAGGATAATCTTGCGTACCTCCCGGTTCTTAAGTGCCTTGACGGCAAGTGCGATTGCCACGTAGGTCTTGCCGGTTCCGGCGGGACCGAGCGCGAATGTCAGGTCGTTCTCGTTGAAAGCCTTTACGAGCAGTCCCTGGTTGGCATTTCGCGGTCCGATTGGCTTGCCGTTTATGCCGTAGATAATCACGTCGTCACGGCGCGGTTCGGTCGGGGACTTCCCTTTAATGATGTCGAGTATTACGTCCTCGGTGAGTTTGTTGAACTTGATGCAGTACTCTTCGAGTTCCTTTATTTTCTTTTCAAATTCCGCGGTCTCGGCATCGTCGCCAATGACTTTTATGACTGAGCCGCGTGCCGCCATGCGCAACTTCGGGAAGAGGTTGCGGATTAGCTGCATATTGGAATTGTTGACACCGTAGAAGCTCACGGGGTCTACATTGTCGATTATTACGATGCGTTCTATCATAGCGCTGAGGGTTTGGTTGAGGAGGTCAGAGGGTTTCGGGCGGAAGAACCACCTTTTTACTGAGTGGAATTGTGTAAATGAGCGAGAAATTGCCTGTGAAGGCACCTGAGCGTTTACCGTAGCCCGGGATGTACATCGGCTGCCCGTTGGGATTCGTGGTCTCGTGCAGGATGGAGTGGTATATGATGTTCCATCCGAGTGAGAATTGCTTTACAATGCGGACTTTTACACCGAATGTCACTTCGATGTAACCTGCGGTGTGCTTCTGGTCGGCGAGAGTGAAATGGCTCGGGTCACCCCAGTAGCCTTCGTCGACGGTGACATCCTCAAGGCTCCATTTGTAAGATGTGAATCCGTAGCGCAGACCCATCTGGAGCTTGTAGTCGGGGTTGGAGTTGTAAAGGAAGTTATAGGAGGCTCCAATCTTGAAATAAGGTGAGATTGGTGTCTTGAATGTGAAATTCTTGCTTGCCGGGGTGTCGTTGCAGTTGCCAAGTCCGATTGCGAAATATGGGAAGTAGCGGTTGTGGAGGCTAACCTCGCCCCATATGTCGGCAAGACCGAATTTCTGACCGAAAGCACGCATGGCGACATCCCAGAAGTTGAATCCCGCCACAACTTCGTGGAGGAGCGGATATTCCATCTTCGGGGGTGCTTTAAGCATGGTGGAATCGACATATTCGCTTCCGGTCACGGTGTCTACCAGGATAATGTTGCCTTGCGCATCGTTCTTTTCCACGAGGCGTGAGCGGTCAAACTCCTGTTTGCGTTCCTGGCGAGGAGTGGAGCCGGGTTCGTTGGGTGTCACCGGGGTGACGCGGCGCTGGGCTGAGGCGCCGATGGCGACAGCTATTATAAGTATGAGTGTGGGGAGCAGTCTGGCAGCCCCGTGGCGAATGAGTGATTTCATTTAAGGGCTGTGACAGGGTGAAACTTATATACTCCGGCGCCGGAAGCTGTTGCTCCGGGGGTATCCGGAGTGTCCTCCTCGGCGGTGCGGAAGTAGATTTGTATGGATTCGCGGTCGACATTGGTGATGAGTGAGTCGAGCATTGCCACTGAATCAATCAGGTGACGGGTGTAGGTGTAGCTCGTTACCTTGTAATGGTACATAGCTCCGCATTCCTCGGAGGCGAAGAATGGTATGGCATCGTAGCGGAAAGTCAGAGTGTCGTATAGCTCGGGGTAGTTGAGCTGTTTCTGCCGGTACTGTATGCAATAGGAGGTGATGTCACGGGAGCTGCGGAACGGGAGATACAGTGACGAGACACGCGATGAGGGGGAGAGAAGGAGCGAGTCGTCAGGAGCGCCGATACCTTCTATCGCAAGGGAGTCGACTGTGATGGATGAGCCGGTCGACATGGAGTAGAAACCTGCCAGCGGGAGTGAATTCTGGTTGTCGGTACATCCCGTGGCGCTGCAGCTTGCCATGAGATGCAACCCGGCGATGATGCACAGTATGTGATATAATGCCTTCAACAGAATGTGTGATTAATTTTTTCGAGAGTTGTTTACTTTTTTAACATTCGGGGTTGCCTGAGAGTTTTAACGCCACCGGATTAAAATTTGCCCCACTTCACGATTTCGGAGAGGCTTTTGCGCTTTTTTGCGGTGAATGCCTGGCTCTCTGCGGGGTAGCCTATCGGTATTATAGCTATGGGTTCGACATCGGGCGGGAGGTTGAACGCCTCGGCTATCACAGCGGGGTCGAAGTTACATACCCAGCATGTGGCGAGTTCCATTGATGTGGCTGCGAGGCACAGGTGCTCGATGGCAATCGAGAGGTCCACATCGGTGTGGTCCTTTCCGTCGAAGCTGCGGTGCCAGGCTTCGGAATGCAGACCGCAAGCTATTATAAACTCGGGGGCTGTTTTAATCCATTCTCGCTGATAGCTGTCGGTCACGGCTTTACGGAGGTCATCACTGTCGGCGATGAGGAAGAGCCACGGCTGCTTGTTGCAGGCAGAGGGCGCAAGGCGTGCCACGTCGAGTACGGCGCGGAGGGTGTCACGCTCGACGGGACGGTTGGAGTAAGAGCGGCAGGAGAAACGTTCGCGTGCCAGTTCGTATAGTTGGGGATAAGCGTTGGTCTGCATATCGGTCGTTTTTTAATTATTGAGTATGTGGTGTGGTTGGAGGGAAGGGTTATTGGTTTTCAGTTATGGTCTCCTTGATTTCGTAGTGATTGCGCGAGGGGGAGTTGCGTACTATCAGCTCGCCGATGAATCCGGTCAGGAATAGCATGGAGCCGAGCATCATCATGGTGAGCGCAAGGTAGAAATACGGAGAGTCGGTGACAAGTATGTAGGGGTTGCCATGATACATGTCGTAGAGTTTGCCGAACCCTACCACCATCACGGCAATGAATCCTATGATGAACATCAGTGAGCCCATGAGCCCGAAGAAGTGCATAGGCTTAGCTCCGAACTTGCCAGTGAACCAAAGGGTGGCAAGGTCGAGGTAACCGTTGACGAAGCGGTCAAGACCGAACTTGGTGGAGCCGTACTTGCGAGCCTGGTGGTGTACCTCCTTCTCGCCGATATGTGTGAAGCCGGCGTTCTTGGCGAGGTATGGGATGTAGCGGTGCATGTCACCGTATACCTCGATATGTTTCACCACTTCGAGCCGGTATGCCTTGAGTCCGCAGTTGAAGTCGTGGAGGTTGTGGATGCCGCTGACACGACGAGCTGTTGCGTTGAACAGCTTGGTCGGGATGGTCTTTGACAGAGGGTCGTAGCGTTTACGTTTCCATCCTGACACGAGGTCGTAGCCGTCGCGCATAATCATGCGGTATAGTTCAGGGATTTCGTCGGGGGAATCCTGAAGGTCGGCGTCCATGGTTATTACCACGTCGCCCTGCGCCTCCTTAAAGCCGGTGTTGAGAGCGGGTGATTTTCCGTAGTTGCGGCGGAAGGATATGCCGCGCATTTCGGGATATTTGGAGTGGAGTCCTCGTATAACCTCCCAGGAATTGTCGGTGCTTCCGTCGTCGACGAAAATCACCTCGTAGGTGAAGTCGTCATGTTTCATCACACGGTCAATCCATGCGGCGAGTTCGGGAAGAGACTCGGCTTCGTTATATAGCGGGATGACAACTGAGATATCCATGCTTGTCGGTTGGGTGTAAATATGTATGTTTTTAGGAAAAATGTTCAGTGTTTGTTGAGGAAGCGGTTTATGGCAGCACGTCTCCTGATGGCGAAGAAGGCGCTGATGATTATGGAGAGTAGGGAGCCGGTGAATATTGCTGCCAGAATCATTTCGGTTACTATCGCCATGGGAGATGGTACCATTTTTGCCTCAATCATGGTCTCGGCAAGCTCTGCGGCACGCTCGAGGGTCGGGTTTCCAGAGCCGGCACCGAGTTCGGCAACCCCGCGCAGCTGGTTTATGATGTAGTCCGGTTCAATCCACTGGAGGTAGATGACCAAGAACGCTCCGGCAATCAGGATGCCGCAGACGAATATCACCACCCCTTGCATCCAGAGCATAGGGAATGTGGCGAACTCCTTGAGGCTGGCGTTGAACCGTCTCATAAACAGATAAATCACCACAGGCACACCTGCCGCCATGAGCAATGACAGCATAGAGAGGAGTGGAATACGTGTGGAGAGGAGTGAGGCGAGGAACATGACTGTGAGATAGGCTCCGAACAGGAAGCCGTCGTCGGCGCCGCGCCGATATGGTGATGGTATCATATATTTGTGATAATGAGATGCAAAGTTATACAATTTTTGGCAGTTAATCAAGAAAGTTGTAACTTTGTAGTGATGAAATCGATTAAACCAACATTTATACTGCGCTTGCTGCTGATAGCCGTTGTATCCATGGCTATGAGCGGATGCAAAATCAGCTATATGCTCAACGGTGCGTCGATAGACTACTCGGTGTACAAGACCATATATGTGTCCCAGTTCCCAATCCGGGCGGCACTGGTGTACCCTCCGTTGCAGCAGACATTTGAGAATGAGCTTCTGGACTATATATCACGAAACACCCGCCTGACTACCGTGGACACCTCGGCTGACCTCCAGCTCGAGGGTGAGATAACGGGCTACAGTCTCTCGCCCCAGGCGGTGACCGAGAACGCCTATGCCTCCCGTACCCGCCTGACCATCCAGGTGAGGGTCCGCTATATAGACAACAAGCAGGACGGGAAGGATATAGACCAGACATTCAGTGCCTACCGAGACTTTGACAGCAGCGAGATGCTGACCGATGTGCAGGACCAGCTCTGCCAGGAGATATCGGAGGAGCTTGTGGACTTAATCTTTAACGCTACACTCGGCGACTGGTAAAAATCCGCCACCGGCTAAGAGATTCAGAGAGATTATGGAAGAAGAGTTGCAACAGTTTCTTGCCCTGCTACGCGACAAGTCGGCTCCAATGGATGCCGGGCTGGTTGAACGGATAGGTGAGAAGTGTCCGTTTTTCACTCTTCCGGCAGTCGAGATGCTGAGGCGCGGAGGTCGCTCGCTTGATGCGGACTTCCGCATGAGACTGATGGAACGGATAGCCCTCAATGCGCCCAATCCCGAGGCATTGTTCATGCTTGCGGACTATGACCGTGACGCATGGCTGCGCTTCTACCCCGACGAGACCCCTAAGAAGGTGACAACCGACGATGCCATAACCACATTCCTGGAGACTTACGGACACTCCACACCCCAGGAGGACGCATTGCTGGAAAGGCTTATATTCAACCCGGCGCCCGACTATTCTACCCTTCTCGCCAAGGAGGAGGAAGAGAGTCTTCCGCCTGCCGTGGAGCCCGGTGATGACTCGCAGGACGCTCTAATCAACGCATTCATACTCAAGAGCAGAACGGAGGGGCAGCATCTCATGCCTGAATTGCCTCCCGAACCGGTGCATGCCGTCCCGGACGACGATGTAACCGCAGTTCCCGCCGTGGAGGTGAAGCGTCCGGAGCCCCCGAGCGTGATGTCGCCCGAGGACCATCCGAAGGAGGTGGCAGAGCGTACGGATGATTCGTCACTGCGAGAGAGTCTTGCCAAAATATATATAAAACAGCGCCGTTATGACAAGGCTTTTGAAATTATTAGCAATTTGAGTTTGAATAATCCAAAAAAAAGTGTTTACTTTGCAGACCAATTGCGGTTTCTCCGTAAATTGATGCTTAACAGCAAGTATAGTAAACAATAAAATCACAAAATAAACTATGTACGTTGTATTGATTATCCTGACACTCATCTGCGCAGTGCTCCTCATCTGCGTGGTGCTTGTTCAGAAATCCAAAGGCGGAGGCCTTTCATCATCATTTGCCGGTTCAAACCAGATTATGGGCGTGCGCCGCACCAACAGTTTCATCGAGAAGCTTACCTGGACACTCGCAGGAGCAATCTGCATCCTCGCCATCCTGTCCACCTTCTGCATGCCTAAGGCAATCAACGCCACTTCATCCCGAGTGAACGCTCCTGCCGCTACCGAGCAGACCGTTCCCGGCGACTTCAACACCGCAGCTCCCGCAGCCCCTGCAGTCGAGGCTCCCGCAGCTACTGATACCGAGGCACCCGCCGAGGCTTCCGAAGCACCCGCCGAGGCACCCGCAGCTGAATAAATCCGGGCTACGGTAAGAAGAAAGAACATATAAACCCTGCCTGCTCTGACACGTGTATCACCTACTCTCGTCGGCGCAGGCTTGATTTGTTATCACATGAAAGATTTTTGGCGCTTGTTGGCGAGGTTTGTGCCTCCGTACAAGAAATATCTGTTTCTCAATATCTTTTTCAACTTCCTTGCGGCGTTTCTGACGCTGTTTTCGTTCGCCCTGATAATCCCCATCCTGGAGATGCTGTTCAAGGTGAAGGAGAATGTTTACGCCTACATGCCGGTTGGCAGCGCATCGCTCAAGGATGTGGCTATGAACAATTTCTACTGGTTCACTCAGGAGTGTATACATGAATGGGGCGCTATCGGTACTCTTGCCGCACTTGCCGGTATGCTGGTGGTGATGACCGCCCTTAAGACCGGCGCGACTTATCTCAGCTCGTATTTCGTGATACCGATGCGTGCAGGAATTGTTAGGGATATCCGAAACTTTGTGTATGACAAGATAGTGACATTGCCGATATCGTATTTCACCACCGAGAGAAAGGGTGACGTGATGGCGCGTATGACTGGTGACGTGGCGGAGATTGAGAACTCCATCATGTCGTCGCTTGACATGATGTTCAAGAATCCGGTGATGATAATAGTGTGTCTCGCCATGATGATAATGATATCGTGGCAGCTGACATTGTTTGTGCTCGTGTTGCTGCCCATAGCCGGTGCTGTGATGGGTAAGGTGGGTAAGCGTCTGAAGCGTAAGTCGCTGCAGGGCCAGCAGCAATGGGGCGTGCTGATGAGCAATATTGAAGAGACGCTCGGCGGTCTGCGCATCATCAAGGCGTTTAACGCCGAGGACAAGGTGAAGTACCGCTTCCATGAGGGTAACCAGAGGTTCTACTCCATCACCACTTCGGTGCAGCGCAGGCAGTCGCTTGCGCATCCGATGAGCGAGTTGCTCGGCACGCTTACGATAGCGATAGTGCTCTGTTTCGGCGGCACACTCATACTGTCGGGCTCATCGTCGATGAACGCTGCATCTTTCATATATTATATGGTGATATTTTACAGTATCATCAATCCTGCCAAGGATTTGTCGAAGGCTATGTACAGTATCCAGAAGGGACTTGCCTCTATGGTGCGTGTCGATGCTATACTTGAGGCTTCGAATCCTATCCGTGACCCGGAGAGGCCTGAGGAAATCAAGGATTTCAAGGGGGATATATCTTACCGGAACGTGACATTCGGCTATGACACGGAGGTGCATGTGGTGGAGGGTATCAACCTTGACATCAAGGCAGGCGAGACCGTTGCGCTGGTGGGACAGAGCGGCAGCGGAAAGTCGACGCTCGCCGATTTGCTCCCCCGATTCTACGATGTGCAGCAAGGTACCATCACTGTCGACGGCAAGGATGTGCGTGACTTGCGTGTGCATGAGCTGCGCGGGCTGATGGGCAATGTGAACCAGGAGGCGATACTGTTTAACGACACCATATTCAATAATATATCTTTCGGTGTGAAGAACGCCACTATGGAGCAGGTGATAGAGGCCGCCAAGATTGCCAATGCACATGAGTTTATCATGGCAACCGAAAACGGGTATGACACCAATATCGGAGACCGTGGATGCCGCCTTTCCGGAGGTCAACGTCAGCGTCTGTCGATAGCCCGTGCAATTTTGAAGAATCCTCCTATCCTCATTCTCGACGAGGCGACTTCGGCTCTTGACAGCGAAAGCGAGAAGCTTGTACAGGAGGCACTCGAGCGTCTGATGAAGAACCGCACAACGCTCGTGATAGCCCACCGCCTGTCAACCATCAAGAATGCTTCGCAGATATGCGTGCTGCATGAGGGACGCATAGTGGAGCGGGGTACACATGATGAACTGCTTGCACTCAACGGCTACTATACGCGCCTTGTGGAAATGCAGTCGATGAAGTAGCACTTTGAATCCGCCTTATGATTAGTCTCCTTGGAAGGTCGGTAAGGTTCGTCATCGATAATACCACGTTGCTCGGCAATATGAAGAATGAATGACAGCCCGACATAATGCTCCACCGTAAGTGGGAATAGGATGTCAGTCCTGATTCGGGGATTCCGCTCTGTAAGTTTCAGATGGCTCTCTATTGCCGGTTTCTTTGTTTCTCTGATACTCTTTGGCGATGGCAATGGCCCGTTGCAGTTTTTCAGAGAGAAGTTTCTTGTCGGGCAGTTTTGTGTAATATTGAGCTACTTTTACCGGAGAATCCTCTTCGAGCATCAGGTATTCGATATGCTCTGTGTTTCCTTCGGAGCATAGGATAAGTCCAATGGGTGCTTCTTCTCCCTCTCTGCGGTCATTGCGATTGAGGTAGCGAAGATACAACAACATCTGTCCTTCATGTTCCGGTTTGAAGCGTCCCAGTTTCAGGTCAATCGCTACCAGCCGGTGTAATCCTCTGTGGTAGAATAACAGATCAAGTTTATAGACTGTGCCGTCAACCGGGATTCTTTTCTGTCGGTCAACAAAAGCAAAGTCAGAACCAAACTCTTTTATGAACTGCTGTATCTGGTTTAGTATGGCGGTTTCGAGGTCATTCTCACTGAATACGTCAGGCAATCCAACGAGGTCGAGGAAGTAACTGCTCCTGAATACAAGGTCAGGGTGTATTCGGTCGGTGTCCTTCATCGTGTCAAGTTCAGCCTTGATGATTTCTTCAGGTCTGCGACTGATGGCAGTACGCTCATAGAGTTGCGAATCTATTTTCTCGTCAAGAGTACGGGTCGACCATTTTTCCAACCGACACATCTCCATATAGAATTTGCGGGCGAGTTCGGTCTCGACAAACATCAGTGAACGCAGATGAGTCCAGCTCAACTGTCTACGCACTGCGTAGTTAATCTCAGCCTCCGAAAAAGTATACGCAGCGCGTAGACAATGTTGTAGTTTTTTGAATCCCCATCCACTACCATACCTCTTGACAAGTCTCTCTGCAAGATGTTTCAATACCTGTTTGCCATATTCTGCACGGGCATTGTGTAACACATCCTCCTTGATTCGCATACCTACATGCCAATTCATTCGGCACGCCTCGGAATTGACATATACAGCCACACGATAACGGGTGTCTTCAATGATGGTACACACGTCATCATAAAGTTTTGCTTCTGTTGTCTCCTGGATATGTTCTTCTTTTGTCATTTTGGTGCATGTTAGATTGCAAAGTTACTAATTTTCCGGTGATTATAGCTTAGGTTTCAGATGTTTTAGCTAAATTTGCAGTTGGATCACGCATTCTTTTGCCGGGATGTTATAAGGCGCATATATCATGTGCTTTGTTGAACAGGACAATGGGTAAGGGCTAAAATGTGATTCGCAGTCTTGCGGTTGATATTTGAATGAGGCATTTTTAGCTGCAAACATTGGTTAAAATAGGAAATAATGAGGGTGATTTAGCCAATTTTACATTTTTTATTGTTATATTTTTCCTTTGGTGTTAAAATCATTGGTAACTTTGCGTGAATTTTTATATTTAAGGACCAATGACGGTTGAAAATATGGGGGATAAATCCATCACAAGCTGCAGTCGGCACGAGGTAGTTTCCCCTTGCAATGGATATGGCTTCGAGATGCGGAATAGCTTTGCGTCCCGGGGCATTGCCGCTATAATGGTCCGGCGGATAATCAGGAATAATCAAACAAAACAGGTATAATAGAAAAGAAAAAAAGAAAATGAAAGTCAAAGCGTTATCGACAGCCGGCATCTCCGTGATGCTCGCTTCAGCGATTTTGCTGCCATCATGCTCCAACGGCAACCAGCAGCAGCAACAAGCTCCCGCTCCCGAAATCGCCACCATCACATTGTCACCGCAGGGTGCTGACCTCCAGACCACATTCCCTGCCACCATCAAAGGTAAGACCGATATCGATATCCGTCCGCAGGTGACAGGATTCATCACGAAGGTTCATGTTGACGAGGGTCAGCGTGTCCGCAAGGGTCAGGTGCTATTCACGCTTGACCAGGTGCAGTTCAACGCCGCAGTTGACCAGGCGCGCGCCGCAGTCAACTCTGCACAGACCGCAGTGAACACCCAGCAGATGACTGTAGATAACAAGAAGGCTCTTCTCGACAAGAACATCATCTCGCAATATGAGTACCAGATGGCGCTCAACAGCCTCGACCAGGCGAAGGCCCAGCTTGCCAATGCCAAGGCAGCGCTGGTGACCGCCCAGAAGAATCTCGCCTATACCGTGGTTACCTCACCCAGCGACGGTGTGGTAGGCTCAATCCCCAACCGTGAGGGTTCGCTGGCGTCTCCCTCGTCGGCACAGCCGCTGACTACCGTGAGCGAGAACTCACAGGTGTATGCTTATTTCTCACTCACCGAGAAGGATCTGCTTGCCCTGGTGGGTGAAGGGGACCGTTCCATCGAGGCAGCCATCAAGGCTATGCCCGAGGTGAAGCTGCGTCTGAACGACGGAACTATGTATCCTCTCACCGGCAAGGTGGCAACCGTGTCGGGTGTGATAGACAACAATACCGGTTCGTCAAGCGTGCGCGCACTTTTCAACAATCCCAACGGAGTGCTCCGTAGCGGCGGTACAGGCCAGATAATCATGCCTAATGACAAGGAGAATGTGATAGTCATTCCCCAGAAGTCGACATTCGAGCTTCAGGACCGCCGTTTTGTGTATGTTGTCAACGATTCCAACAAGGTGGTATCCACTCCTATCACCGTGGACCCGCTTAACGACGGTAAGACATTTGTGGTTACTTCAGGTCTTAACTCCGGTGACCGCATTGCTATCGAGGGTGTAGGAACCAAGCTTAAGGACGGCATGGTAATCAATCCCGTAGCACCGCAGCAGGCACCCGCCGAAGGCGCTGCCGCCCCTGCCGCCGCCCCTGCCGCGAAATAAGTGGTTGAGGCAATCACATCACATTAAAAAAAGCTAACGTTAACAAGATGAAATTAGATACTTTTATCAACAGGCCGGTGCTGTCAACGGTGATTTCAATTTTCATCGTGCTGCTGGGTCTTATCGGACTTTTTTCATTGCCCGTAACCCAGTTCCCCGACATCGCACCCCCTACCATCCGCGTTTCCACCACTTATACCGGTGCTAACGCCCAGGCGGTGCTCAACTCCGTGATTGCCCCTCTCGAGGAGTCAATCAACGGTGCCGAGGGCATGACTTATATGGAGTCAACCGCCACCAACACAGGTTCGGCTGACATCACAGTGTACTTCGAGCAGGGTTTCAATCCTGACATGGCAGCCGTGGATGTGCAGAACCGTGTGGCAAAGGCTCAGAACTTGCTTCCCGCCGAGGTAACCCAGGTGGGTGTGCTCACCCAGAAGCGTCAGAGCTCCATGCTCCTCATGGTGGCTCTCTATGATACAGGCGACAACAAGTATAACCAGGAATTCATAGACAACTATGCCAAAATCAATGTGATTCCGCAGCTTCAGCGTGTGTCCGGCGTGGGTGACGTGATGAGCTTCGGTGCGGACTATTCGATGCGTGTGTGGCTCAAGCCTGAAGTCATGGCGCAGTATGGTCTGATTCCCTCGGATATCACTTATGCTCTTGCCGAGCAGAATATCGAGGCTGCGCCCGGTGCATTCGGCGAACAGGGTGACCAGAGCTTCCAGTACACTATGAAGTACAAGGGACGTCTCACCACTCCCGAGGAGTTCGAGGATATAGTAGTGGCAGCCAAGCCTACCGGCGAGGTGCTCCGTCTGGGGGATGTGGCTACCATCGAGCTCGGTCGTGTGACTTACGGTTTCGCCAACTCACTTAACGGTCATCCTTCTACCAGCTGTATCGTGTTCCAGACCGCAGGTTCGAACGCGACCCAGATTATCAATGACTGTCTCAAGGTGATAGATAATATGAAGAAGGATATGCCTGACGGTCTTGCCGTGGCTATCCCGATGAATAACAATGACTTCCTTGACGCATCAATCCATGAGGTAATCAAGACCCTTATCGAGGCGTTCATCCTCGTGTTCTTCGTGGTGTATGTGTTCCTTCAGGATATCCGCTCCACTATCATTCCCGCCATCGCCATCCCTGTGGCACTCGTGGGTACCTTCTTCTTCATGAACCTTATCGGGTTCTCGCTCAACCTCATTACCCTTTCGGCTCTCGTGCTTGCGATTGCGATTGTGGTCGATGACGCGATAGTCGTCGTCGAGGCGGTGCATGCGAAACTTGACGTGGGTTACAAGAGTGCCCGCAAGGCGTCGATTGACGCGATGGGCGAAATCGGCGGCGCGATTATCTCAATTACCCTTGTCATGATGCTCGTGTTTATCCCGGTGTCATTCATGTCGGGTACCACGGGTGTGTTCTACCGCCAGTTCGGTCTGACCATGGCGATAGCAATCGGTCTGTCCGCACTTAATGCGTTGACTCTTTCACCAGCCCTCTGTGCGGTGTTCCTCAAGGGTCATGACAACCATGATTCGCTCAAGGAGCGTATGGGCAAGGCTTACGGAGCCGCAGCCGAGGCAGTTACCGCCAATGCCAAGCGCCGTTTCACCCTTGATCTTCCTCCGTTGATTACCTTTGCGTTCCTTGCCGCCACGATTACGTTCATGGTGCTCGGCTGGTACAACATAGAGCATCCTCTGCAGCTTGCCATCGCTTCGGTATGTGCGATTGTCACCATACTCGGAATATTCGGCAAACGTTTCCACAAGGGCTTTGAGATTGGTTTCGGACGCATCCTCAAGGTTTACAACAAGCTGACCTCATTCTTTATCAATCATAAGATTACCTCGTTTGCCATCGTAGGTGTGGCTGTAGCCATCCTTGTGTGGCTCATGAGTGTGACCACATCGACCCTTGTGCCAAACGAGGATACCGGAACACTGTTCTGTATGGTGGATATGCCTCCGGGTACTTCGCAGGAGCGTACCGAGAAGGTCCTTGACCAGCTTGACGAAATTCTTGCGCAGGTTCCTGAGATCGAGTACCGACAGAAGATTCTCGGTTACAGCTTCCTGGCAGGTCAGGGTGCCACTTACGGTACATTTATCCTCAAGCTCAAGAACTGGGAGGAGCGTAAGCGTGCCGACCAGACCTCTGATGCTATACTCGGCAAGCTCTATGCCATGACATCGGTCATAAAGGACGGTCGTGTGATGATTTTCGCGCCGCCTATGATTACCGGTTACTCCATGACCAATGGTTTTGAAATCAAGATGCAGGACCGCACAGGCGGTGATATCGATGCGTTCTTCGGAGTAGTACAGGCATTCCTCGGTCAGCTCAACCAGCAGCCGGAGGTGCAGATGGCTTATACTACATTCAACCCCACCTTCCCGCAGTATCTGGTGGATATCGACGCAGCCAAGGCTAAGCAGGCCGGTATCTCTCCGAAGGATATCCTCACCACTCTGCAGGGTTACTACGGTGGTATGTATGTGTCGAACTTCAACCGTTTCGGCAAGATTTACCGTGTGATGATGCAGGCTAATCCAGAGTCACGAATCAATCCCGAGACCCTTTCAGCCATAAAGATCCGCAACGGAAACGAGATGGCTTCGGTGTCAAACTACGTGACCCTCACCAAGGTCTATGGTCCTGACCTTCTGAACCGATTCAACATGTTCCAGTCCATCTCCGTAACAGGTCAGCCTGCTCCCGGTTATACTTCGGGTGACTGTCTCGCAGTTATCGAACGAGTGGCGAACGAGACCCTTCCTCCGGGTTATGGATACGAGTACTCCGGTATGACTCGTGAAGAGGCGAGCTCAGGTGCCGGCAGCACCACCGCCATCATCTTCGGTCTGTGTCTGCTCTTCGTGTACCTGTTGCTTTCAGCGCAGTATGAGAGCTATATCCTCCCGTGGGCTGTTATATTCTCGATTCCGTTCGGTCTGATGGGTACGTTTATCTTCGCCCAGATATTCGATATCTCCAATAATATCTATCTGCAGATTGCGCTCATCATGCTTATCGGTCTTCTCGCGAAGAATGCGATTCTTATCGTTGAGTTCGCGGTGGAACGCCGTCGTACAGGCATGTCTATTGTCAACGCTGCCATCCAGGGTGCCACCGCCCGTCTGCGACCCATCCTCATGACATCACTGGCTATGATTATCGGTCTGTTGCCTATGATGTTTGCCACCGGTGCGGGCGCTAACGGTAACCGTGCGCTCGGTACAGGCTCAATCGGCGGTATGCTTATAGGTATGATACTCCAGGTGCTCATTGTGCCGGCTTTGTTCGTGATATTCCAGAAGATTCAGGAGAAGATTACTCCTCTGAAGTGGGAAGATACAGACAATGAGGGCATCGAGAACGAAATCGAGCAGTATACACCTGTGAATGAATAAATTTATAGTAATCTATCGGATATATAGACATCTGAAATGAAAACCAAGAATATATCAATGATTCTTGCAGTCGCAGTGAGCGCTACGGCGCTCACCGGCTGCGGAATATACAAAAAATATGATGTCGAGGATGTTGACAGCAAACTCGTGAAGGAGTATGCCGCAGCTCTTCAGCAGGAGGAAGATGCCGGGGCATTCGGCAATCTCGCCTGGCAGGAGGTGTTCACAGACCCGATGCTGGTTGATTTGATAAATCAGGCGCTTGCCAACAATAAGGATTTGCGCAATGCAAAGCTTAATGTCGACATAGCCCATGCCCAGCTCAAGGGAGCTAAGCTCAGCTATCTTCCATCGGTGACTTTCCAGCCCAACGGAGCAGGCGCTTCGTATGCCGGTAACGATATGAACTGGACTTACCAGCTGCCTCTCGCCGTGAATTGGGAGATTGACGTGTTCGGCAAAATCCTCAATACAAAGCGTGGCGCACAGGTTGCAGAGATGCAGACCAAGGCTTACGAGCAGGCGGTGCGTTCGCAGATTATTGCCGGCGTAGCCCAGTGCTATTATACCATTTCCGCTCTTGAAAGCCAGCTAAAGCTGAGCCGCGAGACTGCTAAGCTCTGGAACGAGAGTGTGAACGTGATGAAGAATTTGAAGGAGGCAGGGCGTCTGCGTGAGGATGCCGTGGTGCAGAGCCTGGCGCAGTATTACAGCATCGAGGCTACCATTACTGATGTGGAGCTGTCGCTGCATGAGGCAAACAATACTCTGTCACTGCTTCTGAATGTGATGCCGCAGACCTGGAGCGTCTCTCCCGATGCTGTGCTCAATGTGCCAGAGATGCGCCGTACCGCCATCCCTATGGCAGAGCTTGCCGCCCGTCCTGACGTGCGTGCTTCGGAGATGGGTCTCGCAGTGGCCTACTATACCACCGCTTCCGCCCGTGCCGCTTTCTATCCAAGTATCAATATCACTGCTAACGGCGGTTTCACCAATCTGCTTGGCTCGTTCGTACAGAATCCCGGGGATTGGTTTATCCAGCTTGCCGGCAGCCTGACCGCACCATTGTTTGCCCGCGGACAGAATATAGCCCGTCTTGAGGCAGCAAAGGCACAGCAGCAGCAGGCGCTCAATAATTTCGAGTATACGCTTATGAGTGCGGCTGCCGATGTGAGCGATGCCCTTACCGCTTACGAGAAGAGCATGCAGAAGCAGCAGTGGCTTACTCTCCAGGTTGAGAATCTGGTGAAGTCGGTCGACATAACCAATGAACTTCTTCTCTTTGACGGTTCTACCACATATCTGGAGGTGCTGACTGCCCAGAAGAATCTGCTGAGCGCCCAGACAGCCCAGATTACTACAAATCTCACAGCTGTCCGCTCGATTATCAACCTTTACCAGAATCTGGGCGGTGGTCGATAAGACTGCTGACAGTTGAAAAGTCTTACAAACTAACACATGAAAAATTATGATTAGCGAAAAAGCTCACATCGACCCTTCCGCCAAGATTGGCGAGAATGTGAAAATACATCCGTTTGCCTATATCGACAAGGATGTGGAGATAGGCGACAACTGTGTCATCATGCCTTTCGCAAGCATTATCCGCGGCACACGCATGGGTAAGAACTGCAAGGTGTTCCAGGGTGCGATAGTAGGTGCCGACCCTCAGGATTTCCGATGGAAGGGCGGCTTTACTTACTGCTACATCGGAGATGATGTGACCATACGCGAGAATGTGATTATCAACCGAGGGATTGATTCCGAGGGTGGCACACGTATCGGTAGCGGTTCGTTCCTGATGGCAAACTCGCATGTCGGGCATGATTCCCACCTCAAAGGAAAGGATGTGCTCGGTAATAATGTGTCAGTGGCAGGCGACGTTGAGATAGGCGAGTGCTCTATACTCTCATCGAGCGTTGTGGTCCATGAGAACAGCCGTATCGGTGACTGGGTGCTCGTGAAGGGCGGTTGCCGTATCACAGGCAATGTGCCACCGTATTGCATCATGGCTCATAATCCGACATCTTACTTCGGTGTTAACGCTATGATTCTACGCAAGCAGGGTATGAGCGAGGCTCGTATCGATGATATAGCCAAGTGTTACCGTCATGTATACCAGACGGGCACATCGGTGTTTAATGCGATGCGACGTATCGAGGCTGACGTGGAGGAGACTCCGGAACGCCAGAATATACTTGATTTCATCAATAGTGTGAATCTCCGTATAGTGGCAGTTCCGAAGGATTTGGAGGAATAGCCCGGATTCTTGTATATGCCGGAGGTACGGGAACTGTAAAGGATTCCGTATAGCCCGGGCGTAATAGATAAATCTGTAAAATCAGCCGTGGCGCAGTCAGCGATGACTGTCTCACGGCTGATTTTTTGCTTTATCCGTTCAAAATCATTATTTTTGCGATGTTTGATTAAAGATTATGTAAATTTAATCTCAATTGAGATTACATGCAGATATAAAAGTTAATTAATAATCTCAGTTAGGAATAATTAATAAATATGGTTGAAAGAATAAAATCCCTTATTTCTCACTTGGGATTATCTACGAGGGGTTTTGCTCTAAATTGTGGAATTCGCCAAAATACGTTGAGCAATCAACTAAATGGCGTTAGAGAATTATCACTATCAACTATTACGGCGATACTGTCTGCTTACCCAAATGTCTCCTCGGAATGGATTATGAGGGGGGAGGGAGAGATGTTTAAAGTAGAGGCTACGGATATAAATGCGGATAGAGTGCTTAAATTGGTAGATACCATCTCCAGTCAGCAAGAGGCTATCAACGCTAAATCGGAAACGATAGCATTATTGAATGAGAGAATAAAGGAATTAGAAAACCAACTTAAATACAAATAAATTTTTCGATTTAAAAGAATATTAGTAAACTAAAAAAGTATTATGGCATATAATGTTTACGATATAGCGAACCTAATATTAAGACTCGCTAATAACGGATATGGCTCGGAACCCATATCAAATATGAAGCTTCAAAAATTGCTCTACTATGAACAGGGCTACCACCTCGCCTGCTTCGACGAGCCTCTCTTCAACGAAGATATTGAAGCGTGGAAATTCGGTCCAGTCGTGCCTCAGATATATGAGAAGTATAAGTGTCATCAGGACCAGCCTATAATGCCGGAAGACGGTGAAGTGCAAATATCAGGACAGCATTACGAGCTGTTCTACAACGTCTTTACATTCTTCAACAAGTATTCCGCATTCGGGTTAATGGAGAAAACCCATAATGAGTTACCATGGCTTGAGACGTCAAAAAATGGCTCGGAATTCAATCATGTCATACCAAAAGCTTTGATTTCCGAATTTTTTAAGACCGTTTTGTGATGGCTAAAAGGACTCAAAAGAAACCTTTCGCTGAAATACTGTCTGACCTGAAAAAGGAATCTGCCGGTCTTGTGCCGGTGGAAGAGATGCGCCCGAACCCTGCCACCAACTATCCCTTGTTCAGCTTCAAGTATCTCAAGGACAGGACACACCGGGATTGCAACGAAAGCGTGTTCTTTATTAGGTTCCTTGAGAGGTTGAATAAGCTATCCTCTCTCGGATGGCGAGAAATTGAAAAATCGGATAGGCATTCTTTCGGGACGGAAAAGATAGGCATTTCGGAAGTGAAGCCCGACGTAGAATTGCCAAAAGTGTTTGAGAACCAAAAGGACTTTACCGTGTTCCGGGCGACAGGAGACAACCACGTATTCGCGGGAATAAGGGAGTTTAATACCTTTCATATATTTTATATTGAATCCGAATTCGGTGCTTTGTACGACCATGATTGACAGATGCTTCTCATGAGTAACATTATTCCAGCTATAATACAATAATCTAAGATAACCACATTATGAAAAGATTTCTAATTGCATTCGTTTTACTGCTCGCAATGGTAGGAGCGTTTGCCCAATCTCAGGATGAAAATCGTGTTTACTGCGAACTCGTAGGAAGCCCCGGTCTGTTTAGTTCAAAAGTGAAGGTCACGATAGACTTTGGACAGGAAACCTCTTTTTGGAAAGGAAGCAAAGACCAGCAGCTCGTTGATGCTGACGGTAACGACATAAAGTTTAACTCCATGGTCGACGCTATGAACTTCATGGGAAAGAATGGCTGGAAGTTTGTGCAGGCATACACTATCGGTGACGGCGAGAACGGATATGTTTACCGTTGGCTGCTGTACAAAGATGTTAAGGATGACTCAGAAGTTCTTGAAGGATTCATGACCAAAGAGCAATTCAAGAATAAATAATAGCTCGTGTCACAGAGAACTTGGTTATTTTCATTATAGGAATTGTTGAATACGTCCTTTTCGCTAACATTTCCGAATTATTGTCGGCTTGAATTTGCTCCTGATGCGATCTTTAAGGCGTTAGAGCCGGTATGTAGTGTCCGGGGTGAATAGAGGTGTAATTTATATAGAAAACAAGACTACATGAAACATAAGAAGCATAAGATACTGTTTGTGTGTCTGGGGAATATATGCAGGTCCCCGGCAGCTGAAGGTGTGCTGCGCGAGATGGTGACTGATGCCGGATGCGCTGATGACTGGGTGATTGATTCGGCGGGGACCGGCAGATACCATATAGGTGAATTGCCTGACCGCAGGATGCGTGTGCATGCCCGTCAAAGAGGGATTGAGCTGACTCACCGGTGCCGTCAGGTCACGGTGTCGGACTTTGACGAGTTTGACCTTATAATAGGTATGGATGCGAACAATCTTAGCAATCTGCGGGCTTTGGCTCCGTCGCCCGAGGCTGAGCGCAAGATAGTGCCCATGGCGAGTTTCTTCAATCCGGGGAACCGCTGGGATTATGTGCCTGACCCTTACTATGAGGGAGCCGAGGGGTTCGAACTGGTGCTTGATCTGCTTCAGGAGGGGTGTCGTAATCTTCTCGACAGGTCGGTTGAGCTGTGACTCCGGGATTGAGAGTGTAATTACTGAAAAATCAAAGCTACGATGAAAGATATTGAGATAAAGGTGCCTCTAAAGGAGGCTGAGTTCGGCGAGCTTACAGAGATGGAGCAGCGTCTGGTCACCATGGCACGTGAGGCGACACACCGGAGCTATGCGCCATATAGCCATTTTTGCGTAGGGGCAGCCATACTGCTTGACGGTGGTGAAATCGTGACCGGGTCAAATCAGGAAAATGTGGCGTATCCGTCAGGGACATGTGCGGAGCGTTCGGCTTGTTTCTATGCGCATGCGCAGTATCCCGAGTCCAAATTCAGGGAGATAGTGATAGCTGCGCGCGGGACAGACGGGGAATTTGTGGAGAATCCGATAGCTCCTTGCGGCGCATGCCGGCAGGCTCTGCTGGAATATGAGACGCTTGCGGGGGAGGATGTCAAGGTGATACTGTGCGGCAGGGACAAGTTCTTTATTCTGCCGTCAGTGAAGTCGCTGCTTCCGCTTGCCTTCGTGGAGTTCTGAGCAAGCGGAGCTTTGCGGAGTGGCTGAATGGGTATGTTCAGTCAAATGCGGGGTCAGTGGTGTCGGCTTCGTCGTACTTCTGGAATAGGAAGTCGTTATATGGGAACCGGGTGAGATGGATTTCCTTTGCCCGCTCATATAGCATGTGTTTGAGCTCGTCGATGTTGGTGCCGTTTTTGGCGGAGATGAAGACGCAGTCATGTGGCATGCGGCTCATCCAGCTTTTCTTCAGCTCGTCGAGCGAGATGTTCTCACGTGTGCGAGGGGTGAGGTCGTTGTCATCCTTTGGCGTGTAGGTGAAGGCGTCAATCTTGTTGAATACCATTATCATCGGCTTCTCAGCGCCGTTGCATACCTCACGGAGTGTCTTGTCCACGACTTCAATCTGTTCTTCGAAATTAGGGTGCGATATGTCCACCACGTGAACAAGCAGGTCGGCTTCGCGCACCTCGTCAAGTGTGGATTTGAAGGAGTCGACCAGATGGGTGGGGAGTTTGCGTATGAATCCCACGGTGTCAGTGAGCAGGAAGGGGAGGTTGTCGATAATTACCTTGCGCACGGTGGTGTCAAGTGTCGCGAAAAGCTTGTTTTCGGCAAATACCTCGCTTTTGCTGAGCAGATTCATTAGTGTCGATTTACCTGCGTTGGTGTAGCCAACGAGTGCGACACGTGTGAGTTTGCCACGGTTTTTGCGTTGCACGGCTTTCTGCTTGTCGATTGATTTCAGTTCTTCCTTCAGTCGGGATATTTTGTCGAGGATGATACGGCGGTCAGTCTCAATCTGAGTCTCGCCGGGACCGCGCATACCGATACCACCGCGCTGGCGTTCGAGGTGAGTCCACATTCGTGTGAGTCGGGGGAGCAGATACTGGTACTGTGCGAGTTCCACCTGTGTCTTGGCGTTGGCGGTTCTGGCACGTTTGGCGAAGATGTCGAGGATAAGGCTTGTGCGGTCAAGGATTTTTACCTTGAGCTCGCGCTCTATGTTCAGGACTTGCTTGGAGGTGAGGTCATCGTCGAAAATCGCCATGCCTATATCGTTGTCCTCGATGTATTCTCGGATTTCGTCAAGTTTGCCTTTGCCCACAAATGTGCGTGGGTTGGGGTAGTCAAGGCGCTGGAGGAATGTCTTGACAGTCTCGGCTCCCGCTGTGTCGGCGAGAAATGCGAGTTCGTCAAGATACTCGTTAGCCTTCGCTTCGTTCTGCTGCTCGGTGATGAGTCCGACAAGTACGGCACGCTCTGTCACCTGTTCGTTGAGTATATGGTCAATCATATGTCCGGTTGTTCATAAGTGTCATGCAAAGATAACACTTTTCCGCCAACAAATTATTTTGCCGGCGGATATAAGATGTCAGAAATGTCGAAGAAATGTCGCAGGGGTGTGCTTTCAGGCCTTCTGGCTTTCAAGCTCGGCGTTACGTCTCGCAATGACCCGCGATATCCAGATGTTAGCCATGACCCACAGGAGTATGTCGATAATCACCACGAGGTTGAGGTTTATTACCGATGAAATGGCCAGGTTGAACAGAGTGAATGCCACAGATACTGAAATGATGGTTATCATAGCCAGGCGAGGTTTGAGCCCGGCAGCGAGCAGCTTGTGGTGGATATGGTTTTTGTCGGGGAGGAAGGGGCTGCGGTGCTGGCGTATGCGGAGCATGTATACACGCACCACGTCAAAGCAGGGGACGATAAGTGGTGAGAATGCCAGAACTACGGGGTTGAAATCAAGTTCGCCGGTGTCGGCGGTATAGAGCTTGATGCCGAGAATGCACAGGAGCACTCCGATGGTCAGCGAACCGGCGTCGCCCATGAAAATCTTGCTGTGTTTCTTTACGTTGCCAAACACATTGTAGTAGAAGAACGGACAAAGCACACCGAGAGTGGCAAATGCCAGTATAGACAGCGCATAATCGCCGAGAACGAAGAATGAGATTCCAAAGATGATTACTGCGATGGAGCTTAGACCGGAAGCCAGTCCGTCGATACCGTCAATGAGGTTGATTGCGTTGATAAGGAATACAATTATGATGGCTGTGAACGGATAGCCTATGAATACGGGGAGTTCGTTGATTCCGAAAATGCCTCCGAGTGAGTCAAACCATGCGCCTCCGTAGATTATAAGGATGGCACATATAATCTGTACGACGAATTTTGCCCGGTATTTGATACCGATAAGGTCGTCGGCGATACCTACAAGATAGAGAAGCAGCACCGAGCAGAATGTGGCTATCATCAGAAGCAGGTCATTGGTGAATGCTATGGCGAACTGGGGATAGCCCATCACGATGTTGGCTCCGAGCATCAGTGCGATAGAGAGCATAATCACAGGCTGGAATGCAAAGCCTCCAAGACGCGGGATGGCACCTTTGTGGATTTTGCGTTCGTCAACTTCGTCAAAAAGATTTTTGCGATAGGCGATAAGAAGAATCTGAGGAATGAGGATACCCGCCAGCAATATGCACAGCGCAAAAGTTATAAGAATATTAGTAGACCAGTAAGCCATAAAGTAAGAACTTTACAATGATAAGCCTTGTGTGTTAAAAAACCGTAATAGAATTAAACCAGCTATAAGGCATGGTTGACAGTAGAATCAGTGTCGTGAGAGGATAAGAGGTATCAACGAGCACTTATAGGGACGTTTCGGTTGCAAAGATAAAGGTAATTTATTAAAAAAGCAAAATTACCTATAAAAATTACCCCCCCCAATTTGTGTTAACAAAAGTTAAAGCGGTGGACGGGGCGAAGTTAGGTTGGATTTTAGCCTTTTTTAGCGGCTGTTTTTTATTTTGAAAAGTGGCTCGCATGATGTGGATGGGGTAGTAACAACGGGTGGAAACCGGTAAGCCGGTTTCCACCCGTTGTTTTTTTATCCGTATGGTTGATGATTGATGCGTCAGATGGCGTCGTCCTCGATGTTTTCTATGGCTTCCTTGGCGGCTTCGGGTGCCGGAGTGTCGGAAGTAGCGGCTTCAAGTTTCTTCATGATTGAGAAGATGAATGCTGCGGAGATAAGACAGATGACGATGAGGATTCCCCAGATGGCTGCTACTGAAATCTTTCCCCAAAGGAGCATGGGGATTGACACGAGGTAGTTGCCTATGGCTGTTGCGGCAAACCATCCGCCCATCATAGAGCCTTTGAGCTTGGGTGGTGCTACCTTGCTGACGAATGAAATGCCCATGGGAGATAGAAGAAGTTCGGCGAAGGTGAGGAGCAGGTAGGTGGATATGAGCCAGTCAGGAGAAACTGATCCGTTGGTGCCTACGAGGTTGAGCGAAGCGATAACCATCACACCGTATGCGGCACCTGCCATTATCATGCCGTAGCCAATCTTGCGGGGGGCTGAAGGCTCTTTGCCTTTCTTGCCAAGCCATGCGAAAAGAGCCATGGAGAACGGGGTGAGCGCAACTACATAGAATGGGTTGAACTGCTGGTACATCGCAGGGTCAACGCCTTCGACTGTGGCGGGGGTAACCGAGTAGATATACCATAATATGCCTACGACAGCGAGGAGAATCGCACCGCATATTATCCGGGTCTTAGCTGCTGTGCTCTGGATGAATCCGAAGAGGGAGTAAACGCCGGCTGCAATTGCCACAAGAGCCCAGATGTTGAAGCCGATTCGAGTCCAACCGGTAGCGTCGGAAGTGGTGCAGCTCTTGGCAAACTCGGTGAGAGTTTGTCCGTTCTGGTGGAATACCATCCAGAAGAAGATTACCACTGCGAACACGAGGAGGAGTGCGATGACGCGCTGCTTGGTCTGTTCGGGTGTAAGTTCTGTTCCAGTTTGAGCCACGGCTTTCTTGCCTGCAGTATCTTTCTTGTCGGTGATGATGTGCGCATAGGTGCGACGACCGAGGAAGTAGATGAGGAAGCTTATTATAAGAGAACCGCATGCGAGGGCAAATGCGTAGGAGCATCCGGTGGAGAATGTGGTGATGTAATCGTTGGCGAATACAAGGAGCGAGTCGAAGGTCACATTGCAGCTGTTGGCAAAATCTGTAAGGTATTGCGAGAGGAATGCTGCGAGATCACCGCCTTCAGCCATGCCGTTCTGGGTTGCGAATTCGGTCATGGTCTTGAGCTTTTCGGGGTCGGTGGGCATGTTTGTGAAGCTATTGGTGTCGATGCACCAGTTGCACACAGTAGCTGCCATGGGGTTGTTGGTGAGGAATCCGGCTTTAGAGAGCGCAAGGTTCTTAAGCCCTACGGCAGCCATCGGGGCGAACATCGAGCCGAGGTTGATTGCCATGTAGAAAAGGGAGAAGGCTGCGTCACGGCGGTCACCATAACGAGAGTTGTTGTATAGGTCGCCCACCATGACCTGGAGGTTGCCTTTGAAGAGACCTGTGCCGACGGATATCAGTAACAATGCTGCAAACAGAATCATCATTGATGTGTTGGAGCGCACAGGGGTCGGGGCTGACATGAGAGCGTAGCCGATGAACATGACGGCGATACCTGTCACAACGCATTTTGAGAAGCTCCATTTATCTGCGAGCCAACCGCCTACGAGGGGCATGAAATAGACTAACGCGAGGAAGATGGAGAAGATTTGTCCGGTCCAGGTGGCGTCAAATCCGAATTTAGCCTGGAGGTAAAACAGGAAGATGGCCAACATGGTGTAATAGCCGAAGCGCTCGCCGGTGTTTGCAAGCGACAGCACATACAGTCCGGCCGGTTGGTTTTTGAACATAATGGGATAGGGTGTTACTTAATTACTATTTGTTATATTTTTTCGTGGTATTGAATGTAAATTGATGACAAAAATACAAAAAATATCACGAAATCCATAAAAACCGAAAAACAGAATGGAATCTAAGGGAAAAATTATATAATTTTGCAGTATGATACCTAACATTATCCACTATTGTTGGTTTAGCGATGACGAAATGCCGCCGATAGTAAAAAAATGTATTGATAGCTGGCACCGTTACATGCCCGATTATGAATATCGGCTGTGGGACATGGACTCAATTCGTGAGATTGATGTCCCGTTTCTGCGCGAGGCTCTCGAATGCCGTAAATGGGCATTCGCAGCTGATTATGTCCGTCTGTGGGCTGTGGAAAAATATGGCGGAATATATATTGATTCCGATGTCGAAGTGTTTAAATCATTGGACGAATTTAGGAATTGCAGCGCATTCATAGGCAGAGAGGAAGAACCGAATATTCTGGAAAATCGGCCAATGGCATTTTTGACTAGCCACCTGTTCGGTGCAGAGGCACATCACCCGTTTATAAAAGATTGCATGGCTTACTATGAGTCCCGCCATTATAAAATCAGCGATAATCCCCGACTGCCTGACCGGTTGAGATACGAATGGCGGATAGCCCCGGAAGTGGCAGCCTTGGTAGCGATTAATTATGGCTATAATCCGTATACTAAGGCTGATTGTGACCAGAAATGTTCAGACGGGATGGTGGTTTATAATTCTTCGCTGTTTTTTCCGCTAAAACGTAATAAGAATTCGGTGTGCTATCATTATTGCCTCGGGAGTTGGCGTGTTGGAAATGAGGCGGGAATGATGCCGACAGACACGCCATGGTGGCGAGATTTACTGGAGCGGATGAATCTTGGCGCTTTTGCCAAGCGATTGTTGTTGCGGCTGGGTTATGTTGCATATAAATTATAAATTAAAAATATAAATTGCGATTTTAGGGATGATGTTATGGATGAGGGTCTTATCATAAGTTTTGATAGCGAGAGGCTGGGATATGGGAGTGTGGTGTTGAGTAATCCGGGTAGGTTTGGGATACCGGAGGGTGTGACCGTAGTGCTTGGCGAGAACGGCAGCGGAAAGACTACACTCGGCACTATATTGGAAAAAGGCCGCTATGCTTATGGCAATCGTCTGGGTTTTCGCAAGGATGTGGCGAAGGTGAAGATGTTGTCGTTTACCGATATCCATTCGCTCAGCGGGATGGAGGTGCAATACTATGAGCAGCGTCTGGAAGCGACTATGAACGACCTGGTGCCGACGGTGAGGGAGATAATGGGTGACAAGACTGCTAATCCCGCATGGGAGCGTCTGACCTCCAGGCTGTCGCTATGTGATGTCATGGACAAGAGAGTGAACTATCTTTCGAGCGGCGAACTCAGGAAATTGCTGTTGGTGAATGTGCTCCTGGCTCTTCCGGATGTCCTTGTGCTTGATAATCCTTATATAGGACTTGACGCAGCCTCGAGGGTGGAGTTTGACAATACATTGAAAGCTATTGTTGCGGATGGTGTATCCGTTGTGATGCTTCTGTGTGACGGTGGAGATATCCCTGATTATGCGGGAGCTGTGCTTACTATGGATGATTGCGTTATCACCGGACTGGTTACGGCTGCCGATGCGATAAGGCAGTTGCGTGAGAGCGAGACCGGAGATGAGTTCGATGCTGACGAATTGCCGCAACGCCCGTGTGAATTTCCTGTTACCGGTGAGCATGATGTGACTTTCGAGATACACGACGGTCATGTGCGTTACGGGGCGAGGGAGATACTCAGGGATGTGGAGTGGCGTGTGCGCCATGGCGAGCGGTGGACACTAACGGGACCTAACGGCAGCGGAAAGTCGTTGCTCCTTAGTCTGGTCTGTGCTGATAATCCGCAGGCATATGCCAACGACATAACTCTCTTTGACCGTAAACGCGGCTCCGGGGAGAGCATCTGGGATATCAAGGACAGCATAGGGTATGTGTCGCCTGAGATGCAGCTGTATTTCAAATCGGCTTCCAAAGTGAAGGAGATTGTGGTGCAGGGGATGAGAAATTCGCTTAATCGCTATAAACCGGTCAGTGATGACGAACGTGATACGGCTCTCGCATGGCTGTCTCTGCTTGACATAACGCATCTTGCCGACAGGCGATTTTCAGAACTTTCAGCCGGTGAGCAGCGGCTGGTGTTGGTGGCTCGGGCGCTCATAAAGCAACCGCCGCTGTTGGTTCTCGATGAACCGTTGCATGGGCTTGACAGTCGCCGCAAGCAGCGTGTCAAGTCGATAATAGATGCGGTGGTGTGTAAAAACGGCTCATCGTTGATATTCGTCACCCACTATACCGGCGAAATCCCCTCATGCGTGACCTTCACAAAAACGCTTGTAAAACTTTAAGTCGGTTTGAGACGAAGGTATAGTAGTGCTAATTGAATAGTTTTTTGTACCTTTGCGGCAAAGAAATCAAATCTATAAAAATCCGATAACATTATGGCTAAAAAAGCATTGTTGATGATTCTTGACGGATGGGGAATCGGCAATCACTCAAAGAGTGATGCGATTTTCTCCACTCCCACTCCCTATTGGGATTATCTTATGGAAACTTATCCCCACAGCCAGCTCCAGGCTTCAGGCGAGAATGTAGGTTTGCCTGACGGTCAGATGGGCAACTCGGAGGTGGGTCACCTCAATATCGGTGCGGGCCGCGTGCTTTATCAGGACCTCGTGAAGATTAACAAGGCTTGTCAGGACGGCTCAATCCTCAATAACCCTGAAGTAGTAAGCGCATTCAGCTATGCCCGTGACAATGGCAAGGCTATCCACTTCATGGGTCTTACCAGCAACGGCGGCGTTCACTCTTCACTTGACCATCTCTTCGCTCTTTGTGACATAGCAAAGCACTATGGTCTCGAAAAGGTGTATATCCACTGCTTCATGGACGGTCGTGACACCGACCCCCGCAGCGGCAAGGGCTTCATCGAGGAAATCGAGAACCACTGCAAGCAGTCGGCAGGCGTGGTGGCTTCAATCATAGGTCGTTATTATGCCATGGACCGTGACAAACGCTGGGAGCGTGTCAAGGTGGCATACGACCTCCTCGTTAAGGGTGAAGGCAAGCAGGCCACCGACATGGTTAAGGCCGTGCAGGAGAGCTATGACGAGGATGTAACTGACGAATTCATCAAGCCTATCCATAACTCATCTGTCGACGGTACTATCAAGGAGGGTGACGCAGTTATCTTCTTCAACTACCGCAACGACCGTGCAAAGGAGCTTACCATTGCTCTGACACAGCATGATATACCTGAGGCGGGCATGACTACAATCCCCGGTTTGCAGTACTACTGCATGACACCTTACGATGCTTCATTTACCGGTGTGCATATCCTCTTCCCCAAGGAAAATGTGGAGAACACACTCGGCGAATACCTTTCGTCACTCAACAAGAAGCAGCTCCATATCGCCGAGACCGAGAAGTATGCGCACGTGACATTCTTTTTCAACGGCGGTCGTGAGGCTCCCTACGAAGGTGAGGAGCGCATACTTGTGGCTTCACCCAAAGTGGCTACCTACGACCTCAAGCCTGAGATGAGCGCTTACGAGGTGAAGGAGCAGCTTGTGAAGGCTATCGAGGAGGAAAAATATGACTTCATCGTGGTTAACTATGCCAACGGCGACATGGTGGGTCACACCGGTGTCTACGAGGCTATCCAGAAGGCTGTCAAGGCAGTGGACGAGTGTGTGAAGGATACTGTCGAGGCGGCAAAGAAGGCTGACTATGAGGTTATCATCATCGCTGACCACGGCAATGCCGACAATGCTGTCAACGCCGACGGCACCCCCAACACCGCTCACTCGCTCAATCCGGTGCCATGTATCTATGTTACAGAGCGCAAGGATGCGAAGGTCGAGGACGGAAAGCTCGCCGACGTGGCTCCAACCATGCTTAAAATCATGGGTCTGCCTCAGCCGAAGGAGATGACCGGGCATGCTCTTATCGATTGACAATACTCAGCCGGGCGGCGCCGTTGAGCCAATCGGCACTTAATCGTGTTATAATATAGACGGGCAATGGATAATTGATGATGAAGTTTTAGGAATTGTCAATTGTCGGTTGCCCGTTTTGTCGCAGTATATTTTTATAGCCTCTGATATGGAATCAATCAAACAGTTATATAAGATAGGGCATGGCCCATCGAGCAGCCATACCATGGGACCGCTTAAGGCGGCTCAGGAGTTCGGGAGCAAGTATAATAATGCCGCCGGCTTTGAGGTGACGCTTTACGGCTCGCTTGCCGGTACGGGCAAAGGACACATGACCGATGTGGCTATTCTTGATGCTCTCAATCCGATAGCTCCCACGTCGATTGTGTGGCAGCCGGATATATTTCTCCCGTTCCATCCTAATGGAATGAGGTTCCGTGCCCTGGATGCTGCGGGTAAGGAGATTGGCAGCGATACGGTGTACTCGATAGGTGGCGGCGACATACTTCACGAGGGTGAGGAGCGGCGACCGAAGGAAGAGGTGTACGGAATGTCGAAGATAGCCGATATACTTGCCTGGGCTGAAAAGTCGGGTCGCAGTTTCTGGGAATACGTGGAGCTTAACGAGAATAGTGACGTGTGGGATTACCTGCGTGAGGTGTGGCAGGTGATGCGTGAGGCTGTGGAACGTGGGATAGATGCCGAAGGGGTGCTTCCCGGCGGTCTTGGCGTGAGACGCAAGGCTGTGTCATATTACCTGCATGCGTCCGGGCACAATGATTCGCTCAGAAGCCGCGGACTTGTGTATGCTTACGCTCTTGCCGTGAGCGAGGAGAATGCATCGGGCGGGAAGATAGTCACAGCGCCCACCTGCGGTTCGTGCGGTGTGCTTCCGGCGGTTCTCTATCATCTGTCCACTTCCAAGGGGTTTTCGGACAAACGCATATTGCGGGCGCTTGCCACTGCCGGACTTTTCGGCAATGTCGTCAAGCACAATGCATCGGTGTCGGGAGCTGAGGTGGGATGTCAGGGTGAGGTCGGCGTGGCGTGTGCCATGGCAGCGGCAGCCGCTTCGCAGCTGTTTGGCGGCACTCCTGCCCAGATTGAGTACTCAGCCGAGATGGGGCTCGAACACCATCTCGGGCTTACGTGTGACCCTGTGTGCGGACTGGTGCAGATACCGTGTATAGAGCGTAATGCCTACGCTGCCGCGAGGGCTCTTGACAGTAATTTGTACTCGTCGTTTTCCGACGGTCGCCATTCGGTGTCGTTTGACAGGATTGTGGAGGTGATGAAGCAGACGGGTCATGACCTTCCTTCAATTTACAAGGAGACAGCCCAGGGCGGTCTTGCGGCAATCAGGGAGTAGAGTCGGGCATACCGCCAAGGATTCTTTTAGAATACTGCCGTATAAATGATTAAGGGGCTAAAGATGCTGTGACGCATGCTTTAGCCCCTTGTCAGTTTCTATAGGTTGTTTTGGTTCAGTCAGATTTCTACTTCCCTGAGTGTTTCGCCGGGGATGTAGAGCGAGCCGTGGGCTTTGCCTTTGAATTTGTCTGACTTATAGGTTTTCCAATGTACTTTGTTCCAGTCAATATTGTCGGTCGACTGTGCCACTGGGATGTGGGGGAGCGCAGTGCCGTCCTTCACCATTATCACTACCGGCAGCTCGGCGGTGTCTATGTGGTTCCATCCCGGAGAATATGTCTTGCCTGTCTGATAGTCAATCCATTTGTCCTTGCCGGGTAGATATACGTTGCGTGATGTACCGTCCTCGAGCATCGGTGCCACGAGCATTGATTCGCCAAACATGTACTGGTCATCAATCATCCATGCTCCGGGGTCGTCGGGGAATTCAACGAGGAGTGCCCGCATCATCGGCAGGCCGCTGTCGGTGCACTTTTTAGCCTGCGCATATACGTATGGCATGAGTTTGTACTTCAACTCGGCGCATTTGCGGAAATAGTCTGTAAATTCCTTGCCGTAGAGCCATGGCTCGGTCGGGGGTGCTCCGTGTACACGGCTGTGGGAGGTCAGGAAGCCGTAAGGAAGCCAGCGCCGGTAAAGATTTTCCGGAGAGTCTGTGACGAAACCGCCTATGTCGTTTGACCAGAAGCAGAATCCGCTGAGACCAAGCGAAAGTCCTGCCCGGAGTGTTCCGAGGAAGCCAGCGTCAGTAGTAGCGGCATCACCGCCCCAGTGCAGCGGATAACGCTGAGAACCAGCCCACGCTGAGCGGGCCCATATGATATTCTCGCCGTGGAGTTGCTTGGTTATTTCAGCCACGGCACGGTTGTAGCGTACAGGATACAGATTATGCTCGTATAGACCGCTGCGTCCGTTGGAATAGATGGCATCGAGGGGTGCGCCTTCTCCGAAGTCAACCTTTATGGCTCCAACGCCTTGCTTGATGAGGTTTCCAAGCTTGTCCTGATACCAACTTACTGTTTCGGGGTTGGTAAAGTCGAGCACCACATCCTCGTAAGGGAGTTCTCCACGCCCGTTACGTACGTATAGCCCCCGTTCCACCAGTTCGGGGAAGAATTTGTTTTTAGGTGTGAAATACGGAAGTTGCCACAAGCAGGTGCGGAATCCCTGCTCCTTGAGGTCGGCAAGCATTTTGGCGGGGTTGTCGAAGCGTTCGGAGGCGAATGCGTAGTCGCATTGCCAGTCAACACCGAACCATCCGGTGTCAAAATGTATCACGTCTGCCGGTATTTTGTTGGCGCGGAGCTGTTTTGCCACTTCCCTTCCCTCAGCCTCGCTGAAGTAGGTGATGCGGCTCATCCATGTGCCGAAGGACCACAGCGGTGGCATCTCAGGTCGACCTACGAGTGCGGTATATTCACCCAGTACTTCCTTGGGGTCACCGAGGAACAGGAATATGTCCACCACTTCGTCCGCCATGAAGAGTTTTGTCGCGCCTACATAGCTCGCGCCGAAGTCGACTGTTACCGGAGCGGAGGTGTGCATGAACATGCCGTAGCCACGGTTAGAGAGGAAGAACGGGATGGGCTTGTACATATCGGGTGTCTCCGGGCCCTGCGGGTCTGTGACGAAGAGGTTGAGCTTCTGTCCCGCCTTGTTGAGGGCTGTGGCGCTTTCACCGCAGCCATATATGCGTTCGCCCGGCATGAGGGAGAACACCGGATTGACCGAGCGTGAATTATCGGCTCCACGCTTGATGAAGCTGAAAGGGGCTACCTTTACCTGCGTGGAGTCATTGTCGCTCCACACACGGCTCTTGGTCATCACCTTCCCGTCGGCATCCTTGAGCACGAGGCGCCAGGGGTGTCGCTGTATTTCGAGGGAGCCGCAGGCTGAGGTATATGTCACGGCGTTGTCACTCTGTGTCACTTTCCAGGCGGAACGGTTGACGGGAGGAGTTCCTGCCAGCATCGGGTCATCGGCGGGTTCGGCGGGGATTACGGGAGAGGTGTACATCCTGATGCGCAGTGTGCGGTCATTGACCGGCTCGACGCTCATGCGGAGTTCGGGGTCATTATCGTAGGCTGTGTCGGGAAAGTCGAGTGACTTCAGCGGCTGATGCAGGTAGGTGTTGGCGTTGAATGCCTGGCGCGGCATGAGCTGGTGGCGTACCCATTTCACTGTCCCCACGCCGGTAGCGGCATCAAAGGACGCAAGGCTGTCGGCGAAGAAATAGTGGTTGCTTAGGTCGGAGAAGTCCTGGCTCATATCCTTGGACTGGGACAGCAGATACTGTACACCTCCATTGGTCCGCAGTTGTGCCCGGGCACTGAGAGAGAGGCATGCGCTGAGAGCTGCCGCTGCAATAATAGCAATGGATTTAGTTTTCATGTGATTCGGTTTTGTTAGATAAGCAAAAGTAATACTTTTCCCGGAATTTTAAAAGCCGGGGCGAAAAATTCCAATCATTTGGCTATATATTTGTAAAACAGTATGCTAAAGATAAAGCGAGAGGCTCATCTGAACCTCTCGCTTATTAGAATATTTTATTGTCGGTGATGTCTGGTATCGGAAATATTTTTTTGACAAATGTCTGTGTGGTTTTCAGTGTAGGCAATAAAATCATTCAGTTATCAAGGAAATTTTTGCCTGTCGTATTCCCGGAACTGAAGCGTTGACTTTTACACTGCCACAATTACGTGTGGAGCGAAGAATAATAAGTGCGCGCCCACGGTAAAGCGGTGTTGAATTATTTTCAAATCCAATGTCAGTGAAATGGTTGCCATTGTCGAGTGCGAGCATATTTGCTTCCCCGTCAACATTGACTGTCAGCTCGCCCTCATAGTTGTCAACAGGATTCCCCTTTGCATCGACAGCAGTAACCCTGATATATCGGAGGTCCATACCGTCGGCTTTCCAAAGACCGGTGCTTTCATCCTCGATAGTGAGTCGTACAGCCTTTCCGGGTGAATTAAGGCTGTGTCGGGCAACCTCTCGACCCTGGTTGCGCCCTACGGCTTCTACCTTCCCGGGTTCCCACTCAATGGCACGCCATAAGAATTTATTCTGCACTTTGTCGTTCTCCCGGTTGTTGCGTTTTATGCCAAGGCTTTTCCCGTTACGGAACAGTTCCACTTCGTCACAGTTTGACGAAACTTCAAGTGTTATACTGTCACCCTTGACGGGCCGCCAGTAAAAATGGCTCATTTCAGCACGACCTGAGAGAATGTCGTTCCAGATAATACTTTTCTGTTCTCCGTCAAGCACTCCTATGTGCACCTGCGGTTCATCAACAAAGCATGAGCGTACCAGCCATGCACGGGGATAGGGGAGCAGAGTATGGTCAAAAAATGAATAGTTCCATCCTTTTTTAGGCCATCCGTCACTTTCGCCCCAGTACTCAATGGCACCCCAGTAGCATAATCCTACAGTTGATTCACGATCCATACGTAACCATGGTGTCACAAGGTCGTTTACACTTGCTTCACTTTGGAAAATAGTGAGATTAGGATCAATCTTTTTATATTGCGGGTAGTCAGCGTACTCATAGTTGTATGATGCCACCTCTGTAATGCGGGAGAGCTCGGGAGGGATAATGTTGGCTTTCTCCCTGAAGCCGGGGTCAGCTCTTCGTATTCCGTTTGCTCTTGCGGGATACATGGCGGCTGTAGAAGGACGACTGGAGTCATAGCGCTTCAGGAAAGTGTCAAGAATCCGGAAGGTGGTGACACCCCAGTCGCCTGTCATGTAACCGGAGGCATTTTCACGATGCTGCATTTCATTACCCAGACTCCACATTACGATACATGGATGGTTACGGTCACGTTTCACCCATTCTGTCATCAGCGAAGGCCACACGTTCATAAATGACTCCCTGCCTCCCCAGCAGTTGCCGTCATTACTCCATTTATCCACAAATTCATCAACGACGAGGAATCCCATCTCATCGCAAAGGTCATAGAAAACCGGTGGATAAGGATTGTGAGAACAACGGACCGCATTATAACCGAACTCCCTGAGAGTTTTTAGCTGCCGCTTGATAGCCGCAGGAAAAGCCGCCACGCCAACTCCTCCGAAATCAACATGGTTTGCAATTCCTTGCATGAATACTTTTTCTCCGTTAAGGCGGAAACCATAATCGGGTCCGTAGTCAATGACCCGGAATCCGAAACGGGTGTCGACAGTGTCGGTCGGCTTGCCATTGACATACATAGTCATCCGGCATGTGTATAATTTATTAAGGTTATCCGGAGCACCGGGCGAAGTTACTGTCCATACACGGGGAGATTTGACCGTAAGGATAGGAAGTTTAACCTCATACAGATGCAGCCGGGACATTTCCGGAGCGGCGGTAAGAGGTGTTGAAGCAATGCAATTGCCGTCAGCATCAATAATTTCCGCTTTGAAATCAACCTTGCCCTTCTCAAGGATGTTTCCCGGCACCTCAGCCTGTGTTCTTACAATCCACTCGTCGTTGTCTGTTTTTTCCGTGACTACGTATACTCCGTGCCGTGCCATTGACATCGTATCAGAGACGATAATGTGTACATTACGATTTATACCTCCTCCTGTGTACCACCTCGAACCATCAGCCGGACCCGTATGGGTGTATACGGCAATCAGATTGTCGTCGCCATATCTCAGTCTGTCGGTCATATCACATTCAAACCCGCAATAGCCATATTCAGTCGAGCCTATCTTTTCCCCGTTAAGATATACATCGCCATAGTACATGAGTCCTTCAAAATCCAACATTACCCTTCTGCCTTTCCATGATTCATCCGGGCGGAAACTTTTCCTGAACCATGCTCCTGACATGTCCTTGAATCCGCGTGACGGCTTTGCGCCAGGATTCCAAGGCATGTTAAGCTGAAAATCTTTTGGAAGGTCAACACACTCCCATGAACTGTCATCTGTGCCGGCTCTTTCTCCTCCGGCAAACTCGCCCAGATGAAATCGCCAATCAAAATTAAAAAGCACCGAGTCTCTTCGGGCAGCCTCAGTCATAGCGGTTCCCAGCATTAAAGCCAGGAGCGGAACAATAAATTTTTTCATAGAATCCAATTTTGTATGAACCGTAAAAATTTTGCCGCAAATTTAGTAACCGCATGAAATCAAATGGTTATGAATTTGTACGAATGTTTACAAATTTGTACGGACAATCATTTTTTGTCGCTATTGGTGCCGTTTTTACGGTATTGAGAGGGTGAAATCCCATACAACTGCTTGAATACTGTGGTAAGATATTGGGGGGTGCCGAATCCAACTTTATATGCGACTTCAGCAATAGTCATGTGTTCTTCCTTCAGCATCTCTGCCGCTTTTTCAATACGTCGTTTACGAAGATATTCTTTTGGAGAGCATCCAAGTAAACTGTTTACTTTATTATAAAAGCGGGTACGACCGTAATTCATTGACATGGCAAGGCGGTCAACTCCCAAATCACTTTCTGCCATGTGCTCATCAATGTAAGTATTCAAGGTTGTTATAAAATCCCGGTCACGATTATCGGTAATAAGCTCCGGCAACCGATTGTTTACCTGAGGTAAACATGTATTATCATTCTTTGTCCTTTGCTGTTTTTTTCTGAAAAACATAAATGACATGAGTAAAAGAAGTGCTATTGTGGCGAATGCAACGACTTTTGTAACTCCTGAAGAATGGGCAACTGTTATTTCGACTTTTTTCTCGGTAAAGTGACCAGCTGGCGAAATTGCCCGCACCATAAATATGTGTCTGCCCGGAGATAAATTGCTATATGAAACCATAGGCACACCTTCGGTCATTATCCATGAGCTGTCAATCCCTTCCATTTTATAACTGAACCTTGCCGAAGGGTCAAATGACAAATCTGTAAAACAAATGGTTATTGAGCCTTCGTTTTCTTCAAGAGATAAGGAATATGAGTCATTCTTGTCCGAGATACTTATTTTAGACAGTACTGAATTGTTGCCGGAAAGAACATCTGAAATGAAAATGTTAACAGGGATATTGCGTTTAATTACGTCGTCACTACTTAACACCACCACTCCGTCACCGGTGCCGAAAGCCATAAGTCCGTCGGCAATCTCTGCTACGCAGCCCCGTTGGTAAACGTTTTTTTCCGTATTATTTTCAAAATGCAATTTTGCAGGATAGATTGAGCTATGGTCATACATGAATAGAGCTTCGTCTGTCCCAATCCATAGATTTCCTTCAGCATCACAGCTCAAGAGTTGAATGTCGGCTGTCGGAGAGAGCCATTCAGCAGCTTCAGGTACAATTGTTTATTTAACAGTGCGGATGAGTTGTCGATGTAGTATAGTCCTGCCTTCTCGGAGCCTATCCAAATCCGTCCTGTCGTATCCTCAGTCAAAACATTGATTCTTACGCCTCCTGAAACCGGAAGGAAAAGCATATTTCCGGATGAAACGGCATTATCATTTAAAAGTGAGTCGGGATTCCAGATAATTATGCCGTTGTCAGTAGCTCCCCACATATTCCCATATTTATCCAAGAGGAGTTGCCTCACATTGCTACGCTTATCGTAAGACATGAAATGTCTGAAACTGAAAGAGTCTGATGCGCCTCCGGTGGCAACTACACAATCAAGAAACCCGGAGCCGCCTACCCATATACGTCCGCTTGCATCGACTTTCACTGCATCAACCCTGTTGCCTCCGATAGCTTCGTCATCCCCGTTATTCATCTTGTACCAACGGTTGTCAATCATAAGTCCGTTGTTACGGGTGGCTATCCATGGAGTTCCCCAAGGTGAGATATCTGCATCAAGGTATTCCAGACCCGATGGAAATTTCGTCACCTCTATGACTTTGTTATTTGGAAAATCAATCACACCTACATTTCCGGCATCATTCGCCACGAGAATTAAGCCATTATGCAGCTTTTTCAGCAGTTTTATTTCCCGGGCATTATTTTGTGGGCCTGATAACTCTTCCATGCTGACGGTTCGTATGCTGTCCCGGTTCATCTTAAGCCTGGCTATTCCGCTACGGTTAAATGTAAGCCAAACAGCTCCATCCGGACCGGCTGTCATACTTGTGATAAAGTCGCTTGCCAGAAGTGATGGGAATTGATTACCTGTAAGATGGAGTGTTTTGTTTGCTAACGGGTCATGAACAAACAGACCGTTACCGTTGGTTGACACCCATATAATGCTGTCAGAAGACATCACTGCCGTTATTTTGTAATCGTTATGTTGACGAATCATATCGTCAGTTACAACTTTTAATCTTAGAGAGTCATGACCAACGGATACAGGAATGGAAATTTCTCCCGTCAGTTCGTCAAATCTGATAACATTACCTCGATTATCTACAAAACGATTCTTGCCAGGGGAGATTTGCGCTGTCCCACCTGTGTCATGGTTCGGATCTTCAAATTCTAAATTATGAGTATTTAGAATTTTTGATACACCGTTAGTCCACCGTACAAGTAATTGATAATTCCCGATATTGGCAAGCCGTTCGATTCTATAACGTGAAAAATCCATGTCATTTTCCTTTTCAGGCAATTTCACGGTAAGATATCTGTACCCATCGTACCTGTATATGCTATAAAGCGAGCTTAACCAGACAAATCCATCATCATCCACTGCGATGCTGCGGATATTGTTATCCGGAAGCCCTGCGTCGCTTGAGATAAGTCGTCCGGTAACTTCCGACATTTCCGCTTCCCGATGTAACTGTACAGACTTGCCGGAAAGAGATGTCACCACTAACCAAAAGACTGTGAAAAGTGAGCGGATATTCGCAAGGCGGAAGATAGAGACTGTTTGCGACTGAATATCGGAAACGGTCACCGTACGCATATCTATCTCTTTTAGAATTCCTGATAACATTACTGCAAAGATAAACCAAATTAGCCATAAAATGAAACTGTCTCATGTTTTGATTGGTCGTGTTAATGGCTATCTGTTATATCAAAATGTTTAATTTTGCCAACTATTGACCGGGATGTCTATAAACGCATATCGCCGGTATCAGATTGCTGATGCCGGCGATATGACCCAATAATGTGTGATTGTTCAGGGTACGTACTATCCAAGATAAAGGTCAACAAAATTTAGGGATAAAATATTTTTTCTTATAGATATGTCCAGATTTTAAGGGGCAAAACATCTCTGAATGAGATATCTGAGTTGTTATTATGCAAAGGTAATACAAACTACCCAAATTACCCCCCCCGATTGTTAAATTGTGTTAACAATTTAGTTAAAACTCTCATTATTTTCGGAATGCAAATTTTTTGTTCTCACATAAAAATTAGTAATTTTGCGTGTGAAATTGTTTAATACTTAAAAGAGGAGCTATCAAACGGGTATTAGCACCCGAAGGAAGATTAATCGTTAAACTAAATATAAGAAATCATGTTAAACAGCAAGATTCAGGATGCTCTTAACGAGCAAATCAACGCAGAGCTTTGGAGCGCGTATCTTTACCTGTCAATGGGGATGCACTTTGAGGCGGAGGGACGTACCGGTATCGCCAACTGGTTTAAAATCCAGTTCCAGGAGGAGCAGGCTCACGCCACAATCTTCATGAACTATATCAACCAGCGCGGCGGCAAGGTGACACTCAAGGCCATCGATGCCGTTCCGACTTCATGGGAATCACCACTGGATGCCTTTAAAGCAACACTTGAGCACGAGCAGAAAGTGACTTCGCTCATCAATAATCTTTATGCCCTCGCCGAGGCTGAGCATGACTATGCTACCCGCGACCGTCTCGCATGGTTTGTAAACGAGCAGGTTGAGGAAGAGGATAATGCCCGCCAGCTGATAGACAAGTTCACCCTTATCGGCAACGACGGCATGGGACTCTATATGCTTGATCAGGAACTTGCAAGTCGTGTGTATACCGCTCCTTCAATCCTCTCAGCTGAATAAGCTTCAATGAGTATAAGCGAGGGGAGGCTATGGCATTTCCTTCTCGTATGAACATAAAAAAGTCCGGGATGTCATCTTAATGATGATATCCCGGATTAGTTTGTTATGGAGATTGGTCTTATAGACGCCCAAGCTCGACCATGGTGGCGACACGCTCGATTATGGCATCCTTACGGTCCTTGTCTGGTTTGTAGGATGTCTTGAGGTTGACGCCGAAGAATCTTCCGAATGTTTGCCAGAATCCGGCACGGAACGAGCCGAGAAAAGCTTTCAGTATGTTGTAGCTTGACTGGTTAGTCTCACGGTTTATAAGCTTTATGAGCATTTGTGCCTGGCTTTTAGTGAAACGGCGTAGAGCCGGTTTGTATTGTTCGAACACGGCGCTCTCCATTTTTTTCAGATGCTCTTCGCGCTCCTTCTGAGTGGGGAAGGTCTCGATGTATTCGTAGGTTTCTATCAGGGTTTCGCAGATGAGTTTGGCGTATGGGAGTGTTTTCTTCACGTCCCGCACAGTCTTCCAGTAAAATTCCTCCTCTTTCTTGTTTTTGAATTTAAGTTCGGGAAAAACTTTCACTTCCGACAGTACGAGCATAAGGAGTTCTTCGCCGTCCTCTTCGAATAGGTAGTAGCCTTTGAGCGGCTTTATCCTGCCGTCACCCACCTCGGGCATTGGTTCAGCCTGACCGTAGGCGCACAGGGCGCATATAGTCATGGCTGCAGAGAGAATCAGTCTGTAAAGTCGTGTCATATCAATGTTATAACACCTGAACGGCGTAAATTATTGTGTCCCGGGTACTATTCTTTATGCGGTACCGGAGGGTAATCCACTGTGTAGTGCAGTCCTCGCGATTCCTTGCGCTCTTTTGCCTGGCGCATAATCAGGTATCCGACGTTGATTATGTTGCGCAGCTCGCAGATTTCCCTGGATGCTTTCGAGCATTTGAACAGCTTTTCGGTCTCTTCGTACAGTATGTCAAGACGGTTCCATGCACGGTCCAGGCGCAGATTGGAACGGACTATTCCCACATAGGTTCCCATAATCTGGTTTACCTCCTTGATGCTCTGTGTTATCAGTACCATTTCTTCGGGATGACGGGTGCCTTCGTCGTTCCATTCCGGAACGTCGGTACGGAAATCGTAGTGCGAGATATTGTCCATGGCATGACGGGCGGCAGCATCGGCATAGACCACAGCCTCTATGAGCGAGTTGGATGCCAGGCGGTTGCCTCCGTGGAGTCCTGTACATGAGCATTCGCCCACGGCATATAGGCGGCTTATGGATGACTCGGCGTTTGTGTCGACCTTTATGCCGCCGCACAGATAGTGTGCCGCAGGAGCTACGGGTATATAATCCTTGGTTATGTCTATGCCGAGCGAGAGGCATTTGGCATATATGTTGGGGAAATGCTTTCGGGTCTCGTCGGCATCCTTGTGGGTGACATCAAGGTATACATGGTCATCGCCGTGGAGTTTCATCTCTGAGTCTATGGCTCGTGCGACAATGTCGCGCGGAGCGAGTGATAGGCGGGGGTCATACTTATGCATGAACTCTTCACCTTTCTTGTTGCGGAGCACAGCCCCGTAGCCTCTCATCGCCTCTGTGATTAGGAATGATGGGCGGTCGCCGGGATGGTACAGGGCAGTGGGATGGAACTGGATGAATTCCATGTCCTTCACTGTGCCCTTGGCACGGTAGACCATTGCGATGCCGTCGCCGGTCGCGACGAGCGGGTTCGTGGTGGTCTGGTATACTGCTCCGGCACCACCGGTGGCTATGAGGGTCACTTTGGAGAGGAATGTGTCGACAGTGCCGGAGGCAGTGTCGAGAACGTATGCGCCATAGCATGTTATATCCGGGGTGCGCCGGGTCACTATTTTGCCGAGATGATGTTGGGTGATAATCTCGATGGCAAAATGGTGCTCGTAGATGTCGATGTTTTTGTTGGCTCTCACCGCCTCGATGAGTGACTGCTGGATTTCAAATCCTGTATTGTCGGCATGGTGCAGGATACGGAATTCGGAGTGTCCCCCCTCGCGGTGGAGGTCGAAGGTGCCGTCATCCTTCTTGTCGAAGTTCACGCCCCAGTTGATTAGTTCGTTAATCTGAGCGGGAGCATTGCGCACCACCATGTCGACGGCTGCCGGGTCGCTTAGATAGTCGCCGGCTATCATGGTGTCCTTGATATGCTTGTCAAAATCGTCGACTTCGAGATTGGTCACTGATGCCACGCCTCCTTGGGCGAGAGCCGTATTGGCTTCGTCAAGAGTGGTCTTGCACACGAGTGCTACAGAGCCGTGTCCGGCTACTTTCAGGGCGAAGCTCATACCGGCTATGCCCGAACCAATCACGAGATAATCATATTTCCGTGTCATGACTTCGAGATAAGGATAAAGTATTTTGCTGCAAATTTACACAGATTCTGCCAATTCTTATTATTTTTGCACAATAAATTAAAAAATCAAACACGCACTTAATTACAGACACACTTATGAGGGGGGTCCTGACACTAACACTCTACATTATCCTAAGTATCACGGCATATTCACAGGTCCAGTTCTCAACAGATTATCTTTCTCCGTCCACGCTCAAGGATTCGGATGGGGATGAGTTTGGCAAAGGGTCGATGGCAAGGGTTTCTGTCATGGCTAACCTTCCGTTCAAGTATGAGCTTGACGAGGACAGGCGTATAGTCAGGATGTGGGCAGTTACATTGTCAGCCAAGTATGCCTCGCTCAACAATACCGGCGGCGCAGGAGGGCTGGTGCCCGACCGTATGCTTAACACGAGCCTGAACCTGACTCACATACGCCCGTTGAGTGAGCGCTGGAAGTTTATGGCTTCGCTTGGTGTGGGTATATACTGTCGTCCTAATCATGTGGTGTTCAAGTCGCTGCTTGCCAATGGAGGTGCGGTTTTTGTCTATAACGTGCGTGACCGTCTGGATGTGGGTGTGGGTGGAGCGCTCACCAACTCATTCGGATTTCCTGCTATTATCCCTGCGGTGTATCTCAATTGGTCCATGAGGGGCAGGTATGAGATTGACCTTTCGATGATTACCGGTCTGAAGCTGACTGTGAAGCGTAAGTGGGACGATAGGTTCACCACGTCGCTGGTCGCATTTGATATGGAGGGTATGTCGGCTGTGTTCCGTCATGATGACAAATGGAAGATTTATTCCACAACGATGACTCGCTCATATTTTCAGCTGGACTATAAGTACAAGAGCTCCATTACTTTTTTCGGCGGGATAGGAGCGGCGTGGAGCCGATCGTCTCGCTTGGTCGACAGGAAGTTCAAGAATTTCTACAAGATGTTCAACGGCAATGACCGTCAGCACTTCACTCCTGCCATGATGGTGAGAATCGGTGTGGGGTACATGATGTAGAAGTGGCAACAAAGGCTTGCAAGAAATGTGAAATTAAGGAATTAACAATATAATACAGATGAAAGAGAAACGTGAACGATTCTGCTCGCTTCTGCGCAGCACAGGGCGTGAGAATATCGAATATGTAATTGAGGACCTCGGGTCATACGGCTTTTTTGAGGCTCCGGCTTCAGTGCGGAATCATTTTAATCATCCCGGAGGCTTGCTTGAGCATTCACTCAATGTCTATGATATGGCCATGACACTTCGGGAGGGTATCATCAAACTTCGTCCTGACATGGAGGCGCAGCTGCCTGTCAACTCGGTTATTATCGCTGCGCTGCTCCATGATACATGCAAGTCAAACATATACCGACGTGTCACTCGCAAGCGGAAGAACGAGATTGGGGTGTGGGAAGAGACTCAGGAGTACGAGGTGGACTATTCGGGGCTTCCTATCGGTCACGGCGAGAAGTCGGTGGTGATGCTGCTCCGCATGGGTCTTGACCTTGAGGATGAGGAGATACTCGCCATACGCTGGCACATGGGTGCCTGGGATGTGGACCGCCACAGCATAGAGGAGGAGAAATCTTACAGGGAGTCGCAGAAGCAGTCTCCGCTTGTGGCGTTAATCCATTCGGCAGACACTCTTGCGGCACAAATCCTGGAGCGTGATGCGTCGGTAGGATGAATGCCGCTGCCGGCAGCAAGCGTTCTGTATAATGGCATAAAACAATAGCCAAAGCACCTGCAAAAAAGGTGCTTTGGCTATTGTTATTTTGTTAGAGATATTATGTTTCTTTTTTAGTTCTCGGTCTTGTCGGGATATACGTAGTACTCGAGAGGTGCAGAGATGTTGTAGCTCTTGGTTACACCGTTTTCAGTGGATTCATAGCGGAACGATACGTTGGCGCCTGTAGCTGTGTTGGCTGCTACGTTGATGTTGCTTACAGTCGCATCCTCGTTTTTCACGCCGGTAAGCCCGTAGGGGTTGACTGCGTTGATTGACTGGATGGTGTACCCGTTGGCAGTGATGGTGTAGGGAAGGTCGGCTACGTAGAATGACTCAACCATGGAAGTTTCGGTGAACTTGATGTTGGCATAGTACAGTCTGGCGGTCTTCTTGTCGGTATCAAGCAATATGCGGCATGCGGGTTCCTGTGTGGTATAGCTGGAAGAGCCGTCGGTTGCCACGATGTTTGTCTTGCCGAAGTAGAGATTGTCCTTCTGTATTACTGAAACACGGTAACGGTTGTTGAGGACGAAGTTGATGCAGTACACAGGTGCGTGCTGGTTGTTGTAGGCACGTCCCGGTATGGAGCGGAGTGCGAAGCTGTTGAACACGTATGCCGACTGTGTGTTTTCCGGCACGAGGTCTGTTCCGGAGCATACGTAGAAGCCCTTGGTTTCATCCACCTTGAGCGGGAGAGCAGGTATGCGGAGTGAGAGACCTGTGAGGTTGGGTGAGAGGTTCAGACCGGCAATATCTGTTGTGACGGTTCCCTGTGTGAAATTGTATGCCACCTGGTATGCGGCACCGTTGTTGGCGATGTATACGTCACCGGTCTCGAGGTCCTCTACTCGGTTGATACATTCGGTAGAGCCGAGGCGGGAGGTGTAAGTCTGTTCGCTGTCGGAATGGCTTCCTAAACAAGAAGTGAAAGTGAAAGCAGTCACGAGTACTGCGCCTAAAGTAGAAATGTATTTCTTCATAATGATTAATTATAGAATCTGTAATATATATGATACGATATATGCGGAAAGACTGCATGGCGGATTGCGCCTGAAATCTAATCCATAATATAACGGACTGATTAATTGGTTATTGTGTTAATATTTATGCTGATATATGAAATTAGTGTTAATAATTTGGATGATTATGGCTGTGTCAGTTGAAGGCAAGACGCAGTGTCACTCCTCCTCTCACCGGATTGCCGCGCTGGAAGAAGTTGTTGCCGATTGACTCGTAACGGAATGTGTCAAATTTCGTGTCGGTTAGGTTTTTCCCCCAGATGTCGAGGGTGAAATTGCGGTGCTCGAGGCGTACTGATGCTCCGAGTTCGGCATAGAATGGCTGGCGATACTCGTTTTCCTCGTCCCAGTATATGCTTCCCACGCCACGGCAGTTGAGGTTGAAGCTCACGGCATCAAGCCAGGGAGAGTTGGCTACTGGGAGGCGATAGGAGCCTGCGGCGAAGAGAGTGTTTTCCGGTGCATATGGCACACGGTTGCCTGAATAGTCGCCATAAGCATCCTTGAAGTCACGGAAGGTGGCATGAGTGTACCCGTATGCCACATCGAATTTCCATCGGGGAGCCGGTGTATAGCTTATGGTCAGTTCGGCGCCAACGCTGCGGGTCTTTCCGGCATTTGCCATCATACGTCCGGTGGATGTACCTTCGGGGAATATGGTGACCTGCTGGTCACGGCAGTCTATGAAAAATGCCGCAAAGGTGGAATACACTCTTCCTTCGTCGCAGGAGATGTGACCCCCTAACTCGTAGTTCCAGCTTATTTCCGGTTTGTAGGATACGTAATCGGCGGCTGTGAGTTGTCCGTTGTCGTTTGTCGTGCCTGCGCCGGGATTATCATAGCCATCGGCACGTCCTCCGGGGCGCATTTGCCCCATGGCGTTATCCATCATTTCGGTCATCATCTGTTGCTGGAGGAAGTTGCTGAACATCTGGGTATTGTAGCCTCCGGATTTATATCCTTTGGTTACCGATAGGAATACGGCTGAGTTCTTCAGATTGTATGTCACGCTCAGTTTGGGCAGAAATTGAGTGAATGACTGTTTCATACGTCCTGACTCGTCGATATCGACAGGTGCGTTGAGAGGGATAGGAAATGGCATCTGCGGTATGTTGACCACTCCGCTTGCCCCGGTGGAACATAAACTGTGGTAATTGAGCACAGTATGCTCGTAGTCGAGTCGCATCCCGAGTGCGAAGCTCCAGCGTTTCCAGTCGTAGGTGCTTTGATGGTAGATGGCAGCCCCCTTGACCGGATGGCGGAAGTTGCTTCCGAGCACGAAGTTGTCATCGTCCCAGGTGAGTTGTACTATAGGCGGTATGTTTCCGAGTATCAATTCTTTTATGCCGTCCTCCTTGAAGGTTACAGGGGCCCCCATATGTGAGTATTTATAGAAGCCGAACACACCGGCAAGCCAGCTGTAATTGCCTGTGCTGCCGCGGAGCACTATGTCCTGTGTGATACTGCGGTCGTTCTGCTTCTGGGTGAGGTTGAAATAGCTCTTGGGAAGGAAGTCCTGATCAAGCGTCATGTTGTCATTAAGGTATTGAAACCCTGTGATTGAGGCGAGGGTGAAATGTGGTGTGACCCATGTCACGGTGACTCCGTCGGTGAAGGTGGTGCGCTTGTAGAAGCATGTGTCATTGTAGTTGATATCACCGGTCTCCTCGAATGCGTATGGATAGCCGTTCTGTACGGAGTGCCCGAATGATGCAGCGTTCTCTATGCTGACATTGCTGCCGGCTCGCCACACTGTTTTCCATCTTAATGACTGGTTGTTCTGTCTGTCAGCCCGGGAGCCGTTGAAACGGTTCTTGAAAAATCCGTGGCGGTAGTCAGCATAGGCTGACAGTGACATGCCGAGACGTTCGTGTAACTTGGCATATCCGGCAACCGATGCTCTGAAACGGCTGCCTGTGCCGGCTTCGACCATAGCCTTGACGCCTTGATAGCGCAGAGGGGATATCGTGTAGATGTTGATGAGTCCGGCAATGGTGTTGCGTCCGTAAAGAGTGGATTGCGGGCCTCGTAGCACTTCTATTCGGTCTATGTCAGCCATGTCGAAGTCATAGGAATCCTTGTTGAGGTAGGGTACGTTGTCGATGTTGAGACCTACGGCAGGCTGGTCGATGCGGGCGCCGATGCCGCGCACGTAGATAGATGATGTCATCTGCGAACCGTAGGACGGCATGTAGAAATTAGGCGCGATTTCCGAAACCCCTTTCATGCCGGTGATGTTTTGCCGTTCGATTTCATCACGTCTGATAGTGGTGACTGTGACCGGCTGTCGCAGCAGCGATCTGGCCTGTTTGATGGCAGTGACACGTACCTCGCCTATGGAGAGGATGGAATCGTAAGTTTCATTACGGTTTCCTTCTGTCCCCGCCGGTGCGGATTGGGAATCGGTGCTTGTAATGGAGGTGGCGTTGATAAGCCCTGTGGATGATAGAATTAGCGATAAAACGATAAGTCTGCGGAGTATACTCACAGCTTTTTGAATTTAATTATACGAAATAGACCGCAAAATTACATCAAACCGCGTGATTGTGCAAATCACACAGAAAATTTAATGAATTATTAATATCTGATCGATTGACCCGTTCAGGGATAAGGGTTTAATGTGTGTGGCAGAATGCTTGTACAAGTCAGGTTTTATATGGTTCAGACTGTCTCGGAGAGAAAGTCGATTTCCTCGATTATGGAGTGGCACAGGGGGCGGGTGAGAGGTGATGCCGCAGCATACTCAGCCTCGGCGAACGGGCGGATGTCGGCTGGACGTGTATAGAGGAGGTTGAACAATAGACGGAAGGCGGTGTAGCGGTTCATCTCGGATGGAGAGGTGACATGCTCCATCGCTATTTCCCAGGCGGCGGGGTGACGGCGCAGCAGCGAGTGGCAAAGTATGTCAGACACTTCGGTCGTTGGTGCTTCCGATGCCCAGCGTAAGGCGGTTGGCATGTCCATCTCTTCTACCGGATATAGCATCGGTGCGAGCAGCATGCTTTCACGTGTGCGCCGGTCGCTCCACATCTCCTCGGCAAGAGCGACTGTGTGTGGCAGAGATGCGGCTATTTCTTTGATTTGCGGAAGGTTCAGCCCGAATATCATTTTATAATCGAGACCGCCTTTGCGGATGGTATCAGCCACGATGCCGTTGCGCATGGCAAAGAAGCGGCGTTTTATTTCCTGTGTCTGGTTGAATTCTGTCATAGCGGGGCAAAATTAGTGATTTTTTTTAAGTAGGGATTATTCATATAATCAAAATGATATGTTTGATTGTTAAAAAGGTATAATTCAACGTTTCGACTATGAGGAGATATATGATTCTGGCTGTGTATGCAGTTCTGCTCTGCTGTGCCGTATGTGCTCAGGAGCGGCAGTCGGTAGGTCTGGTGCTTAGCGGCGGTGGAGCGAAGGGTATAGCGCACATAGGAGTGATAAAGGCATTCGAGGATAACGATATTCCGATTGACTATATCACAGGCACATCTATGGGTGCGATAGTAGGTGGCTTGTATGCTTCGGGATATACTCCGGAGGAGATGATGGAACTGATTGAGTCAAAGGGATTTGCCTATTGGTCGTCGGGGCGTGTGGACCCCTCGTATACGTACTTTTTTCTCAATGACAACCAGACCCCTTCGTTTGTCAATCTGAATCTCGGAAAGGACTCTACGCAGATAACATCGGTGTTACCTATGAGCCTGATAAATCCGATACCGATGAATTATGCTTTCTTTGAGCTGTTCTCCCCCTACGGTGCGCAGTGTGGCGAGAATTTCGACAATCTGTTTGTGCCGTTCAGATGTGTTACATCCGATGTCTATGCCAAGCACAAGGTGGTGCTGAAGAGCGGACCTCTTGGCGATGCCATAAGGATGTCAATGTCGTTTCCGATGATATTCGAGCCTATAAATCTCGACGGGGTGCCGATGTATGACGGAGGTATATACGATAATTATCCGGTGGATGTGATGATGGAGGAGTTTGATCCGGACGCAGTAATCGGAATAAACGTGGGCTCGAAGGATGCGCCTCCCGGCTCGCGTAACATGCTGGCGCAGCTGGAGGAGATGATAATGCAGCCCAATGACTATCCGTTTCCATACGACAAGGGCGTGAACATCAGGATTGACCTTGATGAATTCAGTCTGCTGGACTGGGGGAAATGCCGTGAGATATATCAGATAGGCTATGAGAGTGCTATGGCTAAGATTGATTCCATACGTATGAAGGTGGGCGCACGTGTGCCGGCTGAGATGGTGGCTGAGCGTCGCGCTCAATTCAAGCGTGCGACACCCGAGGTAAAAGTGGCAAGTGTGAATGTGACCGGCGGAGAGCCTGACGAGAATTCCTATCTCGCATCCTTCTTCCACCGCAAGAAACGCAGGTTTCTCACACTCGGAGAGACACGAGACGCCTACTATCGCGCCGTGGCTTCCAGGCAGATACAGAATTTTGTGCCAACTCCGGTATTTAACCCTGCCGACACGTCATATACCCTTGATTTCAAAGCGGTGGTCAAGGATAATTTCAATGTGGGCATAGGCGGGTATATATCATCCTCTACAAACAGTATGCTGTTTTTCAACGGAGGGTACAATACTCTGAATTTCCGTTCCATAAAGGCGAGCGTCAATGCTTGGCTCGGACAGAGTTATCTTGCCGCAGAAGGGGATTTTAAGCTGCTGTTAAACACTTACCGTCCCTCGGAGCTTATGGTCAGGCTTGTCGCTTCAAGGCAGAAATTCCACGAGACTGAGAAGCTGTTTTACCAGATTAATTCACCGGATTTTATAAAGAGGTCCGAGGCATTCGTGCAGGCATGCTATTCATCGGCACTGTCGCTCCGCTCTGTGCTCAATGTGGGAGTAGGGTACGGGCATCTTACAGACCGGTATTATGCAGATATACGGGAGCATAGCGATGAAAAAGACCGGGATACCGGTATATTTGACCTTGGCAAGGCGATAGTGCAGTGGGAATGCAATACGTATGACAATCAGTTTGCCCCTACCGAGGGCAGTGAATACTATATCCGTGCTCTCGGCGCTTATGGCAGATATCACTACCGGCCAGGAGAGAGTGCGGGGGGTGAGAGGTACAGTAAGCCGGTATCGTGGGTACAAGGCGATTTGTCGGCGACTAATTACTGGAATTGTGGCAAATATTTCTCGGTGGGAGCCATGGCGAGAGCACTACTGTCGACACGTAAGCTTCTTCCTGGCTATGATGCGTCTGTGGTGGCTGCCACAGCTTTTCATCCAACACCTGCGAGCTACAATCACTTCAACTCCGCATTCCGTGCCAATTCGTTCTTGGCGGTCGGTGTGATGCCGGTATGGAAACTCTCGGGCAAGTTTCAGATTCGCGGGACATTTGACGGTTTTCTGCCTATGAGAAAAATAGAGTATAACCCGTCTACACATGGCGCATACTATGGCAAATGGTTGTCAAATCCGGAATTTTTCGGTGAAGTGTCGGCGCTGATTTCGCTACCGTTCGGAACAGTGAGCGCTTATGCTAATTATACAACCGAGTCCCCATCGGGCAATTGGAATTTCGGAATATCAATAGGCGCATTCATCCTTGCGCCAAAGTTTCTGCAATAAACTGGATATTGGTGAGCCTTCGGTTACGGTACACAATGTGTTCATGGACGGGTTAAAAACTCCTTGATTTCTTCCATCCGGGCTGTCGCGGCGTCACGCCCCATGGAGTAGACCAGTTTCATTTTCCCTGGATTCATCTCCACTCTTCCTATCGGTAGCGGACATTCAGGGGCGAGTACCAATGTGTTGCCTTTCTCCGACTCCTTGCTTACGTACTCAAGCTGTGCGTTATACATCTCGTGTCGGTGTGCCATTGCTTCAGCGATCTTTGGGTAACGGCGTAGCAACAGTCGGAACAGCCACCCTTTTGCAGGCTTTTTGGTATAATCTCTTGGTTGTGTAAGCACTACGATGTTGCGTCCGTATCCTATGCTCTGGAAGTATTTCAAGGGGATGGAGTCGCTGATTCCCCCGTCGAGCATCTCGTAACCGTCCACTTTGACCGGGCGGGTCACTACCGGCATCGATGCGGAGGCTCGCAGCCATTCGAGGGTTGTTCGGTTGACTTTATCCATACGGTAATATACCGGTTTGCCGGTGTGTACATCGGTACATACAAGGTAGAATTGTGTCGGGTCGCTCTCAAATCGTTCGATATCGAATATATCAAGCTCCAAAGGAAGCTTATGGTAGGCAAATTCAGCGCCGACAAGGTCGCCTGTGGTCAGAAGCGAGCGCAACCCCATGTAACGAGGGTCGTTGCCGTAGCGCAAATTATAGCGGAGCACTCTGCCCGGCTGATGTGACTTGTAGTTGCAGCCGAAACTCGAACCGGCTGACACACCGATTATGCCGTCAAACCTAATTCCGGCTTCCATCATCACGTCCATTACGCCTGCGGTAAAAAGCCCGCGCATGGCTCCGCCTTCAAGTACAAGTCCTGATTTCATAGTCATTTGATTTTAATTGATAGCCCCTCGATGGAGTTATTAATGGTATGCAAGGGTAGATTGCAAAGTTACATTAAGTTTGACGGAAATGCAACACCTCCCCACCTGATGCCTTGTTTGTGAGGCAAGCGGCGGGGAGGTGCGTCTATGAATGTCTCTGCGGAGTTATACTTGTTGTCCGGCAGATGGAGCGATTATTTCTTGGCTGCGTCAATATCATGCAGGAGGGTGCTGACAGCTGCGTCCAGCTGGTCATCGATCCCTCTGAGCAGACGTCCGGGGTTATTGGACACCTTCACATCAGGCTCGAGCTGTGAATTCTCAAGATAATTCCCCTCGGCGGTCTTGAAACCTACCACCGGTATACCGAAGTACATCGACGGATCCTGAAGAGTCACCCAGTTGACGGATGTCATGGTGCCTGGAACAGGCATTCCAACGAGCTTGCCGAGCTTACGGTTCTTATATACCCAGGGTGTGCCGTGTGCATTGCTGTAATTGGCTTCGCCGATTACCATGATTGACGGTTTGTTCCAACGGCGGGAGGGCATTTGTCCGCTTTCCACGCCCTGGATGTACTGGGTGAGATATTTGTCACCGCTGAACAGCACTTCGATATCCTCGTGCAGACGGCCTCCGCCGTTGAAGCGGGTATCGATTACTATGCCTTCACGTTCGTTGTACTTGCCGAGTACGTCGGAGTATACTGTGCGGTAGCTGTCATCGCTCATTGACTGGATGTGTACGTAGCCCAGGCGACCGCCGGAGAGTGAATCGACAAGATGAGCATTGCGTTTTACCCAACGGTTGTAAAGTTTGTCGTTCTGCGAGGCTGCGCTGATAGGAAGCACTACCTCGTCATGCTTCTTTCCGCTTTTGTCAGTGAAAGTAACGAGGGTTTTCTTGTTGACACGGTTGTTGAGTAGGGTGGCATAGTCGCTGGCGGCTGTAACCGGAGTGCCGTCAATGGCGGTAATGACTGAACCTGGGGTGAGGGCTGTGCTCGCACGGTCAAACGGCCCTTTCTCAAGGATTTCGGCTACTTTAAGACCGTCACCGCTATAGCTCATGTCATAGAGCAGACCGAGTGAGGCGGTAGGTTCGGGGAATGTGGTGGAACGTGCTCCGGCTCCTGTGTGTGACACATTCAGCTCGCCGAGAAGTTCGCTTCCGAGTTCTGCGAAATCCTGGTTGTTGTTGATGTGGGGCAGGAACTTGCGGTAAGCCTCGCCGAGACCTTTCCAGTCCACACCGTGCATGTTTTTGTCATAGAATCGCTGAGCCTCCTCGGTGAGGATATAATTGTAGAGGTATTCACGTTCCTTGGCACGGTCTATTTTTTGTGTGGCTGAGAATGTTATATTGTCCATTTTGCCGCTGCTCAGTGCCATTTTCTTCATAGAACGGCTGCCGAGAAGGAAGAGATTCTTGCCTTCGGCATCGGGCTGGAGGCTGAGGCTTCCGGCACCGAGTTTCTTGAACAGGGAAACCTCGTCCTTGCGTAGATTCATTTTCCACAGGTCATACCCGTCATCGACGTTGGCAAGGAAATATAGGTTTTCACCGTCATTGTCGATATATAGGTCTCCGATGCGTGAAGAGAACGGAGTGAGGCGTACTATGCGGTCATGAATACCGTCAAAGTCGATGATGATGTCCTTCTTGGCAGTCTCGGCGGATGCGCTCTCCTTCTTGTCATCCTTTTTGCCTTTCTTCGAATCTTTCTTTTCATCGTCTTTCTTTGCCGCAGCTTTCTTTTTCTGGGCTTTTTCCACATCCTTGAACAGTTCATAGTCCTCGGGTGAAAGACGGTACTTGTCGTAGGCGGCTTTGTTGGTGAACACAAGCATTGCGTCGTAGGTGGAGCCCCATGAAGCGTGGTTCTTCATACCGTAGCGTTCGGATGCGAAGAGGATTGCGTCGCCGTTCATCACCCATCGGGGGGAGAGATTCATATATCCTGAGTTGGTGATGTTTGTGAGTTCGCCGGTGGAGGCGTTGATGATTGCAATGTCGTAGTAAGGGTCACGCTTGTGCACATCCACTGCCGAGGTCAGCCATTTGCTGTCGGGCGACCATGCCACTTCGATATCGCCGTCGCGGGCGGTATATGTCTCACCGTTGGTGAGGAGTTTCACGCTTTTTGACGCCAAATCCATTACCGCTATCTTACGGCGGTCCTGAATGAATGCCATTTTTTTGCCGTCGGGCGAAATGACCGGTTTGGCACGCTCTATATTGTCTTTGGAGGGTATGAGAGCCTCCTCCTCGATGATGGTGGCATTGGGGAAATTGGGGTCGTCCGCACGTGATATGCGTGCGCGATAGATGTTTGAATGTCCGTCTCGGTCAGAGGTGTAGTAGAGGGTACGGTTGTCGGTGCCCCATGCCACATCCCCTTCGGCCTCGGGTGTCTGTGTTATCTGACGAGTGGTCCGGTAGTCCACCGAAGTCACGAATATGTCACCGTGGCTTGCGAAAGCTATCTGTTTGCCGTCGGGTGATACGACAGGGTTGAGTGCGCCGGTTGAGAACGTGCGTGTTTCCACCGGGTTTACATTGTCGATAAGCACGTCAATAGCCACTTTGGCAGGTTTTGAGCCGGCTTTCATAGTGTAGATTTCACCATCGTAAGTGAATGCCAGAGTTCCGTCGGCACCCTGCGAGAGGAAGCGTACCGGATGGGTGGTGAAATCGGTCACACGGCTTATTTTCGAGGGATTATCGAGTTTGAATGAATATACATTGAATGATCCGCCGTCACGTTCGCTGAGGAAGTAGACAGTGTTGCCGTCCCGGTCAAGCACGGCATTGCGGTCTTCTCCCTGTCGGTTGGTGAGATTGGTGTATGTCCCTTTTGTGGCATCATATTTCCATACGTCGCGTGTTACGGAAGAGGTGTGGTGTTTGCGCCACTCGTTTTCATTGCCTTTCACATCGGTGTAGAGGAATGATTTGCCGTCGGGAAGATATGCTACATTCTTTGCAGGAGTTGATATTATCTGTTCGGTGCGTCCGCCTTTTACCGGTACACGGTAAAGTTCTGTCTGGCGCACTGCGGGGAATCCGAGGCTTGCGGGCGCATCCTGGATTGATGCCGAGAATACCACATAATTGCCGTCGGGGGTGAATGCCTCGGGAATCTCGGATGCCGAATTGTAGGTCAGTCTTGTAGCTTCGCCTCCTGTGGAATCCATTATGAAAATGTCGTTACCGCCTTCACGGTCGCTGGCGAATGCTATCAGCTTGCCGTCGGGTGACCACACCGGTTCTGATTCGTAGGATGGCTGTGAGGTGAGACGAAGAGCGTTTCCACCAGCTGCCGGTACCGTGTAGATGTCCCCTTTGTAAGTGAAAGCGATACGGCTTCCGTCGGGGGAGATTTTCACATCACGGAGCCAAAGCGGTGTCACTGCCATGCCTGTCATTGCGGCAGCGGCGAGAATAGTGCTTGTGATGATACGTTTCATGGGCTAATAAATTGGTTTATTGCGCATCAGCTTTCCATGCCATGACGTAGCCGGAGAACTGATGCCTGTTTATTGACGTTTTGTATATTATGGGCGTACGTTGGAATTGTACTGGTTGGTGTATGCCTTTTCACGGCGGCGCTGGAGATAGTCGGCAAGCCAGACGCCGAGTAGGATGAGGGCGCAGCCGATATAGCCTATCAGCGTGATTTTCTCATTGAGGATAAGGAATGAGAATATCAGAGTCACGACAGGCTGGAAGTACATATAGTTGGAAGCTTTTATAGCTCCGATTTTGCCTACCGAGAGGGACCACATCAGGTATGCGAACAATGAACATCCTAATCCGAGGAACAGGATGTTGACAAGGGGAATGGTGTGGAGGAGTTCCAGGGGTGATGTGATTTCCGGCTCCACGAGCAGCGCGGGTAGTGCCGTGATTACACCGTAGAAAAATACCTTTCGGGTAATATAGAAGGCATTGTACAGTGCGTTGAGTTTCTTGATTATGATGCTGTAAACCGCCCAGCATATAGCTGCGAGAAGTGACAGGATGTCACCCAATGGCTTGATTGTCAATGAGAAACTGCTGTTGAATATTACCAGGCCAACACCTAAGAAAGCAAGTGAGGAGCCGATCCATATTTCTTTGCCGGGCCGGTCCGACTTGTAGAGGAATCCTGCTATGAGCACTGTCAGCAGCGGTGACAGCGATGTGATAAGTGACACGTTGCTGACATACGTGTACTCAAGCGCTACATTTTCGGATATGAAATAGATGGAGCCGCCCATCAGACCGAGCACAACAAAGAGACCTTCATCCTTCCATGAATTGCTCTTGAACTGATTGTGGGATATGGCAAGCATGGCGAAGTAAGCCAGCGTGAAACGATAGATGTAGATTTCTATCGGGTGAAATCCGTTCTCAAGTAACAGTTTTGTAGAGATGAATGATATACCCCACGCCAGAACCGCCAATGCGGCACCGACATGATAGAGTATCATATTGCTTTTTGCGGAAACACGTTTAGTTCCCATATAATGAAGCTGTTTAAAAATTATTGTTAATTTTGATTGGAGTTTTTTAGCCAAAAGACTCCGTGAGGAAATTGGTATTAAGGTTAACTTCTCCCGGGGGGATGTTATGGATTGTAATTAGAGGCAAAATTAAGCATTTTTTGTCAATCTACCTAAAAGATATGCACTCCTGATTTTAACTTTTGTTATCGGTGGATGCTAAACAATCCATTTGAAATTTATGTAATATCTATGGGAGGCGGAGGCATATGTATGATTTTAGCTTCCATAGAATTTTGAATAATCAAATGTATTTTCTTAAATTTGCGATTAAGAATTTAACATATTAACTAAATATTTGCTAAAATGAAACTATCGAAAGTATTGGGAGTGCCCGCACTGGCTTTGTGCGTGCTCTTCACGACGGGATGTTCTTCGATGACAAATACCGGTAAGGGTGCGGCAATCGGCGGTGGCGGCGGCGCTGCTCTCGGAGCCGGTCTCGGAGCACTCATAGGTGGCGGCAAGGGTGCCGCTATCGGTACAGCCATCGGTGCGGCTGTAGGAGCCGGTGCCGGTGTGCTTATCGGAAAGAAAATGGACAAGCAGCAGGCTGAACTCCAGGCTGAGCTCGCCAAGCAGGCTGAGGTGGAGAAGGTGACTGACAGCAATGGCCTTCAGGCTATCAAGGTGACATTTAACGGTGGAATCCTTTTCCCGACCAATGGTACTACTCTCAGCTCAAGCGCCAAGGCTGACCTGAGCAAATTTGCAGCTTCGCTGATTAATAATCCTGAGACCAACGTGCAGATTTACGGATACACAGACGATACCGGCTCTCTCGCAGTGAACGAACGTGTCGCTACCGGTCGTGCCGATGCTGTACGCAACTATCTTCTTAACAGCGGAGTGGCTTCAACACGTCTTTCGGCAGAAGGTCTGCCTATGCAGGATTACATCGCATCCAATAGTACACCCGAAGGTCGTGCGCAGAACCGCCGAGTGGAAATATATATAACCGCAAACCAGGCTATGATTGATGCCGCCAATAACGGAACTCTCCAATAAAGTAATATAATCTCAATTCTAATTATTTTCAATACCGGGTGCCGGAGCTGTAGCTCCGTATCCCGGTATTTTTGTGTGCATGGGGCATATTTATTATCTTTGCAGATATTATTCTTTCTGCATGCTTTATATCTTTTAATTGAGTCCTAAGATGTTTAAATACCTTAAGTCAATGCCTGTGTCAATCAGGAAATCATCATGTCATCGTGTCATTATGTCAATTGTAGCGGTAGCTGCTGCGGCTGTCGTATTCGGCTGTGTGGCTGCTGAAAAGCCATGGAGCCATGGAGCGCTCAGAGTGTCGGATAGCCGCTGTTTCCTCGAGCATGAGGACGGTACCCCCTTTTTCTGGCTTGGCGACACCGGATGGTTGCTCCCGCAGCGACTCGACCGAGACGAAGCCGAGTACTATCTCCGTCGCACTGCCGAGGCCGGTTACAATGTGGTCCAGATTCAGGTTATCAACGGCGTGCCGTCATTCAATCGTTACGGCGCCATGTCCCATCCTGCCGGCTGGGATTTGTCGCAGGCAAGCAGACCTGGAGTATATGGCTACTGGGAACATCTGGACTATATAGTTGATGCGGCGGAGCGCCATGGTATCTACATAGGTATGGTGTGCATTTGGGGAGGTCTGGTCAAATCCGGCGCTATGGATGTCAGCCAGACGCGTGATTACGGCAAATTCCTTGCCGAGCGTTATGGCGGTCGCAAGAATATAATCTGGATTATAGGGGGGGACATCCAGGGTAACATCAAGACTGAAGTCTGGGATGCTTTGGCTGAGTCGATACGCAGTTCGGACTCCGACCACCTGATGACATTCCATCCACGCGGCAGAACCACATCAGCCAGATGGTTTAACAATCGGGAATGGCTGGATTTCAATATGTTCCAGAGTGGGCACCGTCGCTATGACCAGCGCATGGGAAATAAGGACTACCCCATACCGGATGGTACGGAGGAGGATTCATGGATGTATGTTGATTCAGCCAGAGTGCACGCTCCACTAAAGCCTGTGCTCGACGGAGAGCCAAGCTATGAGGATATTCCCCAGGGGCTCCATTCGGCTGATGAACCGTTATGGAATGACAAGGATATGCGCCGTTATGCCTACTGGTCGGTATTTGCGGGTTCGTGCGGGCACACTTACGGTCACAATATCATAATGCAGTTTGCCCGCCCGGGTATTCCGGGAGCATATTTTGCCGACGGGGAGAAGAAACCGTGGTACCGTGCCCTTGATGATCCGGGGCGCAATCAGATGAAGCATCTGAAGCACCTCGTATTGGCTTTCCCTTACAATGAACGTGTGGCGGACAGTACTATTGTGCTCAACAACGGTATCCGTTACGATCGTATGCTCGCAACGCGTGGCAATGACTACCTGATGGTATATAATCATAACGGGCGACAGATGGAGCTTGATTTCAGTCGTATTTCAGGTTCCGGAAAACGGGTATGGAGTATGAATCCTGTCGACGGCACACTCAGTTATCTGGGCGAGACATCAGCCAGAATATTCCGCCATGTGCCCGAAGCCGGCAAGGATATGGTGTTGATAGCTGTGGATGCATCCCGCACTTATCTTACGCCTGAAATGACAGCTATTCCGGTAAAGCCTCAGAAAAAAGTTCAGAAGGATTTGACGGAATGAATCAGGCGAGACCGGTTGGCAATGGTGCTGCCTGTGGATAGTATATCTTTGCTTTCATGTGTGGCGACATCCGGTATTCAATTGCCTGTTGTCAGTCTGATTGTATTGATGCCGAGCTGTATAGATGGTGCTATGTCTTTTTCATAGCTGTCGCCAACTGTGAGTATTTCTGCCGGTGGTAGCGAAAGAGCGTCTATTCCGAGGCGGAATATTCCTGCATCAGGTTTCCGTATCCCTGCAACTGCGCTTTCAATCACTGTGCCGAATAGCTCTTTTAGCCCGAAATCCTCAAGCACGGCATTGAGATTGCCGTAGAAATTTGAAACTATAACCATCGGAAACCGCTCCGCAAGTCTCCCGAGCACCTGCCGTGACTCTGATGTGCATTCTCTGGCTATATTGTAGCAGTACATGCTGATTGCCTCTGCGGTACCAGCGTCGCTATGCAGTGCGTCCGTTTCCTCAAGCCGTTCAAGCTCAATGGAAATCTTCTTGCGCATGAGGTCTAAGAAATTGTCGGATGGGGATATGTGTGGAACTCTCGCAAGCTCACGTTCGGCATGGATATATGCATCCATGAAGTCATCGAAGGGTACCTCCAGTCCTGTATGCTCGTATCCTTTGCGTATTACACGGCTCCAATGCTCGCCTCGGCTGTCAAGCGTGCCTCCGTAGTCAAATATCAGTCCTCGGACTCCAAGTTCCTCCAGGTTGATGTCTTGAAGTTCCTTCAACGCATTGATTTGTAGCGAAAACGGACGTGTATTGTCAGTATTTCCCATCACGTAACTCATTGGTAAAGCGGCGGCAGATACTTTCGTGGCGCACTATCATATAGATAGCGAGGATGTTGAACAGCGTCAGCTCGAAGATAAAGTACAGCCACGGCTGACCGATAAACAGTGAGACAAACAGCCAGATGGTGCGCCAGTTGAAGGACAGTATATTGGTATACTTCATCAGCGGAAGTGACTCCCGGCGGAACGCTTGACGGAAACTCAAGGGGATAATGCCGTCCGGGAAGCGTGAGTGCAGTTCTCTGCGGAGTTGCTGCATGGCAGGCGTGGTGGCTTCCTGCTGAAGCGTATAGTTGAGGTATGTGCGCATGGTAAGGCGCTTCCAGAAACTGTTTTTCCACGTGTATCCACTTTCGTCAAGGTTGCGTTTCAGCTCTTCGGCACTGTCCAGTTCGCTTCCATCCTCCCCTTTGAGAAAATACAGATGGAACTGACGGTAATAGTCTGCCATGGCTGCCTGTTTGGCATGACAGATGCCGGTGACTATTGCCGTTACCCATATAATCCATGGATGCTCGGCGAAAAATGGACAGAAGGTGTTCTCACGCAGGCAGATGGCTACGTAGATTGTTGCGAACCAGATGTCTCCGCTAAGTCCGTCCAGTATTCTGCCTATCCGTGAATATTGCTTGGTCATGCGCGCAAGCTGCCCGTCGGCACTGTCAAACGAATTTGCCCAGATAAGCAGCAACATCCCGATTATATTAATCCACAGCACAGGGTAATAGAACATCACCCCTGCAGCTATGCCGAGGAAGATTGAAGCGATGGTGATGGCGTTTGGGGACACACCGAGGCGCTGGGCAAGTTTCGCCCACATAAATCCTATGGGGCGGTAAAATGCCAGGTCGATATGCTCCTCCGTGTCCATCGACTTCAGCGAGCGGCGATATTCTTCCTTCCAGCTTAGTGACATGGATTAACGTTTGGATGAAATATAAGATATATAGCGGTTTATGAACCGGTTGAACGCCGGGATTCTCATAAGCAGATATTCGAATATCAGGAATCCGAGCAGTGTGCATGTGATACCCAGAAGCACATCGATAATGTAATGGTGCGAAGTATATACGGCTGTGAACCAGATGCCTGCGCATATTACTGCGAACAATGCCCTGAGCCACCATCCGCAGCGTGCCTTGAGTGAGTAGATGAAGGCTATAAGCATGTATGCCGCATGGAGCGACGGCAGGGCTGCAAACACATTGGAGTTGCGTGAGTACAGTCCGTGGAATATGCCGAGACCGGTCATCTCGTCAAACTTGCCGAGTCCTGCCACCTCGCCGGGTGTGCCGAGTATGAAGTCAAACCCGTGGGATGCGACGTACCACGGCGGTGCTGCGGGGTGAATGTAATAGTAAGTGAATCCGAGCAGATTGACGAACAGGAACACAAGTGCGAAGTGGAGATACACCTTGTACTGGCGGTCGAAATAGAGCCACACACCGAAGAGGATAGGGACCGGCACCCAACACAGGTAGAATACCCCTGCCATGAAGTCCATGAATGATGATGTGTGCATGGCGAAAAATTCGTTAGGGGTAACAGTGCCTGCGGCTGTAGCTATGCCGAACAGCGATTTCTCCGCCTCGTAGAGACCTTGTATATCCACAGGATTGACATGGTAATTGGGCACGATGTTCATCCAGTCGTATGAGATGCCGAAGACTACGAATGGCAGTAATGCGACTATTAGCCGTCGGGAGGCTCCGGATAGGAACAGCATGGCGGCAAGAAGCAGGGATATATATATATGCTCCGGTCTCAGGCCCACACACATGGCGGTCACCGCAAGCCATGTGACAAGCGATACGCATATTATGGATGACTCGCGTCTGCCCGGTAACAATAGAAATGACATAACTTAACGCCTCCTTTATTTCTTGGTCAACAATCGGCGGCAGTGTGCCACACGGGCAAAAGCGGTGATGTTGGCGAACACGGCGATGATTGCCATTGCGGCAATCAGGATTATGTTGGCGTCAAATTCTATCTGAGGCACATTCATGCCCGTGATGCCAGCGGCAAGTGCGCCGACACTGGTGACCACCACTCGTTCGGGACGCTGCATGAAGCCTACCTTGCATTCCAGCCCGAGACCTTCGGCACGGGCGCGGACATAGCTAACCATTATTGAGCCTACGAGAGCCACAAAAGTGATTAGCGCTCCGATAACGTAGCCGCACTGGATGAGGTAATAGCTTATGCCGCCGAGGGTGAAGAGCTCGCAGTAGCGGTCAAGCACGGAGTCGTACATCGCACCGAATGTCGAGGTCATATTGCCGAGACGGGCCACCTGGCCGTCAAGCATGTCGAAGAGCGAGAAGAGGATTATCACAGCTCCGCCTATAGTGAGCAAGTCGAAGTTTAGATTGCCTGAGGTGGCGGTATAGCCTGCGTAGACGAATATCACGGCTGCTGCAATGTTGCCGAGCAGACCTATTGTGGTGACCATGTTGGGGGTCACGCCGAGGCGTATCAACAGCCGTACGAACGGGTTGATGACACAGTAGATACCCTGTTGTAGCTGGTCGCGTAGACGTTTGAACATACTGTTTTTCTGAATGGTTTTTGTTGATATTGATATTTCGTTATCTCCCATGATGTGGCGTGTTTATATGGTGTTGTGGTTATCTGTGTTGACAGGTTTTTTGGAATGTCGGGGGGTAAGGGTGTCGACAACCTTTATGGCATAGCGGTCAAACCATGTTGGACGGTACACGAAGTTGCGTTGCAGCACGAAGTTCCATCCCCATGACACAGCAAGCGATGCTGTGAGTCGGGCAGCGGCGAAGATGCCGTCAGGCTTGAATCCGAGACTCAGCAGCCATTCCCAGTGCGACAGAAGTGAGGCGAGTCCGGTGGTGCCGTACATGTTGAGCAGGAGCGAGCCTGTCCATACAAGAAAGTACTTCACGCTCACAGCTTTGACGCTCTGCCCCTTGGCATGGAACGTGAATCGGTAGTTGATGCAGCAGTTCACAATGCCGCCGGCTATCGCCCCTACTGCCACTGAGAGGTTGGAACGGTAAAACGGGTCAAGGGCGGTGAATACGAACGCATAGAACAGCATACTCATGCCCAAATCCACCCATGAAGCCATCTGTGATGACACGGACGAGCGGAGGAAGGTAGAAATCAACCCCTCGCCGTTGAGGAATTTGTCTTTCAGGTCAAGGAATTTCTGCTTCATTTAGAGTATATTGTAATAGAAATATATTAACAACGCTACAATTATAGAGCTGTAGACACCGGCGAGGATATCGTCAGCCATTATTCCAATGCCTCCGGGCAGATTTTCCATTTTTCTGACACCCAATGGCTTCAATATGTCGAAGAATCGGAACCATACCAGAGATTGGAGAGTGAAGATCCAGAACTCGCCGGATTTCAGAGGTTCCGGCATAGGAGCGAACACACACAGCGGCAGCATGGCTATCCATTGCCCTACAGTTTCGTCCATCACCACTTTCGACGGGTCGGGACCCCAGTATTTTTCAGAGATGCCAGCCGACCAGATGCCGAGGTTGGTGAATACGATTATTAGTACGGCATTGAGCAGGAATGTATCCCATGTGTTGCCGGTGAGCAGCAGGGGAAGCCAGAGTATCAGACCGACTATGGCTCCCATAGTTCCGGGACCCCATGGAAAATAGCCTGCGCCGAAGCTGGTGGCTATGAAGCGCGGGAGGAAGGGGAAACGGTCGTCAGACATCACTTGCCACCTCCTTTCCTATGTTTCTTGATTTCACTCAGTATGGCACGTGCTATGACTGCTGATGCCTCCTGACGGCATGGCGCAAAGCTGGGCCAGTCGTTGAAGTCGATTATCGTGATTTTGCCGTCGGGCGAGAGTATGCAGTCGCCCCCGTAGATTTTCACGTCAAGAGCCTCCGCAGCTTTGTTGCACATGGCTTTGAAATGCTCGAGGTCAAAGCTCGGATGCTTGGGCAGTTCCTCCACAGTGTCGCTTCCGTCCTTTGAGTATGTTTTGTCAAAATGGAAGAACCAGTAGAAGTATGGGGTGCCGTACACACCGTAAAATTTTATGAGGTCACCCTCGAGATGGCGGTTTATGACCGCACGCTTTATGCCTCGGAGGAAATACTCCTGGAGCACTTCCTGCGCCTCTTCGGGGTGGCGCACGTAAGTCACATCTTCCTTGTGCTGTGCGTACAGGTCGCCGCGCTTAATCCATACACGCTCCATGTTTGCCTGTTTCATCATGGGGATGATGACCTCGTTGGTGTTGACTATCAGGCTCTCGGGATAGGCTATGTTGTTGCCTATAAGTATACGTGTCAGACGTTCGCGTATGCAGTTCTCCACTCCGTATCCGGAATTTATGACCAGAGCTCCCTCGTCCTCCTTGCGCTGGAGAATGGGAAACGAGCGATGGTCACGACACATGCTGATGATAACATCTTCATTTACCTGTCCGGCTATGAGCTGCTCCTCGCTGTATATCTTCACCTCGCATCCTCGCTTGCGTAGCTGCTCGGCGGTAAGATTGAGTATAGCCGCGTCATTCCCTATGTGGTTCGGTGAATAGGCGCCTGCTCTGAGGATACCGGCTATTTTTATGTCAGCCATATTTTTATGGTTTATGGTTGAAGGTTAATTGATTCGATGATTGGTTATTCTGATTTGTTCGTCCGGCTCGTCCGTTCTCAACGCTCCAATGCCAGACGGGCAGCCTTGTCTATATCCCCTGCATGGTCCACATCGATGATTTTCTCGAACGGGTAAGCTTTCAGCTTCAATCCCGATGCTATGAGGGCACGTTGGAAATCACGCATCCTGCTCACTCCGTTTGCCATGCAGTCGGCAAGGATGTCAAGTGCATTGCGGTGCAGCGCATATATCCCTCCTGACACATAGCGTATCCCCGGCAGTGGATGGTCAAAGAAGCCCGTGATGTCGCCAGAGTCAGCGGTGGCGACATATAGAGGTTTTTCATCGTCGATATATCCGGTCACAGCCATGTATCCGTCAGAGTCATTGTCGTTACTGAAAGCCTCGATGTAACGGGCAAACTCCTCCGGGCGGAACACCGTGTCGACAGTGGTGAGGCAGAAGCGCTCGTCGCCGATAAGACTGCTTAGCTCATAGAAACTTTCCATGGAGCCGGCAGTATTCTTAACCACCACATTGAGTGGTACTCCGGGATTCAGGGTCTTGACCGCCTTCCGGACTTCAGGCATCTCCTCATTGACGATGATGCTGATTGCCGTGGCGCCGTTGAGGATGAAGAGGCGGATCAGGCGTGTTATCATAGCTTCATCACCGAGGCGTACAAGCGGCTTGGGGAGGGTGACCCCTTCCTGTGCCAGCCGTGAACCCCGGCCTGCTGCTATGACGGCGTAATGCATGCTGCGTATTCTTATCGGTGGATGATTATTCTTTTTCCTTTGCCTCGGCGGGGAGCTTGTCGCTTCCTTTGTCGAAGTTCTGCTTGCGCAGCGGATGCCGGGTTGCCTCGCGCTCACGCAGGCGGTTGCGATAGATATCGATGCCGGCGTATATAGCCTCACGTAACGACTGCTCGTCCGCTATGCCCTGGCCGGTTATGTCGTAGGCAGTGCCATGGTCGGGCGATGTGCGTACTATAGGTAGCCCGGCGGTGAAGTTTACGCCGTTTTCAGCCGCCAGAAGTTTGAACGGTATGAGTCCCTGGTCATGGTACATGGCGAGTATGCCGTCGAATTTCTTATATCCTCCGCTCCCGAAAAGACCGTCGGCAGGATAGGGACCGAAGGCAAGTACGTGCTTCTTGTTTGCTTCGGCGATGGCGGGAGTGATAATCTCGTCGTCCTCTGTGCCGATTACCCCGTTGTCACCGGCATGCGGATTTAGGGATAGCACGGCTATCCGTGGTCCGTGTATGCCGAAATCCTCCACAAGAGAGCGGTTGAAGGTGATAAGACGTTCCACCACCGCTTCCTTGGTTATTTTTGATGACACGTCGGCGATAGCTTCGTGGATAGTCACGAGTGCGACTCTCATGTTGTTGTCGCACATTATCATCATTGCCTTCTTTCCTTCGCCGAGTTCCGCCTCAAGGTATTCTGTGTGACCGGGGAAGTTGAATTCGTCGCCATGGATTGTGTGCTTGTTTATGGGGCATGTGACCAGCACATCTATGTTGCCTTCACGCATGTCGGCTGCCGCGCGGCGGAGCGCTTCGAGTGCTGCGTGTCCGGCAGCCTCGGTGGGCTGTCCGGGGTCGAGTTTTGTGTCCTCAGGCACGACGTTTATTATGTTTATCTGTTCCTCGTTCGCATCAGCGGGAGTATCGATCTGGAAAAATTTGAATTCTGGCAGATTCATGCCTTTGCGGTAGTAAGAGGCGATTTTCACCGAACCGTACACTATCGGAGTGCATAGCTCGGTTATGCGTGTGTCGCCAAGCACCTTCAGCAGAATCTCATAGCCTATTCCATTGATGTCGCCGTGGGTGATTCCCACTTTGATTTTTTTATTTTGAGTCATTTGTAATGAAAGTGTCAGAAATTTAATCTGTAAAATTACTAAATTTTCCAGACTCAGTGGGCGTAGTGCCTGATACTCAAGCGTATTTAACACCTTTTAACGCTTTGTGGGCTTCCTGTTTTAACAATTCAATTCCCTGACGGTTGAAATTCCAATCTCATTTCTTATCTTTGTACGGATAAATGTCGGACAGAGATGCCCGTCCGGATAGCTTTTAAAATAATACCATAATGAAACGAATTCTATCAATTGTTTTTATTCTTACCGCTATGTGCGGTGTGGCTTCGGCTAAGTTCAATCGCATTACCAATGACCGTTTCTGGGATACCGTGGATGGTACACCGATTTACAGTCAGGGCGGAGGCATATTTAAGTTCACTGACCCCGCTGACGGCAACGAGAAATATTACTGGTATGGCGTGCACTACAAGGAGGCGGAAATGTATCGTGAGAATCCGGCTGTAACTATTGATGAGAATCATTTTGAGGGGGTGACATGTTATGTGTCGACCGATTTGGTCAACTGGAAGTTGGAGAACACTGTGCTATCCAAGGAGGAAGTAAACTCTCATTCGCGCCCCACTTGGGTGGGAAGGATGGGTGTGGCGTATATACCCGAAGCGAAGCTGTATGCCATGTTCATACAGCATGGAGCACAGGTCCTTGTGGCAACCTGCGATTCCCCTGCCGGGAATTATAGCTGGAGCCATAAAATAGATATGACACCTATGATTGGCACGTCAAATACCGGTGACCAGACTGTATTTACTGACCCTGATACCGGTAAGTCGTATCTCGTGTATTCCTATGGAAGGGGGAGAAATAAACAGTACATATCGGAAATAGGTATGAAAGACGGAAAGCCGGGACTTCTCGACTGCGTGCAGGTGTGCGGAGGCGAGAGCCGTGAGGGGAACTGCATGTTCAAGCATGCCGGAAAGTACTATATGGTGGCGTCAAATATCTATGGATGGGACGGGTCGCTGACTTACTTTGTCATGGCGGATGATATTTACGGTCCCTATCTGCCTGCCAACGATATGCGGGTGATGGATGGGAGCGAAATGGATTACTCGCATGTGTCGCAGACGGGTTTCTTCTACACATTGAACGGTTCAAAGGATACCACAGTGCTGTTCTGCGGTGACAGATGGGCTGAGTTTGCCGGAAACGGTCTGGGTTATAACCAATGGATGCCGTTGTCGTTCACCGGTTCCGAGCCTCATCTGAATTCTCTCAGTTCCTGGGAGCTTGATGCCGAGAGCGGTGCCTGGCGTGTGGCTGCCGACAATAATTATGTCAAAAACGGCAGCTTCGAGGCAGACCGGCGTACTGTTCCTTTGGCTGTCAAGCCGCGCCAGGATGCCATGACGGGCTGGGAGACAACTGTGATAAGTGGTAATAAGGTCGGTGTGGATTACCCTGATTCACCGCAGTTGAACTATTTCAACACTGAGGATGACCGCAAGGTGGTGATAGGTGAGAAGAGCCTGAATATATCTGATAAGGTTCCGTTTGAGCGCAGGGTATCGCAGGTAGTAGAGTCCGACAGTTTTGTCAAGGTTCCCGACGGTACGTACACGCTCTCAGCCATGGTGAAGCGTACTGCCGGATTCGGAATTCTTGACATGTACGCCGCCTCGTCAGGCAAAGTCTTCAGTATCGGGCTTTCTGATGCCGCTTCTGGCTGGACTCCTGTAAAGCTTGAGGGGATACTTGTCAGGGATGGTAGAGTGGAGGTTGGTTTCCATGCCTCAGGTGACGCCGGAGCCTCATGCCAAGTGGACGATGTGGTGCTTCAGCGGATGGTAGAGTAGACTACATCTCCGATTCCCGGTGGTGCATAAGCCATTTTGCGAGGCCATAGATATAGCGTCGGAACCCCGGATGATTGCATAGGAGCCGGTCGAACCAGCCCATGTGTTTGTTCAGGAGTTTCACCACAAAACCAACATATATCATGGCGAAAAGTGTGCCTATGCCGATTATATTCCATTGCCATGCGCCCCAGAAGCAGTAGCAGCTTGCCACAGCGATTGAGACAAGTGCCACGTCTACTATGATTTTAATTTTTGGAAACGGCTTTCCGGTCGCACGGCTTATCGCTACGGGGAAGCCTTCTCCGGGCATAGTTACCGAGCCGCAGCGTACCTCCATGGCAATCCCGAATGCCATGACTGTGCATCCGGCAAACTGTGTGAGTATCTGCACGGGAAGGGCGTTGCATACAAGCGCCGAGGTCAAGCACATGTTCAGGTCAATGAGAGTTCCGAATACGAAGCCTATTACCAGCTGGAACAGTTGGACCTTTTCAAATCTCCGCCTTAAAACCAACAATTGTCCCATCACCAGGACGATGTTCATGAGGTTTGTGTACTCTCCGATGGTAAGAGCGGGGGCAATGCCGTCGGCGCCCGCTATTGAAAATGCCATAGGTATGCCTGAAATTACACTGCTGCCCAGATTGGAGCGTACGCATAAAGCAACTCCCAATGTCATTATGTATAATGAAATCAGGAGCAGGATGTGTTGCCAGATGAATGATGCTATTCGGTTTTGTGATGGAATGGATGCTGTTTTACTCATTTTTGCCGGTCTTTGGATTGTTTATGCGTCTGCAAAATTACAAAAAATATTACATAGGGTGGATTGACCATGGCGGATTAAACATCATCTGATGCTCAAAAAACACTGAGGGTGTCGTGTCATGGCGCTCTTAATGCTGTCGACAGCAGGCTTTGACATGACAAAAGCACTTCACGGTCCCGGAGGGGAGGGTGAAGTGCTTTTATATTGCGGATATAGGAATAAGGGGGTATTATTCCTCTTCCTTCATGTTGTGGAATACGTTCTGGACATCCTCGTCCTCTTCGATTTTCTCAAGAAGTTTTTCGATAGCAGCACGCTGCTCGGGTGTGACTTCCTTAAGATCGTTGGGGATGCGCTCGAATTCGGATGAGATGATTTCGAAGCCATTGTCCTCAAGGTACTTCTGGATGTTTGAATACTCCTCGAATGCACCGTAGAGGATTACCTGCTCCTCGCCGCTTTCATCGTCAACGATGTCCTCGAGTTCGTCAACACCGTAGTCGATGAGCTCGAGTTCGAGGTCTTCGAGCGAAACACCGTCCTTAGGTTTAATCTTGAACACGCTCTTGTGGTCAAAGAGGAATGTGAGCGAACCCTGAGTGCCGAGGCTTCCGCCATGCTTTGTGAAGTATGAGCGTACATTGGCTACGGTACGGGTATTGTTGTCGGTGGCAGCCTCTACGAAGATGGCGATGCCGTGGGGGCCGTATCCCTCGTAAGTGATTTCCTTGTAGTCTCCGGCATCCTTGTCGGTCGCTTTCTTGATGGCGCGTTCCACAGTATCCTTGGGCATGTTGGCTGCCTTGGCGTTCTGCATGAGTGCGCGGAGACGGGGATTGGTTGTGGGGTCGGGACCGCCTGCCTTGGCGGCGATAGTGATTTCCTTACCTATGCGGGTAAATGTGCGTGACATGTTACCCCAACGTTTGAGTTTTCTTGCTTTACGGTATTCAAAAGCTCTTCCCATGGTGAAGTTATGAGTATTGAGTTATGATATATTTTGTTTGTTTCTGTCGGTTTAGCGCAGCTCGGCGTTGAGCTTCTTTTTGAGGTTGTTGATGACCTTTGTCATCACTGCTTCAATCTGCTTGTCCTGAAGTGTCTTCTCGTCATCCTGGAGAGTCATGGCGATAGCATACGATTTCTTCCCTTCGGGGAGATTTTTTCCCTCGTATACGTCAAACAGAGTGACATCCTTGAGCAGGCGTCGCTCGCTCTCGCGTACAGTCGCCTCTACCTCTGCCATTGAGATGCTCTTGTCAAGCAGGAGTGCGAGGTCGCGTTTTACGGGCATTGTCTTGGCAAGCGCGCGGTAGCTTACGCTCTTCTTGCGGGCAAGTGACACGAGGGCGTGCCAGTCAAATTCGGCGTAGAGGACTTCCTGCTTTATGTCGAATTTGCCAAGGAGTTTCTTGGATACGATACCCATTGTGCCGAGTTGCTTTCCTGAGCGGGTGGCAACGTTTAGGCAGGCTGCGTAAAGCTCGTTAGAACCGGTTGTAAGTTTGATTTCAGCCGGATTGATGCCGAGACGGGCGAGTATGTTTGCCACTACAGCCTTAAGGTCGTAGATAGTAGCCGGCTGCTCCGGGCGTGCCCAGTTGCCGGGGCGGAAAGCTCCGGTCATCCACAGTGCGAGGTGCGACTGCTCACGGTAGGGAGCAAGTGCGTTTTCAGCAGTAGTCTCCGCGTCAGGGTTGAAGAAATATACATTGCCGAACTCATACATCGCCACATCGCCGAGCTTGCGGTTGATGTTGTGGCTGAGTGATTCCAGTCCGCCGAATATGAGGCTCTGGCGCATTACATTGAGGTCGTTGCTCAGAGGGTTGAGGAGTCTGACGCAGTGGGTCGCGGGAAGCTCGCTGAGGTCGGCATAGTAAGCCTCGGCTGTGAGGGAGTTGTTGAGAATTTCGTTGAAGCCTTCGCCGCAGAGCTGCTCGCTTATAAGATTGCGTAGGGTATTGTCCTCATCTTCGAATGTCTTGTAGGACAGTGACGAGTGGACGGTGTCGCTGATTTCCACATTGTTGTATCCGTAGATTCTGAGAACATCCTCCACCACATCGCAGGGACGGGTGACATCCACGCGGTAAGTGGGGACTTTCATATCCACTTTATTCTCGTCAATGTTCACGATTTCCATCTCAAGTGATTTTAGGATGGCGACTACGGTATCGGAGGGGATATCTTTGCCTACGAGACGGTTCAGGTAGTCGAATTCGAGGGTTACTTCGGCAGGAAGAATCTTTTCGGGATAATTGTCGCACAACGGACCGCATATTTCACCTCCGGCAAGCTCTTTGACCATAATGGCGGCAAGCTTGAGCACGTAGAGAGTATTGTTGGGGTCGACTCCGCGCTCAAAACGGAATGAAGAGTCAGTGTTGAGACCGTGGCGACGTGCTGTCTTGCGTACGGAGGTCGGGTTGAAGTAGGCGCTTTCAAGGAACACTGATGTGGTTTCCTCTGTCACACCTGAGTCGAGACCGCCGAACACACCTGCGATGCACATGGGTGCCTGTGTGTTGCAAATCATCAGGTCGCGGGAGTCAAGCGTGTGCTCGACGCCGTCAAGAGTGACGAATTTCTCACCTTGGGTGGCATTTTTGACCACAATCTTTCCGCCTGCTATCTTTGCCAGGTCGAAACAGTGGAGCGGTTGCCCCATGGCGTGCAGGAGGTAGTTGGTGATATCCACGATATTGTTGATGGGGCGCAGCCCTATGGTGCTGAGTGCGTCCTTGAGCCATTGGGGCGATTCCTTGATGGTGACATTTTTAACAGTCACGCCGGTATAGCGGGGACATGCGGCTGTGTTCTCTACTTCGACAGTCACCCCCCCTTCGGGCGCATCGATGGCAAACGAGTCCACTGCCGGACGATGAAGTTCGGAGGGGTTGGCGTGCTGGCTCATCCATGCCGCAATGTCACGGGCCACGCCGTAGTGTGAGGCTGCGTCGATGCGGTTGGGGGTAAGGTCGACTTCAAGCAGATAGTCGGAGGTCAGTCCGAAATACTCGGCTGCCGGGGTTCCGGGCTTTACTTCGGAGTCAATCACAATTATGCCGTCATGAGAGTTGCCCACGCCTATTTCGTCCTCAGCGCATATCATGCCGAATGATTCAGTGCCGCGGATTTTGGATTTCTTTATCATGAATTCCTCGTCGCCGCTGTAAAGGGTGGTGCCTACGGTTGCCACGACTACTGTCTGTCCGGCTGCCACATTTGGCGCTCCGCATACTATCTGGGTAGCGTTGCCGTCGCCCAAATCCACTGTGGTGATATGGAGATGGTCGCTGTTGGGGTGGTCGACGCAAGTGAGCACTTTGCCTATCACTATGCCGCGCAGACCGCCGCGTATCGATTCCACTTCTTCCACTGAGCCTGTTTCAAGCCCTATTGAGGTCAGGGCCGCCGCAAGCTGCTCGGGTGTCAGGTCGAAATCAAGATATTTTTTTAGCCAGTTATATGATATATTCATGAGAATGATTGATTTTTTTATTCTGTTTCAAGCTCTTTCAGCTTGCAAAATTACAAATAATCAGCCATATTCCCTACTTAACCGTGGTAAAATATTCGCACTTATCCATCGTTTTGCGAAAAAAAGATTCAAGGTATATCGATAAAGGATATTACACCGGGGCATCCTGAGCCATGATTGTTGGCTCTGAATGCCCCGGTGTAATTTATTGGGAGTTGAGATTATCAGTGCATCTGAACTTTTGTGGTCGGAGGAAGGGTGGAATTGCGTGTGGCAACCGCATCGATTACCTCGTGGGCGAGGTGGGCGAACGCATGTCCGGTTATGGTGTCGGTCATGGCGATAGGTTCACCGTTGTCGCCACTGTCGGCTATTGAAGCCACAAGTGGTATCTGGGCGAGCAGGCGTACCCCGAGTTTGTCGGCGAGTCTTACCGCGCCCTCTTTGCCGAATATGTAGTAGCGTTCGTCGGGATGCTCTGCCGGTGTGAAGTAAGCCATGTTCTCCACAATGCCGAGTATGGGTACATTTACTTTGTCCTCCATGAACATGGCTATGCCTTTACGGGCATCGGCGAGCGCCACCTCCTGGGGAGTGGAGACTATTACCACGCCTGTCAGTCCGAGAGTTTGGACAAGAGTCAGATGTATGTCGCTTGTGCCGGGGGGCATGTCGATAAGGAAGTAGTCGAGTTCGCCCCAGTCGGCATCGGAGATGAGCTGCTTGAGGGCGTTGGAGGCCATGCTGCCTCGCCAAAGCACGGCTTTCTCCTTGTCTACGACGAACCCTATGGAAAGGAGTTTGACTCCGTAGCGTTCTATCGGGAGTATGAGCTGTCTGCCGTCCACCTCATGGATGTACAGCTGTTCGTCCTCAATTCCGAACATCTTGGGTACGGACGGACCGAATATGTCGGCATCCAGCAGTCCCACCTTGTAGCCTTCGCGGGCGAGAGCTACCGCAAGGTTGGCGGCGACTGTGGATTTTCCCACACCTCCCTTTCCGGAGGCAACGCCGATGATATTTTTCACGCCGGGAAGCACAGGAGCATCCTTGGGCGCGGCGGGACGGCGTGACGCCACGTTGACGGTCACTTTGACTTCCGGTGAGATATAGGTGTGTATGGCTGTCTCGGCAGCCTTGACCATCGACTTGATAAACGGGTCGGTGGGTTTGTCGAATAGCAGTGTGAAGCTTACGGAGTCACCGTCGATGCGGATGTCATCCTCCACCATCTCGGCTTCCACGAGGTTTTTCCCGTTGCCGGGATAGCGCACCGTCTGGAGCGCATCGGTAATCAATGCCGGATACAGTTGCATATCTTAATATGGTTAAATGTTATTTTTTTCAATTATCCTTTGTCAGCTGGCTCACGGTACCTCTTCCGAATGAACGGTATGTGTCGGGCTCGATTTCAATCTCAGGTTCCGTTAGGATGATTCCGGCGGGGATATGCCATGCCACATATTTGCTCGGGATTCCTCTCGCAAGCCATTGCTGCTCGTAGAATGTCTTGATCGGGGGAACTATGGTGGCGTATTCGGTACCATAGATGTCATCGGTAGCGGCTTCCGGTGTTATGCCGTTGTGACGTAGCATCTCGGTGGTATATGTGTACAGGAAAGGGCTGTCGGTCTTGAGATGTATCTTGCCGTCCTTAGCCAGCACCTGCCTGTATATTTCCAGAAAGTGGGTCCCCGTAAGGCGCTTGTTGACTTTCTTCATCTGAGGGTCCGGGAATGTAATCCATATCTCGGATACCTCTCCGGGAGCGAAGAACGATGCCAGGAGGTGGATTGAGGTTCGCAGAAACGCCACATTGCTCATTCCTGCTTCCTCTGCTTCTTTGGCGCCGGTCCACATGCGCGCCCCTTTGATGTCAATTCCTATGAAATTTTTGTCAGGATATAGCTTGCCGAGTCCTACGGCATATTCTCCCTTGCCGCAGCCGAGTTCGAGTACTATGGGGTTTGTGTTGTGGAAAACATCGCTACCCCAGCGTCCGCGCAGCGGGCATTCACCCTGTTCTTTGAGTATGTTGAAAGGGTACTGATGGACGCAGGAGAGCGTCTCCATCTCGGCAAATTTCTTTAACTTGTTTTTTCCCATCTATCGTATTATTTTCAAAGCCACACGTTTGCCGTCAGGCTCAAGTGTCAGCGAGAGTATGAAGAGTTGTGTCTGCCAGGGCGATGTGTCGATTGACAGCTCTGTAGCTCCTGAAGGAGCGAGTGATGCCAGACGTATCCCTGTGAGGTCGTGGAGTGTGGCGGATGTCACGCCTTTGACCGTCACGACGTGTAGCGTCATCCCGTCGAACCGGATTAGAATCCGGCTGTCTGAATCGGATGTGACGTTGTCATTCCCTGATGTGCCGCCTGAGTTCCCCACGATATTGAATTCCTTCCATTGCTCGGACTCCTGATAGGCTTCGAGCATATCGCCGGGTACCGTGAGGGTGACTTCCGGTTGCTCGACTGCAAGCCAGACATCCTTGCCGAGCGTAGGTATGGAGTGCAGAGCAGTGGCGTCGATTGAGTCAAGCGATGTCCATCCCTCAAAGGCATAATCGCCTATTTCGGTCAGTCCGGAAGGGAGGACCGCGGTCCGTGCTCCGGTTATATGGGCGAGAGCCAGTGTCCCTATTGACTCCAGGCTTCGCGGGAGGAGATTGGAACTTCCGGCAGAGGCTGACACTCCGGTCAAAGCCATGTCGGGAAGTGAGGTGAGAGATTCGGGGAGATGGATTTTGGTGAGCTTGGTGTCACCGAGAAATACCCCTTCGCCGATATCCGACAGCCCGTCGGGCAGGGTGATTTCCTCCAGCTCCGGACATTGTGCGAATGCCCTTGCCCCGATGGAATGCAATCTGTGGCAGTTGCCGAGATTCAATATGGCTATTGATGTCGCATAGAATGCGTGGTCACCGATATCCTCCAGTCTGTCCCCGAATGTTACTTCGGCAAGCTCCTGGCAATTGTTGAAAGCGCAGGCCGGTACTGATGAGGCTTCGAATGAGACTTTAGCCAGAACCGGGCAATCCTTGAAGATATGGGAGCCGGATTTTGTCACGGATGCTGGTACCGAAGCTTCCGTCAGATCTCTGCAGTCAGCGAATGCTCCCATGCCTATCTCCACCACATTGGAGGGGATACTTACTGAGGTGAGACGGCTGCTCATCAATGCGCCGTCGCCAATGGCGGTTATACCTGCCGGGAGTATAATCTCAGTAATTGTGGCACCTGCGAGTGAATATGGTGGCAAAACACCGGCTGGATGACTGTGATAGTTGCCGCCAATCCGTTCGTCCCCTGTGTAGGCTGAGATTCCGACGTCAGAGATGTCAAGTCGCCTGAGGTTACGTAGGTGAGAGGAGATATATTGGAGGTCTCTGCCATCTATTTCGCCATGTAAAGTGAGGTCTGTCACCATCCTGTCTACCGTCACTCCACCTCCGAGAGACCCCGGGGTGACGTCAATCACGGTCGCATTGACAGCCAGAGCAATCGCACAAGCAAAAATGGCGGCAACGGATTTCATGACTCTTTTCCCTGTTGAAAAATTTAAGCGTGACGGCAAAAGCCTGCGGTGCAATCAGCAATCGGTCAATTCTCCTTTGATTTGTCCATTGTCAATTGAAATGCCTTGGCATAGAGTCTCATCTGCTTCACCATGGCGAGCAGACCGTTGGAGCGCGTGGGTGAGAGGTGCTCCGACAGCCCTATTGCATCAATGAAATGGAGGTCAGAGTCGAGAATGTCGGCAGGGGTCTGGTTGTCAAGCACCTGGATTAGCAGCGATATGATTCCCTTGACTATTATGGCATCAGAATCGGCAGTGTAATGCACTTTCCCATCCGGCGTAAGCTCTGCATTCAGCCATACACGGCTCTGGCAGCCTTCTATCAGATGGTCAGGTGTCTTGTACTGCTCGTCGATAGGCTGGAGGTTGTTGCCGAGGTCGATAATCATGGCGTAACGGTCCATCCAGTCCTCTACTTCCGAGAATTCGTCTATGATATCCTGTTGTATTTGGTCGATTGTCATATATTCTTATTTGGATTACTGTTATTTAATAACAGTTTCAGAGTTAAACAGTTGCTTCGTATCCACCTTTAGGTTCACTCTCTGATTCAGAATTTCGGGCAGCCCGATTATTTGAAGAGAGTTGAGTATTTGTCAAGGAGGGAGTTGAAGCGGGTATCGTTACGCAGTGGAGCCACATTGACACGTGCGTCGTCTGCCTTAGTCCAGTTATGGTAGTTGGCATAACCCTTTTCAAGAGCGGTCTGCATGCAGGAGAATGCTTTGTCAATGTCACCGCTCTGGGCGTAGTAGCATGCTCCGTAATAGTTCACTTCGCCATCGAAATCGTTGGATGAGGCGAGCACTTGTTCCATCCACTTGTCACCCTCTGCCTTGCGTCCGAGAGCGAGATAGGCGAATCCGCGGAGAGAGTTCACATTGTCCTCCGGAATGTCCATGTCAAGAACACGCTCATAGCAACGCTTTGCGTTTGCTGACTGATTGCGGTAATCAGCGAGTACCCAGCCTCTGAGGAGCGCGAGATATGAATCCTCCGGGTTATTCATGGCAGCCTCGCTGAAGCATACTGAAGCTTCGGCAGCCTCGCCTGACGAGATGAGGGCAAGTCCCTTGGCTATCAGTGCGTCGTTGTAGTCCGGATTCTTTTCCAGAGCTTTCTCTGCGGCTGAAAGGGCTGCGGGGTAATTGCCGAGAGCACGCTCGATGCGTGATTTCAGCACGTAGTAGAACGCGTTGTCGTGAGTGGCGCTTATGGCGTAGTCCACATTAAGTTGTGCCGTATCGTATTTTCCGAGAGCATAGTAGCATTCGGCAAGCGAGGCGTTGATTCCTGCGTAGGAATCGAGATGCTCGTTGATGATTTTATCATAATCCGCTATAGCTGCCAGGTAGTTGCAGTGACCTTGGGCTATCATGGCTCGTATGAAGTAGAACATGCCGTTCTTGGGAGCCTGGCGGATAGCGGATGACAGACCGCTGATTACCACCGGGTAGTTGGTGCGTGAGAGGGATACGAGTTCCTGGATGGCACGCGGGGTGTTCTCCTGGTCGGTTGACAGAGCGATAAGGTAGTCCTGTACGGCGCCCCCCTCGTTACCCATCATGGAGCGTACTGCCGCACGGCGCATGTATACTTGGCTGTTGGAGGGAGTGAGGGCTACCGCCTGGTCGCAGTATTCGTCAGCGAGTCCGATATTATTCTCTTTTACAGCCACACGTGCGAGTCCGAAAAGAGCCTCCTGGCTGCGTGGATTGAGCTGCTGGAGCTGGCGGAAATCATTTTTAGCCTCTGTGTAACGCCCAAGATTATAGAGTGCTGTGGCACGCTGATAAGTGGCTACATAGTTGGTGGGGTCGTTTGCGAGTACTCCGTTGAGGTCGGCGAGCGCTTCCTCGTCACGATGGAGCATCATATAGATGTTGGCGCGGAGGTCGAGAGCCTGCTGGTGGTCAAACTCGCTGTGCTCTGCGTACTTGAACCCGTTGTTGATATCTTCGAGGGCACGGAGGTAGTCACCGCACTTGTAGTATACGTTGGCACGGCGGAAAAGTACGTCGGCATCATGCGGGTCCTCGTCAAGAAGTTGCTGATATGTGTTCATCAGAGCCTTGGTCATCGGTTCGTCCATGCGGTTCTGTGCTCCGGCTGAGAATGTGGCGGCAAGGATAAGCAGGAGAGTTAAAAGCGAATTTCGAAAGTTCATTGTACGTATTGTTGTTTACCTGACGTCAGGGCGCCAGTGTGATGGTTAACGGTTAAAAGGTTAAGGAAAGGTGTTAGAACGTCATTATGGTTTGCCTGATTGCGGCGAGATGGCGCAGCAATTCCGGGAGCTGGGCGAGCGGAAGCATGTTGGCTCCGTCGCTTTTAGCCTCGGAGGGGTTTTGGTGTGTTTCGAGGAAAATGCCGTCGACGCCCACCGCCACGCCGGCGCGGGCTATAGTCTCGATTAGGTCCGGACGTCCTCCGGTCACACCTTTGGGCTGGTTTGGTTGCTGGAGCGAATGGGTGACATCGAGTATCACTGGTGCACCGAAACGCTGCATCTCGGGTATGCCCCGGTAGTCAACCACGAGGTCCTGATACCCGAAAGTGACACCACGTTCAGTAAGAGCCACGTTATCGTTGCCGGCATCACGCACTTTGTTGAGGGCGAACTGCATGGCATCGGGCGACAGGAACTGCCCTTTTTTAATATTTACAGCTTTCCCGGTGCGGGCGGCTGCCACGAGCAGGTCGGTCTGCCGGCACAGGAATGCCGGAATCTGAAGCACATCCACATAGTCGGCTGCCATAGCCGCTTCATCTGCGGTGTGTATGTCGGTCACAACGGGCACGCCGAAACTTTCGCGGACTTTGGCGAGTATGCGCAGGGCTTCATGGTCGCCGATGCCTGTGAAGGAGTCTATACGAGAGCGGTTAGCTTTGCGGTAAGAGCCCTTGAACACGTACGGAATGCCAAGCTCAGAGGTGATTTTGATAGCCTCCTCGGCGATTTCCATAGCCATGCGCTCCCCTTCGATTACGCATGGACCTGCGAGAAGGAAGAACTGGGGCTGTGATGAATAATCCTTGAATGAAAACATTATTATCGGAATATATTATAATATATGTATTATCTGTTTAACTGGTCGATGACATGGCATGTGGAGAGTGCGAACAGTGCTGCTGTTTCGGTGCGCAGACGGTTGTCTCCGAGTGTCACCGGACTGAATCCGGCATCGAGTGTGGCCCGGATTTCGGCTGGGGAGAAATCACCCTCGGGTCCTATCAGTATCAGTGTGTCACGGTAGGGGCGGTAGCTTTTTGCCAGGTCCACCCGAGGTATTTCGGGGTCGCAGTAAGCTACGAACCGCTGAGCTTCCGGCATGATGTCGAGCAGTGAACGTAGCGGTGTCATCGGTTCTATTGCCGGCAGCGTGGCTTTGAGTGATTGCTTCATGGCTGATACTGCTATTTTTTCGAGACGCTCCACCTTGATTTCCTTACGTTCGCTGCGTTCCGAAAGTATGGGGATTATACGGTTGATTCCGACTTCGGTCATCTTCTCGACCAGCCATTCCATACGGTCAAGGTGCTTTGTCGGCGCTACCGCCACTGCCAACTGCTGGCTCCAAGCCGGCGGTTGCTCCTGGCATGAAAGTATCTCCACTGCTGCATGCTTGGGATGGGCGTCGACAAGGCGGCAGGTGTATACGGATCCACGTCCGTCTATGACCTGAAGCTCGTCACCCTCCTTCATGCGCAGCACACGCACGGCGTGGCGGGAGTCGCTTTCAGGCAACATCCGCAGGTCGGCAATGTCTGGAGAATAGAACTGTATCATTTATTTACCATATTATTCGTTTATCATTCCGGCAGCTTCGGAGTTCATGCAGTCAATTGCGTTTTTTTCCTCAGTTTCAGTCTGCTTTTTAGTATCCTTGAATATGAGCATAAAGAGCAGAGCGACTACCATGGCATATGCCGCAAAGATGTACCATGAGGTCACCCAGCCGTCATGCTGTCCTTCGGGGGTGGTCTGGGAGAATACGAAGTGGTTGACTATCGCCTGGGCTGCGAGTGTGCCTACGGTGGCGCCAACGCCGTTGGTCATTATCATGAAGAGTCCCTGGGCGCTGCTTCTGATATCCTTGGTAGTCTCCTGGTCGACGTATAGACCTCCCGAGACATTGAAGAAGTCGAATGCCACTCCGTAGACTATGCATGAGAGTACGAGGAGCCAGAGACCGCTGCCGGTGTCGCCCAGTCCGAAGAACCAAAAGCGCATCACCCATGCAAACATTGACATCAGCATCACCCCTTTTATGCCGAACCGCTTGAGGCAGAATGGTATGAGGAGTATGCAGAGTGTCTCACTCATCTGCGAGAGTGATATGAGGGCATTGGCGTTATGTGCGCCCCATGTATCGGCAAATTCGGTCATTGCAGAGAAGGACGTTATGAATGTGTTGCCGTAACTGTTGGTAATCTGGAGTGACACGCCGAGGAGCATGCTGAATATGAAGAACACTGCCATCCTCTTTACCTTGAAAAGCCTGAAGGCACGGAGTCCGAGGACATCGGACAATGAGCCGGAGCCGGCGGCGTTGGTGGGGCACTTTGGCATGGTGAGAGCATAAGCGGCAAGGACGAAACTGAGTACCGCTGAGGTGATGAGCTGGAATGCGTTGCCCTGGAACTGGGTGAAATTCACAAAAAGCATAGAGCAGATGAAGCCGACTGTGCCGAACACACGGATTGGAGGAAAGAACTTGATGGTATCCATCCCGGCTCGGTTGAGTGCGTTGAATGCCACAGAGTTGGCAAGCCCGATTGTGGGCATGAAAAATGCCACTGATGCGGTATAGAGGGCAAAGAGCGGGGCAAATTCTATCTGCGGTGTGGAAAGGCAGTATATACCTGCCGCCGCCATGAAAAATCCGGCAAGGAGATGGCACAGACTAAGCATCTTCTGAGCCTGCAGCCAGCGGTCCGCCACAATGCCTACTATGGCAGGCATGAAGAGCGATACTATGCCCTGGACGGCGTAGAACCAGCCTATCTGTTTTCCCAATCCGACTGTGACAAGGAAATTGCCGAGTGATATGAGGTAGGCTCCCCAGACTGCGAATTCCAGGAAGTTGAGAGCGGCAAGGCGCACTTGGATTGGCTTGATCTTCAACATGACGGTAGTTTTTTGTGGTTAGATTTATAAGGAATTTCGTTTCTTTTTCAGTATTTCCGCCACTCTGGCAGCTTCCTCGTATTCCTCCCGTTCTATCAGGCGGGCAAGAGTCCTTTCAAGCTCCTCGATGGCATAATTTTCGAGTTTGGGAGTGTGACCGGTTGTTTCCTCCTCTTCAATTTCGGCTGAGGGGGCGTTTTCGGAGTCATCGGCTGAATCATCCTGGGCCTCCATCTCGAATCCGGTCTCGGTGAGAATTTCCGGTGTTGTATATATGGGAGTGTTGGTGCGCATGGCTATCGCTATGGCATCGCTTGTGCGGGAGTCAATTGTGACGGTGCGCTCTCCGTCACTGAAAGTAAGCTCCGAGGAGAAGATTCCGTCCTCGAATTTATAAATGAAGACCTCGCGGAGAGTCACTCCGAATGCATGGGCAAAACTGACAAAAAGGTCGTGCGTCATGGGACGTGGCGGTGTCACTCCCTCCATTTTAAGTGCTATGGACTGAGCTTCGGCTGCTCCAATCACTACGGGTATGCGGAAAGGTCCGTTTACCTGTGCGAGGATGAGAGCGTAGGCTCCCGTCTGAATCTGGCTGTATGATATCCCCAGGACTTTGAGTTTTACACGAGTTTCCATCACTGCTCTCTTTGCTATAACATTACGTTTCTGCCTGTAATTATTCCGCTTCCGTAGCATAGCTCCGAGTCGCGGTCGTATATTACCCCGAATTGTCCCGGCGCGATACCCTGCACCGGACGTTCGGACTCTATGATGTATTCGCCGTCGCCTATGCGTGTGAGGGCGGCGGGGATGAAGTCCGGGGTGTGCCGGTTTTTGAATGTTATTCGGACATTGTCGCAACTGTCAGCCCATGGGTCACGTGTAATCCAGTGCATTTCGTCGAGGTGGAGGGTGGTACCGTATTGCTTTTCTGTGTCGTAGCCCTGTGATACGTACACCACATTGTCGTGCACATTCTTCTTCACCACATACCATGGTCCTCCGCTTAATCCGAGGCCTTTGCGCTGCCCTATGGTGTGGAACCAGAAGCCGCGGTGTTCGCCGAGCTTGCGTCCGGTTTCCAGTTCGATTATCGGACCGGGCTTTTCGCCGAGATGGCGGCGTATGAAGTCGTTGTAATTGATTTTTCCGAGGAAGCATATCCCCTGGCTGTCGCGGCGGTAAGCGTTTGGCATATTGGTCTCGATTGCTATCTCGCGCACACGTGCCTTTGGAAGCTCACCTATGGGGAATATCAGGTGGCTCAACTGCGGATAGGAGATGCGGCAGAGGAAGTCGGTCTGGTCCTTAACCTTGTCGGCGGCGGTGCCGAGATATACCATTCCGTCAATTTCCCGGGTCGTGGCGTAGTGCCCTGTGGCAGTTCGGTCGAACTCCTTGCCCCAGCGCTCCTCGAAGAATCCGAACTTAATCATCTTGTTGCACATGATGTCGGGATTGGGGGTGAGCCCTTGCCGTACTGTGCGGAGCGCATATTCCATTACGTTCTCCCAGTATTCCTCATGCAATGACACCACGTCAAACGGGAGATTGTAACGCTTGGCTATGAAGGTACACATCTCTATGTCCTCCTCCGCGGAACAATCGCCTTCGCCGGTGTCAAGTCCGATACGTATGTAGAACAAGTGCAGGTCGTGCCCCTGTTCCAACAGCCGGTGTACAGCCACTGCGCTGTCCACACCTCCGGATATAAGCACTGCGATTCTCATACTTCCTCCAGTTCTTCTTCCTCGTACTTGCCTTTCTGCTGTATGATGTACAGCGAGGTGAAATAGTCGAGCGATATTTTTCCGGGACCGGCTATGAGGAGATATATGTATATCCCTATGAACATGATGGGAAGATAGCCCGGGTCAGTGCTGTCAAGACCGTATACGGGCAGATTGGGTACCATGTCGTGGAGTATGTAATATTCCGCTCCTATCATCGCACAGATGGGCGGAACCGTGTTGAGGCGTGTCAGAAATCCCACCATTATGCAGAGTGAGCATACAAGCTCGATGACAATCATGATAATCAGCGAGCATTCAGGTGACATGTTTAGCACGGTGGGGAATGTCTCGCACATCCGGCTGTAGTTTACCAGATGCCTGATGCCGAACTGAAGCAGCATTATGCCGACAAAAAGGCGCATAAAGAGCCTGGCAAGATTGCTGTAAGTGTAACCCGATAGTTTTATGAACCAGTTTACGGGGGCTGAGTTGTACCAACACATAAGCCTTGGAGGTTTTTAAGGGTGGATCGGTGGAGAGGTCTATGTTATCTTTTCTTTACCTGTCGCATCACGTCAAGCACCTGGTCAATGTTGAGATGCTTGTATCGAATCTTGTGATTGCGGTCTATTATGTAGAAATCAGGAGTTCCTGAGCGGAGGTCGTAGGCAAGGTCGGCATCGGGGTTGGCTGCCACTACCCATTTTTCGGGATAGTTCTTCACCAGTTCTTTCCACTCGGCGTTGGGGTCGGTAAGAGAGATGGAAACAACCTTGAGTTTCCCTTCGTTGATGAGCTCGGTGGCCGATATGTCCGCGTCCAGGCGAATCTTTGCCATATTGCAGTCCGAGCAGTCGGGGTCATTGAAGAACACCAGCAGGATTTCGGCTTTGTCGTTCTCAAGGTTGCCGGGGGCTCCTTCGCGGGTGGTGTAAGGCAGCGGGGCGGCGGGGTTGCCTATCATTGTGTTGCGGAGGGTAGTTGCCTGATGTGCGAAGCGTGACTTGTGGGCCTTGTCGATACGTTTGTTGTTGACCACTGCCTCGGCGATAGGCAGATATAACCCGTCAATCCATACCTCTGCCGTGTCGCTGTAAATCTGACCTTCGGCGCACTGTGCGAGAAACAGCAGGTCGTTTGGCTGCTTGTCAAGTTTTTTTGCGAGACGGTTGACCGATGCCACCGCTGAGTCCACAGAGGAGTTGCGGAGTATGTTAAGGTACACGGTGAACTCGTTTGCCATTTTCTGCTTGGCGGAGAAGGCACGTGTGAGGTCACAGAAGTCCCAGAAGTGCCGTGCCATGTAGTCGCATCGGCTTTGGAAATTCTGGATGGAGTCAGGTATGAGGGGATACTGGAAATAAGTGTCGGCTTTAGCGCCTGCGCTTACAGCGAGTGTGAGCAAAAGTCCGAAGATTAACCGTTTAAGATTCATTATTTTGTGGCTGAGTTTGGTTCAGTATATAATTTTCCAATCACAAAGGTAATTAAAATCTATCAAACGATAAAAATAATGGCTTAAAAACATCACGAAGCCGATTTTCATCGGCTTCGTGACTGATTATTTTCCGGAAAAGAGGTTGCGGTCAACCGGTTTCCGTTTCTGCTTTGATGTTTCCGGGGGGATTCTTACTTCACTATGTAGATTGCGAATGTGAGCGGGGATATGGTGGTTGTGAGTGTCTGCCCGGAAATAGGGAGTGAGCTCTCTTTTGGCGTCACGGTGGACGGGTTCTCGAGTGTGTTCTCCGATTCGGGGTCAGGTGCGTCAAGAGTGATGACACGGCATGAGGTCAGAGAGGAACCCTTCTTCATTCCTGCGAAGTTCAGGTTGACGGGCTGGGGTTCGATTCCTGTGTTTGCTACCTTGACAATATATTCCCCGGTGTTTTTGTCATAAACGGCGCTTGCGAAAAGTCCGTTTTGCCCTTCGGCTCCTGTGACAGGTTTTTTGTCCATGGTCAGCGGGAGCACGTTTGTTCCCTTGTTGGTGGCATAGAGTTGCTGTACATAGTAGCTTGAGGTGGGAACTGACCGTAGGTTGTCAAACCATATCATGTCGGGACGCCACTGCCATCCTTCCACGTGGGCGAGAAGGGGTGCGTAGGTTGCCATGTGTACCACGTCGGCATTGCGTTCGAGTCCGGTCATGAATGCGGCTTCGAGCAGTGCGGCGTTGAAGTGGTTCCACTTCTTCCCTTTGCCGTGGCAGGCATACTCGCCTGCAAATACCTTGGGGCCCTTGCGGTCATAGTTGTCGTAACGTGCGCCCTGTGACAGGAACCATGATTCCGGACGGTAGAAATGCTCGTCCACAAGGTCGGCTTTGAGCTTGCGCATTTCGGGCCACAGGTAGTCAAAGTCCTTGCCTTCAGAGTTGGGACCTGATGAGCCTACTATCTTGATGTCAGGATATTTGGCGCGGATGGCTGTGATGAACGGTTTCAGGTGTTCGGGGTAGATTGAGTCCCACTGTTCGTTGCCTATCCCGATGAACTTCATGCCGAACGGGGCGGGGTGGCCCATCTGCGCACGGAGTTTTCCCCAGGTGGTTGTTGTGTCGCCGTTGGCAAACTCTATGAGGTCAAGTGCGTCCTGGATATACGGGTCGAGTTCGTCGAGGGGTACATGAGCCTTGGGCCCCTTGTTCTGGTACTGGCATGACAGCCCGACATTGAGAACCGGCAGCGGCTCTGCGCCGATTTCTTCCGAAAGCTGGAAGAATTCAAAGAATCCGAGACCGTAGCTCTGGAAATAATCAGGGAAGAAACGGTGCGGGAAGGTGTACTCCCAACGGTTTTCGTTGAGTGGTCTGTTCTCAACTGGACCGACGCTGTTTTTCCACTGGTAGCGGGTGGCGAGGTCTGTTCCCTCCACTATGCATCCGCCCGGAAAGCGGAGCAGTCCCGGCTTTATATCGGCGAGTTTCTGGGCTATGTCCTTGCGGAGTCCGTTCTCATGCCCCTGCCATGTTTCCACAGGGAAAAGCGATACATGCTCCAGGTCAACACTGTTGTCTGAGTCAAGGAAAATACGCAGACGTCCTTTGGTCTCAGTTTCGGAGGGAGTGAGGATTACGGTATATTTCTGCCATTCCGGAGAGGATACTTCGATGTTCTGCTTTGCCAATACCTGGGTCTCGCCCATTGATTTGGGGTCAATAAGTTCCACGCGGATTTTGCTCGGAGCGTCTTTGGCGCAGCGTGCCCACACTGAGAAACGGTATTCTTCACCTTTTCTGAAAGCCACTCCGAAGAAGCCCTCGTTGTCAAGACCTGTGCGCTTGTGGCGGTGTCCGGGATTTGAGAGGCGTACGTAGTGGGGATTCTTTTCAAACGGTCCGTCATCCTTGAGGGTGACGTTGCCGAATGTGTTCCACCCCATGAAATTCTGCGGGAACTCAAACGAGCGGTTCTTAATCATTTCAGCATACAGACCTCCGTCTGCTCCGTAATTGATATCCTCAAAGAATAGACCATACATGGTAGGCTGGATCTCAGCACCTATCTTGTTTGTCTGGATTGTCATTTCATTGGTGGTCTGCGCTGACGTTAAGCCTGAACCACACACCGCTGCCATCATGAGCGCGGAAAGATGTCGGGTTATTGTCTTCATGGATTCGTGATGATTGTATTTTTTTTTCTCTGCAAATAATACCATAGAATTTGCAATGACAAAGTTATATAAAAAAGGTGACGTAAAAAAATATCCGCCCGCAAACTCCTTTTCTGTTTACGGGCGGATTTGTGAATGTAGTGCCGGACGGTCTATTTGCCGAGGGCTTCAGATGCTATCTCCGCTACTTGTGGAGCGGTCATGAAGTTGGATTTGAGAACATCCTTCACGTCGAAGCGGTCAAGGAACTCTTTCCGGAGTCCGAGTACTCTTACTTTGACGGGTGAGTTGCCGAGGTAGGCGGCGACTTTCTGTCCGAAACCGCCGTCGGTGATGCCGTCCTCCATAGTGATGACTATCTTGTAATCTTTAAGATTGTCAAGGCATTCTGTGTCAATTGATGAGAGTACCCTCGGATTTATTACTGTCGGCTCAAACCCCTTGGCTCGAAGCAGTTCTGCCGCTTTGACCGCCGTCTGTAGCATATGTCCGGCGGCAATGATGGCGATATCCGAACCGGAGGTGATGACATCGTACTTTGTGAAGTACATATCCACCGGGCGGTCGGTATGTATGACCTCGCCGGCTGGAGTTCTCACAAATACCGGTTGCTGTGCCTCGTCAATAGCCCAGTCGACCATCGAGATGTATTCCTCGACGGTGGCGGGGGCAAGGAAGAGGATGTTCGGGATGTTGGAAATCATTGCGATGTCAAAGAATCCGAGATGCGTCATGTCGGTGAGCCCTCCCATTGCGCCTCCGCAGAAATCCACGAACAGAGCAGGGAGATTGTTGAGCGCAACGTCATGCGACAACTGGTCGTAAGCTCTCTGTATGAATGTGGCCATCACACCCATTACGGGGCGGCATCCCCCTTTGGCGAGTCCTGCTGCCATTGCGGTGCAGTCCTGTTCGCAGATACCCACATCGATAAACTGTTTCCCTGCTGCCTTTCGCCTTTCAGGTGTGAATCCGAAGGCACCCGGAGTGCCGGCAGTCATTGTCACCACTTTCTTGTCGTCACGCATGCGTATGAGCATATGGCGGGTGAATATGTCGGAATAGTCCTCGCTTTCATCCATGTAGAGCGGTGCGCCTGTCTTGAGGTCAAACGGCGCATGGTAATGGAAGGTTTCTTTGTCCTTTTCAGCACAAGGCAGTCCCATCCCCTTCATTGTATTGAGGTGTACGAGCACTGCATGGTCCGCATCCTTTGCGGCTTTGAAAGCATGTATGAGCGCATTGAGGTCATTGCCCTCCCGCACATATATGTATTGGTAGCCGAGAGCTTTGAATATGTTGTTCTCGGCAGTCCCGTTTGAATCCCTCAGGGCTTTCAAGTGATTGAAAAGCTCGCCATGGTTCTCGGCTATTGACATCTGATTGTCATTGAGCACCACGATGAAGTTGGAGCCAAGCTCCGGCGCATAGTTGAGCGCTTCGAGAGCCTCGCCGCCTCCGAGTGATGCGTCACCGATGAATGCCACGACATTCTCATTGCCGCCCTGAAGGTCACGAGCCTTGGCGAGACCGCTTGCAAGTGAGATGGATGTCGAGGTGTGTCCCACTTCAAACAAATCGTAGTCGCTCTCCCTCGGGTCGGTATAGCCGGTCACTTCATCGTATTTTGCCGGGTCGAGAAACGCTTCGATTCGTCCGGTCAGCATTTTATGTACATAACTCTGGTGTGAAACGTCAAAAATCAGTTTGTCAGCCGGGGCGTCAAACACATAGTGAAGGGCGACCGTTGCCTCCACTACTCCGAGATTTGGGGCAACATGTCCTCCGTGAGAGCTTAGTTTCTTCAACAGAGCGGCGCGCAGTTCCTCGCTCAGCTCCTTAAGCTGCGTTGTGTCAAAGCCTTTGATGTCAGCGGGGCTGTTAATTGTGTTTAGATTGATTTCCATGATTTATGTATATTCGAGATTATATTTTTCCGGTACAAATTTAACACATTCTTTCCGACATGGTTTAACCAATTCTGCTGAAATACCTACCAGATATATGGGATGTATAGCTTCATAAGATACGATCAAGTACTTAGTATTCCCGGGCGGATTAAGGGGCTTAGGTTACCGGTGTGAAGAATTTTCAGTACTTTTGCGGAACAAAACCTATTCAGTATATCCCAATGACTTCAGAGCATATAACACTTGAGGAACTTACAGGCAGGATTTTGTCGCTGGTCAATTCCGCTCCCTCGCTGCGCAATGTGTGGGTCACGGCAGAGACATCCGACCTGCGGCGCGCCGGGCATTGTTATCTGGAACTGATTCAGAAGAATCCGCTTACAGGTGAGCCTGTCGCCCGTGCCAGGGCAACAATATGGCGCTCCGTGTTCGCTCGGATAGATGCCGATTTCTTCACAGCCACAGGGCAGAGGCTCGACAGCGGAATGAAAGTGCTCGTGCAAGTGTCTGTAAACTATCATCCGTCATACGGACTGTCGCTAAATATCACCGATATAGACCCGGTGTATACTATGGGTGACCTGGTGCGCATCCGGATGGAGATTCTCGCCCGTCTCAAACGTGAAGGGGTTATAGACCTGAACCGTTCGCTTGACTGGTGCGAGGTGCCTAACCGCATTGCTGTCATCTCGGCTCCCGGAGCTGCCGGTTACGGCGATTTCATCCACCAGCTTTATACCAACGATTACCGTTTGCGCTTCACCACCCGTCTTTTCCCTGCGCTCATGCAGGGGGCGCAGGCTCCTGCCGCCGTCATTTCGGCTCTTGAGGCTATTGCTGCGGAGGAGGATAACTGGGACTGCGTGGTGATAATACGAGGGGGCGGTGCCACAAGTGACCTCGCATCGTTCGAGAATTATGACCTTGCGGCTAACATAGCGCAGTTTCCGCTTCCCGTCATCATAGGCATAGGGCACGAACGGGATGTCACCGTGCTTGACTATGTGGCGAATATGCGTGTGAAGACTCCGACCGCCGCTGCCGAGTGGCTTATCGGTCGTGGTGCCGAGGCGATTGAACGGGTTGATTCTCTTGCTGCGGCGATACATCAGACCGCTTCGGCTCTTTTGTCCGGCTGTCGGGAACAGTTGGCGTATATTGCCGCCTCTCTTCCTCTTATTCCCGGAAAGGCGCTCGACAATGCGCATAAGCGACTGGACCGTAATATGCTTATGCTTGCCGATGGTACCACACGCCGCATACAGCCCGAGATGGCGCGTCTTGACCGAGTGGCTGACCGTATTGGAGGGTGCGTTGATACTATTTTTGAGCGTCGCCGCACACGGCTTGACTCTGTCGAGGAGCTTCTGAAGGTGCTTTCGCCTCAGGCGACCCTGATCCGAGGGTATTCGATAACTCGTTTTGGCGGTAAGGCTATCACATCGCTCGCCGGTCTCCCTTCAGATGCGGTGATTGAGACCACTCTTGCCGACGGTGTAGTAACCTCCGTACGCATTCCGAATGAGTGACTATCGGGCTGAAACTTTTTTTAAGATACCTTAAATGTTTGATTCACAACCCATGGTCGGACAGTGGCGTTTAATAGTAGTAACTCACTTAAAGACTACGATTATGAACTCGAACGCACAGAACATAGCTGACAATGCGGAAAAACTATCCGCTCAGGCTGCAAAAGTCAGTGCCCAGGCGGCTGAAGTGGCTGCAAAGGAACAATTTAAGGCTGACAAAGAGGAGATTGAAACTGCCGGAGCAGAAGCCCAGGCTTCATTGTCGCAGAAAATGGCTGACTCAAAACAGGCAGTGGCTGACAAGATCGCCGATGCAAAGCAAACTATGAACGACAAGATTGCTGATGCAAAGGAATCCGTATCCGACACTGTGGAGGATTTGAAGGAGAAGGCTACTCCAATAGTAGAAAAGATAAAATCAGGGGCAGCAAGTGCACTTAATTCAATAGCCGACGCTGCCTCAAATCTCGCTGACAAACTGGACTAATACTCCTCACGGAGGGATGTTAGAGAACTTATTACCTCTCTAATATCTGAAATTCACGAGACGTCAATCGCCTGCCGCATCAATGTGGCAGGCGATTATTTATTATGGAAGGCTCTTGATTTTAGACTTCCTTATGCGCAGATATCCTTGTTCGCTCTCCACAAGAAGAAAATGTTGTTTAGGCGCAAACTCAGTAGGCGGCTCGTGTAGCCTAAATATGTATGTAATTCCTTTCAGTTTTTGGCTGTAAAGTCGTATCTTTGCAGATACAAGATGGTTTTGGTTTATGATTGATACCGTCTTGATGATGCTATGCCGATTTTAAATGTCGCGATGCAGGTTTGAATTTAATAAACAGACTTGAATGGAAAATGAATCGACTCTCAGAGGAGGAGTTAAAAGATGTCTTAATTGCGATACTGAATATAAGGGATCGTATTGCCACAATTGTGGTCAACACATCTCAACGCGACGTCTTGCTTCCCGTGATTTTTTCACCAATGCCGCTTTGAGCCTTTTGCGTGTCAACCGTGGATTCGGTTATACCGCTTACCATCTGCTTTATGAGCCATGGACGGTTATACGCAATTATATTCATGGTAAGCGTGTGATTTATACCGCACCGGTTCCCATGTTGATTGTGCTCTGTCTTTTCGGAACTTTAATTCCTAAAATGCTGGGGCTACACAATGTGATTTATTTGAATGCCGAATCTGCCATATTGCCTGGCGATATGATGGGTGAACGAATAATAAACACCATACTGCATTTCTATACTGTCTCTCCTGTATTTCAGGGGTTGACAATGTTTATCCCTTACATGATTGCCATTATGATGGTCTACCGCAAGTCGGGGGCTCGTCGCTTCAACCTTGCGGAGTATACTGTGGCTATGATTTATATGGCTGACTTTGTAATCCTTTCGGAGATTGTGCTTCTACCGGTGTCTTTTGCATCCAATGACGTTTACATAGCTTTGGGAATTTTGCTTGAGCTTGTGATGGGTGGTATTGCGCTTGATAAAGCGTTCCCGCAGCCTACGCGTCTGAAAACTCTATGGAAGATATTCTTGTTTCTGTTGATATCACAGGTGGTAATGTGGTTACCGGTGGTACTTGTCGGATTAATATGTGGAATGGGTATGTTGTAAATTGGCGGTTGTTAACAAATTATTAATTGAGATATGTGCCACATCTAAATAACTGCCACGATAAATTTTTTTGAAAAAATTCGTTTAAGATTGGGTTAATTGTGTAATTTTGCAAAAATAATCCCTTAAATGGACTAATGGAAATGTCCCATCAAGCGAAACACGTTGATAGGGTGGTGATTATTCCGACCTATAATGAGAAGGAAAATGTAGCCGCCATCATCGAGGCAGTCTTTGCACTGCCCCGAGAATTCGACATTCTTATCATTGATGACAATTCGCCTGACGGCACGGCTGCGATTGTCAAGGAGCTGCAAACCAAGTATAAAGATCGCCTGCATCTTGTGGAACGCGCAGGTAAGCTCGGTCTCGGCACGGCTTACATCGCCGGATTCAAATGGGCTCTTGCCAACGGCTACGAATATGTCTTCGAGATGGACGCAGACTTTTCTCATAATCCCGCCGATCTCCTTAAGCTTCACGACGCATGCGCCAAGAATGGTGCGGATGTCGCTATAGGCTCCCGCTATGTCACAGGTGTCAATGTGGTCAATTGGCCTATGGGCAGAGTGCTCATGTCATACTATGCGTCACGATATGTGCGCATAGTGACAGGTATGCCTATCCATGATGCCACCGCCGGATTCGTGTGTTATCGCCGCAGGGTGCTTGAGACACTTCCGCTTGACGAGATTCGGTTCAAGGGTTATGCGTTCCAGATAGAGATGAAATTTCTCGCCTATAAGTGCGGATTCAAGATAGAGGAAGTGCCCATTATCTTCGTCAACCGTATGCTCGGTACCTCAAAGATGAGTTCAGGCATATTCAGCGAAGGTTTCTTTGGCGTGATGCGTCTCAAATGGTCAAGCTTCTTTACCAAATACCCGGAAGTGGATTGAGTCTATGGGACGTGTTCTTCTTTACAATGCCAATATTGTTAACGAGGGTGAGAGCTTCAGAGGCTATATCCTTATTGACGGCGATTTCATAGCGGCGGTAGGTCCGTGTGCCGAAACATCGGTCGGAAACAGTCCAGAACTGACTTCCATGGCAGCCGGGTGTACACAGGTGATTGACTGCAAGGGGCGTATGGTTATGCCCGGTGTTATAGACACGCATGTGCATTTCCGTGACCCCGGTATGACTGAAAAGGGTGATATATCCACCGAATCGCGCGCTGCTATAGCGGGAGGCGTGACCTCTTATGTAGATATGCCTAATACCCGCCCTGCCACTGTTTCAATGAGTGCCGTCGAGGGTAAACTCAGGCGTGCCGCCGAGGTGTCAAGTGCCAACTATGGCTTTTTCATCGGAGCGACTAACGATAATTTGGATGAGCTTCTTGCCGCAGACTATACACGTGTGGCGGGAGTCAAACTGTTCATGGGTTCCTCTACGGGCAACATGCTTGTTGACAATGCCGGAACTCTTGACGACGTGTTTGCACGTGTGCCTGCCGTCATAGCAGTGCATGCAGAGGACGAGGCGATAATCAATGCCGCCAAGGAGCGTCTCACACGTGAATACAATGGTGACATACCTGTGGAATGCCATTCGGATGTTCGTCCACGGGAGGCATGTGTCGCTGCTACGGATCATGCCATCAGCCTTGCCGCCCGTCATGGCGCCCGTCTCCACGTATGCCATATTTCCACGGCTGACGAGCTTCAGCACATCAAAGCTGCAAAGGCTGCGGGTGTGAAGGTCACCGCCGAAACCTGTCCGCAGTATCTGCTGTTTGACCGTAATGACTTCCTTCTCGCCGGAGCCCGCATAAAGTGCAATCCGGCAATTAAGGAACCATCTGACCGCATAGCTCTCCTGCGTGAGCTTCACCACGGAGTGATTGATTCCATAGCCACTGACCATGCCCCGCATCTTCCCGGGCAGAAGGTCGGGAATGCCCTTACCGCTACGTCGGGAATGCCTATGGTGCAGTTCTCGCTCCCGGCTATCATGGATGTGATGCGTCACGAACCGGAATGTGACAATATGACCCCTGCCGACGTTGTGGAACTTATGTGCCATGCTCCGGCACGAATATTCGGAATTGACCGCCGCGGTTATCTCCGCCCCGGTTACTATGCTGATATCGTGGTGGTGGGTGACGGTGAGGACTGTGCGTCATCCATGCATAAAATCAGCGACGGTGATGTGGTGAGCCGGTGTGGCTGGACTCCGCTTGCCGGCAGAGTGCTGACCGACAGGGTGGATATGGTGATTCTAAACGGCGAATTTGCTTACGTTGACGGAGAATTTCTCCCTGCCAAAGCTCTTCCGCTGCGTTTCAACACATAAATCATAAAGTAGTAGGAATAAGAAAATTTTTATAGTATTAATGTTAGTGAATTAATGAAGTAGCCAACCCAAAAGGTTAACCTTAATTCAATATAGTACAAACAATCAAAAGATTATGTTAGACAAAACCAATGTCAAAACCCTCGACAAGGTTGTGGTGCGTTTCTCCGGTGACTCCGGTGACGGCATGCAGCTCGCGGGTAACATTTTCACCAATGTGTCGGCAGGTCTGGGTAACAAGGTGTCAACTTTCCCTGACTATCCCGCCGAAGTACGCGCTCCGCAGGGTTCTCTCAGCGGCGTGTCAGGTTTCCAGGTGAGTGTCGGTGTAGATGTCCACACTCCCGGCGACCTTTGTGACGTGCTCATTGCCATGAATCCCGCAGCGCTAAAACAGAACGTCAAGTTCCTCAAGCCCGGCGGTGTGGCAATCGTCGATATCGACTCCTTCAAGGAGGCGGACTTGAAAAAGGCTCTGTTTGAGACTGACGACCCTTTCAAAGAACTGAACATCAACGCCCAGGTTGTGGAAGTGCCTGTCACCTCAATGACCAAGGCGGCTCTTGCCGATTCAGGGCTTGACAACAAGAGCGTGCTCAAATGCCGCAACATCTTTGCCCTTGGTCTGGTGTGCTGGCTGTTTGATCGTCCGCTCGAAGGCGCTCTGCGTATGCTCAAAGGTAAATTCGCCAAGAAACCTGCTATTTACGAGGCTAATGCCAAGGTGATAGAGGCTGGTTATAACTATGGCAATAACATACATGCATCAGTAAGCACTTACCGCATAGAGACTGAAGCTGCGGTGCCGGGAGTCTACACAGACATAAACGGCAATACGGCTACAGCATGGGGCTTCATCGCCGCATCCGAAAAGAGCGGTCGCCCGCTTTTCCTCGGCAGCTATCCCATCACCCCAGCCACAGATATCCTTCAGGAGCTTGCCAAGCGCAAGGACCTCGGGGTAAAAGCGGTGCAGATGGAGGATGAGATTGCCGGCGTGTGCTCGGCTATCGGTGCTTCGTTTGCCGGTGACCTTGCGGTGACATCAACTTCCGGTCCCGGTCTCGCCCTCAAGAGTGAAGGCATAGGTCTCGCTGTTATTGCCGAACTCCCGCTTGTGATAGTAGACGTGCAGCGTGGCGGTCCCTCCACAGGTCTTCCGACCAAAACCGAGCAGACTGACCTTATGCAGGCTCTTTACGGTCGCAATGGCGAGTCGCCAATCGCAGTAGTGGCGGCTTCTACTCCTACCGATTGTTTTACCATGGCTTTTGAGGCTTCCCGTATAGCTCTTGAGCACATGACTCCTGTGATTCTTCTCACTGACGCTTTCATCGGCAACGGTTCGAGCGCATGGCGTATTCCGGAGTCAGGAGAACTTCCCGAGATACATCCCCCCTTGCTCTCTCCTGATGCCGTGGAGGGCTGGCAGCCTTACTCCCGTAATGAGGAGAATAAGGTGCGTTGCTGGGCTATTCCTGGTACCGAAGGTGCGGCTCACCGCATAGGCGGTCTGGAGAAGGACTATAATACAGGAGCCATATCTACCGACCCCGTCAACCATGAGAAGATGGTGATGGTGCGTCGTGAGAAGATTGCCCGTATTGCCGACGACATCCCTGCTCTCGAAGTGCTCGACCCCAACGGGGCGGATACCCTGCTTATAGGCTGGGGTGGCACATACGGACATCTGCGCACAGCCGCCACCGAGCTTAATTCCGCCGGAAAGCCTGTGGCGTTCGCTCACTTCAATTACATCAATCCACTCCCTGCCAACACAGCTGAAGTGCTCGCCGGGTACAAGCGTGTGATAGTGGCGGAGCTTAACACAGGTATGTTTGCCGACTATCTCCAGTCCAAATATCCCGATGTGAAAATCTCCCGCATCAACAAGATTCAGGGTCAGCCGTTCCTCGTGAGCGAGGTGGTTGAAGGTGTAACCAAAATTATGGAGGACAAATAATCATGGAACAGACTCAGTATACTCCCGCTAATTATAAGAGCAGCCAGTCAGTACGCTGGTGCCCCGGCTGCGGAGACCACGCAATCCTCAATTCACTCCACAAGGCCATGGCGACAGTGGGTGTTCCCCCTCACATGACCGCTGTGATTTCCGGTATCGGCTGTAGCTCCCGTCTACCTTATTATATGAACACCTACGGATTCCACACCATCCACGGACGTGCGGCGGCTATCGCTACCGGCTTCAAGGTGGCGCGCCCTGACATGACTGTATGGCAGATTTCAGGCGACGGCGACGGTCTCGCCATAGGTGGCAATCACTTTATTCATGCTGTGCGCCGCAATGTGGACATCAACATGATTCTGTTCAACAACAAGATTTACGGTCTCACCAAGGGGCAATATTCGCCTACCAGTGACCGTGGGTTTGTATCGAAATCATCACCTTACGGTACCACTGAGGATCCGTTCATCCCGGCTGAGCTTGTGTTCGGCGCGCGCGGCAACTTCTTTGCCCGCAGCATTGATGTCGAACTCCAGATTTCACAGGAAGTTCTTGTGGCGGCAGCACGCCATAAGGGTACATCGGTGGTAGAGGTGCTCCAGAACTGTGTGATATTCAATAACGGTATTCACAACTTCATTACTGACAGAGAGCACCGTGCCGAGCGCACCATCCATCTTATCCATGGCGAGAAAATGCTGTTCGGCAAGGATAAGGAAATGGGACTTGTGCAGGATGGCTTCCTCCTCAAGGCTGTCAAGGTGGGAGAGAATGGTTATACAATGGACGATGTACTTGTGCATGATGCCCACACCCAGAGCAATTTCCTTCACCAGCAGCTTGCCATGATGGACGGTCATGACCTTCCGCTCGCACTCGGCGTGATTCGTGACGTGGCGTCGCCGGTCTATAACGAGGAAATCGAGGCGCAGGTAGCTGAGGTGCGCAGACGCAAGAATTTCGGTTCGCTTCGTGACATGGCTCTCGCAGGAGAAACATGGACGGTGGAATAATACACGTAGTCCGGACCTGTAGATGCGTACTGTATTTGCGTTTGTTAACAAAGTTAATCGATAAATAAGGACTATTTAACTACAATTAATTAATATAGCCTATTTGTAACAAAAATTAGCAATAATAAGGGAATTTTTAAATAATAAAAATTTCACAATTGAAAAAAATGCAGTACTTTTGGAGGCTCTTTCAGAATAGTGTGTCTTGAAAGAGCCTTCATTGCATATAATATCAACCTTAATAACTACTTAGTATTAGTAACGAAATCATGAGTAATCCTACTGTAAAACCCGCCACTGGTAAGCTCGGCGTGCTCGTAGTTGGTCTCGGCGCAGTCACCTCTACTTTTATGACAGGTGTCCTGATGGCTCGCAAAGGTCTTGCAAAACCCGTCGGTTCAATGACCCAATATGACAAAATCCGTGTTGGTGAAGGTGCTGACAAAAAATATCTTCATTACAAGGACATCGTCCCCATGGCTGATCTGAACGACATTGTGTTCGGTGCTTGGGACGTTTATCCTGCTAACGCTTATGAGAGCGCTGTATACGCAGAAGTGCTCCAGGAAAAAGATATCACTCCCGTAAAGGATGAGCTTGAGAAGATTGTCCCCATGAAGGCCGCTTTCGACAAGGACTATGCAAAGCGTCTCGACGGCGACAATGTCATGGAAGGCAAGACTCGCTGGGAAATGGTTGAGCAGCTCCGTGAAGATATCCGCAATTTCAAGAAAGAAAAAGGTGTTGAGCGTGTAGTTGTCCTCTGGGCTGCTTCTACTGAAGTATACGTTCCCATCAACGAGGAAGTTCACGGCACTCTCGCCGCTCTTGAGGCTGCCATGAAGGCTGACGACAAGGTTAATATCGCTCCTTCAATGTGCTACGCTTACGCTGCACTCTGCGAAGGTGCTCCCTTCATCATGGGTGCTCCCAATACCACTGTTGACATCCCCGCAATGTGGGAGCTCAGCGAGAAGACCTGCATGCCTATCTCAGGTAAGGACTTCAAGACCGGTCAGACTCTCGTTAAGTCTGGTTTCGCACCCATCATCGGCACCCGTTGCCTCGGTCTTAACGGCTGGTTCTCGACTAACATCCTCGGTAACCGTGACGGTCTCGTGCTTGATGAGCCCGCAAACTTCCGTACCAAGGAGGTTTCCAAGCTCTCTACACTTGAGTCAATCCTCGTACCTGAGGATCAGCCCGACCTCTACGGTGCAAACTGCGGCGGTGCTGAACCTGGCGGTCACCAGGGTTACTACCACAAGGTACGTATCAACTACTATCCCCCGCGCAACGACAGCAAGGAGGGATGGGACAACATCGATATCTTCGGCTGGATGGGCTATCCCATGCAGATTAAGATTAACTTCCTCTGCCGCGACTCAATCCTCGCAGCTCCTCTCTGCCTTGACCTCGTGCTTCTCAGCGACCTCGCTGCCCGCGCCGGTCGTCATGGCATCCAGCGCTTCCTCAGCTTCTTCCTCAAGAGCCCGATGCACGACTACACCAAGGGTGAAGTTCCCGTTAACCACCTCTTCCAGCAGTATGTCATGCTCAAGAACGCTATCCGCGAGATGGGCGGCTACCCCGCTGACGAGACTATCGACTAATCTGCGTCGCACACAGTATCAACATTATTTGATATAGACATAGCCCTCATGCCATTGGTATGGGGGCTATTTGTTTTGCCGGCGATTTCGTTCCGGCAGTAAAAGCAATTCCGGGAATAGCCTGACTGCTATTCCCGGAATTAAATTTTGGAAGTGTTTCACTGAGCGGGTCAAGCCCGTAAGCATCAGTTGACGATATAATTTATCAGTTCGATATAATTTAGAGGTGCGTAAAATATGCGACACTCTTCATGTATGACGTATGTAGAACAAGTACAGGTCGTGCCCCCGTTTTTTCAGGGGCTGTGGGGTGCAATAGGTTATTCTGCCGGCATCAGATATGACTTGTAGACCTCGGGCTGAGTGATGATTTCGAGCGCGGAAGTGTAAATCGGGTCAAGCGAGTTTACGACACGATAGTACATGGATTGCTCGAACAGATCACGTCCTATCAACCCCTTCATTATTGCTTCAAGGTATACCTTCGACCGGTTGTACTGCTCCTCGTCTAATGCTATACCATCTTTAGCTGCGGCATCTGTCAGCTCCTTCATCATCTCCGGTGTGACGATGAAATTCGCAAGGTATTCATCTGAATTGGGATATTCCTCAAGCAGCTTGCTGCGATTGGCATCCACGTAATTTACGCAATAATTGTTCATGATACCCTGCGCCACAATATCACGGTAGTAGTCACTGTAATATGTGGTATCGATTGGCACGAACTTGTCAGGCATGATTCCGCCGCCTCCGTACACCGGACGGTTCAGACGGATGGTGTGATACAGAAGCGAGTCTGCGAAATGTACGCTGTCGGCGCTGATGAATTCCCCTGAACGGTATCTGTTTAAGATGTCGAGCTGATAGTCCTCGTCTTTCCCCTCCTCGTAAGGTTTCTGGATGCAGCGCCCGGAGGGTGTATGGTAACGTGACACGGTGAGACGTATCATTGAGCCGTCAGGGAAGGGGAACGGCCGCTGCACAAGTCCTTTCCCGAACGTGCGCCGTCCTACTATCACACCTCTGTCGTTGTCCTGGATGGCTCCCGAAAGGATTTCACTTGCCGAGGCGGAGAACTGGTTGACCATTATCACAACACGACCTTTGAAGTCTCCGTTGCGTGACGCTTCGTAGACAGATTTGCCATTTTTGGGCGAATCAGTGTAAACTATCATGTCACCCTTGCGCAGGAACATATTTGCCACGTCTATTGCTTGTTTCAGGTATCCGCCGCCATTGTCGGTCAGATTTATGATAATATGTTTCATCCCCTGCTTGCGCAGTGATTTCATGGCGTCAGCAACCTCGTCAGTAGTGCTTTCGGCAAAACGTGAGATGTTTATATAGCCCACTGAGTCGTTTGCCATAAATGTGGCGTCAACGCTGTAAATAGGGATATCCTCGCGAATCACTCGGAAGTTAAGCAGTTTGTCCACGTTCTTGCGCTTTACTTTGAGGTTTGCCTCAGTGCCTTTGGGACCACGGAGTATTTTGAGAATGTCGTTGTTCTTCATTCCTACACCCGAGATAATGGTGTCGTTGCAGGATATGATGCGGTCGCCGGCCTGTATGCCAAGACGTTCAGACGGTCCGTTGGCTACTGACTCTATTATATATAATGTGTCGTTAACCATCTGGAACCGTATCCCGATGCCGGAGAAATTGCCGTTAAGCGGCTCTGTCAGCTCACGGGTCTCCTCAGGTGTAGAGTAGGAGGAGTGTGGATCGAGGGTTTTGAGCATGGCTATGATAGCTTCCTGTACTACATGGGCGGTGTCTACTTCGTCCACGTAATAATTCTCGATTAGTTGCTCTGCCAGTCGTAATTTGCGCTCGGGTGTGAATTGGGCGTATGTTGCGGTGACTAAGAGTGTTAATAACGTTAGCGATGTAAGTATTCTTTTCATTTTAAATTGAAAATATTGAGTTTTTTCATGATAAGCGACCTTGAGAGGACGCTTATAGGAAAAATAAGTATGGTTGATTATGAAGGTAGGTCTTGCCTGTTCCTGTTACAGCGGTCGGGTTATTATGGGAGAAACGGCTCCACGTCATATCCGAAGTGAGCCAGTTCGCGTACCATGGATGAGGAAACCGGGGCATATTCAGGCAACGTGTAAAGCAGTACGGTCTCTATGCCGGATATGCGCCTGTTTATGTCGGCTAAATTCTTCTCGTACTCGAAGTCGGCAAGTGAGCGGACGCCGCGTAGCATCCATCCGGCGCCTTCACGTCTGCATGCCTCTACGGTCAGACCGCTGTAGGCTGTCACCGTGATTTTGGGCTCATGTTCATAAAGCTTTCTGATAGCTTCCGTCCTGGCTTCGGTGGACGATGCGGTATTTTTTCCCGAGTTCTCGCCAACCGCTATTACTATTCGGTCAAACAGTGGCAGGGCTCGGTCAACAAGCGATTTGTGACCGATGGTGAATGGGTCGAATGACCCCGGAAACAGTGCTGTCCTTTCGGTTTGTTCGGTTGCCATGATGTGTCAGCCGTTTTTTGTCTGTTATGAATATAATCGGGTTAACTGATTTGCGAGTCATCCTCCACTACGAGGTTCTCGATGATAAAGTTCTGTCGCTCCATGGTGTTCTTGCCCATGTAGAACTCCAGCAACTCTGCCACGGCGTCCTCCTTTCGGAGTGACACTCGGTCGACTCTCATGTCCGGACCGATGAATCCCCTGAATTCGTCAGGTGAAATCTCTCCAAGACCCTTGAATCGGGTTATCTCCGCATTCTCTCCAAGTTTGTTGATTGCCGCTATGCGCTCTTCGTCAGTATAGCAGTAATAGGTCTCGTCGTTGGCGGATGATGATGTCCTTGCTCCGCCGCGCTTGGTGGTTTTGCGGTTGCGCACACGGAACAGAGGTGTCTGTAGGACATAGAGATGCCCTTTCTTAATCATGTCAGGGAAGAACTGAAGGAAGAATGTGAGCAGTAGGAGGCGTATGTGCATGCCGTCCACATCGGCATCGGTTGCGATGATTACATTATTGTAGCGCAGTCCGTCTATACCCTCCTCGATGTTGAGGGCTGCCTGGAGCAGGTTGAACTCGTCGTTCTCATAGAGTATCTTGGCAGGCACACCGTATGAGTTTTTCGGTTTGCCTCGCAGGGAGAACACCGCCTGTGTCTCCACATTGCGTATTTTTGTGATAGAGCCGGCAGCTGAGTCACCCTCGGTAATGAATATTGAGGATGCGAGTTTCTTCTCCTCGTCGCCTTTCGCATCGTTGAGATGCACACGGCAGTCAAGCAGTTTTTTATTGTGCAGGTTTACTTTCTTCGCTTTCTCGCGGGCAAGTTTGGTCACTCCTGCCATAGCTTTGCGCTCACGCTCGCTCTCCTGGATTTTTTTCAGAATCACGCCTGCCACGTCGAGGTTACGGTGCAGGTAATTGTCGAGTTCCTTCTTTACGAAGTCACCGATGAATTTTGCCACGGTAGGACCATCAGGTCCCATGTCACGGCTTCCGAGCCTTGTTTTTGTCTGTGATTCAAATACGGGTTCCTCCACCTTGATTGACACGGCGGCTATCATGCCGTTGCGTATGTCGGAGTAGTCGAAATTCTTGTCGAAATAGTCCTTCATGGTGCGGGATACAGCTTCCTTGAACGCAGTCAGGTGAGTGCCTCCCTGGGTGGTATGCTGACCGTTGACAAACGTATAGTACTCCTCTCCGCGCTGGTTGGCATGGGTGAGGGCAATCTCGATGTCGTCACCTTTGAGATGGATGGGCGCATACAGAGGCTCGCTGGTCATGTTGGTGCTCAGCAAGTCGATAAGTCCGTTGCGTGATGCATAGCGCTTGCCATTGAATACCATGGCAAGACCGACATTGAGGAACGTATAGTTCTTCAGCATCGGTACTATGAAGTCATTCTCGTAATGATAGTCGCGGAATATGGTGTTGTCAGGTGTGAACTTTACCATCGTGCCGTTCTGTTCGTCGGTAGGTTCGATATCACTTTCTTCCACGAGCTCACCGCAACGGTACAAAGCACTTTTGCACATGCCGTCGCGCACGCTTCGGATAAGAAATTCCGTCGAGAGGGCGTTGACAGCCTTGATACCTACACCGTTGAGACCAACCGACTTCTTGAACGCTTTTGAGTCATATTTTCCTCCGGTGTTCATCTTTGATGATACATCAACGACCTTGCCTAACGGCACACCGCGACCAAAGTCTCGCACGGTGACGCATTCGTCCACCACATCGACTATTATCTGCTTGCCGAATCCCATCATGTGCTCGTCTATCGCATTGTCGAGCACCTCCTTAATCAGCACATATATGCCATCGTCATAATTGGAACCGTCTCCGAGTTTGCCGATATACATACCGGGACGCCGGCGGATATGCTCTTTCCAGTCAAGGGTTTTGATATCATCCTCGCTGTATCCTATTTCGGATGAGGCATAACCCGAATCCATACCGGTCAACTCAGTCTTGTCGATGTTTTCTGTATTTTCACTCATATTCTGTCCTGTAATATCCGCCATAAAATCCTGCAACGGTTATATTTGCAAATTTACAAAAAATCCCCGACAAGAGTATCCACCGGATTAATAATTTAGAGCATATCGGATAATAAATCTTGACGATTCGCATGTGAAAAGGCTGCTTTGCCACCCAATCTGTCAACGGATTGAGCGGCAAAGCAGCCTTGTGGAGTTAATACGGAGTGTCAGAGGTTTATGGAAACTCCGGCGTTCAGGCATCTGGGGAGCGCGGGACCGTAGATGTATCCAGAGTCACGTGTGGCTCCCGAATCGAAGTCATTCTGGTATGAATTGAATATGTTGCTGATACCTGCCGATATATTCAGGTTAACACGGTTGAATACCTTGAACTTGTATGTGAACTTTACTGATGCGTCAAAGAATGACTTGGTGCGCACTGCCAAATCCACATCTGTGCCCGAGCCCTCAAGGTGCTGCACGGTCATAGGGCCTGTGCCGGTGGCGTTAAGCGTGGCTGACAGATGGTGGGTGATTTCCCAGTTAGCCGTAAGATAGCCGTATATGTCAGGGGTACGGAACATCTTTTTTTCTGCGGGGACATCGGGGTTGTCACTCCATTGTTCAGGTTTCTTATATCGGCTGCTTTGCACTGTGATGCCACCTTGCATGTCGAAATGGCTTGAGAAAAATGCCTTGGCTTCCAGGTTTACTCCCATCACCCTGGCTCCGCTGCCGTTGTAACGCTCGAGAATTGCATTGCCCATAGCGTCGGTGCCCTCGAGCTGGCGTAGTGCGAACACGTCACGCAGGTCGGTGAAGAAACCTTCGACCAGAAGGTTGGTCTGCACATTGCCGAAGCGGTGATAGAGGTCTGCTGAAAGGCTTACGCTCTGTGAGCTTTCCTGTTTCAACCCTGGCGCAAGTACAGTTACAACTCGTTCGCCGCCAACAATCGCCACATGGAAATCCTCGTCGTAGGCTTGTGGCGAGCGGAAGCCGGTGGAGTAGGATGCTCTGAAATTAACATTGGCGGAGGGATTGAAGCGTACGTTCACACGAGGGGATATTATGGGATTGCTTATCAGCGAATGTTTGTCGACACGGGCACCGGCGAGGAATCCCCAGCGCTCGTCACGCCATTCATTTTGCAGGTAGGCGCTGTAAATGCGTACACATTGTTTTACATTGTGGTCGTAGCCGAGGGTGACATCATGCAGCCTGTTGAACGAATATTCCAGACCTGCCACCAGCTCAGCCGGCATGAAGAGGAAGCGGTCCATAGGGTGGGTCCATTGGCTTCCCGCTGTAATCACCACATCCGATGTCCTGCCGTAAGCATCAGGGTCCATGTCGGAGCCGTAATAGCTCTGCCTGCGTGTGTTCTGGCTTGCGGCGAATACAGACAGGTGGTCGCGGCGGTCGCGCAGCCAGATGTCGTAGGTGGCTTCTCCCGCATGGATGTTGTGGTCGGTCTGCTCGGCTATCATAGCCATGTGGGGAGGAACGCTGAGCTGGTCGCCACCACGGCGGTACTCATGGGTGTTGTGGTACTCGACAGTGAGTTTGCTGATGTCCGATGTCCGGAAGAATCCGCGTGCGCCCAGGGTCTGTGTCTTCAACTGTGCCACTTCTGTGAATCCGTCGTCGTTATGGTCGTAGCCGTCACGGTAGCGGCTTTGTCCGTATATGAAAAGCCCTGCCAGTCCGTTGTCGGTGACCACCGAGGCGTTAAGAGTTGTATTATTGTCAAATGAGCCGGAGGGTCCTATTGAAGTTAGCTGATGGGACACTTGTGCGGAGTTGACCATCGGGTCTTTGGTGATGATGTTGATGGTGCCGCCTACTGCCGACGAGCCGAAGAGAGCCGAGCCTCCTCCGCGCATCACTTCCACACGGTCTATCATGTTGGCCGGTATCTGCTCCAGTCCGTATACTCCGGTCAGTGCGGAGAATACCGGACGGGAATTCATCAGTATCTGTGAGTAATGTCCGTCAAGACCGTTTATGCGCACCTGTGTGAAGCCGCAGTTCTGGCAGTCATTTTCCACGCGTACGCCCGGCTGGAAATCGAGTCCGTCAGCCAGCGAGCATGCGCCGAGCCGCTGGAATGTGGAGCTGTTAATCACGTTCACAAGCGAAGGGCTCTCGCGGCGGCGTGTCTCGCTTTTGGAAGATGTGACAACCACCTGGTCGAGCATGAATGCGTCAGGCACTACATTGAAGTTAAGCTCTACAGTCTGGTGCGGCTTGACTGATGTGTCGAGTTTGGTGGTGACATATCCGGCGCAACTGACCTCAAGGGTATAGTCGCCTGGCTTGAGGTCACGGAATATATAGTGTCCTGACGCATCGGTGACAGTGGCGAGGCTTGTGCCGAGGATTTTTATCAGGCATCCCGGCATATGTTCGCCGTTTTCGGTGTCTATCACGTGACCGCCTATGTTTGCGTCTGTTACTTTCTGGTTTTGTGCTGATATGCATGTTATGCCGATGGTATATGCCATCAGCAGTGTGATGATTCGTCTAATCATTTATAAGATGTTAAAAAAAGTGTGTTGTTGGAATGTCATGGTGACACCATATCCTCGCATCCACAGTCGCATATAGATATGTTTTACCGGGATGGGTGGGTTATGTGTATCCGTGGTAAGCATGTTGCCATTCTCCCGTGTGCGTCGGGGAAGGATGGCAATGTGTGGCAGTGAAAAATCATCAGCAATGGGGAGGACCTCGCAACGTCACGCTGAGAGGGCTCTCATCTGTTGTGGCAGTGGAGCAATGGCACTCTATTACAGTGTAATATAGCGGAGCGGTTAACGTCGGCGCCGGACTTGCCGTCTCAGCGGATGTCGCCGTGCAGTTGAACGACGATACCAGGTTAAGCTCCTTAGTGCTGTGTGTATGGTGCGAAGAGGGTTTATAGGGGTGTGAATGAGCCACAGTCCCACCTTCGGAGAGCAGGTGATAGTGAATGAACACCGTGTTCGAGAACATGAAATTCACGAACACGAGCAGCAATGCGACGGACAATATTTTCGCAGCCTTTGTTTTCACGGTGCAAAGGTACTAATAATCCGTGAAATACAAAAATTCAGTGGTGAACGGCATGTACCATGTCGTCAACGGCATCGGTAAGCTGACGGATATGTACTGTTGCCCGGTGTAACAAGGAGAGGATACCGGGGCATGTTGACCCACCGGTATCCTCTCCGTATTTTTTTGTAGCGGTAAATCGTTAGGGACCGCTAAGGATTTATGCTCGAACCGGCTCTTTTATTGTCATGCTTTTTCGAGCGAATGTATGCTTCAATTATTTCTTCTCAGGTCTGTTCCTTGCGGTAAGCCATTCCAGGAGGAGAGCTTTCATAGGCTCATGATATTTGAAGGTTGGTCGGAAGCCCCATCCGTGACCGCCAACGGGGAATATGTACATTGTTGCGGGGACTTTGTTAGCTTTGAGAGCGCGGTAATAGCGCACGGAATTCTCGGAGGGCACTGCACGGTCGTCATCGCTCAGCAATAGAATGGCCGGAGGAGTGTTGGCGTCGACATGCTGTTCGTTTGCGTATTCGGCAAGCATCGTGGCATCGGTTTTCTTGTCACCGAGCAGATTGTCGATTGAGCCCTGGTGGGTGACACCTGCTTCGGATGTGACTACCGGATAGAAAAGAACCGAAAAGTCGGGGCGAGACTCCGAGTCCTTGATATGAGTGCTGACTGTCGATGCGAGATGTCCGCCCGCTGATGAGCCGGCTATGCCTACCTTTGCGGGATTCACGCCCCATTCGGCTGCGTGGCGGCGAACGTAACGTATTGCCTCACGGGCATCATCAGCGGGTATGAGATGGTTCCCATGTGGGAGGCGGTACTTGAGCACTATACCTGTGATTCCGTTTGCTGCAAGCCATTCAGCCACATGTTTTCCTTCGTTCTCCATTGACAGATGAGTGTAGCCACCGCCGGGACAGACCACCACAGCCATGCCGGTGTTGGCTGAGTCAGTAGGGTGATAGACGGTTACGGTAGCTTCATTGTCGTGTCCATTGTCGGTTGCCGGACCGTTCTGCCATAATTTTTCAGGTGTCTGCGCTGACAGCATCATGGTAAATCCTGCCGCAGCTGCGACCATCCCTGTTAATATTCGTTTCATACGTATGATTGGTTTTAAGATGTTGATAATTCTATTTGTTAGTGAGGCTGAGTGGCTCGCCGGGATGTTTTAGGGGGCTTATGAAACGCTCTTTTAGTCCGCATTGACAAAGGTGTATGATTCCCCGGCTCGGGTCGGTATGTCGTACTCATTCACCTCCTTTAACATGAGAGCCGGGATTTTTGTCTTGTCCTTGATTACGGGAGCCGGGATAGTGTAGACTGAAGTCAATTGGTTGGGATTGGCTCCTGTGGCTTTGGGCAGTTCAGAACCGTCGGAGGCGGCGAGGCGTGAAGAGGAGCGCAGGCGCAGATTGCCACCGAGTGTCGACCTGACGGTGACAGACTCGACTTTTCCATCCTTCCAGGTCAGAGAGGCTATTTCAAATCCGCCACGGGTTCTCAGTCCTTTTACCTCGCCCTGCTCCCACACGTCGGGTAGGGCGGGTAGCAGATGTAGCGCGCCGTCGTGGCTCTGAACGAGCATTTCGGCGATTCCTGCCGTACAGCCGAAGTTTCCATCAATCTGGAACGGAGGGTGGGCGTCAAACATATTGGCGTATGTGCCGCCGTTTTCATCCTTTATGGTTACATTGGAATCCTTGAGCTTGAGCTGGTTTGTTATGAGCTTGTAGGCATGGTTTCCGTCAAGCAGACGAGCCCAGAGACATACTTTCCATCCCATTGACCATCCTCGGCTGGCATCGCCGCGTCCTATCAGCGATTTCTTCGCTGCCTGAAACAATTCGGGATTCGTGTAGGGTGATATCTGGTTGCCCGGATACAGCCCCCACAGATGCGATACATGGCGGTGGCTGCTGGTCTCTCTGTCCCAGTCCTCAAGCCATTCCTGAAGCTGTCCGTACTTGCCTATGTGCATAGGAGGGAGCTGAGCCTTAAGGGCTTCAAGCTCGTCGGCAAATTCCTTGTCGCAGTCAAGCGTGCGCGTGGCGAGCACGACATTGTTCAGCAGGTCATAGACCATCTGATTGTCCATAGTCACACCGGCAAATATGGCGGCGCTGATTTTCTTCCCCTCAGGAGTGAGGTATGAGCCGAGCCCAGGGTGATTTTCAGGTGAATTTGAGGGTGACACTACCTTGTAGCCACTCTTGGGATCGGTTACTAAGAAATCCTTGTAAAACTCTCCGGCGGATTTCAGTACAGGATAGATTTCGGCAAGATATTTCCTGTCACCTGTGTACAGGTAGTGCTCCCACAGATGAGAGCAGAACCATGCTCCTCCGGTGGGCCAGATGCTGCATGACGCATAGTCCACAGCTCCGGTTGAACGCCAGATGTCTGTGTTGTGGTGCAGTGTCCATCCATTGCATCCGTACATCTTCTCGGCGGACTCGCGCCCTGTCACGCTCACATCCTTGACCATCTCGATGAAAGGGGAGTGGCATTCACTCAGATTGGTGACTTCGGCGGGCCAATAGTTCATCTCCACATTTATATTTGTGGTGTACTTGCTGTCCCATGCGGGATATTGTCCGGCATTTGGATTCCAGATACCTTGCAGATTTGCCGGCTGTGTGCCCGGCTGGGAACTGCTGATGAGAAGGTAGCGTCCGAACTGGAAATACATTGCCGCCAGCGATGGGTCGGAAGTGGTTGAAAATTCGTCAATGCGGACGTCGGTCGGTTTCGCTTCCTGAGCGGGGTTGCTTCCCAGGTTGAGGCTCATGCGGTCAAACTGGCTTTTATACCGCTTGATGTGGTCGCTTTTGGCGGTTGTGTAGTCCTTGTTGAAATTATCAAGTGTGCTTTTGGCTTTTGCGTCGCCGTCACCGCTAATATCCTTGTAATTTACAAAATTGGTGGCTGCTGATATATATATAGTGGCAGAGTCGGCACCTTTGACCCGGATTGAGGCATTACCGGTGTCGGCGGTCTCTTTGCCTCCGTCAGCGGTCACTTTGATATATGCTGTGGCTTTCAGCCGGTTTGGAATGTTTTCCTCCGCTTCCTTGGCATGGTAGCAGTCCACACGGAGAGTATTGTCGCTTCCCGGCATCACTTCCACGTCGGCGAGTGTGCGTGTTTTCTTAAGCGGTGGGACGAATGAGGTGTCAAATGTCACCATTCCCGGTCTGGAAGCGGTGATGTGGATTATGATGAGGTCGTCGGTGAGTGAGGCGAACGTCTCGCGTGTATATTTTACACCGTTGACGGTGTATTCAACCTTTGCGACTGCGTTGCTGATATCAAGTTCGCGGCGGTAATCGGTCACACCTCCGGCTGCGACCGGGAAGTCGAGAATGAGATTGCCGAGCGACTCATATATCATTCCGTGGCCTGTTATGCTCTTGTCGGCTGTGATGTTTTCCATCCCGAGCCGCTGAGCCTCCACATATTCACCCTGATTGATTAAGGTGCGTATTTCCTCAAGCTTATTCTTCGCTTTCGGGTTATAATTGTTATACGGGCTTCCGGACCAGAAGGTGTCTTCGTTGAGCTGTATGGTGTCCCTGGCGGCTATGCCGTAGACCATGGCACCGAGATGTCCGTTGCCGAGAGGCAGAGCTTCCACCCAATAGTTGGCGGGACGGTCATACCACAGCTTTAAATCTTCTGCAATAGCCGCAATGCTTAACAGCGCGGCGAACACTGTGAGAATCAGTTTTTTCATGGGTTAAATGTGATGGATAAGACCGGATATGGAACAATAGGAGGAGAGAGCGACGGGTATATGGCGGTTATTTGCCGGTTTCTTCCCAAAGATACAGCCTGTCGGACGGGCGTATTTTGCGAGGCACTTTGATGGAGAAACTGTCTCCCTTTTTCACCATCGGCACCGGGTCGTATTCGAGCCGGAGTTCCTCTATCTTTAGGATTATGGCACCGGTGTCAGTCCCTGTGATGACGACCTCGTCACCGACATGCAGCTCTCCGGCTTCCATTACAAACTCGCCTACTCCGAGTTTCGGGAAATGGCGCACTCCCTTTGCCACGTATTTCTTTACACGGGTGGCGGAGGAGCCGTATTTTGCCGACCATTCCCCAAGTCGTTGTCCAAGGTAATAGCCGTCCCAGAACCCGCGGTTGAATATCTTGGAAAGTTCCTCGTCCCAGCGGGCTATCCTGTCATCGGTAAATTCACCCGCACAGATGGCATTGATTGCTTCCGAATAGGCTTGCACGGCAATTTTGACATATTCAGGACCTCTGGCGCGTCCCTCGATTTTGAATACCCTCACTCCGGCATCAATCATCTTGTTGAGGAAGTGGATAGTTTTCAAATCCTTGGGCGACATTATATATTTGTTTTCGATGTCAAGTTGGTCGCCTGTCTCACGGTCGGTAACGGTGTAGCCACGGCGGCATATCTGTGTGCATGCCCCCCTGTTTGCGCTTGAGTTCATCTCATGCAGGCTGAGGTAGCATTTTCCGGACACAGCCATGCAGAGTGCTCCGTGACAGAACATTTCGATACGGATTGGCTCGCCCTTCGGTCCACGGATGTTGTCACGCTCGATCGCCTGATGGATTTCCTTGACCTGCTCGAGATTAAGCTCTCGGGCAAGCACTACTACATCGGCAAACTGCGAGAAGAATTTCACCGCTTCTATGTTTGTGACATTGAGCTGCGTGGAGATATGGACTTCCACACCAACGCTTCGGGCGTAGGTGATGGCAGCGATATCGCTCGCTATTATTGCTGATATGCCGCTCTCCTTCACGGCATCAATAATATCGTGGCACTTGGCCAGCTCATTGTCATAGATGATGGTGTTGACAGTGAGATAGCTTTTCACTCCCGCCTCGTCGCATATAGAGGCTATGTTGCGGAGGTCGTCAAGTGTGAAGTTGACGGAGGAGCGTGAACGCATGTTCAGCCCCTCCACTCCGAAGTATATTGCATCGGCACCTGCTTCGATCGCTGCGTGGAGTGATTCATAGCACCCCACAGGAGCCATTATTTCAAAATCTTTTCGGTTCATCGGTTGTTTGTTGGTCAGATAGTCCTTCCCGGATAAGCCTTGAGGGCGGCTGCGAGCACTTTCATAGCCCGTGCGAGTTCCTCCTTGTTTATGACGTATGCCATTCGCACTTCGTCCTTGCCCATGCCTGGTGTGGTGTAGAATCCTGATGCTGGCGCCATGAAAACGGTTTCGCCGTCAAGGTTAAACTCTTTCAGGCACCACTGGCAGAATTTGTCAGCATCGTCCACCGGAAGTTTCACCACGGTGTAGAATGCCCCCATCGGTATCGGAGTATAGCATCCGGGAATCTTGTTGATTTCATCGATGAGGAATTTGCGGCGCTCAACATACTCGTTGTACGTTGCAAGCATATACTCCGAGGATGTGTCGATAGATGCTTCCGCCACAATCTGTCCCAGCAGAGGCGGGCTCAGGCGAGCCTGGCATAATTTCATCACGTTAGTCTTGAGTTCCGGATGTTTGGTAATGAGGGCGCCTACTCGGATACCACATTCGTTGTAACGTTTTGATACGGAGTCGACCAACACCACCTGCTCCTCTATGCCCGGCAGATGGAAGGCGGAGATGTAGGGAGCGCCTGTGTAACAGAATTCGCGGTACACTTCGTCCGAGAATAGGAATAGGTCGTATTTCTTTACCAAGTCCCTGATTTGCAGCATTTCCTTCATGGTGTAAAGGTAGCCTGTGGGATTGTTGGGGTTGCAGATGAGTATCCCTTTTGTGCGGGGGGTGATTAGCTCCTCGAATTTCTCCACATTAGGTAATGCGAATCCCTGGTCGATGTTGGACGGCACTGTTACAATTTTGGCTCCCGCAGATATGGCAAAAGCCATGTAGTTGGCGTATGCCGGCTCCGGAACAATGATTTCATCTCCCGGGTCAAGGCATGCCATGAAAGCGAACAGCACCGCTTCGGAACCGCCTGTGGTGACTATGATATCATCCACATCCACTTCGATGTTGAACCGGTGATAGTACTCCTTGAGTTTCTTGCGCAGCGAGAGTAGACCAGCCGATGGGCTGTACTCCAGTACTGTGCGGTCAATGTTTTTGAGTGCGTCCATGCCCTCCTTGGGTGTGGGGAGGTCGGGCTGTCCGATGTTGAGTTGGTACACTTTGATGCCTTTAGCCTTGGCCTCGTTGGCAAGAGGTGCGAGACGTCTGATAGGTGATGCGGGCATCAATGTGCCGCGTTCTGATACGTTTGGCATAATTCAGGTGTATAAAAATGGTGAGTACTATTTGGTCTCCGTCACATCTTCGCGGATGTGGATGAAGATTTCTTTGTCAATGGGTGTCAGTTCCACATGGCGGCGAGCCATCATGCGTGAGGCGGTGTCGAAAAATGATTCCATGCGGACATCCTTCATCCCGAGGGTAGAGCCTTCGGTAAACGACTGGATGAATGTCCTCGGGAATCCGGCACTATAGAAGTTTACGCCTACGCCTACTACCGTAGCTGTGTTGAACATGGTGTTTATGCCCGCCTTGGAATGGTCGCCCATGATAAGTCCGCAGAACTGAAGGCCGGTTTTTACGAAGCGCCCCTCAGCTATGCTCCAGAGTTTGATGGGACCATATGTGTTCTTGAGGTTGGACGCTGTGCAGCCTGCGCCGAGATTGCACCATTCTCCAATCACGGCATTGCCGAGGAATCCGTCGTGAGCCTTGTTGGAGTAACCGGTTATGACAACATTGTTCAGTTCTCCGCCTACCTTGCAGTAGGGGCCGAGGGTTGTAGCTCCATATATTTTGCCTCCCATGTTTACCACGGCGTGCTCGCACAGGGCGATTGGGCCTCGCAGGCATGCGCCTTCCATTATTTCGGCATCGCGACCAACGTAGATTGGACCTTTGGTTACGTTGAGAATTGCCCCTTCTACGGTGGCGCCCTCCTCGATGAAAAGTAGCGACGGGTCGCCTATGAGACGGCATGTGTCGCTTAGAGGCTGAGACTTACGTCCTTCGGTAAGGAGAGGGAAGTCGCGGCGGATAGCCTCCTCGTTGGTCATGAAAATATCATATATATGATTGATTGCGAGCGGTTCGCCTGCATATTCCCTTGACGATGCCGGTTCGCCATTGCCCCTGCGGGCTATGATGTCTCCGCCGAGAGTCAGAGCTTCGCCGATTTCGAGCGAAAGGATTGCGTTGACCAGTGACTTGTCCGGATGAAGGTTGCCGGCGATGAAGAGGTTGTCACCGTCCGATGCTTCCACCATGGGGTACTTGATGGAGAGGTAATCCTGTGTGCTGTACGAATAAGCTCCCGGTACGGCTCGCTGCCACTTCTCGGAAATAGTGGTTATGCCGTGGCGGATTAACGCTACCGGGCGTGTATATGTGAGTGGGAGCAGCTCGGCACGCACCTTCACCGGGTCGAATAATATGATATTCTTCATAAGTAACTCTTTAAAATTAAACGGATGGTAACTCCTTTGGATATTAAACGTATAATAATATAGTCATCCCGCAACTCTTCTGAAGCTTTGATGACTGTCATATGATTGTCCTACTTCCGGATAAATCCTGATTAGGGGTGAATCAAAATTTAAGAGTTGCTTAATGAAAACGTTTAGACTACAAAATTATAAAAATTCCCCATAAAAACAGCAAATAATTCCTGTAAAACCTCTGTGATAACAATACGATTATACAGCGGTGGCTCAAAAAAACACGATTAAGAATAAATCATGATTTCTAATGGACAGGCAACTTGCAGAGGTACGAAATTGTTCACGGGAAAATATTAAAAAACATTAATCGGTATGTTAAAAACTTGGGATTTTTAGATATTGTTAGTAACTTTGCAGAGAAAAGTAACACCACGATGGTTGCAAGTCCTTGGACTGATAAAATTTTACGCATTAAATCACATGGACTAAGGAAATAAAGGCAACTTCATCCGGCTAAACCGTCGGGAGATGTTTGTGACGGATGACGATGGTGTAGTGTAAGTATGATATAATCTCTACATTATTGAAACAGAAATAAAGTTTTCTTTTCAGTAACTATCGAATCACAATTGCCTTTTAGGCTTTAGTCCTGTTGCTCCTTGTGGTAAGGAGCAGCGGACAATTTTTTTATCCCCCTCTTGATTTTGTAATTTCCCTTCCGGAATGTCGGGCTCTGCAGGCACAATAACAGCGTATGGTATTGCGTTAGTTAGTTGATGAAAAAGCTTGTACGCATTAATCCTTGCATATGTTCCGCTACCCTGGTGCGTTGCGTCATTCTGCCGGCAGTCGTTGCGTTGGCGATAGGAGCAGTGTCGTGCTCTACGAGGAAAAACAGCGCTGCAAGCCGTAATTATCAGGCTTTCGTCACACGATATAATGTGTATTTCAATGGAGACCAGCATTTCAAAGAGACTCTCAAAGAAATGGAACGCAGCTATGAGGATGACTATACGTCACTGCTGCTGATGCACCCAGCCGAGGCTTATGCTGTGGATGGTGCGCCTAAACCGTCGGGCTCGTTCACCCGCTCGATTGAGAAAGCACAGAAAGCCATACAGCTTCACAGCATCAAGAAACCACCCAGGCGACGTCCCGGTCATGTCAGGGATGTGGAGTATCAGAAATGGATGAAGCGTGACGAGTACAATCCGTTTCTCCACAATGCGTGGCTAATGATGGGACGCAGCCAGTACTTCAGCGGGGATTTCCTCGGGGCGGCATCCACTTTCTACTACGTGTCGAAGCACTTCAGCTGGCTTCCCGCCACTGTTCTTGTATGGGGCATAAAACGAAGCGGTTTTTATTGATGTTGGATAATGAGGGGTGAAGTGTTTGGAGTTCAGAGTGTTATGCGAGGGGTTTAAAAATGATGAAATAATTCGAAGCGGTTTTTCTTTTACACGGTTTTTACATGGCTTTTACAAAAAGCAGATATTTTAGGGTTAAATAGGCTGAAAACTTTACATCGACGTTTCAAATGGGCTAATTATATATATTAGGAAAGCATTTTGTCTGGTGTATCATCTTGCCACTATGTCAAGATACAGACACGGATTATTAAATAAAATATTCCAAATAGTTGTTATTTGGAATATTTTATTAATTTTGTGGGTGATATGAGTAAGGTTATACATGTGCATCTGATACACCCGGTGGATGGTATAAAACAGCGGGATTGGTACTTCGGTAGTATCTCTGCGGTGTATACTGTGTTTACAGCTGAGCAGGTCGGCGCTTCAAAGGGATATCTACTGCATGCCGGGCTGTCAGGGAACGGCACAGTGATGACTAAAAGGGCTATAATCAAGCAGTCTACGCTGATAAGAGGTAGCCGAAAGGATAATGATTAAACTAAAAAAATAACGCTGTCTGAACAATGTAAGTGCGTTATTCCATTTCGATGCTGGAGGGGGCCAATCGGCTCCCTTTTTTTTGTTAACTTTGGTTAAAAATAGGTTTAGGGATACCTTTAGGGATACCTTTTAGGGATACCTTTTTCGATAGTTTAGGGATACCTTTAGGGATACTTTTTGCGATTTTGAGTATAGAGAAAAAGTATAGAAACTGCCCCGAAAATGGCTTTAAACCGTCAAAAAAGGCGTTATTTTTGGAGATAATACCCCCCTATATTTTTTCGCACACCTTAATTATATAGGCGTAAGGCTCACAAATATTGAGATTTAGCAGGTGCCAAGGTTTCAAAAACCACCACAAAGGGTGTGTGTGCAGCCATGTGTGGGTGTCGCGTGGATGTGCGTGTTGAACGTGTGGTTCTATTCGATAGAAAACCAATCTTCATTGACACAACTTTTATATTCGTCAGGAATTAAGTCTGCTATTTCTGAAATACTCAGAGAAGAGGGATTGTTAGCATATCTATTGAAGCATTCAATTATTTCGGATGGATTCTCATAGTCATCAATTACGCTGAATTCTCCTCTGAATAGGTCATTATATGCATACTTTTTAATCTGTTTGTATATAGGCGAAGTCGATATGGATATAACCTTCCTATTGTAGACTCTGATAGTATCAAAATTTTTTTTGAGAGGTGAAGGGTGGAGATTATCAAAACAGTCTAAATACGCTATAAACGTCATTCGCATGTCATGGGCATGTTGTTCTATTTTATCCTGTAATAAAATATCTGCGACTTCATGATCTAAATTGTATTTGTCTGAATTGTGATCATGAAAGGTATCTAATGAGCTTTCTATAATTTCAAGGTCAGACCCTGTTGTCTTCTTGCCGCTCTCATGCTCAAATATTCTTACAAGAGCATTAAGTAAGGAATTTTTGCTAAAATCAAACATGTTATATATGATTATTCGATTTATATGTGGTTATTCGATATGGATGACACCGACGATGCGTGCCATGCCCATGATTTCTGACTTTGGTATGTCGAATGGGGCATAGTCTTTATTGTCGGACACTGCGAGCAAGCAGTCTTTCATGGCGCTCTTATGAAGACGCTTCACGATTAGTCCCTGTTCACGTGTGGCGATGAGATGGGGTTTGTTCCACTGGATGAACTGTGGCGTGTGTATGATGGAGCAAGCAATAATGTCGCCAGGATAAAGGTGCGGCATCATAGAGTCACCAAAGACCTCGATCATGAAGTCCACTGCAAGGTGGCGGAACTTAGGGATAACGTAATAAGCCAGAACGTCATGCTCATTGACGTTGAAATGCTCATTATAGAAACCACCGACAGCCTTCTCGGATACAAGTGGTATGGCGCCGGGGGTATGGCTAAAGACTTCAGGCAATGCTGCAAAGCTGCTTTCCGATCCACCATCGGTTGAAATAAGTTTTGGGGTCGCAAAAACCACCGCCGGTTTTTCTCTTTGCTCTTTGAGCATCTCACCAGTGCCAGTGAGAAGCCATTCTACTGAATAGTGTGGAAAATTTTCAACGATTGCTTCCAGCCATTTTGATTGTATGTCTGTACCCTTGGATATAGCCTTGTATATCACCCCCTTGCTCGCTCCTATAGTGCGTTCAAGTGCAGCAATGGTTATATGCTCGTTATCGACTATCTCTTTAATTCGGTTTAAAATTTTACACATTGGAATAAAATTATATACTTAAAAGTTGCGTAGTAGAAAATTATCTACCATCTTTGCAACGTGGTTAACGAATAACCACCGCGCCAAAGATACAAAAAAAGCGTGAGTTTACGAATTTTAGCAACTAAGAATTATGAAACGATATTGGTTCGAGCTGATGGATGATAATTACGAGAGCCTCGGAGCATCCATTCCAGACGGAACCAACAAGCAGACCGCTGTAAACCGGGCGAAACGGTGGATGCGAGAAAACGGCATCACTACCGCCCAGCTCTCGGTCAACAGCATGAGGACTTCGGATATCCTTGACATAATAATGATAGAAATATAAACTGTGATTGGATAACAAAGGGTCAGACCCGAGAGAGGGCAATCCTGCGTCGTGAGACGCGAAATATTATTGCATGTAAGCTCCGGTCCACTATCCGGAGCATTTGGGCGGCAAGTTTAAGAGGCTGAAACACTGCCGAGGTGCACCGACGCAGAGAGATGGGTTCGATCCCCGTGCCGCCCGCAAAAATTTTAACCAGTAAAGAAATGATAACAAACGAAGAAATCAGACAGGCTTGCATAGACGGAATCTATGAAGCTGTCGGAATCGAGATGGGGAAATTTATCCCCGCCTTACAAGTTGCAATGTCGGGACTTGAGCATTTGATGACGGAGCCCGAGCTTGCCAAGGATAAGCGTTACGCAATGCTTTGCAGCCTCGGCGAATGTCTCCGGGAGGTAAATGAGATAATCACCGGGGTGAAAATCCCTCAAGACCACCCTGTATGTAAGCCACGTCCGTCAGGACTTGCAATTGAAAGCGCCGGCGATCTATCCGGTCTGAGCCGGGAGAAGATGGCGGAAGTTTGCAATTTAATGCGTAAAAGATACTAACAATCAATCAAACAAGTGATATGAAAAAGCAGATTTTGACAGACCTCGAGACAAAAAACTTCCTGATGAAGGCATTCAAGTGTTCACGTATGGCGGTATGGCGTGCCCTGAACTTCGACCGTGACACCGAACAGGCACGCCGTATCAGGGTGCTGGCGTTGAAACGCGGCGGGAAACTCACCGAGGGTTACATGCCGGACTGTGAAACCTCCTATGAGACCGCGGAAAAAACGATGACCCAGAAGTTCGGGAAACGTGTGAAGCTTGTGGCTGACAGGAAAAGCGGAGAGGTGACTGTATGGGTAGACGACGAGAGACACGGTGATGTCTACCGAGACCTGAGTGTCTTAGACCTCATGCAGCTGCAGTACGAAACCGAGCAATTGGCGAAAGTTTTATAAAAATCGGGGGGGGTATGCAATATTACGGAAAAATAGCGTGCATATCGTTCCAGGAGTTAACAAGCGAGCCCAATCCCATTATGTCCGTGTCGAACTACAAAAAGCAGAAGCGGAATAATAAGATTAATGTAATCAATGCCGGCAAAGGTCTTGGAAATCAGGCTTTGGTGGAAATAGCCACGATGCCCCAGCGGTTTCAGGATAGAATCAAAGAAAAATATGGCGATATGAAAGATGATATCCTGAAGAACTGGTTCAGCAGCCATTTCAGTGTCAATCCCAAGGCGAGGACGTACTACACACAGTACCGTTTCGACAACGGGGACGCGCTGCCGCCGGAACACATCAATGAGTACACCATAAACGCTTCCGTAATCGAGGCGGTCATCGCAGTGATGAACGACACGGTGCTGAAGCGCAAGGCGATGAAAGGAAAGGCGGTGAACTGGAGCGAGATGGCGGGTGCGATAAGCTACTACCAGGAGGAATTCGGGCACACACTCCCCCTGAGTCCCAACCGGTTCAAGAAGAGGGTCAACGAGTTTCTCGCCTCCGGATACGAAAGCCTTATCAGCCGCAAGTTCAGGAACCAGAACCGGCGGAAAGTGACCATCGGTATTGAAAGCCTGATATGCGGACTCGGAGCGATGGCAGAGCATCCCTATGACACCGTGGTGGCAGAGATGTACAACCAGTTTGTGACAGGTGAAATCGAGGTGTACGACCCGGAAACGGGAGAACTGTTCAATCCGGAGGATTTCACCGACAAGGACGGGAATCCCATGGTGCTGAGCAAAGGCACCATTGCCAATTACCTCAAGCAGCCCAAGACAAAGGCGCTTCTGGCAAAGGTCCACCAGACACAGTGGGATTTCAACAACTCCCAGCGACCATATCATTTGCGCCATAGTCCGAACTACGCCTTGAGTAAGATATCCCTTGACGACCGCGATCTGCCGCGCCCGATGCCCGACAACAACAAAGTCAAAGCGTACTATGCGTACGACGTTGTCAGCGGGGCTGTTATCGGGTATGCCCACAACAGGAAAAAGACGGGGGAATTGTTCCTTGACTGCATGCGCAACATGTTTCAGACGCTTGACCGGAACGGCTTTTACGTGCCGGCGGAGCTTGAGGTGGAACACCACCTTGTCAGGGATTTCGCCGACGGACTCATGCAAGCCAAAGTGGTGTTTCCGCTGATACAATGGTGCAACCCCGGGAACTCAAGGCAAAAACGTGCCGAGCATTTTAACCGCTTCAAGAAGTACGGAGTGGAAAAACGCCATCAACTGAATGTGGGGCGCTGGTGGGCAAAGCTTGAAGCCAACCGTCCGAAGGTCGAGAAAGTGTATGACGAGGACAATAACACCTACAAGGTGCCCACGTACAGCTACGAGCAGCTTGTCGCCGACGATATCGCCATGATAAACGAGTATAACAGCCAGCAGCATCCGAACCAAAAGAAATACCCGGGCATGACCCGCTGGGATGTGTTCTGCAAATGCCAGAACCCGAATCTGACACCATGGGACAAGGCTGTGCTATACAGATTTATCGGGGAACACACAGAGACCACGATACGCCAGAACTCCTACATGACTGTGCGGTACAACCAGTACCGGCTGTCGAGCCCCGAGGTTATCGAGAAGCTCGCCCCAAGGGACTACAAGGTGGACGCCTATTACATGCCGGATACCGACGGGAACATCGATGAGATTTACATCTACCAAAACGGACGCCTGATTGACACCTGCGAAAAGGTAGTGCGGTACAACGAGGCGACGGCGGAGCAGACCGAGGAGGATCGCAAGGCATATGCCGAGCAGGCCAGGTATGTGGCGCGGTTCGACTCCATGATCAGGAATGGGAAAATCAGTCGGCTCGGCGTGTCCCGGAAAGAAATCGCTAAAGCGGTGCTCGAGGCGGAAGCGGTTCCGGTGGAGGCCGTGCCCCTGGAGGTGGAAAACGACTACTCGGAATATCTCAACGTGGAGCGGTTCGCAGCTGACGGCGCAGTGAAATTATAACAACAATCGAATGGAATAAAAACAGCATTAAAATGGAAATAACAAACGACATCAAACAAAGGATAGCACAAGCCATAACCGGCGACCGTGGAAATTACCCGAGCGACAACCGCCATGCCACGGCGCTGGGCATATCCCCGAGCGTGTACAACGCAATCAAAAAGGGAAATTATGACAGGCAGGTCAGCGATGCCAACTGGATAGGTATCGCCCGCCGTCTGGGCGTGAGGCTGCGTGAGGAAATGGAATGGAAAGCCGCGGTGACTCCCACCTACGCTTTCATAAGCAGGCAGCTCGAGATGTGCCAGGAAAGCGGGCTGAGCGCCATACTGTGCGACATGCCCAACATAGGCAAGACATTCACCGCACGCATATATGTGAAACAGCACAGGAACGCCGTGTACGTGGACTGTTCGCAGGTCAAGACCAAACTTAAGCTGATACGCCACATCGCAAAGGAATTTGGCGTGGGTGCGTACGGCAGGTATAGCGACGTCTACGAGGATCTGGTGGCGTATCTGCGCACCATCGATACCCCCATGGTCATACTTGACGAAGCCGGCGACCTGCAATACGAGGCATTTCTGGAGCTCAAGGCGCTATGGAACGCCACCGAGCGCTGCTGCGCCTGGTACATGATGGGGGCTGACGGGCTAAAGGAGAAGATCAACCGCGCCATAGAAGGCAAGAAGGTCGGCTACACGGAAATGCTGAGCCGTTACGGCGACACATACAGCAAGGTCACGCCTGACGACGCCAAGGAGCGGGAAAAATTCCTGAAGGCCCAGGCTGCGATAGTCGCCAAGCTCAACGCCCCTGCCGGAAGCGACATCAACCGGATAGTGAATGTGACAGGGGGCGGTCTGCGAAGGGTATATACAGAAATAGAGAAAATGAGGAGGGTCGGAGCATGAGGTTGAAGCGAGCGTACAGTCCCGGTGAGATACTTGACATGAAAATACCCTGCTACGAATTCACCGGGCAATGGAAGGCTGCAGTGGGTAATCCCGCACGCACGGGAACATGGATAATATGGGGTGCGAGCGGAAACGGAAAATCGTCGTTTGTGATGCAGCTTGCAAAATATCTTTGTGAATTCGGCAGGGTGATATATGACAGTCTCGAGGAGGGTGCGAGTCTGTCATTCCAGAAGTCGCTGAAGCGCCACGGCATGGACGAGACCGGGAACAGGCTTATAGTGCTTGACCGGGAGCCCATGGAGATGCTCGGCGAAAGGCTGGCACGAAAGAAAAGCCCGGGAATAGTCATAGTGGACTCATTCCAATACAGCGGACTGAATTACCAAACCTACCAGGCGATGAAGGAGCGACACAGAAACAAGCTGCTGATTTTCATTAGCCATGCTGAAGGAGCGCATCCGGCAGGACGTGCGGCTAAAAAAGTGGAATATGACGCGGATGTGAAGATATTTGTCAGCTGCTTCCGGGCAATATGCAAGAGTCGCTTCCTCGACCATCCGGGTGAACCCATTGTAATCTGGGATGAAGGAGCGGCAAAGTCGATGCCGGGGAATGAGGAAGGAGGTGAGGAATGAATATCACTAAATATCTCACCCGATTGAAATACGCCATTGAGCATCCCAAATGCAAGCGTTGTGGTAAAGAGTTGTATATACCACAACCTCCGGAGAAATTACAAGAAGCGTGGGGCATCTTTGCTTGGACTGCATTTGTAAAGCAATATGCAAAGCATCATGGCTGGTATGAGCTTGAAAACCTCAATAGAAACCTCGTTTGCCACGACTGTATCCACCCATCTGACAAACCCAACACCATTATGCTTGACTGCTACGATAAATGGATTGATAAATACAAAAAATGGAGAAACGACAACCCCGAACTGCTAAACGAGAAGTGAGATGAAAAAGAAATACCGCAGAGCCTTGTGCTTTTCGATAGGTGTAATATGGCTTATCATCTTATCTCCTATCTTAATACTCGGCATTATAGGCGAGTTTAGCGCAAGGTTGTTTGAGTGGTTATGCAGATTACTCCCTGTCGAATGGCTCAAAACTAAACTGAGAGTATATGACGATGACCCCGACTAAGAAGACCCCGACTGAAGATGAGCGTATAGCCTACGAATGTGGCTTTCGAACTTGCTGCCTTGCAAACGGAATACCGTATGTGAGAGCGGAAAGAAGTTGGTCTAATACAATCGCCTTTCGGATTGAAATAAGCAGCAAGGAAGCTGCGTATTTATTCCCCGGCCATGCTGACGAATTAGCTAAATACATCACTAAGAAACTTGAAGAAGGATATGAGAAATTCAAACGAGGAGAACCGCTCGACTGGCCGACCGCAGAAACCGAGGGGGTGTTAATATAGAAATTCGTTGGGACATTGCAAACTTGGAGGCTACCGCATTCTTTCTCCCATTTCTCCCTATAAGCATTGCCCCGACTTCACCCCGAAAACAAGATAGAAATAATCATTTAAAATAACAATAAGATTATGGCACAATCAAAAACAAAAACACAGCTGCAGGTTCTTGACGAGCTGTGTCTCAAAACAACCATATTGCTTCATGCCGCACAAAGCTGTCTTGACGCGATGGCTATAACCGAGACGACGCGTGAGACAGCGCTTGTCAGAACCAAGGTTGACGAAGCTTTGATGTGGCTTGATAGATATCACAGCGGAGTGTTAGACGAATTACACGCAAAAAGGTATGAATGAGAGTTTGCATGCAAGGATGTTTCTCCGCGGTCGCCCGGTATACTCCATCGAGGAGTTTGTCAATCTTGAGATTGCAGCGTCCCCGGCGAACAAGTCGGGTGTGTTCGTCGACGCGGTGTGTGTCGACACCCCTGTCCCGGGCGGGTTTCAGGCGTTTCTTGAAATAGCAAAAGACGCCGAAGGAAATTACTATGTGTCATGCCACGCAATCACAACCACCGGATACAGCGGTTTCTCGCCTTCGGGCAGATGGGGTTCGCACGACAGCCGGGAGGAGGCGTTTGTCGCCGGGATAAACCTGCTTCAGAAGCGCTTCCACAATAAAGTGTCGCGGAAATGGTTCTCGGAGGCCAAAAAGGAATATTTCAGATGCTCGCACCGGCAGTTGGAATTATTCAGGATTTAGCAACAACATGTTCAACAGTATAAACAACAAGGAAATGACAACAATGACCGAACAAAGGGAGATCGTCCGGGGAAAACGGAGCTCCGTCCTGCATCAGATGCAGCTTCTCGGGGTGGACACAGCGGACTGGGGCAAAGTCGACGCGCTGTGCAGGGACAGGCGCATAGCCGGCAAACGTTTTTGCGAGCTGGACTGCGACGAGCTGGACGCCCTGCTGAAGAAGCTGCGGGCGATAAGGAGAAAACAAAACACCCTAAAAAATAAATGACATGAGAAAAGAGACACAAGAAACCCTCGAGAGTCTGAAGGAGCAGATGCTGGAGGCAGCCGACAACCTCACCGCCGGAGAACGCGAGGAGTTTTACAACGAAGTCAACGACTGGACCTACGCACGCTACGAGGAGGCGCTGCAGGAGCAGGAACCTGAAAAAGAGTAACAAGTTTCACTAAAAAATTAATTGAAAATGAAAAATGACATCAGAGAGGCCCTTAAGGGCATGTCCGCCGAGGACAGAAAAAAATTGCTTGAGGACTTGAAGCAGGAAGAGCAGCAGGCCGCACGGGAGCGCCGTGACGCGTACGAGGCGTTGCGCTCGTCGTTCATGCTTGACATCAGGAACAAGCTCCTGCCCGTGGTGGAGGAGGTGAAGGGGTTCCGTGACTGGATCGAGCACGAAGCGGACTCGTTCCGGGAAATCATGCGTGAATACGGGCAGCTGCGCAAGGACGACCAGGTCAGCTTCACCCTCGCCGACGGTGATCTCAAGGTCGAAGTGCGCAGCAATAACATCAAGACGTTTGACGAGAGAGCTGACATGGCGGCGGAACGTCTGGTGGAATATCTGAAGGCGTGGGTGAGCAGGAGCGAGAAAGGACAGGACGATCCCATGTACCAGCTCGCCATGACGTTGCTCGAGCGTAACAAACAGGGAGACCTCGACTATAAGAGCATCAGCAAGCTCTACGAGATGGAGGACCGGTTCGACGACGAATACAAATCCATCATGGGTCTCTTCAGGGAGAGCAACATTGTCACAAAGACAGCGGTCAACTATTACTTCCACATGCGTGACAAGAACGGAGTGTGGAAGCGCATAGAACCCAGTTTCTGCCGGTTATAGGAAACTACTGGTAACATCTTAACCGCAAAGCGCCGTGGATTAAATATTTACGGTGCTTTGTCTTGTAAAAACGGCAGAAAAAAGTTAATTTTGCATTACACACTTGCCATATGGGAAAAGGAAGAAGCAAAGAACTTATCAGACTGAGAGACGAGGCGTTGTGCCGGCGTTATTATTACTGGACCGAAAGGCAGAGGCTGCGTTTCGACGACGCGCTGCGCATCCTGTCGGAGCGGGAGTTTTTCATATCCGAGGACCGGATCATGGCGATCATACGCAAGATGTCGCGCCTTTCCGTGATTGACGGGCTCAAGCCGGTGCCAAAGGTGCGGAAGCCGAGACTTACGAACGACCAGTTGACGCTATTCCCCGAGCTCTGACGATCACAGGTTTTCTACCAGTCTGAACGCATAAGTCAACTCATACACCTTTATCAACCCGGGGAGCGTGTAGCTCCCGCTCCTGACTCTTGTGAGCGCGGTGGAATTGCCGGAGCAACGTAAACCCTGCAACGCCTTGTACAGCTTATTTGCGAGCCTGACGCGCTTTCTTGTCTTTTCGTAGGAGCCAGAGGCGTAATGCGTGTCGTCGTAGCAATCCATGGCGAGCCTCACTGTTATTGTCGAATTGCTTTTCTGGTATGAAGTTCCGATATCGCTCCATGTGGATTCCGTGTTTCCTATCAGCACACAGGGGAATGTGACGGGATAACCGTCCTCCTCCGCCCCCATCTCCAGTTGTCCGTAGTCCTCGTCGATAAGGGACAGTTCCGGCATGGATGCCGCAGTTTCCTCCATTATTTTGATAAATACCTCTTCCATAAATAAAATCTAACTGTTTAAAATTTTCATTATCTCGCTCTCTATCTTGGCGGATATCGCATCCTCGAGCACCTTGCTGGGACCCACGAACCGCCGTTTGGGTATCTTGATTTCCATTCTGCTTTTCTTTGTCAGCGCAAGTCGCTTCCAGAACAAGGCCTGCCGGTTTTCCTTCGCCATCGACAATTTCTTGCTCCGCGTTTTAGCTGATGTTTTCCGTGTGATCCCGGCTGCCTTGTAATACCGGTACCAGGCGTATCTGCGCATTCTCGGTGTGACAGCCGGCGACAGGGTTCCGCCTTCGTTATGGACGGATGCGTATGGCACGCTGGTGCCCACGACCGCCCTTGACGCTTTGGCAGACGATCTTATCGAGCGGAAAAGATGGCTGCGCCTCGAAAGGAGCGTCCCATAATTCGATGCGGCGTCCGAGCCTCCGGATGACAGCCGTTTTGCCGGTTTCCATCTTTCGAGCGTGGTATCCACGAAACCGCCCCTGCGGAAATTATCCCTGAAGTGATCTACCGCCATGCGTCCGGCAATAGCCGGCATGCGCCGGACCATGAGGATCTCAAGATCTTTTTTCCGGTCTTTGAGAATGGAGATAAAATCTTTTATATCCATAAATAGTGGTGATTTACAAAATAATTATTACATTTGCAGTGCCAACCGAGGATTAAACGTTGCCGAGTGTTCGCAAGGGCACGCGGCTCCGAAGGGCAGCCACCGTAAGGTGGCTTTTTTGTTACACTTCATACTGTAAAATTTCACTGCGTCCGTTGATTACCACATATATCCTTTTTATGAGCGGATTAATGCGCCGACCTGACCTATCATAATAATATTTGTAATAGTTTATCGAATACAACAAATTCTCTTCGTTGAACATTGAGCCACGGTGGAAATATAGGCATAGGGCTTGCGCCGGAGCTGTGACATCCGGACGTTCATTATATTTCTGTAATTGCGCATTCTTCTTTATGAGCGCCCTCCAGTACCACCCGTTTCCGGTAATAGAGCGTATGTCCATCATTTGACCGTCAAGTTGCATGTCGAGGGCCGAGTAAGCCTCTCCCGGATTCTTCATTTTGGACTCGTCGCATAATATGACCTTGTGTCCAGCGCGGAAAAGCAGCTCGACGCATGCCCGCTCGAGATCCGCCCCCGACATGGTGCCTCCGAAAAACTCCTTCTTTCCCGTATTGTCGTTATGTCCGACATGGGTCGCCCGCACGCCTCCCGACTTCTTGTCTATCCGCACATCACGGTAGTCCGGGTCATGCTTAAGGTCGTAAAAATCCTTCCTGGCAAGGTATTTCGGGTCTGTAAGATATTTAAGTTTTTTGTCTATCCGGCTGCATTCGTGGCAGTCTTTCTTCCGTCTTGCGCCAAACAGTCTTACTAACATTCCGGTAAATCCGGAGGAGAAGGGGCATGAAGCGCAGCTGTCAGGGTAATACGGATGGTCGTTTGAAAAAATTTCCAACGAACTCCCGGGATTGGATGACAGTCCACGCTGGGGACCGTTGTTGGCGGATGGCGGACCTCCCGAAGGCACGGAAGTCACCGGCTCATCGGTGGATGACAGCGAGCATTTGCAGTTCCATCTGTCGCCGGGGCGGTGTTCATTCCAAAAACCGTCGTCAACCGGACGTACTGTTCCCCAGTATGCCATGTGGTCCGCCCCCGGTCTGACCGATGTGGACGGCATCCATTTCAGATTGGGGAGAATATCCTTCTCCCAGAGGAACTGCTGCCAGTCGGCTGCCTGGTGCGCCCTGGCGACAGCTGTGTCATATTCGGTCCGCAGCCATGGTCCGGTCTGGTGCGATGCTATCGGTAAAACCTCGTTCGACCACCGTTCGAACGGTTTTAAATTGCCGTCCGAATCAAGCAGAAGGCGCGCCATGTCGTTTTGCGCACGGTGGACCTTGAACGCCGAAAACACCTCCGCACTATGGCGCAGGGCTTTGATGAAATCCTCCTCCGGATCCGTGCCGGCGCCTTCGTCGACTGCGGCGTACATGTCGTCGACCACCTCCCGGAACAAGTTTTCCTCTATATCGGAGCGGGGATTGAAATTCTTGGAGTAAATATTGGCAAGAGCGCGCCGCAACACTTCCGGTGGAAAATCGAAAGGTGATGCCGCAGCTCCGTCCTTCCCGTAATAGAGTTGGTCTGTCACCAGTCTAAACCCGCCCCGCCGCCTCGCGGGGCTTTGGCGAAAAAATTTTTCAACCGGTTCTTGAGAGTCTTTTTCGGTTTGCCGGCAGGTTTAGGCAGATCCTTGTCGTTGCCCTGTCCCTTATTTTCCGAATTGTTGCCTTTGTCCGGATCATCCTCCATGTCGCTGTCGTTTTGCGGTATCTGCTCCGCGGCAGCTCTCGCCTTCTCGGCTTCCAGCGCACGTCGTTCCTCCTCCTCTTTTTTTATCATTTCGTAATTTGCCGGTTTGCTGACGCCGAATTCCTCGTAGAGGTAATCATTATCGACGGGAAGATTGAAGCCGGTGCGCAGTTGTGTCAGTATATTGATTTTGGATGTCGGATCAAGATCCTTTTTCTCCGGGAAGCAGAACCCGCCACCGGTAGTGTCGATTCCCATCCGGGCTAATATGTCAACCGCATCGTAGTTGAGCACGTCGAGGACATACAGCCTGTCTGCCTGGGTGATTTTATCCTCGCCTTTTTTATGTACAGTACCGAGCGCCTGTGTCCCTGTGTCGGATGCCTCCGTGGTGAGGGTGTTGCCGAGTATGAGTTTTGAAATCTCGTTGTTGCAACGTTCGCACAACCGTTCGTAAACATCCGCAGAGCCTGTTTTGTTGCCCGCCTCTATGAGATTGAGCGAGGTGTCCTTGCCGTGCACGAACGTGGCAAGGCTTCCCACGTTCGCAGCGTCTGATATGGCGCGCTCCCGGCTCCCCTCGTCATCTGTGTCGTATGTGTATTCCTGTATGGGCATGCCGAATATTTCCGAGAACTGGGACCAGTCCCCGGTGGTGTTACGCTTGTATATCACCCATGGAGCGGCTTTGGCGAGAAGCCCCAGGTCGTCGGGACGTCCGACGAAAAGCAGATCCGGGTATTCATCCCATGGAATGCCTGTAATGTCGGTCTGGTGGCGCAGTATGATACGGCGCACCGGATCCGCATGCTTTCGTGGAATTAGATTGTAGTCAACCCACTCGCCGTCCTTGAAAAACTGGCAGAGCGTAAACCCCCAGAACCGGGAGTCGATAATGTCGCTGACAAGCCTTGAGAACCAGGGGGAGCGTATCTGTTCGTTGACCTTGTCGTCCGGCTTGCCGTCCCGCCGGAACTCTATGTCGGAGCATAATATGGCATTGCGCCGCTTCTCTATGACGCAGGATAGATGTGAGTCCATAAGTATGTCTGCATACATGTCGTATAGTTTGTAGCGGCTGGGAAAATCCACATTCTCGGCAGCTCTGATTGCCGTCATGTAATCCGCGATGTCTATGCCGAACCGTTTTGGCTGTGTAAGCATTATGACGTTCGGGCGCGACTGTCCGGGGCGCGGGATATTGCCTCCGGAGGTGATTATTCCCGGGTGGTTCCCCGGATTCTTTTTTCGTTTGCTCATATTTGTGGTTATTACATGTGGCTTACTCGTTTAGGATTGCTGCGTATGCGGAATGACGCGCCGGCGCTCCGCTCCTCCTCCGGCAGGAGAGGGGCGCCTTCTATTGAAATATCCTCACGCGCCACCGCTTTCATCCACTCCACCGCGCGCTCATAGCGGTCCTTCCGCACCTGTGACAGTTTCTGCGGGTTATGAATGCAGAATATATGGTACACGGCAATATCAAGCGCCATCATCAGCACGAGCTGGTGGCGGTCGTCCTCGGAAGCGGAAAAGATGCGGTCGCAGTCATAGCGTTTCGACAGGTAGCAGCGCATCTCGGCTATCGCCCTGTCCTCGCAAATCTCCACGACGGAATCATCGTCGCGTGTGAGCGCGACGAGTATCTCCCGGTGGACGGATGCGTCATAGTCTGTAGTTTGTATAAATTGGCTCATATCCTGAATATCTGATGTTGTTATAATCTTCGTTTGTTGCGCCGGCTTATTTCCGAGCGGGAGCGGGTAACGGGCGTTTTCACCTTGCGCATGGTCTCGTCCAGTATTCGGTTGCCACCCTCCACGGCATCGGGCCCGTCGGCGGGATAGCGCAGAGTCAGTGTGAAAAGCCGGAACTGGTCCTCGAGCTCCTTCATGTGCGGGTTGTCTCGTTCAGCTTCGTTCAGTATCAGGTTCCCTTCCCGGTTCATCGGCTCAAGGTTCGCCTCGATACGGGTGGCCTTGTCCGTCTTTTTGCGCTCGTCCGGTCTGATGTACAGCTGTATACCCCTCTCTTTCCTGACTTTGGCTACAAGAGGGCGGAATACCTGCTGGAAAAACGGGTCCTGCAGCTTGTTGTTCTCCATGTAGCAATAGACCGGGACGGCATAGCCGACATGTTCGAGGAGCTGCACGTACCAGTCTATGAACTCGGCATTGAGTGATTTTGCGAGGCGTGACTTTATCACATACAGTCTGCCGTCGAGTTTCCCGAGCAGCATGACCGCCTTGAATGACTTACCCTTCTTCGCTTTGCTCTCTCCGGGAGAGGGGTCACCGTACGCCACAAGGAATTTGAATTTTTTAAGAGGGGGAACCTTGCCGTATGTCACAGACCCGAACACCTCACCCTCCGACACCGGATTGTTGAAATACTCGCCCTGCACCGCTTTTGTGGAAATTTTCGACAGGGTGCGGTCTATGAACTCCTCGGTGTTCTTTTCAGGCCACGTGGAGCGTCCGTCTTTGTCCCGTATGTTCACTATGTCCCAGTGGTCCGCCATGGCGCCGGCTCTTGCCACACAGCAGTCCTTGGCAATTATATTTCCGCAGAACACCACCAGGGTCGGCACGGAGACGGAGCGTGTCGGGTAGAGGGCTTTTTCCCACCATTCCCATCTCTTCTGTATGATGTCCGGGTTTTTACAATCCTCGTCCGTGTCAAAATCGTCGACGAGGAGCACGTCCGGTCGTATCGACTCGTTGCGGGAGCCTCGCGGGGACTGTCCGGCGCCGAGTGCGCGGAAAGCCACGCCTCCTTTGGTCAGGAATTCATCTTCGGTCCATGCCCCCGGAGTCATTTGCGCACCGTAATATGCGATAATGCGACCGTTGGATTCGAGCATGGCACGGTATGGAGCAAGCAGTCTGACCGCATTATCTTTGGAGTTGGAAGTCAGAATAACGTTATGCTTGCGTCCGGTCAGTACCAGATACAGGATAATACACATGGTGATGGTCGATTTCGCCAGCTCGCGGCTCCACGACAGCACTTCGAACCATTCGTCGTTTGCGATGATGCGCTTGATGGCTCTTTTATGAAATCCGGCGAACTCGCTTTTTACGTAAGGCGCACAGAAAAATTTAATCCATTCGACGGGATGCGCTTCAAGGTATATGCGGTGCTTTTCACGTTCGGCATGTGTCATGGACTTGTCAACAGGGGTGGAACGCGCTATGTCCTCCTTGAACTTTTCCCAGTCCTGAAGAGCTATTTTGTCAACCTGTTTCATAGCTTGTCCTTTATGTAAGCGTCCGCAAAACGTGTTATTTCCTTTGCCTTCTCGAGATCCAGCGGGCGCAGCCACTCGATGAGACCGGTCAGCACGCTTATCGTGTCAGCAATGCCTACTTCCTGCTCCATCTTCGAGATTGCCGCCGCGAGCTTGCCGAGTATGTCTGCCTCCTTGGATGTTGCAAAACGTTCCCCTTCCGGTCGATTGGCTATTGAGCGGTTTATTTCCGCCACCTGTCGGTAGAGATTCCCGACCTGTTCCTGTCTTGTCAAGGTGATACCCACCTTCTGTTCCTCCCATTTGCCGGCGCGCATCCAGTTTGAGACTGTGACACGCGAGCATCCCACCCGGTCCGCAATCTCCTGCTGTGTGAGATTTTCCCGCAGGTATAATGTTTTCGCCCATTCTTTTTTCTGGGCATTCGTCAGATCGGTCATAAATACTGTTTTTTATTGTGCAAAATTGACATAAAAAACGATAAGAACAAAAAGGTGCGCCGTGTGGTACTACCCTAAGTGACACTGCTTAACGTATAAAATCGCATGATAAAACTGATATTTTCAAAGGTCGTCATAATGTCGCATTTTTGCAGTGTGAAACGCGGCGATGCCGATATGAAACATAGCTTGCAATGAGTAAATATTTCAACATACAGACAGGAGCCAACGGCGAGAGTACTATATTTCTATACGGCGACATCGGCGACGGATATGACGTGTCCGGCGGCGCTATCGCATCCGAGTTGCTCGAGGCTGAGAAAGCCGGCGGCAAGGTGAACATCCGCGTCAATAGCAACGGGGGTGACGTATACAGCGGGATAGCGATATTCAATGCCATCAAGCATAGCAAGGCTGATATCCATATATATGTGGATGGCGTCGCAGCGAGCATGGCGGCAGTCATAGCGCTTTGCGGCAAGCCTGTGATGATGAGCAAATACGCCAGGCTTATGCTGCACAGCGTCAGCGGTGGTTGTTACGGGAACAAAACGGAGTTGCGCAGGTGTATCGAGGAGATACAAACTCTCGAGGACAGCCTTGCCGATATGCTCGCAGTGAGGCTGAAAACAGACAAGGAGCAGGTTAAATCCGGATACTTTGATGACTGCGATCATTGGATGACCGCCGGGGAAGCTCTCGCGCTCGGGTTTGTTGACGGGATTTACGACGCGGATCCGGTGCCTGAGGGCAGCACGCCGGAGCAAATCTACAGCATATTTAATAACCGGCTTGAAGAGCCATCAAACGATACCCGAATGAATTTTGAAGAACTAAAAAAGCGTCCACGCTTCAAGGATTGCGCGGACGACGCTGCGATTCTCAAAGAAATCGACTCTCTCGAGAAGGCGGCAGGGAAAGTCCCCGGACTGGAAAGAGAGAACACGGAGTTGAAGGAAAAGGTAAAAGGCTTCGAGGATAAGGAAGCCGAGGCGCAGGAAATGGAGCGGGCTTCCCTTCTTGATGCAGCCGAGAAAGACGGACGCATCAACGCCCGCACACGTCCCACATTTGAAAACATCCTGAAGCATGACATGGAGGAAGGCAAGGCAGCCCTTGCGGCCCTGACTCCAAAACGTAAGGTTATGGAGGATATAAACCGTCCGGCTGACAAAGAGGGACCCTGGGCTCGCCGTATGAAAGAAATAAATAACCGTTTCAATAAGTAATTAACAAAAAACAGAAATACTATGGCAATAGTAGTAAGGAATACCAATTACAGCGGGGAGGTATTGGAAAACATCCTCACTGTGGCTGCTACAGGCAACGAGCTTGTCTCCAAGGGGTTGATTATGGTAATCCCGGGTGTGGAAAAAGCGATCAGCGTACCACGTCTCAGAGCCGGCAAGATGCTTCAGAAGCGCAAGGAGGACCCGCAGAAAGCGGATGCGCAAGGAGATTTCGAGTACTCCGAAAAGAGGCTCGATCCAAAGGATTTTATGGCCTTTACTGTCTTCAATCCAAGAACGTTTGAAAATATCTGGCGTCGATACCAACCTATAGGCAATCTTGTTTTCTCCGAGCTTCCACCCGAAGTTCAGAATAAGATGCTTGATGTCATGTCAAAGCAGCTCCAGTTCGAACTCGGCTGGCACTATATCAACGGCACCTACGCTGAAGAGGGGGATGACAACCTTATGAACGGCATTCTCACCCAGGCGGCAAAGGATGAAGGCTGCATCGTTGTTAGGTGTGAATCAGCGAGTGTGATAGACCGTCTGTACGCCATGCTGGACTCCATGCCAGAAGCTATGTTGGAGCACCCCAACCTCCGCTTCCTGATGTCCAAGAAGGATTTTCAGAAATACGACAAGGAACTCACAGAACGTGAACACAAGAATTCCGACGAAACGAAAGTAAATGAAAAGCTGTTCAAGGGCATAAAGATAGAGACAGTCGCCTCCTGGCCTTCCGATGTGCTCATGGCCACACTTTGCTCGCCTGAAGCGGATGGCAACCTTTTCGCTGCTGTCAATCTGCAGGATGACGAGAGTGTGATACAGATTGACAAATTGTCGAATGCGAGCGAGCTCTATTTCTTCAAGCTGTTGATGAAGGCGGATACAAATATTGGTTTCGGCGAGGAGATTGTGGTGTTTGACGGCCGCAAGGTGCCAGTGTTTAACGTGTTTGACGAAGAGCTGGAGGATGCCGGCATTGATGAAAAAAAATGAAGCTGCGGAAGGCGGCGATTGGCATAATAATTCTGTTAACACGAAAAATATATGGACGAAAAAGAACACAGCGTGCTTGACGGCACCAACCTTATACTCGCGGTCGGCGTTACCGCGCTGGCATTCTCCACCGGATGCAAGGTGAGCACTACGGCGGAGACCGGCGAGCGAATAACCAAGGAGACCTCGGCGGGCAAATGGCCAGAGAAGTTTGTCAAGAAATTCTCCGAGGAGATAACTGCGGACGGTGTTGTCCTTGTCGACGGGAGCGAGGACATGCCGACATACGACGAACTCAAGGATATGATGCTCAAGGAGAAACCTGTCGACGCGTCATATAGCCTCCGAGATGGTGACAAACGTACCGGAAAGACCACCGGGGGGTATAAGGGCAAGTATCTCATAACCTCGATAGAACTTGACGGGCAAGCCGGGGATGATAGCAAATACAGTGTGAAGCTCGAGAGTTGCGGACCCGTTGTGAAGGTCGGCTCCGGTCTTAAGACCGAAGATGCCGACGCGCAAGCCGTCGCTCCGCAGGCGCAGGAAAATCAAAACAACGGATAAGCCATGAGAAAGAAAACAACGGGCAATACCACCGGGGGGACTATCCAGGTGGCTGGTAAGGCGCTTCCGTGTCGTGTCACCATGGGCGCGATGATTCGTTTCAAGCGCGCGTCAGGATATGACGTGAGCCGGCTTGACACAGGAGACATGGAGGGGCTCACACTGTTCCTGTGGTGCTGCGTCGCCGCGGCATGCAGCGCCGACAAGATTGAGTTCGATCTCCCGTTCGAGGAATTTGCCGATCTTCTCGAGCCTGCGGATCTGAACGGCTTCTACGGCTCCATGCCGTCGGCGCCGGAAGGTGAAAAAAAAATGGCGACCCCGGTGACACTGTCGACATAGACAGGCTGCTCGGAATTGCGGTCGGGTGCGTCGGGATGGGTCTTGATGACTTTGAGCGTTGCACCCCTTCCGAGTTCTGGCAGATCCACGGTGCGTGGCAGGAATGTTTTTGCAACACGCAGAGGGGCAGCTGGGAACGTGTCAGGATGATGTGCCTGTGCATGCTGCAGCCTTATTCCAAAAAACCACTGAAGGCGAGCGATGTGATGGTGTTCCCATGGGATACGGAAGTGGAGAAGCCCGGTAGCTGTGAGTGCCGCCGGGATGAAAGCCGCGAGGAGCTCCTCGCCATGCTGGAAATGGTCAAAAAGGAGCGCGGGTTACTTTGAGGCGTTCCACCTTGCAAGCCCGAACGCCAGCAGGATTCCCCACAACAGCATTCCCGCAAGCGCACAGGCTGCTTTTATGCGGATTGACCCTGACAGTGCGTATATCGCGACTGAAAGGACAGCTGCGGCAAACGTGATTTTAAAGAACGGTCTCATACGGAGTTTTTCTGATTAAAACAGTATAACAAACAAAATGGCAAAGGCGGTCGAGTTTGAAATAAAGATGAAGGGTGACGCCGGCGTACTGAGGACGCTGACGGTCGAGGCGGCGAATGTCGACGAGGCTATTGGCGGCATCGTGCAAAGCGCCTCCCGCGCCCATGACGGCATCCGCCGCATGGCGGAGGGCTCGATTGTGCTCGACACCGCCACTCGTGCCGTGCAGAACCTTCAGGGGATGGTGGCCGGTCTTGCTGGTCCGTTCAACAGTTTCGAGACCGCCATGAAGAAAGCTAACACCATGGCGCATAAAAGCGGCGAGGAATACGACAGGCTTGCTTCCCGTGTGGTCGGTCTCAGCAAGGAGATACCCCTCTTGAGGGAGGAGCTCGCGGACGGTCTCTACCAGACTATATCCAACGGCGTGCCGGAAGATAACTGGATTTCGTTCCTTGAACAGACAGCCAGGACGGCTGTCGGCGGTGTCGCCAACCTTGGCCAAGCCGTCAATGTGACATCGACTGTTATTAAGACATATGGCAAGGAGTGGAGTGAAGCCGGCGCTATACAAGATAAGATACAGACAGCAGCGGAGCTCGGTGTGACGTCGTTCGAGGCTATGAGCCAGGCGTTGCCGAAGGTGTCCGGATCTGCGGCGCAGCTCGGTGTCGAGCTTGACGAGCTTCTCGCCGTCTATGCTTCCACTACCTCGGTGACCGGAAACACCGCCGAGGTGAGCACCCAGCTTGCCGCGGTGCTGAACTCGCTTATAAAGCCGACCTCGGAGGCATCACGTGTGGCGGACGAAATGGGCATACGGTTCGACGCCGCCAGCATCAAGGCGTGTGGTGGATTCCGCAATTTCCTGACCCAGCTCGACGCGTCCGTGAAGGAGTACGCGGCGAGCTCCGGGATGCTCAGCGAGACTATATACGGTCAGTTATTCGGAAGCGCCGAGGCTCTGAGGCTTCTCGGGTCACTTACCGGTGAGCAGAAGGATAAGTTCGCCCAAAACATCGAGGCTATGGCGGATAGTGCCGGCGCCATAGACAGGGCGTTTGCCGAGATGTCATCCTCCGGAGATTCCGTGGCGATCATGGTAAAAAACCAGATTCTCGCATGGACGGACTGGGCGGGAAAGGTTGCCGGCATGTCCGCCCCTTATGTGCAGCTGACCGCCAATATGGGCACTTCGATTCTGAGCATAGTCCAGCTGGTGTCGCTCACCAAGAGCGTGGTGGCCGGACTGCGTGCCTGGGATGTCGCCACCAAGGCGGCTGCCGTGACCCAGGGCGTTGTAACCGCCGCCACCAAGGCATGGAGCGTGGCGCAGGCGGCGCTGAACGTCATATTAAGTCTGAATCCGATCGGGTTGATAGTGATGGCTGTGGGCGCTCTTGTGGCGGTCCTCGTGACCGCGTATAACAACAGCGAGGATTTCCGGAAGGTGTGTGACCGCATGTGGGCGACTGTGAAGAAGCTTGCCTCGGTTGTCTGGGACAGTCTTGTGAAAGCGTTCGAAATGGCTTCGAATGTCATTCGGGAAGCGTGGAAATGGGTCAAGGAGTTTTTCGGTATTGAGGATGCCGACGGTGCGCTGGAGGCATCTGAAATCATTGACAGACAGGCGAAGTCCATGGCGTCGTTGGCTGAGAATAACAAGGCGGTGGCAGCCACCGGTCTCAAGGTCGCCGAGGCGACCGACTGGCAGCGAATGAGCTACGAGCAGCTTGGAAAGGCTATCGAGAAGCAAAAATCACTGGTGGCGAAGCTCGCCGGCACAGGTGATACCCGGACAAAGGGCGAGGCTGACACACTGCGCCGGATGGAAGCGAGGTATGCAAGCCTCGGGAAACAATACTCGCTATCCGGCGATTCCTCCTCCGGCAGCGAGTTTGATGGCAAGCGTCTGATAGCCAATGCGGCATCTTACAAGGAACTTGCCAACAACATAGCGTATTACCAGGATAAGCTTGACAGGCTCGCCCCGTCGGAGACGGCGGAAGCAAGCAGGCTGTCCGCCATAATAACCCAGCTTTCACAAAAGCAGGAGGCACTGAAGCTGGTCCGGGAAGGCTACACGGTACCTGAAAATCCGGAAACCCTGGGCGATATCGAGCAGGCGATATCGTACCAACGCAAGCTGAGGGAAAACGCCTCGGCTGTCAATATCGGAGCGATAGACTCCGAAATAAACAGACTGGAGGATTTGAAGACCGCGTTGGAGGCTGCGGGACATTCCGATATCGACCCGGCGCAAATAACCACATTCCGGCAATTGCGGAATGAGATTTCGTTTTACGAGGGAAGGCTTCAGGATGTCACGGAGTCCGAACGGGCGTCGGTGAACGCCAGATTGATTGAACTGCGCAAGATAGAGAAGGCGTGGAATGACTCCATCGAGGCGATGAATACCCCCGGGGATATATCCACCCTGGATACCGTGGAAAAACTCAGCGCCGCGGTGGGCTATTATGACTCCCGCATGAAAAACGCTTCGGTAGCCGAACTCGCAGGACTGGCAAAACAAAAGGACGCGCTCGAGCGCAAGCTGGCGTTGCTTGACCGTATAGCCTCGGCGCCGGCGCTCAAGGCGGAGGCTGACAGGCTCGCGTCCATGGACGGGAAAACCCTGCGGCTGGAGCTTGAGGTTATAGGGTTGTCATCCATACAGGATAAGATCCGGGAGCTTCAGCGCATGCTTGCCGATACCGAAATGCCGTTGACCGGCGAGGCGCGTGCCGATGCCGAGAAGAGTCTCGAGAAGTGGAGAGCCTACGAGCTGCAGCTTAGGAAAAGCCAGCTCGGGTTCGCCAAAGCCTGGGAGTCGCTAAAGGGTATGGAGACCGGCGTCAGGTCGTTGACCGAGGGACTGAAGGGGAATGGGACTGCATGGGAGCGGATAACGGCTCTCGTGGACGGTTTTATACAACTGTATGACAAGATGAGAACTGTCATAAACATAATAAAACTGCTCACGGCTACCACCGACGCCCACCGGGCTAGCAAGATTTCCGAGACTGCTGCCACGACTGCGGATACAACCGCGACTATAGCAAACACCTCGGCCGCTCTCACCAATACGGCAGCCAAGAGCGGAGAGGCTGTGGCGGAAGCTGTCAGCAGCGGGGCCAAACTCCCGTTCCCCGCGAATGTGGCAGCCATAGCCGCCGGAGTCGCGGCGGTGGTCAGCGCCCTTGCAATTGTCGGGAGTTTCTCCAACGGCGGTATTGTCGGCGGCAATTCGCCGTCGGGCGACCGCCTCCTGGCGCGCGTGAACAGTGGGGAGATGATACTAAACAAGGCACAGCAGCAGAGACTTTACGAGGCTCTGAATGGTGGTGGGCTGTCCCTGCGTCCGTTCGCCAATGGAGGCATAGCTTACGGCCCGGCGATCGGTTTGTTCGGGGAATACGCCGGTGCGGCGAACAATCCCGAGGTGGTCGCTCCGCTCAGCGATTTGCAGCGGCTTATCGAGCCTGTCGGAGGTGGCGGTACTTATAAGTTCGAGCTCCGGGCGAGAGGGAAAGACCTCGTCGCTGTCGGAGAGCGGGTGCGGCGCGAGCGCGAAAGAAGTTAAACAAATAAAAGAGTACGGTATGATGCAGCTTAGATACAGCAGGGAGTTTCCCTCGGGGAACGGGGTGGTCTGGAGAGTCGATTTGCTCGAGGACAGACCCGTGCCGTTCGCTTCCGTCGGGACGCTCGAGCTTCCGTTTGAGGAGCCGTTGCTTATCGAGTGGAACGAGACGGGCAAGGAGGAGGTGATGTGCGGCAGCGTCGCGACCTTGCGTGTGCTCAGTCCTGGAGACCGCACATTCCAGGATCTTTACACTATCGAGCCGGGATGCATACGGCTTGACGTGTACCGTGAGGGCTTGCTCTGGTGGAGCGGGATGCTCGACCCGGAGTTTTACGAGGAGCCGTACCAGGATACCAGAGATTATGTCGTCACGCTGACATTCTCCGATTTCGGCATGCTCGACCGTCTTAAATACGATCTCTCCGATATGCGAACCTTCCGGGAGATTCTCGATTACGCTGTCGGCAAATCCGGCATAAACCACGGCGTTGTCGACTCGGATTCCCACACGTCGCTCTGTTTTGACGACGGCGAGACAAAAGCTCGGCTTGAGGATCTCTCTGTGCGCTCCGACAATTTCTACGATGAGGAGGGCGAGCCGTGCACACTGAAAGAAGTGATCGAGGGTATACTGCAGCCTCTGGCGATGCGGATGGTGCAGCGGGCAGGGAACATATATATTTATGACCTGAACGGTCTGCACCGCAAGGCGATGCCGTCCCTTATACGCTGGACATCCGACTCGCAGACAATGGGCACCGACAAGGTTGCAAACAATGTGAAAGTCACATTTTCCCCGTATGCGGAGGCTGTCGGACTTGCCGGCGACCTGAAATACGGCGGGGAGTATGACGCCGACTGCTACAACCTGTCATCTTCCCCACGTTATACGGACAGCGGTGATGAATATTACAGCTACGGGCCGTTCGAGTTCGGCACGGACAAGATGGATATAGGCGATTTCGGCAATGTGCATTTCACTATATTCATAAACCGGGTCGGTGACGGGCTTGCCGCGATGAGCGGTGACGCGTGCTTCTTTCACATATTACCGATGGTAAACGGACCATCCGAGGATGACGGAGTGGCATGGGGGTACAGGGCCGGTGTCCCGGTGAATGGCGGTCTTATCATAGACGGCGTTCCGGTAAGCGGTCCGCAATACAAGCTGAACAAAACCGGCAGGGCTTCTGACAGAATGCTTATGAGGAGCCTTAGATTTTATGTCCCTAAGCTTGACGACGCGTCGGCGCGCGGCTACTACCTACGGCTGACGCTTGATATGTTATTGGATTCACGTTACAATCCTTTTACCGACGGAGGTGAAAATAACAGGAAAAAGGAATACGAGGCGGTGAAAAACAACACTTCATGGGTGTTCGTGCCGGTGGCGGTGAACCTGGTCGACTCTTCCGGAAACGCTGTATACCATTACTCCAACAAAGGGATTGCCGAGTCCGCGGCGACCGGCTCGCTCATGTATGCCAGGGGGGAATGGGTTTCGGGGCCGGCGTCTTTCGGTGACGCGTGGCTCGAGTATTACAAGTCGGACACACCGAAGGGAGACACCGGCGTGTTAGGATGGAAAAAGAACAGGCACTGCATAGGACGCCCGGACTGGAATGGCAGGTGGAATGAGAAATATTGCGGGATTTGGTCTAAATTCGTCGGCTTTCAGATTCTCCGCAGTTTCTCCCTCATGGATGATGGGGAATATATCCCTTATCCTCCGGATGGCGGTTACGTGGAAGTGACAGTGTACACTGGAGTCAATTGCCACGCATATGGCGAGCATGGCGCTTTTGGTCAGACGGAGAAATGGGACAGCGGCGACCTGTGGGATAAAGTCTGTTGGCATCTCTACAAAGCTCCGGAGGTGGAAATTGTGAAAAATAATCTCGTATTTGACCAGTCGGAGATGGATGATATCGAATATAGCGGATATATAAACAAGTCTGCCAAGGAGCCGATAAACATCGACACTATTTGCGGAACTACCGAAAAGGTGTGTCCGACGGCAAAAGGCGTGATATGTCGATCGTCTGACGGCATGAGACTGCGGAAGTTGCACCGGGCGGGGGTGACAGATCATCCGGAGAAGCTGCTGATCGGCACGCTGTACAGCCAGTTCGCAGGACGTATGACGAAACTCAGCGGGGAGTGCGAAATCACTCCGGCGGGGCTGTGCAAGTATACCGAGGCGAACCAGCCTGGGAAGTTCTTCATCATGATGGGTGAGACGCAGAATGTGAGGGAGGACTGCACGGATGCCACCTTCGTTGAGTTTAATCCGGATGAATATGACAGCATTGAGGAGGTGAAATAATCATGAGGAAGCAATACACATCATATATCCGTAATATATCACCCCGTCCCCGCAGCAAGCGTCTGAGGGAGCTTGGCGGTGGCGTGGTGTCGGTTGCTTCCGGAGGTGCGGCAGCTTCCGGTGACGGGCATTCGCATGCCAACAAGGAGCTGCTTGATTCGCTTGCCTTTGATGACGATGGGAACCTTTCGACTACTGGTATTGACAGCGAGGGGGATACCATATACACGCCGTATTTGAAAAAGGCGGTATTCGACGACCTTTTCGAGAAAGTTGTCATATCTGAGGGTCGGTATGCCATACGGACGAAATATGACCTGTATTCCGATGGGGACATCACGGCGCTCGGTCGCCTGGCGCTCTCCGCTCCGGGCGGTTCCGGCACTGGTGTCGCAGGGATGTATTACGGTGACTGGACGGACTATTCTGAGGATTATGATTCCTATGCCGTGTCTGGCAAGTCGGGCAAGGCTCTCTATGACCTTATCAAGAATGCCGGCGGAGGCGGTGTCGACGCTTCGCAGCTGGGGTCGCTGACCATCTCACGCAACGGTGTGACTGCGGGGGTGTATTCGCCTTCCAAGGCATCGGTCATCGACATCACGGTACCCACGAGGCTGTCGGAGCTTATCGACGACAAGGGGTACCTTGGCAGGGCTGATGCCGACTCGCTATACCTGAAAGCTTCCGACCTAATACGGAGCTATCCCTACACGCAGGGCACCATTGCCAACGTGCGTGGCGACGGCGTGATGGAGGTTGGCAAGTACATCGACTTCCACGACGGCAGCGGCGATACCTCTGATTATAACCCACGCCTCATGGCGCAGAACGGTGCGCTTTATATCAACAGCAGCCGGATACTGACCGAGGGCAACTATGCGTCGAGCCTTGACAGCCGCTATGTCAAGAAGTCGGGTGATATGATGAGCGGAAGGCTCACAATCACCGGCGGGTCCGGCACGGGTAGCGGACTTGTGACTGATGAGATTAACACCAACAACTTAAATGGATTGCTGACATATCATCCTGCTTCATGGACTGGTGTCACCAATCAGCAATGGAGTGTCGGCACAGTTGATTCCCAAGGCGTGATACGCTCCAATAACACATCCCTCCTGCACTACCGCAATAGCGCGGGCACTCTATCAACAATTTGGGATTCCGGCAACGACGGCTCGGGTAGCGGACTTGACGCTGATTTGCTTGACGGTTTGCATGGCGGTGATTTCGCACGTTCGTATAACAATATGTGGACAAACGGTGAGACTGTTGCGGAGTGGGCAAAACGTGTCGTGACAACCCCCGGAATCAACTCCATGGTCGGATGGGCGTGGGCGAGCAGCGTAAATCTGACGCTCGGCAGCTATACGATAGACTGTGAGCGATACTCGGCGATAGATTTCAGGCAAGGAAATCTGAACAACACATGGAATCAGAAGGCTATACTGTTCTTACCGACATACCGTGATTCGTCGATGATATATATCGCCCAGATGTACACAGGTGAAAACGCCGGGGTAGTAGCTACTACTGTCAAACGCTACGCTGACTATGACACGGTGCTTGCCTCCAATGTAGCCTCCGCCACGAAGCTACAAACGGCACGCACGCTGTGGGGTCAGAGCTTCGACGGAACTGCTGACGTGTCGGGCGATTTAATCCTATATGGTGAAAACACGTTTAACGCATCATCATCAAAGTTGTATTTTCGGTCACGACTTACAGGGAATAATGGTCCGTATATTCAAGGTATTTCGAGCGGTGGATACGACAAACAACGTATCGCAATTTTCCAAAGCAATACAAGCTCGTATAACCATGAATATTTCGAGGCTTTAACGATAATGCCATCCGGCTATGTCGGTATCAACACCCCGACACCAGCCTATCCGTTCGATGTCAACGGGTCGGCACGTGTGACTTCTCTTCTCATAAGCTCGGGGCTTGTGGAGTGGGATGCATCACGGAATGCCTTCAAGTTCAATGGCAATCTTTACGCAACGGGTGACATCACGGCTCTCGGAAGCTCCGCTGTGGGCGGTTCGGGAAGCGGAGGCGGTGTGGATACCCTTGCGCAGCTCGCCGACGTTACGCTCTCGGGGCTTTCGGCAGGACATGCCCTTGTGTATGACGGTACTAAGTGGGTCAACCGCTCCATTGCCGCTGCGGGTCTCGACCTTTCGGGGTTGGCTCAGTACTTAAGCACCAACCAGTATCTGACGCAACCGGCGGCGGACGCCCGATATGTGACGCTCGCTACGGAGCAGACTATTACGGGGAAAAAGACGTTCACAAGCGAATGCACGACTGTTACCCGCCAGATGAGGGTAGATGGTGCGTCGTCAAGTTTCGCTGCACTTCCGCACCTCATGTTGCATATTCCAAATGTCAACTGGGCGAAATTTGTGTTGAAAAATGATGGCACTGTCCATCTGCTTAACGGAGGAGCGACTGATTTCAACAGCTACGGGCATCTGACAGCTTCGGCTTTCGTCAAATACGGCGGCACTTCATCTCAATACCTCATGGCTGACGGAAGCGTGCGAGGAGAGACTTATTTCCGGCAGAATTGCGGCAATATACCCGTGGAGTATGTAGATATAACAAACTACAACGTAAACGCACCTGGGTACGCCAACTATCAATCGGGGACATACATGGTAAGCCGTAGCGGGCATTCGGAGATTCTGGTCAACCTTGCCCTTAACGCCGGGTCGACCTCAGCATTGCAGTTTCGCACTTCATATTCGGACAGTGCGCCACTGTATTTCCGCAAGACTGTCGACTCGAACCGTGTCAGCGGACCGTGGAGGGAGATTCTGACCTCCGTCAATTACACCTCTTTTGTTAACCCCGCAAACTTCGTCACAGCACTTGGAACGTCGGGCAATTATCTGACATGGACAAAGAACGGGGTGACGAACAATATCACCGTGCCGTATGCGACCAACGCCGACACGGTTGACGGATTGCATGCGATGGGCAGGGATAGTTCTTCGGGGCTTACCCGTTCGTGGGCGAGAGGGACATATACAAACCTTGATGAATATTACGGCAACGGCAACGTGGTGGTGTTTGACCCTGCTCCGACATCCGCCACAAGCGCAGGGCAAAATATCTCGCATAGTGCCAATACAATACTGCTCAGCCTTGGCGAGTCAAGCCTCAGATACACGCAGCTTGTGTTTTATTACGACACCGACACCATCCGTTACCGCAGGAAGGCAAACTCAGACTGGCAGAACTGGGTGACGCTTCTGCACACTGGTAATTATTCTTCAGTTCTCGACGGACGCTATGTCAAGAAGTCGGGTGATACGATGAGCGGAATTCTCTACGCACCGAGAATAAATGTCGGCAATATGTATTGGGAGGCCGGCTCGGGTATCATGCCTACCATAGCGGGAAACAACACCCTCACCTGCGGCAAGGCTGACGGGCGTTGGGCGAATGTGTATGCCACGACAATCAACGTGACATCGACATCGCTTGTCACCAACCTCAATGCGGACTTGCTGGACGGGTATCACGCCAACGGACTTTTCACGGAATTAGCCCGAACCGGAAGCCACAACAACACCATATCGGCTACCATCGGTGGCACGACAAGGAGCGTGGGGTTGTATCCCATATCCTCATGGGGGATAAGATATATGTATAAAAGCGACAACTCCGGAAGGCCAACAATCTTTCTGATTGCCGACATCACCTCATGGAAAGGGAGCGCGTCCAACGCTCCGCACTATGGATTCACGGGCAGGGTGACGGAGACACGCGCAGGCGGATATATAGGGGAAAAACTGACAGACGTGATATGCCGTTGCGGCTACTCGGATTCCCCGTACACAAACACCACCCATCTGCGGACATCCAACGATGGCAATGTCTCCCCGAAGGTTATCCAGCACAACGGAAAATATTACCTCGGATTGCTGTTCAACGGCTCTGGCCACGACGTGGTGATGGAGGGGTTCTTCTATAACTGTCTGTCAACTTTCATAGAGCTGATGTACGACGCTAACAACGCATTGCCCTCGGGAGCGTCGGATGTGACGGCAAGTTACGAATCATACACTTATGCTGATGCAAGCGTAACCTCTGCAACCAAGTGGCGAACCGCCCGCCGCTTCTGGGGTCAGCTCGCAGACGGAACGGCTGACGTGAATGGTGCGATGACTGTGAACTATGCGGGCACGGAGACTGGCATTTCCATATACCGTCAGGAAGGTGCCGGTGCGTTTATCCGCTACTACAATAATAATCAGACCTCCAATTATTTCCGTGCTGGCATGTACGGAGCTGGATACTTCGGCATCAGCTACAACTCCGGCGCTGACGCTTTCGCCGTGACTGCCTCCGGCTATGTCGGTATCAACACCCCGACACCAGCCTATCCGTTTGATGTCAACGGGTCGGCACGTGTGAGGGGTGACATGACGGTGTCCGGCAAAATCGAGATGAATGGTGCGCTTATCAACCGCAGCGGTGCCATCGAACTTTACGCACCAACGCCATACATCGACTTCCATTACGGCAGCACCACCACGGACTACACATCCCGCATCATTGAGAGCGCAAGCGGTCGGCTCTCAATCACCGGCAAACTCTCGCTCGGCTACGTCAACGACTCGTACCGCCTTGCCGTGGACAGCCTTATTTGTTCATCCTGGCTAAGGACCACCGGCACTGCCGGATGGTATTCCGAGACCTACGGTGGCGGATGGTATATGTCTGACACTACGTGGCTCCGAATCCATGGGAACAAAAACCTGTACGCATCAAGTGGCATCATCCGCACCGACGGCGAGTTTCAGATTGGCGACAGCGGCAACAAGTTCCGTGTCGACGCACAGGGCAACGCATGGGTGAAATCAATCTATGTCGGCGGCATACTTCTGAGCCATGACACTGTGAACGGAGGTCTGAAAATCACGGGCAACGCATACACCACGGGTGATTTGACAGCCCTCGGAGTGATGGGTGGGGCGCAGTCGATAACGATGCTTGGGGTGAACACAACAAACCCGGCGTACAACCTCGATGTCAACGGCACCGGGCGTTTCACAGGTGTGCTCAACCTCTCCTCCGGGGCGACACACATGGGGGCGAGGGTCGGGAACACATATATAAATTCCATCGACGGCAACCTCATATTCCAAAACGTGGACCAGATACGCTTCGGTGGCGATGCGTGGAACTACGCACAATGGGCTGGTCTGAAATACAACCACTCGGCTAAGACAATATACCTCGGCATCGCCGACGGCAACACATTCGCCACTGCCGGTACCGCTCAGACAGGCGGCAAGCTAAGTCTCGTTAACTGCGACCTCGTGGTGCCGCAGGGATACAAAATCCAGCTCGGACCGATAACGATTATCTACAACGCAACAACCAACTCAATCGACATCCAGGGCAACGTCCGGTACACTGGAACGCTGTCGAAAGCATAAATCAATTTTTTACCAACAATATTAAAACAAAAAGAAAAATGGGAACAACAACCAACAACACAGGCAAAGTGGGCTTCGCTGCCCTAAATTCGGCAAACGTGCGCCTTGACAACTCGCAGGACGACACCCGCAAGTATGACGTGGCGGCTAATGCAAGCATCTCCGGGACTGAAATCACATCCATGGACTCAGGCAGCGTCACCGCCAAGGACGGCATGCAGGTCGCATCGTTCAGCTCCAACGGCATGCCCGCATATACCATTAATATCATGGGCACCGTGGCTGACGAGGACCGTGGCGACGTGCTCGCAGCCATAAATGACTTCCTCATTGGTGCGAAAGCGTATGTCAAAACAAACCCCATCACAGCAAATAACTAATTCATCAACAATTAAAAACTTAAGACAATGAAAAAGACTATCACAGCTGAAAATATCACACTCGCTTACCGACTGCTCGGCAATGCGTCACTTTCCAAAATGGAGGATGCGGAGAAGTTCACCGTAATCAAGGCTATGCGCAAACTCAAACCCATCGCCACAGCCCTTAGCGAAGCTGTGGAGACCGCACGTGAGAAACTCGCCCCGGAGGACTACGCACGCATCCGCCAGAACGCACAGCGTTACCAGCAGCTCACAGTGGAGGAGCAGGTGGAAATCAACACCGTGGAGCGTGAACTGGACGAGAAGGTGAGCGAGTGCGTCAAGGAGGAGGCGTTGAAGGAGCACGAACTGGAGTATGATGCTCTCTCCGAGGCAGCGTTCGGACGCTTCCTTTCATCCAACGACTTTAAACTCGCAACTATAATGACCCTCTCGGACGTGCTGTGCGAGTAGTATGACGTAACAAAATAAGGACTATGAACCGAAACGGCGTAATTGACAAACCGATAGGCTTCCGCCCCGATATATATGTAGTGCCCGGTATAACGCCCTACAACGGCGGGTACTCGCTGGTACACGCCAATACCGGGACGCACGGCAAGATAAACAAGTGGTGCAAATGGAAACCTGTTATAATTGACAAGATTTTCATCCACCTCGACGAGACAATAAACATTGTCTCGCCATTTGTCGGTGTCGGCAACATCAACGTGCCTGCCGCTATTGGCACACCTAAGCGTATTACAAAACGTGTCGAGAATATTGACGTGAATCTCCAGATACTCTACGGGCTCGGTGTCCCAATGTTTATCAACCAGGAGGGCAACGCATCGTTGCGCCGTCAGCTCATAGATCTTATGAATGTCGACGAAAGTATAAACTGGGAGTATTATCCTCCATCCGGAGGAGAACACGAGCCGAGCAGGTCATCAGATTTCCTCGGATACGACCACAATGCCGACTGCCCCATAACCTACAACGTGCAGGATGCGCACGCTACGCACACCACACAGATATGGTGCAACTGGGCTTCGGAAAATTCCGCCCAGATAGACCTTCGGGAGCTGGCGCAGTATTTCCTGCCGATGAAGTTCTATGTGTTTGTCGATATATGGCGGTATTCCAAAACGGACAAGGCGTGGGGATGGGTGCAGACTCTGGAGTTCGGCGACATGGCGGAGGGTGTCGACATCGGAGCCACCCTCCCGGCCCTGAACTTCTCGCAGGGGGAAACAGAGATGGCTGCATACTTCTTCGCACAGGGCAGCTACCAGGGCACGTATTGGACCATGCTCCTGCCGTCCCTGCCGCAATATGCCAACCCTCAGACGTTCAAGTGGCTTCCGTCCACGGGCGATGTCGCCGAGACCGTATGGATGGGATTCGACGTGTACAGCAACGGAACAGGCTTCGCACACCACCATGGGTCAGCTTATTTTGAGTCGTTCTGGAATGTCGGCGAGGGCATCTACGTGCAGCTTTACACCACTGCGTATTACTGTGTGCGTGGAAAGCTCACCGCCCCGGCTTCGCAGCAGGCGGTAATCGACTTTGCCGACATAACCCTCGTATGGCGGGAGTTCGTCACGGGCAGTAATTCGTCAGGACAGCAATACGCCACGTTTCGCCCTGCAGTGTACGTGAATGGTCAGAACGTGACCGGCACGTCTGTGACCATCCCTGCCGGCGGCAGCATATATGTGGACCTTGAGCTTGTTGATCTTTTCAACCCCGAAATCATAGGCACCGCAAACGCCAACAAGCTCGTCAACGGCGAGGTATACGGCAACATCGACCAAATGGAGCTGCGCTACAAGGGCGTGAACGTGACTTCGTTCCAGGTCGAGGTGGTCAAGGTGGCCCAAGGCGACCCCCACAACGGATACTTCTACTCGCAGAACGAACAGAGGTTCTACCTGACGAGGTGATTTTTATTAACTTTCAAAATGACTACACAGTGAGATGACAGAAACAAGCAACATGTTCCAGGCGGCGGTAGCAGCCATCGGAACTATAATAGCAAACTTCTATTCGCACCTCGCACCGTGGCTCCTGCTGGGAATGGTGCTTGTGCTTGTCGATTTACGCTACGGCGTGATGGCGGCGAGGGTGAGGGGCGAGGAAATACGCTTTTCCCGTGCGTGGAGACGCACCATTAACAAGATGATTGATTACTTGTGCTGGGTGACGGTGGCGGAGCTCATGAGCCGCACTTTCGCCGTGAGCCTCGGTGCGCCGGTGGTGAGTATGTCGATGCTATTCATCATATACGGTATAGAGATTTCATCATGCGTGAATAATTATTTCGAGTACAAAGGGGTCCGGAAACGTTTCAACTTCTGGAAACTGCTCGGCAGGCAGGATGTGGAGAATGTGCTCGAGGACCCTGAAAAGGATAGAGAATAACAATGGCAAACATAGACATACTACTGAAATTCATCCTCTCTTTCGAGGGTGGTTACTCAAACCATCCCGACGACAAGGGAGGGGCTACAAACAAGGGCGTCACCATAGCCACATGGAAGAGTGTGGGCTACGACAAGGACGGTGACGGCGACATAGATGTTGCGGACCTAAGACTCATTACCGACGCTGACGTGCGTGACAGGGTTCTGAAACCCCATTACTGGGACAGATGGAAAGCTGACTACATCAAGTCTCAGAGCATTGCAAACCTTGTTGTCGACTGGGTATGGGCTTCCGGCAAGTACGGTATTACGGGTGTGCAGAAACTCCTCGGCGTGGCTGTTGACGGCATAGTGGGTGAAAAGACCCTCTCCGCTCTCAATGCCCGTGACCCACGGAAGCTCTTCGAGGAAATCAAGGCTGCCCGCCGTGCGTTCATCCGTAATCTTGTTGCGAAAAACCCACGTCAGAAAGTATTCGAGGCGGGATGGCTCAGGCGGCTGGAGAGTATCGAATACGGCTCGCTGAAACTGAACACCGTCCCTGTGCGGACTGAAACATTCAAGGATATATGAGAGTAAGCGAAAAGAAAGAGGCATCGGGCATGATGAAATGGCTGCTCGGCATGGCGCTGGGTCTGATGGTTCTCGCTATGCTCTGCGTCTCCTGCTCTCCCGTCAAGCATGCGCCGGTGGAGACGGTGCGCACTGAATATGTCGAGGCTGATACCACGGGACTGTACGAACGCATGAGAAGTGTCTTTGAGTCCATGTACCGCAAGGAGACATCCTCAGACTCCATCATAGACCGCACCAAGGAGACCGTGGTGCTCAGAGAGAACGGCGACACCGCAAGGCACGACAAGGAGCGCATAGTGTATGTAGCATCGCACCGGGAAAAGGAGCTTGAACACAAGGTGCAGCAACAGGACAGCACTATCAAAGCTCTGCGCCTTCAGCTCGCATCCGTGAAGTCAGACTCCATCCCGGTTCCCTATCCCGTGGAGCGAAAGCTATCAAAGTGGGAGCAAACTAAAATGGACTTCGGAGGCATGGCCATAGGCGTATTTATAGCTGTCATTTGCGTGGCAGTGATATGGCTAATCAGAAAATTCAGAAAATAATCAATCAAATTTATTGAACTAATGGAAAAGATAAAAGTAGACGTATATGTGAAGGGGCAGCTTGTTTCCCTTGGCGGTATTACCGCATCAAATATCATTGCGAATATCCACCTCGATGACCAGAGGTATGATTTCGCCGAAGCCATCGTGCTTGATGCTGGGATGTTGACCGGACCCATCACAGTGCCCGAGGGTAAGGTGGTGGTGGTAGAAAAGGATATCACATCCACCATACACCGTTGCAATTCGGAGCAATTTGAAGGGTTGCTTGCGGATGCGCTCTCCGCCCGCCACCTATGGGGATTAGAGTTTAACGGTACTCGGTATTTCCCATTGACAGACAACACGAAAACGGGTGTTATCGCTCGACCGGATGTGACACAGACACATTCCGCAGAGCGCCCCAACATCTAAAAATATAAATGTAGGTAACAATAAACTAATTTCATTAGATTAGGTATTGATGATTCGCTCCGCTTGTCCGTGAGGATGAATGGAGCGTTTTTTGTATAAATATATTTGCACAAAACAAAATATTTCATTAATTTTGCAATACAAAAATCATCAAGAACTCCCGAGACAGGAGGATAAAGTCGGTCACATTAGCTATGAAGCATCTTACCACAGAAGAAATTTATAAAATAGCGGAAAAGTATAATCAAAAGACAGCATCACTCAAGGATGGTGAAATTTATATCTCGAGATACGGTCGTGAACTGAGAGAACTCGCCAATACAGCTGTAGATTCCCCTATAATAGGTACCGCAAAGGAAATAGGTGAGAAATTCGGACATCTTTTACCCGGTACCAATTGGGAAAGTGTCGCCGATCATGCCCCGGAAGAAGTTTTTGTGTGGGCGTTCGATTCAAGCACTCCACGTTATTCCGTCACAAAAAGAAATAATATTGTCATCGTCCCAATTGGGACCATATAAAACAATGGGAAGGTATATATTACAAAAATCAAATGAAAACCCTCTGTGGTGGGTGCTGACAGACACGGAAACACAGATTGTCTGCACCTTCAAAGAGGGCAATTTCAACGAGACTCAGAAATTCACACCTCTGAACGACGTGCAGGGAGCTGACATGATGAAGCTGCCAGGCATTGTAAAAGACATGACCAGTTGGCTCTGCGAACATCATTACAATATCGTTATTTCTTCCCCACAGGAGGTGATTGCAAGGGTGAGGGCATCCATAGGTGCACAAATCAAGGCGGAACGGGAGGAGCAGGGAATCACGCTGCGTGAACTTGCTCATATTACCGGAATTGCTTTCAACCATATCAGTAGAATAGAACAAGGGAAATATAATGTCACCCTCGACACCCTCGCTGTGATTGCCGATGCTCTTGACATGGATATTTCACTTATTCCCTACGGTCTTTTTGACGAGGATGAAGTTGATGAGTGAGAGTCACATCGCTTTACGATGATGAATACTAATAGTAGTTCCGCCTATCTTAACGGATGGGGGGATTTTTTTGTTTTTTGCAGTTTTAATAGAAATACTTAAATCTGCATAAGCTACGGCTTAATAATTTTCCGTCATTTTCTGTAATTGGGGTAATTTTTATGGATTTTGGTGTATATTTGGTGTTTGCAGATTATATTAGCCTAATAATAAGTTATATTCCAAGATGTTACTAATAAGTTTGTTGTTTGGCATTATTACCGCATCAAATATCATTGCGAATATCCACCTCGATGACCAGAGGTATGATTTCGCCGAAGCCATCGTGCTTGATGCTGGGATGTTGACCGGACTCATCACAGTGCCTGAAGGCAAGGTAGTGGTGGTAGAAAAGGATATCACATCCACCACGCATCGTTGCAATTCGGAGCAATTTGAAGAGTTGCTTTCGGATTCACTCCCCGCCCGTTGTCTGCGGGGTAAGAAGTTCAACGGTACTCGGACCAGCAACATGAAAAGGTTCTGCTGCTTAATATAAAAAACATTGCGCCATAGGGGGTATAAAAAAGCCCCCAGCCTGTTAATATAGACGCCAATCATTTATTAACACAACGCTCGTAGCGCACGACTGGGGGATAGACCTTGGGTCGCGCTACGAGCGTTGTGTTGAATTAATAAATGATTGGCGTTGTAAAATTACAAATAAATACATATATAATGAAAATTTTCGAGGTGTTAAATTTGCATAATGAATTACTCTCGCGTCTTAGGATAGCCGGAATACGAATGAATGACGTACGCTATGTCAGTTTGTATAATGAATATACCGAAATGCTCTCTGATGGAGAGAAAGTGTCGTATATTGTCGCCTTTTTGGCTCAAAAACATGAAATCAGCGAGAGGAAGGTATATTCATTAATTAAACATTTCCAGACCGACTGCACATTTCGTACAGCTTAACTCTGTTGGAAATAAATAAAACTCAGTGCTTGGTGCTTATATTTGTAATATTATAAAATTTATTGGTATGAATAAATATCACGACATTTTAAATAAAATCCTATCAGAGGGGAAGCGTCAAGAAAATAAGAAGGGGTGCATTGTATACTTGTTGAACGAGCGATTAGTGTTATTTCCCTCTGATTTGCTTGACATTTTTGAGAGTCATTCAATAGCTCGTAAGAAACTGAAGGCTGAATTGACGCTCTTCATGAGCGGCGAGCGTTCGGTTGAACGTTACCGTGACGCCGGGATAAGTTGGTGGGATTACTGCGGCCAGACCCTCGTCAATAGTTATCCCACTTATTTTGAGAAGTTGCCTCCACTTATAGCTAAAATCAATCGAGAGAAGCGAAACAGCAAGAACTATGTGTTATTTCTGGGTGCCACGAATGCCGAAAGCAATCAATCGCCGTGTTTGAGCCTTGTGCAATTCCAGATAGACGACGGCGAACTTGTTATGACCGCATACCAGCGCAGTTCGGATGCGAACTTAGGGCTTCCCGCAGATTTATATCATCTTTATCTTATGTCACGACATATTGAACTGCCGTTAAAATCAATAACTCTCAATCTTGGAAATGTACATATATACGAGAATAATCTGGACAGGACCCGCAGCCTGCTTGCCGGGGATGATGGTGTCAGGTTTGATTTGAATGTGTGACGAGCTGTGTTAGAATGCCATTCGAATGCAATTTACATGCAGTGTGAATGGTGTGAGAATACACCTGGCTTTGATGTGAAATAGCGACCTTTACACTCTCAAAATTATGGAAATCGAATGGAAAAGATGTATTTGTCTGCACCTCTGCCGTTTGTTGGGCAGAAACGAATGTTCGCCAGGGAGTATCAGAAGGTATTAGGACAGATTAAGGGTGTAAATGTGTTTGTGGATTTGTTCGGAGGTTCGGGATTGCTGTCGCATATTGCCAAAAGACAACTGCCAGATGCGACGGTGATATATAATGACTTTGATGGTTACCGCCAGCGGATTAAGCATATCGACCGCACCAATGCTTTGCTGGGGCAGTTTAGGGAACTTTTACACCCGGTGCCAAGGTTGAAAGTTTTGCCGGAGTCGACAAAGAAGCGTGTTCTCGAAATCATGGCAGAGGAAGAAGCGACAGTTGGTTTTGTGGATTACATAACACTGTCGACCTCTTTGTTATTCTCAATGAAATATGCCACATCACTTGAGGATATGCGCAAACAAACCATGTATAACCGGATCAAACGCTCAGATTATTGCGCAGAAGGCTATCTTGACGGTCTTGTTCTGGAAAGCTGTGATTACCGTGCGTTGTTTGAGAAATACAAGGACAGAGATGATGTTGTGTTTCTTGTGGATCCGCCATATCTCAGCACCGATGTTAGCACTTACAACATGAACTGGAAGCTTTCCGATTACCTCGACGTACTAAGTGTTCTTGTCGGTCATAAATATGTGTATTTTACATCTAATAAATCATCTATTATAGAGTTATGCGACTGGCTTGGAAGGAATCAGAATATTGGAAACCCATTTGCCAGTGCAACGAGAAATGAATTTAACGCATCAATGAATTATAATTCCCGCTACACGGATATAATGCTATATAATATTGCGTAGATAATATAATAAGCAGAGTTGAAATGTCTGATTTCAACTCTGCTTATGTACTACTTGATTTTTTATTCCGATAACCGCTTCGTTTTGCGATTTTTGTTGGATTCCGCACCGTTCGTTTTGGATTCCATGGAAATTTGGATTTGCGGATTATACTTGAGGCAAAACTGTGGCAGGCTCGGTGCTACTGTGCGTTGGACTGGCTGTTTGAAGCTGAGACAATCTTGACAAGGGTTAGGAACGAAAGTCTGACCACCTCGCAACTGAGGGGGCTGTATTACTTCACGTTTGCCGATTTCCATATTCGTTCCCGTGACTATGCCGCCGCGATACCGAAGCTCCGAGAGGCTGTGAGTTATGCCGGGGGAGCCCAGAAGGTGAGGCTCAATTTCCTGCTGGGGCAATTATGCGCTTTCGAAGGGGATAACAAGGGCGCATATGATGCCTACAAGCGTGCCGCTTCGGGAAATGCCGCTTCCTACCGAGCCAAATTCAATGCCAGGATAAAGCAGAGCGAGGTGTTCGAGGGCGCAAATATAGAGTCGGAAGTGAAATCCCTGAAACGGATGGCACGTTACGGCAGAAACAGTGATTACCTTGACCAGATATATTATGCCGTAGGCAATCTGTATCTGTCGAGGCGTGATACGGCTAATGCGATTGCCAATTACCGGTTGGCGGCTGAAAAATCTGTCCGCAACGGAGTGGAGAAAGGGGTGTCGCAGTTGACTCTCGGCAAGTTGTACTATGACAGGCGCAGGTATGACCTGGCGCAGCCATGTTATGCCGAGGCTGTAATCTCTCTTCCATCCTCCTATCCCGGATATGAGCAGATAAAACGTCGCTCTGATGTGCTCGACAAGCTTGCGGTGTATGCACGCAATGTCACGCTCAACGATTCCTTGCTGAGGCTTGCCGACATGACTGAAGGTGAGAGATTGAAAGTGATTGACGCAGCTATCGATGACCTTAAGAATAAGGAAAAGGAGGAGGCTGAACGCATGCGCCGTGAGGAGTATCTGGCAGAGCAGCAGATGGTAAGCCTGTCCATGCAGCCGTCAGCGGCAGCAGCTCCGGGGAATTTCACTCTCAATACCGATAAGTCGTGGTACTTTTACAATCCTGCCACCCGCAATGCGGGGCGTATGGAATTTCAGCGCCGCTGGGGTGCCAGAAAACTTGAGGATGACTGGCGTAGGCATGATAAAAATTCATTCAGTTTCGGCGATTTTGTTGAGCGTGACGACCGTAGCGGAGATGAGGACGGTAACCCTGATGATGATATCACGAGGGTGGGTAATCATGTGCAGGCCCTGGCTTCTGACCCGCACAGCAGGGAATATTACCTGCGTCAGATTCCTATGTCGGACGTGGAGCGCGCTACGGCCGGAGAAGTGATTCAGGAAGGATTGTATAATTGCGGTCTCATACTGAAGGATAATATTGATGACCCCGAGGCTGCTGAGGCTCAATGGGCTGAACTGTTAAGGCGGTATCCTCATAATGTGTTCCGGATTGATGTATATTACAATGAATACCTTATGAATATGCGTCTGAGCCGTCATGCTGAAGCTGAGAAATGGAGACAGAAAATACTTACGGAATTTCCGGACTCGAAATATGGCATGGCGATGCGTGACGAGCATTATATCACTAATCTGCGCCGGATGGATTCCATGCAGCAGTCCATGTATGCGAAGGCTTATGAGGATTATCTCGCTGACCGGAACAGAGAGGTGCATGAAGCCTTCCGGGCTATGGAACGGGATTATCCTATGTCGCCGCTGATGCCGAAGTTCATGTTTCTTGATGCGCTCGCATACGTTACCGATGAAAGACCTGAAGAGTTCAGAATGGCGTTGAGGAAACTGCTTGAACGTTATCCTGACACGGAATTTACGCCAATGGCTTCTTCCTATCTGCGAGGATTGGCGCAGGGGCGCAAGCTTAACAGCGGCGGTGCGAATGTGAGAGGGATGGTGTGGGATACACGCCTTACAGCTGATTCCATGGTGATGATGACTGAAGTGGCGGAGGTGGATTTTACAGTGGCGCCCGACGAGCCTCATTACATGGTATTGCTGTTCTCTACTGAGGATGTGTCATCCAACCTGTTGCTCTATGAGGTGGCGCGTCATAATTTCTCTACATACGTGGTGCGTGACTTTGACCTCGAGGTGATGAATTTCGGGCGGCTTGGTCTGCTTGTGGTCAAGGGTTTCGATAATGAGGACGAAGTGAATCTATACCGTTCTCAGCTTGAGCGTGACACCGGAGTGTCACAGATGGGTGAGGTTCGCCCAGTTCCAATAAGCAAGCGTAATTTCGAACAATTGATTCTTAACGGGGCATCCTTCGATGACTATTTCCGATTTATTACTGACGAGTCGGTCCGGCGCACTCATGAGTCAGTTCTACCTCCTGAAGAGTATCTTCCCGCAGCCGAAATGTATGGCGTGCAGTGACGGCAATCAGCCGGTAAACTGGCTGAATGAGCCTGAGCTGAGATTATCGGACCGTTTCTAAAATGCCGATCAATACTCTCAAAAGAAAGTTATTGATGAAAAAATAGGGGATTGCATTTTGCGGCAGTGGATGAAAAAGATTAATTTTGCATCCGTATGGCTACCATTCTCTGGGCGGATGATGAGATAGAACTCCTGAAACCGCATATAATGTTCCTGAATGGCAAGGGTTACAATGTAGTGACCGCTTGCAGCGGCGCCGATGTGCTTGATATGGTACACCGGGAGGTCTATGACCTTATTATCCTTGATGAGAATATGCCCGGCCTCACGGGACTGGAGACATTGCAGCGCATCAAGATGGTGTCGCCGCAGACGCCGGTAATTATGATTACCAAAAGCGAGGAGGAGGATATAATGGATCAGGCTGTAGGCAGCAAGATAGCCGATTATCTCATAAAGCCTGTGAATCCCAAGCAGATACTTCTCTCAATCAAAAAAACACTCCACTCCGGAGAACTGATTTCCAACCGGGCCACCAGCGATTATCGTAAGGAGTTTTCCCGCATATCGGAGCTGATAGGTTCTGCATCCGACATGAACGAATGGATGGAGCTGTATAAACTGCTTGTGCATTGGGATATGCAGCTTGCGGCGACTGATACCGGCATGGGCGAACTTCTGGAAATGCAGCATAAGGAAGCTGAGGCGGCTTTCGCCAAGTTCGTGAAACGGAACTATGAGCGATGGGTCACCGATAGCGGTGCGGTAGGCAGACCGGTTATGTCGCCCGACATATTCCCTTCACACGTGTTTCCCATGCTTGACAGGGGCGAGAAGCTGTTTTTTGTCCTGATAGATAATTTCCGTCTGGATCAGTGGAATACTCTAAAACCGCATCTGTCTGACATGTTTACATTCAGGGAGGAAATGTATTGCTCTATACTGCCAACCGCCACTCAGTATGCGCGGAATGCAATATTCTCCGGGCTTATGCCCGCTGATATAGAGAGGATGTTTCCGAAATTATGGGTGGACGAGGATTCGGAGGAGGGGAAGAACCTCAACGAGTCACCATTGATAGAGACAATGTTTGACCGTTATCGCCGGCGGTGCAGATTTTCGTATAGCAAGGTCAATGACTCGGCAGGGGGCGAGAAACTGCTGCGCGAGTTCTCCAACCTGCTGGACTATGACTTGAACGTGGTTGTACTCAATTTCATAGATATGCTTTCCCATGCACGCACGGAATCCAGGATGATACGGGAGCTTGCCTCTACCGATGCCGCTTACCGCTCCATCACGGAATCGTGGTTCAAGCATTCGAATGTCATGGATATATTCCGCCGTATTGCCGACAAGGGATATAAGATAGTTCTGACCACTGACCATGGCACGGTGAAAGTGAACCGTCCCGTCAAGGTGGTGGGCGACAGGAATACGAATACCAATCTGCGTTACAAGGTTGGTAAGAACCTGGCATATAACGACAGGGAGGTTTATGAGGTAAAGCATCCCGCCAGATTCGGTCTGCCTGCCCCGAATGTGTCATCAACCTATATTTTCGCTACTGAATGCGACTTTTTCGCTTATCCGAATAATTATAATTACTATGTGCAGTACTATGACGGTACCTTCCAGCATGGAGGCATATCCATGGAGGAGATGCTGGTGCCGCTCATAACGCTCACAGCCAAATAAATACAATTATGAAAGAGATACTCATACCTACTACCGCCGACCTTGATGCCGCCGCTCACGAGTTCATGTCCCTGATGGGCGATGAGACTGTCTATGCCTTTGAAGGTGAGATGGGCGCAGGCAAGACCACATTTATCAATGCTCTTTGCCGTGCTCTTGGAGTGGAAGAGGATGTGACCGGGTCACCGACATTCTCGATTATCAACGAGTACCGTTCGGACACTACTGCCGAACTGATTTATCACTTTGACCTGTACCGTATTGAATCGCTGGAACAGGCATTTGACATAGGTGTGGAGGATTATCTTGATTCCGGTGCGCTGTGTCTGATTGAATGGCCTGACCGGATAGACGATATCCTTCCGGACGATACCGTGCGAGTTAAAATCGACGTGCTCCCCGACGGTAGCCGCCGCCTTACGGTAGGAACTAAGGAATAAGCATCCCTCAGCGGGTATGGAAATAAATGTCATAGAGCTCTCTTCGGCTCATTCCACCAACTCGGTCCTTGCCGGGATGACGGCGGAGTCGCCCCACGGTACAGTGGTGTCGGCTTTCGAGCAGACAGCAGGTCGCGGACAGCGTGGAAACAGCTGGGAAGCCGCTCCCGGCAAAAACATAACCATGTCGATATTGCTGCGCCCGGAACACATCAGACCATCAGGGCAGTTTGTCATATCGCAAGCGGTGTCTGTCGCTATAGTGGGTTTCCTGCGTCGATATCTTCCGGATGAGGCAGTAGCGGTCAAGTGGCCTAACGATATCTATGTGGGTGACAGGAAGATTTGCGGCATACTGATTGAGAATACCCTCGCCGGTTCGAGGCTGGAGTACTCGATAGTAGGTATCGGTCTGAATGTCAATCAGACGCATTTTGTCTCCGATGCCCCTAACCCATGCTCTATTGCTAATTTTACCGGTCTGAAATATCCGGTGGATGCACTTTTGCGAGAGCTTGCCGGGGAGATACTCGCCCGTGTCGCCGAAGTGGACATAGAAGGGGCTGACACTGCTGTTGCTGAGGAGTATTGCTCCATGTTGTGGCGGGGTAGAGGTTTCTATCCGTATCATGATCACCTTCTTGACGAGGAGATTGAAGCCTCAATCCACTCCATAGCCCCCACCGGCCACATCACTCTCGCCACCCGTACAGGTGAACTGAGAACATACGCATTCAAGGAAATCAGTGCGATAATTTGACCGGGATGAGGGAATTTTTTTGTAAATTTACAACCTGAAAAAAAGAATCAGCCATCCGGGGGCTTCCCGGGAATCTCAACCAAACATGCCATATAGCTATGAAGAAAGTTATGCTATTGTCCAAGAAAGCCTTATTGTTAACCGGGCTGCTTATATTATCCGCACTTGGTGCGTCATGCCAGGATGCTCCCCAACCGGAAGCCGGCGATGACGCTTCGGCACAAAAGCAATATCTGGTCTACGGAGTAGCCTTCTATAATCTTGAAAATCTCTTTGACACGATTAATACCAACGGCAAATACGACCTTGAGTTCTCGCCCCGGGGAGCACGCAAATGGGATAGCGAGAAGTATTGGAGTAAAATCAACAATCTCGCTACCTGTATAGCCAATATGACCACTGAGACAACTCCTCACGGTCCCGCCGTGATAGGTGTAGCAGAGATTGAGAACAAAGGGGTGCTTGATGATCTGGTCAATGCCGAGGTGCTCAAGCCATGGAATCTCCAAGTGATTCATCACGACTCGCCTGACCGTCGTGGAGTGGATGTGGGATTGCTTTACAGCCCTTACTTTTTCCGTCCGCTTGATGTCACCAACCATACTCTGGTGGTGCCGGGTAATCCGGATTTGCTCACACGTGACCAGATGTGTGTCACGGGAGTGATGGGGGGTGACACGGTGAGTGTGATAGTCAATCACTGGCCCTCGCGCCTCGGAGGACAGGAGCGTTCAAGTTACTTGCGTGAGGCTGCCGGAAGCCTGTGCAAGCATATTGCCGATTCGCTGTGGGCCATCCGCCCCAATCAGGGGGTAATTATAATGGGTGACCTTAACGATGACCCCAATGACCGTTCCTGCGCGCTCGCTCTCGGCGCGAAGCGTGAGATGGAAGATGTTGCTCCCCACGGATTCTACAATCCCTGGTGGAACGTTCTGGCGAGCGGGTTCGGCACTCTCAAGTACCGTGGCAAATGGAATCTGTTTGACCAGATAATCGTTTCCGGAACATTGCTCCCTCAGAATGGGGCAAAGCTTGCCTACTGGCAGTGCATCATAAATGATTTCGAATTTCTCTATACCCAGGACGGTCAATACAAGGGTTATCCACTCCGAACATATTCGGGTGGCAATTGGTTAAACGGTTATTCGGACCATTTCCCCACCGAGATATTCCTGGTAAAGGAGAAGGTCAGCAAGAAATAACAACTATCCCCCACACATGAAAAACAATATCCCCATGAGCAAAGAACCGTTTGTTATAACCGTAGGCCGTCAGTTTGGCAGTGGCGGCAGAGAGCTTGGCAAAGCCCTTGCGGAAGCGCTTGAGATAGAGTACTATGACAAGGAGCTGCTGGTTGAGTCAGCAAAGCTGGCAGGAGTCAATCCTGAGTATTTCGAGAAGAAGGACGAGCGTTTCCCGACATTTCTCCAGGGGCTTTTCTCGTTTTCGATGGGGGTAACACCGATGTGCTACTACACGGGCACGTCATCAATTGCCGACGACGGGCTGTACAAGTCAATCAGCGATTTCCTGCTCAAAACTTCCCGGGAGAAATCGTTTGTGGTGGTGGGCAGAAGTGCCGACTATATCCTGCGTGAGCATCCGCGGTGTGTCAATATATTCATCCATGCTCCGATTGAGGATTGTGTGCGCAGGATTACACGCCGCAATGATGCTATTGATGAAGCAAAGGCGGCGGCAATGGCGAGGAAGACAAACAAGTGGCGTGCTGACTACTACAATTTTTTTACTGACAAGACCTGGGGCGACGCAAAGAGCTACGATTTGACTATCGACAGCTCTCTGATGAGTATGGAGTATAATGTCCTTCTCATCAAGGAGTACCTCAGGCTGCGAGGTATTATAGATTGATTTCCCGTATTATGGATTGATTCCTGTTATTTGCAGGCAGGCGATGCCCTTCATTGGAGGGGTGTTGCGATGACTTGTGCTATTGTTCTGTAAGGATGCTTCCTTTTTAACATTTTGAGTTTGAACCGTAATCGGCATGGGAGTGTTTATGATGTAAGTTCAACATCAACAATGTTAAATAGCAGCCTTATGAAAACTAAATTAGCGGCAATTCTCCTTGCGGCAGCGGCAATAGGAAGCGTAGAGACTTCCGAAGCATGCTCCCGTGTGCTTTATCAAGGCAATGATTCGTTACTGATAGTGGGACGTTCCCTTGACTGGAAGACCCCTATCCCTACCAATATATATGTGTATCCCAGAGGGATGAAGAAAGAGGGCAGCAATCTGCCCGATGCTGTAAAATGGACATCCAAATATGGTGCCGTATATGCAGTTGGCTATGACGGCGGTGTGACCGAAGGCATGAATGAGAAAGGCCTGGCGGTCAACAGTCTGTTCTGCAAAGGTACAGTCTATGACAATGACTCCACCAAGTCACGTCCGCCGATGTCACTTGCCATGTTCCCGGCATGGATTCTCGACCTCTGCGCAACCACACGTGAGGCTGTGGATTTGGTGGCAAAGCATGATTTCAACATCTCGGGTGCGACATTTGACAATGGTACTGTATCAACCCTCCACTGGGGCATCACCGACGAGCAGGGGCACTCGGCAATCATCGAGTTTGACCATGGCAATATAAATGTTTACGAAGGTGATGACATAACAGTGCTCACGAACGACCCGACTTTCCCGCAGATAAACGCTATCAACGACTATTGGGTCAAGAAGGGTGGTACACATACGCTTCCCGGCACAGTCTCGTCTCCTGACCGTTTTGTGCGAGCTTACTTCTTCGACCATAGTGTCAAGAAGACAGGCGACGCTGATCTCGGACTTGCTATAATTCGCTCGATACTCTATAATGTATCAGTTCCTTATACTTATGAGGTGGAATCAGAAGGGAATCTCTCCTCCACGCAATGGCGCTCGTTCTCAAACTTGCGTGACAAGCGTTATTACTTCGATTTGGTGACCAATCCCGGTATATTCTATATTGACCTCAATAAGTGTGACTTCCGTCCGGGGGCATCTGTGATGAAGATTGACACCTCGAAGTCAAGCGATTATGTGGGCGATGCTACCGGTCATCTGTTCAAAGTGAAACCTTTCACTCCGATGTATTGATTGGATGGTAAAATACGAAAAAAGATTCTACAAACTACATACTATACAAAAACACACTACACTACTTCTATTTTAAGCAGTCACTTTTTTGCAGGGTGATGCATCAATGATGCATCATCCTGTTTTTTCCTTGTGTCAGTCACCCTGTGGAGAAATAAGCGGGTAAGTGAATGTCCGGAATGCGAATAAAATGTGTGTTGGGGTTAAATGGGTTAAAATGGACTAAATTGTAATCCAAATTTTATCTACTTTTGCATAATTCCAAATCGTTTTTTGCAAATGGGAGATAACAAGGACTTTCAAGACAATATATTATCATTGCGCCGAGAGGTGGAGCGCAAGGCCAACCGGGCAGTCAAGACTCCGGCTGATTTTGAGTTTCTGTCAGAAGCGATAAATGCGATTACCCATCTTACAGTCAGTCCATCCACTCTGAAACGTGTGTGGGGTTACATCAATGATGTCGGTGCTTCGTATCGTCCCGGCAATTATACCTTACGGGCGCTTGCCCGCTATGTGGGATATCTTGAATTTGAGGATTTTGTCCATCGTAAGCATGGCGGTGATGTTCAGTCTGATTTCTATTTCGGCGACATGGTGGAGAGTGTGATGCTCCCTAAGAATGCATACGTGCTTGTGACGTGGCGACCTGACCGCAAGTGTGTGATGAAGCATCTGTTTGATACCCATTTCGAAGTGGTGGAAGCACATAATTCCAAGATAATGACCGGTGATATAGTGACGTGCAGCTTCTTCGTCCAGAATGCCCCGATGTATGTCAACTCTATCCGCCGCGAGGGTGTGGCTTCGATGAGCTACATTGCGGGCACAAATGGTGGTGTGAGGTTCGAGGTGCTTGACCCTAAGACGTATGAAGAACCCGAAAGGGAGGAATAAACCTTGTCAATAACAAATATCGTGTGGCGGAATCCGGTTTTATTGGATTCCGTCGCTTTTGTTCATGGATGTTACGGCGTGGAGCCAGAATGCTGATATGGTTTCGTTGACGGTGACATCGTCGATGCCGTGGCGGTGTAGTGAGTCCTCGAGGATGGCTGCAATGGCAAACATCTTATCCGTGCGGCTGTCAAGTAGTTTACCCCGTGCCTCGAACGTAGAGGCAGAGAGTAACAGAGGTGCGAATTCGGTGGTCAGAGAGTCGGCGCGCCGGCAGTTCTCGCCGAGGAGTGACTTGGCGATATCCCTGTGTACGGCGGACTTGTCGGTTGATACGGCTGGCTTATTGGTCGATGCAGCAGCTCTGTTGGCTGATTCAGCCGGTTTGCCGGCGGGTTGAACGGGCTTGCCGATAACGGTGCCGGTGGTGTCCGGTTTGTCGTCCTCGACCGTGGTGATTTCTGACACAGGGGCAGGCGGTGGTACCGTGGTGGTTTTGTCGGCAGTGCGAAGCGTCAGGATTACAATGGCTGAGGCTATGGCGGTCACGATAGCGGTGATGACGATGACGATGGGCAGGAGGCGCCTGCGCTGCTGCGCATGTCTGAGGCGCGATGCGACCTGCGCCATGCTTGGACGGCTTGCCGGGAGGGTAAGCAGGCACGATTTGCGTATAGGTCGGAAAGCAACCGGTAGCTTGAGAGTTTCCAGGATGCGACCGAAGGAGTAGACATCCGATTTGCTGTCTGAAGACAGTCCTGACAGCTGCTCCGGTGCCCCGTAGCGTTCAGTGGCAGTCGATATCTTCATCAGAGTGTGGTCATCGGCATCTCCGAGTCCGAAGTCAATCAGTCTGACGGAGTGGGCTCCGGAGGTTATGACAATGTTGTCGGGTTTCAGGTCACGGTGGCTCACACCTTTGGAGTGTATGTAGGCAAGAGCGTCTGCAAGCTCGATGGCGATACGGATACGCTCATCCATGGTCGCGCCTGATTTCAAGAACTCGCTTAGAGTCGAGCCGTCAATCCATTCCATCAGTATGCCGGAGCCGAGTGTTTCGGATGATTCAAAGGCAAGGATGCGGACAATGTTAGGATGATCAAGAGCCATGCCGAGGTCATATTCCTTACGTAACATTGCTTCGTACTGTGGTATGCCCGAGTATGGTGCTTTGAGACCTTTGAGCAGGAATTTCTTGCCGTTCCTTACAAGGAGAAACAAGCGGTTGACGCCATGTGACTCCAATTCCTTGGTGGAGACGGTGTCGCCCCCTCCGGCAGGGAATGATAGGATGGAAGTATCATTGTCAATCATAGCAGTTGCAAATTTAGTAAATCTTTGCGGAAAATCTGGAAAGATGGTCTGATTCGGTACGCCGATAATAAAATATGAGGCTCACTTATCAGTAGTCTTCGGGGCGGTAAAGTCCGGGTCGTATGAATTTTAAATAGCTGCAAAAAAACATTATAAATGCTGTTTTTGTTGTAATAAGTGCTTGATTGTAATTGGATAACCCTATAGCTGCTTCCGCTTCGTAGTTTTTTAGTCTTCATCCGGTCCGGATTGCATAGGCGTTTTAAGCAGCATGTCAATAATATACGTTCCACTTAAAAAATCATTTATGGGTAAAAACGATGTCTCCGTCATTGAACCGTCGGTTACTAAGTCAGGGCGAAAGAAAGTAATATCTACCGCCAAAGGATCGCTTACCATGATGGCTATGGCAGTATTGCTGATAACCTCTATTTTTAGTCTTCGCGGACTCCCCTCGGAGGCAAAGTATGGTGTGCAGTCCATATTTTTCTTCGTTTTTGCTGCAGTGGTGTTTTTAGTGCCATTCTCGCTTGTGTGCGCCGAGTTGGCATCGACTTATACCAAAAGCGGTGGTCTTTACCGCTGGGTAGCAGAAGCGTTTGGCCCTAAATGGGGATGGACAGCAATGTATCTTGAATGGCAGACAATTATTTTCTGGTTTCCGACGGTGCTTATGTTCGGAGCCGCCTCGCTCGCCTACATCGCATGGCCGGAGAGTTTCGACGCACAACTTGCATCTAACAAATGGTACACGCTCGTGGTGGCGATGCTGCTGTACTGGGGTGCGACGTTTAATGCTTTCCGCGGACAGAAATCGGCAAACCTTCTGAGCACCTACGGCGGATTTGTAGGTACGATTATCCCGGGTGCGTTACTTATATTGCTTGGTGTGCTGTACTTCGTGCTTGGAAAGCAGGACAACCTTGCCGATGTGCCATTTCTGCCTGACTTCTCGCATTTCAACACACTGGTTCTGGCAGCCTCGATATTCTTGTTTTTTGCTGGCATGGAGACTCAGGCAGTCCATATCAACGATATGAGGAATCCGGCAAAGGAATTCCCACGTTCGGTGTTTGTGGCATGCGTCGCCATAGTGGTGCTGTACGCATTGGGTACGCTCGTCATAGGTCTTGTGGTGCCGGCTGACAGCATTGACCTGCTTCAGTCTCTGCTTGTGGCATATAAGGCTCTGTGGTCATCGTTCGGGCTCGGATGGCTCGGCAATGTGATCGCCCTGTTTGTCATGTTCGGTGTGGCAGGACAGATAAGCGCTCTTGTCACCGGACCATCGACAGGGCTTATGGCGGTGGCTCAATCCGGCTATCTGCCGCGTTCGCTCCAACAGGTCAACGCCAACGGCGTAAACAAGTCTATTCTCTATATCGAGGGAGCGTTTGTCAGTGTGCTCAGCATGGTGATGATAGTTCTTCCGACAGTGGAGTCTGCTTATCAGATAATGTCGCAGATGGCTACGATAATCTATCTTATCATGGTAGTGATTATCTATCTGGCTTTTATCCGGCTGCGCCACACAGCTCCTAACCGTAAGCGTGGTTTCAAGGTGCCGGGCGGGAAGTTTGGAATGATTGTGGTGTGCGGAGTCGGGATTGCCGGTGCTGTTCTTGCCATAGTGCTGAGCTTTATCCCGCCGGCGCAGATAGCCACAGGGTCCCCCGTGGTCTATGTGTCAATTATCGCGGTAGGTGTGGCTATTTTCTTGGCTTTGCCTCTGGTCATCTACAAGTGTCGCAAGCCGTCGTGGCGTAATCCCGACGCACATTTCTATCCGTTTGACTGGCAGATAGAGGGGCGTGAACCGGACGAGGTGTCCAAGTGGGCTCCGGGCTACGAACCTACTGAGGAGGAGGTTGAAGAGGCGGAGAATAGTGCGATATGCAAGCATGGACAGTGCAAGCACTATTAGAGCCGGTCTGTGTGCTGATGCCCACTTATATGATGGATGAACTTGTGCTTGCATGACAGATAAGTCGGCATGTTGAGTTTGCGGCGGTTGGTTTTAGATTCTCGGAAAAAATCACTAATTTTGCACCGAATATGCGCCGATTTATCGTCATACTGCTGGTCGCGCTTACCGTCATGGTTGCCGAAGGGGCAACCCGGCGGTGGGAGAGGATTGACACGCCTGTGGGCCTGTCGTTTGAATACCGGCACTCTGATGATGAGAATGAAGATGTTGATGTGGCTGTGGCTGTGAGCGACGGGTATATCTATTTGGTTTCGCAGGAGCCTGTCGAAGTGAGGGTGTTCACTATCCTCGGGCAGTTGCTTTCGCAGGAGAAACTTGGCGCAGGAGTCCACAGGTTTCACATAAAATCGCGTGGCATTTACATCCTTAAAATCGGGTCATTGACCCGCAGAGTAACTATCTAACCAACTCCCGGTTTCCGGGATGAAATCTCTTTCCGAGCAGAAAGCATGAAGGCACGTCTGATTATAAATCCTATATCCGGTACACGCAGCAAAGCAGGTCTTGACAGCTATGTCAAAGAAACACTCTGCCCTACGGGGTGGGAGGTCGAGGTGGTCTATACCCAATGTCACGGCGATGCCACGAGGCTTGCCGGCGAGGCGGTAGGGCTCGGCTTCGATGTGGTGCTGGCTGCCGGAGGCGATGGCACTATTAACGAGACAGCTGCGGCTCTGTGCGGTTCGCGCACTATACTCGGTATCATTCCTTGCGGTTCGGGCAACGGTCTGGCTCGTCACCTCGGCATACCGATTGATGTGCGTGAAGGTCTTAAGGTTATACTTGAGAATCATCCGATGCCGATAGACTATGCCACGGTGAACGACAGGAAGTTTTTCTGTACGTTCGGTGTGGGATTCGATGCAGCTGTCAGCGAGGCATTCGCCCGCAAAAAGACAAGAGGAAAGCTTACGTATATCCAGAGCACATTCGAGACCTATGCACACTATGAGCCTGAATACTATACTATCAGCGCCAACGGGAAGGTGCTGACCAAGAAAGCATTTCTTGTGGCGGTATGCAATGCGTCCCAGTATGGAAACAATGCTTACATAGCACCCCACGCTGCCATAGACGACGGTCTGCTTGATGTCACTATAATCCATGCCGGCAACCTGTTTTCCACGGCGATAGTGGGTGTGGACATGCTTACCGGGATGATAGAGAAAAATGTGCTGATACAAACCTTCAGGACTCCACATCTGGTGATAGAGCGGGAGAAGAAAGGGGTGGCGCATCTCGACGGCGAGCCTATGGATATAGAGCAGCGTCTGGATATAGATTGCCATCACCATGCCCTCAATGTTTACACGCCGCGCCACGTGCAGCCTTTCAAGCCGATACTGACTCCTGCCGCATCGATGTTCAATGACCTGAAGATAATGGTCAATAATATTTTCAACAAGTAATCAGCTTGGGAAAAATATAGCTTTTAATGTTTTTTATGCCGTGGTATGAGGTCGGAAAGACGGATATGTTCCATCCTTACCACCATCAGAATATAGGCTGCGAGCAGTGGCGTGCGGACAATCATGTTGAGCCAGGGTTTGGCATCAATGGCTATTACTTCGGAGACTATCCATAGCGCTATTGCCGCAAAGAAGTAGAACGCAAGCTTTGGGAGATTGTAATTTATAGGGTAGTAGATGCGTCCGAGTATGTAGCTGAGCGCCATCATGGAACCGTAGCAGCCGAAAGCAGCCCATGCGCAGCCCATATAGCCGTACTTGGGAACAAGAAGGACATTGAGCCCGATCGTGGCGGCGAGTCCGAATAATGAGAGCCACATTCCCCACGCCGTGCGGTCAGTGAGTTTGTACCAGAGCGAGAGGTTGAACGATATGCCGAAAAACAGCTCTGCTATCATGACGATAGGCACCACCTTCAGTCCGCTGAAATAGTTTGTGGCGATGAAGTGGCGCAGTATGTCGAGATAGAACATCACTCCGAGGAAAATTACCATGGCGGATATCACAAACCATTTCATAGCGTCGCGGTAGCCTTGGAGTTTGTCTTCGCCGTTTTCCTTGGTGCGTGCGAATATGAACGGTTCGTAGGCGAAACGGAATGCCTGGATGAACATCACCATGACTATTGCTATTTTATAGTTGGCTCCGTAAATACCTACCTGTGCCATGGCGTTTGCTTTGTCGGGGTATAGGTCGGGGAGGAGGATGGAGTATATGTTCTGATTCATTATGCCTGCGAGTCCGAGCACGAGGAGCGGGGCGGAATAGATTATCATCTCACGCCACAGGGTGAAGTTGAATTTCCATTTGAAGCCGTGGAGTTCGGGGAATAGCAGCAGAAGGTTGAGAGCGGATGTGAACAGGTTGGCGAGGAATATGTAGCCTATGCCGAAATCAGGGTCATAGAACCAGGCTATCCATCCTGGTGCCTGTTTCCACAGCCAGGGGCAGATGAGTATGAAGAATAGATTGAGGACTATGTTGGCTCCAATGTTCACCAGCCGCAGCGCGGCAAAACGCATCGGTCGTTTGGAGTAGCGCAGGTAGCTGAATGGCAATGCCGTGAAGGCGTCGAGCGCCACGGCAATGGTCATCATGATGATGTAGCTCTCATGTAATCCGGCATGCAGCATTGCGGTGATGGGGTTGATGAACACACACACCAGTGCTATGAATGCCGTGGAAGTGATGGCAAGGGATATGAGGGAAGTGGAGTATACCTCCATGGCATCCTTGTAGCGCTCGTGGTTGGCGAAACGGAAAAATCCTGTCTCCATTCCGTAAGTGAGCACTATGAGAGCGAGGGCGACAAGTGTGTAGATGTATATGACCTCGCCATATTCGCCCGGAGGGAACATCCACGTGTACAACGGTACGAGACACCAGTTGAGAAATCGTCCTATTATGCTGCTAAGTCCATAGACAGCTGTGTCTTTAGCTAAACTTTTAATGCCTGACATGACTCCAATTGTCAATTAAAATCTATTTCCATCTGTGGAGTGGTGCCACTGAATGGATTGATGTGTAGGTGATTGTATGCGAGAGAGGTTACCTCACGACCACGTGGGGTACGGCGGAGGAAGCCTTCCATGATGAGAAACGGCTCGTATACCTCCTCGATGGTGTCCTGCTCTTCGCCGATAGCGGTAGCTATAGTGGAGAGTCCAACGGGTCCTCCGTTGAATTTGTTTATCATTGTCAGCAGGAGCTTGTGGTCCATCTCGTCGAGTCCGTAGCGGTCTATGTTGAGTGCTTCGAGAGCGAAACGTGCTATCTCAGGCTCGATGTCACCTGTGCCTTTCACCTGTGCGAAATCACGAACGCGCCGGAGGAGCGAGTTGGCTATACGGGGGGTGCCTCGGCTGCGCATGGCTATCTCGTGGGCTGCCTCGGCTGTGCATTTGACTCCGAGCAGGGCTGCTGAGCGGAGTATGATTCGTTCGAGTACTTCGTGATTGTAATATTCCAAATGGCAGTTTATGCCGAAACGGGCGCGCATCGGAGCCGTGAGCATACCTGAACGAGTGGTTGCGCCTACCAGCGTGAAGGGTGACAGTGACAGCTGTACGGAGCGTGCGCCCGGACCCTTGTCTATCATGATGTCAATACGGTAATCCTCCATTGCGGAATAGAGGTATTCCTCCACCACCCGGCTGAGACGGTGGATTTCATCAATGAAAAGCACGTCGTTTTCCTCCAGTGACGTCAGTATTCCAGCCAAATCACCCGGCTTGTCAAGTACTGGTCCGGAGGTGACCTTGAAGTTGACGCCTAATTCGTTGGCGATGATGCCTGCGAGGGTTGTTTTGCCGAGTCCCGGAGGTCCGAACAGGAGCAGGTGGTCAAGCGCTTCGCCGCGCATGCGTGCTGCCTGGACGAAGACCTTGAGATTCTCTACTATCTTCTCTTGCCCGTTGAAGGAGTCGAAGTACGATGGACGCAGCGCCTTCTCAAAATCCTTGTCACGGTTTATATTGTCATGTATGTCGAAGTCATTTTCCATATTTACCCTGCAAAATTAGTGAATTTCTGCCTAAAAAGAGCAAACATGGAGGAAAAGAGACATCATAGCTGGAGCAGTCCCGGTTCTATGAGACGGAGGGTTATGAGAGTGAATGTGTCGGTGTCGCTTGTGATGACCGTCTGAGGCGGGAATGAGAAGAGCGGATTGCTGAGCTGGCGCCATGAAGCGAGCTGGTCATGGTGAATGTTGAGGGCGGCATAACGTGTCTCACGGGTATTGTCGTTGTCGTTATGACGTGTAGTCACTGCTGCCATTCGGTTGAGCCTTTTCATCAGAGGGTCGAGTTGTGGCGGCATCACGTAATCGTACACGGCACGGCTGCGCAGATAGTCACCCATGTTGAAGTCGCTGAGAAGTGCTTTTATGGCGTCGCGTGTCAGGTGTTCGAGATTGTTTCTCACATCCTGAATCACACTCTCGGTGAGTGCGAATGTCTTGAACTGCTCCATGAGGTCGATACGGGAGGTAATCTCCTCGCTGTGTTCTCCGAAATATTTTCCGAGCAGGTCTGTATCGGTCAGCGTCACGAACATTCCGCGGCTTTCCGATGAAATTCCTGCGGCTTTTGCCGAGTCCTCGGTATGCCAGCAGAGGAGATTGGAGTTATAGCCCACAAGCCGCTGGTAAGTGGTGTCAAGTTCGGAAGCAAGCTGGTATATTGAGTCAATGACCATTCCTCCGATGTGAAATTTCAATTGCATCTCCAGTAGTCGGCGTTTTTCGGTGTGTACTCTGTCGGCTATCTCTCCGATTTCTTCGTTGAGTTCGAGTTTTTTCTTGCGGCGAGCCGTGGTGTAATGCAGCCACATGAGCACGGCTATGAATGTGACTATGGCTGCCGCCACCCAGTACCATTTGGCGTAGTCTATGCCGAAATAGTTGGTGATGATGCCGGATGCTCCAAGCCCGAGCAGGGCGATGCCACTGACGCGCAGGCAGTTTATGAGGTAGCGTCGGCAGAATTCATTGAGGGTAGTGGTGAACTGGTTGACCAGCGACAGGCGGTGGTTCTCCAGCACAAGAAGCCGGCTTGCCGAAGCTTCTTCGGCGAGGCGGCGGAGCTCGTTGCGGACGTTGGGCTGCGCAAGGCGGGCGAGGAGGTCGCTGTAATAGCGGTAATTGCTCTCGTAGGTGTGTATGAGAGATGAGAGGTGTATCTTCGCCTCGTCAAGGGCATTGTTGATGGCTGCCATCTTGATTTGTATCTCCGTGCCGCCAAACTGAGCCACAAGCTGTGGCACTTTCCCTTCACGTGACAAATCAGGTACCCCTTCGGTGGTCTTGGTGATGATGAAGGCGAAACGGTTGAATTCCGGGTCGTCGATATAGGCTGACGAGATGTAGCAATATCCGTTGTCGCCGAAGTCTGTACCCCATGAGTTGCGCACTATGTAACATTTGTCACGCACGGAATAGCCCACAAGCACCATGGCGTGATAGCCTACATCCTTATCCTCCGATGTGTCCGACGGTCGGCTGATATAACCGTCGGTCCCGGCTCCGAAATCTTCGTAAAGGTGCAGGGAGAAGCCTACCGGGTACCCTTCGGAGAGTGCGGACGTAAGCAGCCGGTGGTTCTCGACTATGGCGTCATACTTGTTGCCGTCGCTCACGAGAGGTATCTGCCGGGCTTCGAGCACACGGTGGCTTGAGGCATCCTCCGTGGCTGTGGCTGAGGGTTTGTTAAGTATCTTGTCCACCTCGTATGGATAAAGAGCCTCGGTACATATACCGTATTTGCCGAGAGCCTCAAGCTGCTCGTGGAAGTTGCTCCCCCCTTCGGGGCGACCGGTGAGCACATTGGTGTGATAGAACAGATAGCGCTCGCTCATGTCTGCCTTGGGTTTGTCGGGATTAAGGCGGTTCATGATGGACTCGTACATGGACACTACCGAGAATGACGAGCATGAGCCCAGTTCCTTCTGGTTGCGGATACCGGAGAAGAAGGTGCGGAGGTCGACAGAAGGCGCTGTCTTTAGTCCCGGAGATGGTGTGTAGGTCTCGCTTAGCGGTTGCTCCACGACTTCTGCTTCCGACTTGACAAGGTTGCGGATGCGGAAGCCCTCTTCGGTAAGTTCTCCATCCTTCATAACCTCGTTGTCGGCATTTTTACGCAGAGTGTCAAGCTCTGATTCCTTGCGGCGTACAAATGCGGTGAGATCGAGTATGTCCGATTTTAGCTGCTTTATGTCGGCGAGCGGATTGAATGCGTAACTGTTGCGGATATCCTCTGCTGCGATGCCTGTCTCGCTGTCCACAGGCTCCGGATACTTTAACTCCTCGTACTCGCCTCTGAAAGGGAGAAGGGGAGTGCCGGGGGCATTGGAATTGTAAGCCTCAAGGTATAGTTCCACGGGCTGGGTGAAAGCATCGTCGAGCAGGAGTGTCTGTTGCTTGTACAGCATCCCCCTCAGGCGTGGATTGTCACGTCCGAGTACCATGGCGAGGGTTGCCTCTTTTTCGGGGAGCGAGAGCGAGTCATCGCTCATGAACGTTGTGAGGCGTTTGCCCAGGCTGTCTACATCTTCCTGGAGCTTCGGGTGTACTTTGGCAGCGATTTCTCCTTCCGGAAGGCGTTTTGCCACAAGCGGCTCCACTTCCCGGTCATAGAATTCGTTGAAGAAGTTGTCAACCCCGGTGAGTGTCTTGAATGCACGGTCGGCTGCACCCTGGGCATCGACATTCTCAATGGTGATTCCTACCTTGTCGAGAGCCGCTACGAATGAACGGTGTAGGAGATAGTCGATGATTTCGTTACGGTTGAATTCCACCCTTGACAGACCTACGCCAATCGTCATGCCTGAGGCGTTCTCATAGATGGCGGGTACGTAGAGGTCACGGAAGTTCTCAATCAGCGCGCTGAAAAATGCTGATAGGAATCTTGCCAGCAATTCGAGGTCGAACCCTATTGCCGCACCTGACGCCACATAGTCGTCAATTACTGAGAATGTGTGCTGGAACGGCGCATTTGCCAGTGCTGCTGATATTCCGCTGATGTTTTCGCTCTGATTTTTGCGGGCTTCATCGCATTTCCCGAGTCCAACCGCTTCGGTGAGTGTCATCTGCAGACCGATGACTTCGAGCGACACAGGGTTTGTGAGGTCGGTGAGTGCTCGGATGGCATCCGTTGCCTTGGCGGTGGCGCTTGCCTCTGCCAGCGGCACCACGGCTACCAGATGTAGTGTGGTGTCGGTGGCGTCAAGCTGTATTAACTCCCTGTATACGCCGTTGAGTCTGGCGGTCAGTTCCGTAAGGCTTGTGTCACGGCAGCTGACGCTTCGGTAAAGAGTTGCCGAAAATCCAGATGCATCCATCCGGGCATCAATCATCGATTCCAGGTCAGAAGTGGTGTCGGAGAGCCAGAGAGTTACTATGGGAGTCATGGGTAATTATAATCAGAGTTCGAGTATGAAGTTGATTTCCTTATTGATGAGTTCGTACTCTTCGGGGTAAAGGGTTATCTGGTCAATAGAGATGGGACAGAGCGACATTTCGGACAGATAAGTGCCGTTTTCGGCTGCTTCCTTAGCGGCTGCATTGCACTTGCGTAACGTATTGTCCGGTCCGGGAATGTCGAGCTTGATTATGGCTGCGTCAAATTCTGCCTGGAGCACGTCGAGATTCTCGATGAAGAAACGGTATGCGTCACCACGGGATGAACCCATATCGACCTTAAAGCCGGTGAGTGGCTGACCGCCCAGACCTCGGCTCTTGACCTGGTACATACCTTTTGCATTGTCGCGGGTGATGAATCCGTAAATAATGCCGAGTACCCACATTTCAAGCGCTTTCTGCTCTGACACTTCGTCGCGCGGCACGAGTGAGAAGCGTTCCTTTGACATGCGGCGGCACAGGTCGGCATCCCAGTGCGAGGTGAACTCCTTGTTGGCCTCGAAGCGTTCGTACTCTGCCTCATAATTGTCAATGGCTGTGAGGGTGAATACCGGGAGTACTCCTATCTGCCTGTAAATGATGACACGGTCGGTTATGCCGGTCGAGGCGAAGTCCATGTTGCTTCCTCCGGGCACGAGGTTCTTTAGCATGCCGTTCTTGGAGAGGCGTGATTTTTTCTTGTCTGCTACACCTACATAGTAGCTGTCGGCAGGATATGACTTCACATCGGCATCATAGCCGCGGTAGTTGTAGGTGAATAGCGGAAGAGACTTCTGTAGAGCCCGGTTGCATAGATTTACGAGCGCATCCTCGGAGAGCTCGTTGAGCACGTCGTCGACCGAGCGGCTGTCGTAAGCCTTGGTGCCCGGCAGAGCGTTTACGAAACGGAGCAGTCGCTCCCCTGTCTGCGATGAGGTCATTCCGGAGATTGCCATCAGGCTCCCTTCCACGGACATTGATTTGACAAAGTCGTCGAACACAATGTCGCTTGCCGGACATGTCACATTTTCCACTTCGCTGAGGGCGAGATCAATCTGGAAGAATGAGGTGTTACCGATGTTCTGGCGTATCTGCTCGATGGTGGCGTTGCTCTGTTCGCGTACAGCCTGAAGGTTGCGGATTATAATGTTGATTCGGTCGAAGTTGCCTGACACTTCGCTCTGGAGCCAGTTGTAGAATTCTCGTGCCATCTCACGACGTTTGATTTCACGGCGCTGTTTGGCTATTTTCATTGTTGCGGCGCAGACATCTTCGATGAGCTGCTTTTTGCCTCGTTTGAGCAGAGTGCTCATGCAGTCGCTCAGCTCCTTGCAGAGGGTGTCGCGTTTGCTTTCCAGGCGAGGGAGTTCCTCCTCCAGCTTGGTGATTTCTGTTTTCATCTCATTGCGGCACAGTTCAATCTGCGTGTTGATGGCGTGAAGGATGTTCTCGCACAGGAACACTCCGCATTCGCGGTCGATCTGTTTGAGCATGAGGTCGTCAAGAGCGGTTCCGACTTTGAGTTTCAGTGCGTCGAGTTTCTCGTCAAGCACTTCGTTTTTCTCCATAGCCACCACATTGGTGAAATGTTCGGTTTCGGGCTTGGGGTTTTCGGGGTTGTCAAGGTCGGCGAGTTTTCGGGGGGAGTCAGGAGCCATGAAGTAGTCTATCACGTCGTCATGGTCGAGATTCTCACGGATTTTTGTCTCGTCAATCCAGTTGTTGGCAATCTGCGAGGGGTCGTCGCAGCCACCGTTGAGCATTCGGTTTATGAGCTGGAGGCGTGCCTTCTGTGCGTAGATTTTGCCGAGAGCCGCTCCGTCAAATACAATTTCGCTGACACCGAATCCGGCTGCCCATGCCTTTTTATTGACAAGGTCCATTGAGCCGTCGCTGATGACTTTAGCCACATTGTCGCTCACGGAGGCGGTAGCTACGCTGAGTTCGCCGATAGATGTGACAAGAGCCAGGGAAATCATTTCGCAGAGCTGATCCACATTGGAGAAAATGTCACCGTTGGCATTCTGGTTATCAATGAAATAGAATGCGGTGAAGGGGCGGTCGTTCACCTTGGTAACCTCACGCAGCCATTTTATCTCGACAGGTGTGCATATTGGGTCGAGATGCATGAGGTAATCGAGGTCCTTGATGGCTCCGAATGCGTTGGGACGCACCCGCACCATGGCTGCGCCCTGCATCATGGCGCGGAACACATCAGCCATCACAGCGTAGCCTGAGAGCTTCACAGCGGGTTCGATGTCGCGGATGAGATAAGCCATGTTGAGGAATGTGCCGCAGCCAGTGCCGCCGCTTATGGAGAAAATCATGTGGATTTCCATGTCGTTTGACAGCAGTCCGTAGCGTTCGTTGTCGATGATTGCCGCTGACTTGATTTGTCCGATTTTGGTCTGTATGCGGTTGCGCACGTCATCCTCATGGATAGTGATGGCGAAACGTCCGTTTGACCTTACCTGTCCGGCTCCGATATTAAGAGCCGAAAGCGCCCCTGCATTAGACTGGGGGAGCCATGAGAATTTATTTGGAGTGCGGTTGTAAGTCTGTGTGGGATTTGTGACACATATTGGAAGCTGCTCAGCCACAGAAAGAGAGATGGGTGTGCCGTCCTTGGCGGGTATAGATTTATTATACACGCCGCCGTCAGTGTCTATACCGAGAAATCCTATCATCGGTGGGATTTCACCGTAGGTGTCATAGAGCATCTTCTTGGTGTGAAGGAGGGCGTTCATACCGGTCCCGCCGAGACCGATGAACAGTGTGCGTCTGAGCTTGGTTGACATAGTTATATGGAGATATTAGTTATTAATTGACTGTGATTTTGGTTTTTGATGAGCCGTTTATTAGCTCGTATGTTTCGTAGCGTTCCATGAGTGAGGATGGGATTACGTCCCAGGCTTTGCCGGGATGCACATGTGCTGTGCGCCTTCTGCCCGGTACTATTTCAACTTCTGGAGTCCAGTGATCGGCACGGATATATATGACTCTGCCGGTGAAAATGCGGCTGAGTATCCCCTGGTTTTTGCGTCCGCTCACCAGACGTACGGCACGAGCTCCGCGTATGCGCTTGGTGAGATAATAGCCGTCGGGTCCGTCAAATTCGAGTGACGAAAGGTTGAATGTGGGATATATCATGCGTTTCACTATGAGGAACCATAGGATAAGTGCGCCAAGGAGTACGATGCCTATCCAGAAGAGGAGTGTGGCGAGAGGATTCCAGTCACGCTCGTAGGTGGTGCGGAAGGGTATTTCGTCAAGTTGTTCCGACGGGATACCGTTGATGATTTCAAGCTCGGTCGAGCCTTCGTGCTCGAGCTTGAAGTAGCGTTTGCCGGTTTTGGCATCTGTATCGAACATTATGCCTACTTCGGCTTTCCCGCCAGGGATTATTGTGAACTTGCCGTCATCACCGACAGGTGAGCCGTTGAAGTACACTGTGTAGTCATCGTCAGGCTCTCCGTCGGCACTCTCCACAGAGAGAGTACATGTGGTGGCGGATCCGGCAGCATTGTTAAATTCAGGTCTGAGGTCGAATGTGAGTATATCACGGGGTTTCTCGTCACTCCAGAGGAATGACGGATACCATGAAGCCCCGGGCTTTACGATTCCTTCGTCAAGGCTTCCGTTATTGATGGTAAGGGTTCGCTGCGGACGGTTTGCCATGACTACAGTGATGGTTGGGTTGACCACTACCATGTCCTTGTCGGCGGATGTGACTTCAAAAGTGAATATGTAGTTTCCACGCTCGTCTGTCAAGGTCTTGAGACGTTCGTTGAGTTCCTCCAGAGAGAGCCCTCCACGTATGCGGAAGCGGAAGTCTATGGTCTGGTCATTCACCTTGTCACCCACTATTTCCACATCGAAGTAGGGGTCGTTGCATGTATGCCTGAGCGGGTATGTGCCGGGTTCACTGAACTGCTTGCGGTATATTTTGTCAAGTTCCAGGGTGTTGGCATATATGTTGTCGTCGATATCCGACATCTGCGGTATGACGCCTCCCGAGCACTTTACTCCGAAAGCGTCGCTGCACCGGCGCAGGGCTTCGTCAAGCTTGGGGTGGGATGCTACACCGTCAAGTGTGACGTAGAAGAACCTTGTGTTCTTGTGGTCGTCGCACCATCGGGTTATCTCGCGGCACACATCTTCAATGCTTTGCCCCGGCATGTTGTGAAGTCCGTCAGTGAGTAGGTAGACACGGTTGTCCATCATCGGGTCGCATTCCTTCATGCCTGCTCTGAACACATCTATAATGTTTGTGTTGGTGCGTTGCAGGATGTATGAGTCAAAGTCTTTGTCGATGGTTTGCTTTGCCTTGGGGTAATCGTCACCGCTGAATCTTATTGGTGAGTAAACTCTCCCCTGGAACGGTATGACTGTGAACCGGCTTCCGTCCTGGGTGCGCTGTCGCTCTATTGTCTTGTCAAGAGCTGTGCGAGCGGGAGTCCACAGCCCTTTTTCCTGCATGGACTGTGTGCAGTCAAACAGGTAAATATAATTCCTCTGACGCTGTGCGGAGAGCTGGGCTATAAATCCGATTATGGTTAAAGCTATGACGACAAACCGTCTGCTGCTACATTTCATGGTGAATATAAAGTGAGAAATGTGAGTTGATTAGATTAATTGTCGCTACAAAGGAGCGTAATATTGCAAAGTTAAGTAATTTTTTTACAAAACTTATATATTTCTAAATTTATTTTGGAACTTTGTTATAAATTATCATCTTTTGTACGGAAATTCTGTGTATATTTGTGGAGTGATAGAGAAAACTATACCTTCTGTCAAGCCAATAAAACATTTAATCCTATAAAAACCAAGAAATAATGAGCAAACCTTATGTGGTAGGTATCGACATAGGCGGTACCAATACCGTTTTCGGAATTGTTGACGCACGTGGTGTGGTGATTGCAAGTTCATCCATCAAGACCCTGAAACATAGCGATGTCAATGCCTATATCGACGAACTTTATACTGAAGTGATGCGCCTGCTTGAGGCAAATGATGCAGTGGACAAGGTGCATGGTATCGGTATCGGCGCTCCTAATGCCAACTACTATACCGGCATGATTGAGAAGCTGGTCAATATACCCTGGCCGACTCCGCTACCCCTTGCACAGATGGTGAGCGAGAAGTTCGGTATCCCCGTTGCTATAACCAATGATGCAAACGCCGCAGCTATCGGAGAGATGACTTACGGCGCCGCCCGCGGTCTGAAGGATTTCATCATGATTACCCTCGGAACCGGTGTGGGCAGCGGCATTGTAATCAATGGTCAGCTGGTTTACGGACATGACGGTTTCGCCGGTGAGCTCGGACACATGATAATGAAGCGTAACAATGGCCGTCTCTGCGGTTGCGGACGTACCGGTTGCCTTGAGGCGTACTGTTCGGCGTCAGGTGTGGCGCGCACTGCACGTGAGTTCCTTGAAATACGTGCTGACGAATCCCTGCTGCGCAACATCCCGGTAGAGGCTATCACTTCAAAGGATGTATATGATGCTGCCATGGCAGGTGACAAGCTTGCAAACGAAATATTCGAGTATACCGGCAATATTCTCGGTGAGGCTTTCGCCGACTTTACTGTATTCTCATCGCCTGAAGCTATCATCCTGTTCGGCGGTCTTGCCAAGTCCGGCGAGTTGCTTATGCGTCCTCTCCGTGAGTCAATGGATAAGCACATGATGAATATGTTCAAGGGGAAGGTGCGCATTCTCCTATCGGAACTTAAGGAAGCCGACGCTGCTGTGCTCGGCGCAAGTGCTCTCGGCTGGGAGGCAAAGGCTACTGACCCTAATATGTAAATTAACAGGGGAAGATATAATGACCGAAGGGAACAGACTGAAAACAAGTCTGTTCCCTTCGGTTGCTATTTTGGGTTATTGTCAGTCTATCTCAACTGTTTTGCCTGGTGTGTCCAGGCAGTAACATTTGGTGTGGGATGTAGGTGGAACGTAGGCGGAAAAATCGCAGGCTTTCTGCGGTTCACCCCAGAAGTGCATGGGGAAGAAGTTGTCTACCTTGACTTTGCTTAGGAATATATTGGCGCCTTTTGCGAAGTCAGCTCCCATGCGTGCGTCCACGGGAAACATTGCAATCTTAATTTCAGGGATTGCGTCGGCTATCCTGTCGACAATGGTGTTGAATCTCGCTTCCGCTTTCTGGATTTCACGTTCGGTTGATTCCTCGCTCCAGTGCCAGTCGTTGAGGTCACCGGCATGGAACAATACGCTGCCGTCCTCAAGGGTTATGGCGTAGCTCACACCTGCGTCTGTGGAGCCGAACGCACGTACCTCCTTGGTGCCGGGGATGTCGATGATGTTGTCACCGGCGCTCATCCAGGCTACTGAGATGCCGTCCTTGGGTACAAGCTTCGAGAATATGTCGTTTGACAATATGTATGTGCGCTTTCTGTTCTGTGCGAGTTCAAATATAGAGGTGTTGAAATGGTCGGGGTGGTGATGCGATACGAAGAACAGTACCGGTTTCTCGGGAGATATTTTCAGCACATGTTCCAGTTTCTTGTCTGGGTCCTTGTAATAGTCGAACACCATGATTGCTCCGGGGGTGGTAACGGCAAAACCGCTGTGGTCTAAGTATGTTACGTTAATCATGACTCTTAGTGTTTAAAAATTCTACATAGAGTAAACGCCCCCGGAGGCGATGGTGTTCACTTCCCGGGGGCGATGGCGTTTGAAAAATTCAGGTTGGAGAGGTGTGTGGCGTTACTTTATGAGTACTTTCTCGGCTTTGGAGCCCTGGCGGCGTATGTAGATTCCCGGTGCCGGATTATTGATGCGGTGTCCCCGGAGGTCGAAGTACTCTACGGGTTTGCCGGAGTCGTCCTCTTCGGGATTCGGGGATTCGATATCGTCGATTCCGGATGTCGGTGATGATGTGAAGTTAAGCACGGTGGCACCGGTTGTGCCTGCAGGAAGTTCTACCACATATGTTGTGCCGTTGCTGCTATCCTTGTAGTAGCCGGCAGTGCGTGAGCGTTCGGATGCTTTCAGTCCGTTGACGCGTAACATCTCTATGTCGGGTATGTTGTAATCATGGATTCGAACCTTGACCCCTTCACGCATTGTATTGTTTATGCAGTCAGTCACTTTGGCTTCAACAAGCAAACCGTCCTTCCATGTAATCTCGACTTCAAAGTTGCCTACTGCTTTCAATCCCTTTACTGAGCCTGTTGCCCAAGCAGACGGGAGTACGGGAAGAATGTCGATTATTCCAGAGTAGGATTGCATAAGGCATTCGGCGATACCTGCTGTTATGCCTGAGTTACCGTCAATCTGATGTACGCCGGCTGTGGCGGCGTTAAGATTGTCAAACAGATATTGGTATCCTAATTCAAGCTGATGGTAAGCCCCCCAGCTTTCACCGTAGTCGCCTTGATCGAGTGCGCGGGCACGGCATGCCATTTTCCATGCTTTCTGCCAGTTGCATGCCTCTCCTCCGTCACCGTCGCCTCGAAGGTCAAGGGCTTTGACTGCGGCGTTGAAGTAGGTCGGGTCCTCATCGTAAGGCGAAACCTGTGCCATGGGGTAGAGACACATGAGATGGGAAAGGTGCCGGTGTCCGTCCTCGGCTGGAGTGGTGCCGTGCCATTCGCACAATGCTCCGTTGACCACATGGAGACCCGGGTCGATATCCTTGAACTTGTTTTCCAATTCCGGGAGATAGTTTTGTCCGTCAGAAAAGTCAGCGCCAAGGATGCGGATACCCTCGATGGTGTTGCGGAACAGTTCCCAGACCATCTGGCGCGCATGTACGGCGCTATTGCCTCCTGACTGATTTTCAGGAGACCACACGTTGGGGCAAATCCATTTCTGGATGCTGCTGTCCCAGGTCATCTTTGCCATCCAGAATTTGCATGCGTTCATCATCACCGGCGTTATGCGTCTGAGATAGTCCCGGTCAAGCGAGTATTGGTAATGCTGCCACAGATGATAGCAGAACCATGCGTTGGCTTCTGAATACTCTGATATATAGAGTGCGGCCTCCCCGAATATGCTGTTGGCATTGTCCAAGGTCCATGCTTCAGCGTCGCAACCTGGAGCACGATACTGTGCGTAGTTTTTCCACTCCGCTTTCTTCGACATATTTATGATATAGTCAAGGAAGGGCTCGTGGCAGGAGGCGAGGTTGGTGTTTTCGGCTAACCAGTAGTTCATTTCCACATTGAGGTCGGCATGTATGTCTCCAAGCCAGCGCTGTGCCGACATCCAGATTCCCCGTAGATTGCTGGGCAGTTGGTCGCCGCTGCGTGAGGAACCTACTGTCTTGTAACGTCCCAGCTGGAAGAGCAGCTGGTCGAGCATGCGTTGCTGTTCGATGGTTGCGGTCCCTGTTTTGCAGGCAGCGAGCAGTTCTCGGGTGCTGAGGGAATTGTCATCGGCAATGTCAAACGTGCAGGCTTCCATCAATGACTGATGGTCGGATATGTGCGTGTCGTATAGTTGCTGCCATGTCTTCCGCGCTGCTTTCTCGACGATTGAAAGAGCTTCTGATTCGCAATCGCGCGAGGAGTCTACGTAGCTATCCTTGGTGATGTCATAGTCGGACACACTGCTGACTATCACGAGTACGTCATTGGCTCCGGCTACTTTAATTCCGCCATTGGCTGAGGTGAGGGTTGCTGATTCATCGGCGATTACTTTGCATGCGAATGTGGTTGACACGGTTGAGAGTGCGGATGATGCCGTGAAGTATCCGCTACACCCTTCAATATTGGATGATTTGGCGTTTAGTTCGGTGAAATTGAGGTCGATGCCAAAAGTCGCATCTGCCGATGTGATATGCATTACAAACACGTCATCGGGATGGCTTACGAAATATTCTTTAAAAATCTTGGAATTGTCACCGCTGTAACTCGAGATGTCAAGCATTGAGGTCCCGACCCCCTTTATTAAATCCTGCTGTGTAATCAGTTCATAATCTTTGAAATTGTTCAGCGACAGATTATGTCTCAGGTAGCCGGCTCTCTTATATTCAAATCTGGACGAGGAGGCGCTGAAATCCGTTGGACGGGACCCTTCGAAATGGGTCTTTTCATTGAGCATTATGTCCTCGAATGCTGAGCCTCTGACTGTCACGCCCAAATGTCCGTTGCCGTAATGGAAGTCATAGGAGTTCTGGTCGGTGCATGAGACACTGTACCCCATATCTGTACTGTTTGCCTGATACCACAGAGAGTTTATCTCGTCAGGGATGAACCGGTCACCACGCTCGTATGTGATGAATGTTTCGCTTAAGGTGGGTGAATAGGCAGTACGGTCGAGAGGTGTGGTGTTGGTGTAGGTCAGGATTTTTGTGTCAAAATTGACTGAAAAACGGTATGTGCCTTTATGCTGCACTCCGTAGCCATTGTCGGTGGTTGACAGTCTGACAGTGCGTGTTGCTCCGTCAGAACCATCAAGATGGCTTGTTGGATAATACTTTTCCACCCCGTCGTATGTTAAGGTCAGAGGAGTGTTCTTAGCTAATGTCAATGAGCCGGAGTAACTACCGTCATCATACACGAATTTCACTGAGTTTACTGTGAGCGGGGGCACTACTTTGCTTTTTACGATACGGGCTTTTACCGGTATGCCGTTCTCAAGAGTTACGGATAACGAGTATGTGCCTCTAATGCTGAGGGTGGTGCCTGCTCCACCTTTTACAATCTCTATTTCCCGGCTTTGGGCTTCATCGGATGTGGTGAAGTCCGGGAAAGTGCCGAAGCCGTAGCTTTCCTTCCCAAGCATTATGTTTCCTATGGCTACAGGTGTGTCCTCGATCTCGATAGCCGATGGGTAGGTATAAGTGCCGCTTTCATTGGATAGGTTCTCGGCTAATGTCGTGGCTGTTCCTCCGACATTTACAGATAGCGATATCGGGTCGGGGACTTCAAGTAAAATAGTGGATTTGTCATCGGATATGACGGCCCGTAGGGTACGCTTGGTCAGTTCGTTTCCGAACGATATGTTTTGATAGTAATTTGGGGAAAACTCGTAAATCGTTCCGGTTTTAAAGCTTTCCGTCCACTCCTTTACACGATATGTGGTTCCGTTATATTTAAGAATAATAAAGTATTGAGTATCAATTGTGCCTGTATAGGTATTGTTCCCTATGGGAAGTAGCTTGCCTATTTCGGTCTCCGTGCCCCAGTTGTGATTTAGGACGATGATGGCATCTTCCTGTCCGTCAGAATCCTGCGCTTTACATATGGCGGGTTGAAGAATCAGAATTGACAGGAGTACCGATAAGAATGATTTGATGTTGTGCATCTTAGGTAGATTGTAGTGATGAATTGTTAGGTATCGGTTCGGTTAATCAGGTATGCAGAGATGTGCGGATTGAACATCCGTACATAATGGTCGGGATGAGAAGGATGTGTCGGAAACGTGATTATCGGCGGTAGAATTTGAGTATGCCGTCCTCAAACACGAGGTATATGCCGGTTTCGTATAGCCATACTTCCCGGAGGTACGAGTTGTTTGCCGCTCGGTCGATTTCCTTTGGCGCTCCGAGTGCGAGGCGGCACTCTTCGCGGGTCATGCCCAAGACTATCTGCCCTTTGGTAATGCGTTCCCAGTTTTCAGGGCTGATGTGGGAGTACTTCTTGTAAGGGTTGGTAAAAGAGAAGAGCGTCGGGAATGTACGGGGTGTCCCTTTGACAACTCCGGGAATCATAAACACTCTTGCCGAAACACCGTTGTTGTCGGTGAATGATAGTTTCAGGGGGTATACGCTATTGCCAGCGGAAACATCTGTGATAGTGACAGGTACGAACTGGCGTCCGGTCACTGAATTGTCGTCGTCATCACGCCACGAGCGGGTGAGAATATACAGTTCCTTCCCTTTGAGCAGTGTGCGGGCGTCATCTACCATGCTTTCTTGTATGGTGAAAGGGACAGAGAACGCGGACTTACCGGAAATCTCTTTAAGTGGCTGGTTGACACGATAGACGAGTGTGGTGCCATCAGGACTCCTGAAGGTGAGGTCGGTTACATTGCCTCCTGTTATGGACACTGCTTCCGATGCGCCGGCGTAGGTTATGGTTTTTCCGGCGAGTGTCGTGGCTGGAGCTGTCGAGCCGAATATAAGCTTGATTTTATCGTCGGTAACAATGAATTTCTTCCCGCTCTCCCACGCCGGGACTGGGGCATCGGTCACGTCCCGAAGATAGGTGTCCTCGGGGGTGGTGACCACCCGCTCCTTTTTTACGTCAGAACCGGTGATTTTAGGGGTGGATTCTACCCCGGTGAAGCAGCCGGTGAGCATGAGGGTCAAGAGAGCGGGGAGTGCGGGAAAATTTTTCATTGCTTAAGTGTATGGGTATATCGGGCTCAAAATTAGTAATAAATTTTAAACAGCCTCTTATTCCTTAGGTTCAATGCCGAGGTTCTCGAATATAAAGGAGTAGATGTCGGCATATTCGTCAATCATTTTGGCGATGGGCTTGCCTGCGCCGTGTCCAGCCTTAGAGTCGATGCGGATTAGCTTGGGTGCGTCGCCGGTGTCGGCAGCCTGGAGTGCGGCTGCGTACTTGAAGGAGTGGGCGGGTACCACACGGTCGTCATGGTCCGCTGTGGTTACGAGTATTGCCGGATAGGGTGTGCCGTCGTTACGTATGGTATGTAGCGGCGAGTAGCCGAGAAGATACTTTGCCATCTCCGGAGAATCGGCACTGGTGCCGTAGTCGGAAGCCCAGTTCCAGCCGATGGTGAAAAGATGGTAGCGCATCATATCCATCACGCCTACCTGGGGTACCGCCACTTTGAAGAGGTCGGGACGAATGTTTACGGTGGCGCCTACGAGCAGACCGCCGTTGCTTCCGCCGTTGATTGCTATGTGCTCGGGAGAGGTCCAACCTTCGTTAACGAGATATTCCGCTGCGCCGATGAAGTCATTGAACACGTTGAGTTTCTTCTGCTTGGTTCCTGCTTCATGCCATTCTTCGCCATATTCGGAGCCTCCTCGGAGGTTTGCCTGTGCGTAAATTACCCCATTCTCGAGAAGGAACATGCGGTTGGCGGAGAAGCCGGGAGTGAGCGATACGTTGAAACCGCCGTAGCCGTAGAGGAACACGGGATTCTTTCCGTTCTTCTCCAGCCCTTTCTTGTAGGTGATGAACATGGGTATCTTTGTGCCGTCGGCTGACGGGTAGAATACCTGTTCGGTCACATAGTCGTCAAGATTGACACCGTTGATATCAGCCTGGAAGAGACGTTTGCTTTCACCGGTCTTCAGGTCGTAGGAGTAGTGGGTGGAGGGGGAGGTGAATGATGAGAATGAGTAGAATATGTCTTCGGGGTGTTTGCGGTCGGTGTAGAATCCTACAGAGCCGTAACCTGGAAGTTTGACTTCACCCTCTTTCTTGCCGTCCATCGAGTAGATTTCCACATGGTTGGAGGCATCCTGCTCGTATGTGAGGAAGAGTTTGTCGCCGGCAAACTGCGCTCCTGTGAGCACACCTTCAGCTTCGGGTACAAGTTCTGTCCAGTTTGCGCGTTCGGGCTTGGCGAGGTCTGCCACCATCAGCCTGTTCTTTGGGGCTCCATAGGAGGTAAGGATGTATGCTTTATTGTCAATCACGTCAATCACGCCATGGCTGAAGTCCTGGGTGGTCTCCATGTTTTTCCATACTCCGTCACGGCGAACTTTCAGCTCATTGCCCACACCCTGACCGCCGACAGATACGAATACCACGGGCTCTGATTCGGTAACAAATGCCGAGTGGAAGTGGAAGGGGTGTGCAGGGTCGCTGAATGCTATAGTGTCGTCGCTCTGAGGTGTGCCGACCTTGTGGTAGTATACCTGGTGATTCTGGTTAGCGTTGGAGAATTCTTTCCCCTCCTCGGGACGTGGGTATGCGCTGTAATAAAAGCCATCGCCGTCCCATGCTGCGTCGGTGAATTTTGCCCATTCTATATGGTCGGGGAGCAGCTGTTTGCTCTTGGTGTCCATCAGGTATATTTCTGTCCAGTCGGAACCTGAACGGGATATGGTATAGGCTGTGTATTTGCCGTCCTTGGACTGTGATATGCCTGTGAGCGCCACTGTTCCGTCGTCGCTTAGAGTGTTGGGGTCAAGGAAAAGTTCCTTTTCAGTGGAGGAGGGGGATTCCATACGGTAGAGAACCGACTGGTTTTTAAGTCCGTCGTTCTCGTAAAAGTAATACATGCCGTCGTTACCCCTGAAAGGCAGTCCGCGCTTCACGAAGTTGTTTAGGTCGGTGAGGCGTTTGTTGATTTTGCCGCGGAAGGGGATTTTGGACAGGTATGCCTCTGTGACAGCGTTTTCCGCCTCGACCCATTTGACGGTTTCGGCTGCAGTGTCGTTTTCCAGCGGACGGTAAGGATCGGGTACAACCATCCCGAAGATGGTATCAACTGTGTTGTCACTTGGAGCGGCAGGATAGGACAACTGTTTGGAGTTGGAGCATCCTGCGAATGAACCGCATGCCATGGTAGTCATGAGCGCATAAATTAAACGTTGGTGTCGTGCCATATAAGAAGTGAAATGTATTGATATGATATGGAATATCTCTGCAAAAATACGGAAAAAAGTTACCGGCACAAAAAAAATCGTGAATTGCTTCACGATTCGTTAAAATTATTTACAAAGCTTTAAGAGTTAATCAAAGCTTTACGATGTCATAAAAAGGGGACGAGTATGAACGTTGCCTTGGTTGTACATCTGCGTTCGATGTCCCGTTTGAATGATGTCTGTGACACAGATTCCCACACGTATGTAACGTGTTATTCGTGGGTGTGTTCACCGTACACCATTGCTGCTGATTCACAGTACCATACAAGTACTTTTTTGAACATTTTTTTTACTTTCATAATGTGAACATTTTAAAAGTTAAACAATTTGTTCTTTCTTAATCCCTCGGCACTCTTGCCAAGGTGGGTGTGGTTTCCGTTTAGAGGTTGGTTACTTCACTTCCTCGAAGTAATCGCGGATGGTGCAATCGCCGGTAGTGCGGAATGCATCGCTCTCTCCGATGGTGTGGAAGAAACTGTTGACCTCTGCACGAAAAACCTTAAACATCCTGGTCATAGTTGTGAAAATTTAATTAAACCTAAAATAATCTTTTTTCCTTTTCTTTCTGCGACGCCGACTCTTCAACGTCGATTCGTAAATAAAACATCTAAATCCGGTGCAAAGTTAGTGCTATTTCCGCAAATATGCTACAAAAATATGTTCTTTAACATAAAAATCGGGCTATATAGCTGTGATTTCACCGATTTAACAATGTTAATTAAAAATGTTAAAACGGCATCCCGGGCTGAAACGAGCCCGGGATGCCGTTCGTTTGACTGCGTGTGCAGTTATGGTTCGGGTGCTTATTTAACTGTCGGAGTTGAGCGGAAGTTGGTGATTCGGGTACGTGAGAGTGTGGTACGGAAGCCGAAGTATCCTTCCCGTAGCGGATTCGGGTCGGTATAGTCCACCAGAAGTTCGCCGTCGATGTAGTAGCGCACATTGTCACCGTCGTTCACAAGTTTGATGTGGTACCAGTGGTTGGGACGCAGGAGATGGGCGCTGTCAGTGTATTCCACCAGTATTTCCGGGCGTGCTGCTGCGTCTGTTATACCAGCCTCGTTGCCGTCATAGCGGCGGAAACGTGTGGTGGAATTATGGTTGCCGCCAAATCCCATATAGTACAGCTGAAGGGCGTAACAGTTGAGGAATACGCCGCTTCGTTTGCTCATCCGGGTGTTTATGTCACCGCCGGCAACATGCGGGTCAGAAGCCATCCAGAAGCAGTTGAGGTCGCTGAGGCGGTCGTCGGGACGTTCCATAACTACGCATGCGTCGTACTCGATGGTGACAGGTGACGAGAACTTTTGGTTGCGCCACAGAGTAAGTCCTTTAGGCGAATAGAGTTCGATTGTGTCACCGATAAGGGTGACGCGGTAATCGGGAGATTCTGATTCTACTGTCCAGTCTCGCCGGAAAGCCTCTTCCTGAGATGTGGCTTTAGGGCGTGGGTTTTTCTGCTCCGGTTCATAGTCGGGTATTACTTCAAGCATGTATATTGCATCGAGGCTCCATGTGGCTGCGCCATTGGTGCTCATGTTTGGGATTTCCATTCGGTCGGATGCCACTTCCGGACGGCGGACGGTGTTAACGGTGTAGGGGCGCATCTCTTTTGTGCCGCGGAGCATGTAGCCCCATGCTTCCTTCTTTAATTCTTCCGAACCGCTCCATGCCGCTCCATGGGCTGCGAGGCGTGGGATTGGGAACTTACGGTTTGTCACCTCCCGGCTAACACGGTGGAAATTTGCCGTATAGTCGTTCCAGGTGTCTATCCATTCCTTGACAGGGAGCATCTCGTTCAGTTCGTTGATGATTTCAAATCCACCCATTATGGATAGGAGGTGGTTGGTGTTCATCAGTTCGGGGTCGCCCTCATAGGAGAGTTCTCCGGTGGCAGGGTCGAAACCGAGTACGGTGGGACCGGTGAATATCTTGTTTGGGAGGGCGGCGATGCTCTTCATTCCGGCCACAATCTTGTCGCGGTATGCAGTGTCACCGGTACGTTCCCATTGAGTCATCCAGTTGCCGGCATATGCAACCCAGTCAGGACCGACACGCAGTCGGGCAGGGGCTGTGCATGGGTATTGTGATCGAGGTTGTGCGAGTCGCATCGGGTCGAGTGTGTACAGTTTCTGTTCTGCATCCTTTACCTCTGTCATGAGGTCTCCCGAGCGTTCGTCGGCTGTGAGGTAGTAGAGGAAGCGGTTCCATGCCGCCTGGCTTATGCGAGCTTCCTTAGCGCCGCAGCCCCAGTGGCTGACGTTGTGCCGGCTTCCGAGTCCGGCATTGTCGCCTATATGGTATACGTCCACTTCGCTGGTGTGTCGGCTCATGGATTTTGCCATCTCCCATATGTCGGCGCGGCCTGTGCGGAGGAAGGAGTACCACAGCCACATGTTGGATGCGAGTTCAGTGTTGTCCCATGCGAATCCTCCTACGTCGTATCGCCATTCATGGCGCACAGGGTCATAGGCATGCATGAAGTCACCGTAGTTCCAGAATCCGTACCATTTGTGTTCCTCGCGGGCGTGGGAGTAGTAGTCGATTATCTCATCGAGACGCGACTCGATGGAAGCACGGAATGGAGTGGTGCGTGACGGGAGACTCCATATTCCGAATGCCTTGCGGTCGTGGAGATATTGGGGTTCGCACATGAGCTGAGCGCCGTTGCCCACGGCAGCCATATCGGTGGCGAATCCGGATTTTCCCTTATATATATAAGGTGTGATGGTGAGTTCGCTTGTGCGGGCTACTCCGTAGGGGGTGCTCATACCTTCCTGCACATCCTCGTAGCTTGACTGGAGTCCGTGTGCGATGTCGTCGTAATGGCGTAAGTCCATAGGTTCGCCTTCGGGACTCCAAAGCCATGCTGTCAGCTCGGCTTTGTCTCCTCGGGCTCCGCTGATTTCCAAAGTGGAGGGGTAGGACTGCCAGAAATCATTGAGACCAATGGCGATACCTCCTGTGCAGTCACCCACGAACCCTACGCCGTCGGCGCGGTTGCCGGAGAATGTGCCTATCCATGGTGAATGTCCGGTGGCACGTTTGCGTATGCTGTAACTGTCGGCATTGAGCTGTGACAGACGGTAGCCGTCCCATTCGGCAAGCTCGTTAATGAGCATTTGCCCTATCGGGTTGAATGCTTCCGGCTCAGGGAGCTTTGCCCCGGTCATCTGTGTGCGCTGCACATTTATGGTGTCGTCGGTGATTTGTGGCACACGTCTGCCTACGAGGGGTTGCACGGGTTCGCTCCATACACCACCGTCGGCTGTTGTGAAGGCTACATGCCGGTTGTAGGTGCGTTCTCGGAGTGGTACCTCTACTAGCACGCCGAGTGCGCTAATCATGTCTGTGTTCTGGTCGCCGTCGTAGATTATGGTATGCACCAAGCGTATCTGGCTGCTCCCTTTGTAAAAATACAGGCGAACTGTGAACGGGAGCCATTCTCTGCCCGGAGCAGCGTGCTTGCCGGCGAGTTTTACCACCGTGCGCACACCGCCGGCACGTTCCACTGTCACGCTGTCGAGTTTGCTGACATAGCTCTGCTGTTGCAGGGTGTATGTACCGTCGCTTTGGTTGGGTGTATTGCGTGTGGAGGCTACGAGCTTTACTGCTTCGGAGGTTCTTATGCCTGCGGTGACTATGCTGTCAATGAGATTGCTTCCGTGGCGCGGGATATATGCCGTGATATCGTCAGTCTCCACTATGAATTGTCCGGGTGTTTCCTTGACGCAGTTTGCGGCTACAGGTGATTTCTTACCTTTCTGTTTCTTTGCGGGTGTCTTCGGGGTAAGTGTTATAGACTGCTCACCGCCGGGAACAACTGTGGCGAATCCGCCCCATTTCACAGAGCCGTCCTGCCAGTATGCCAACGGATAGAAGTCGAACGGGAGTTCCTCCCCTGTGCCTGTGGTGAGCGAGAACTCGCTTCGGGGGGTGACGGTGCCCTTGTCAAAAGGCACGCCGAAGCTGTTGGGAGTATTTACGGACGGGGTTGTGCCTATCCATTTCAACTTGGCGGGTGCGACGGGTGATTTCCCGGGCTTTGCGGCTGCTTCGGCGCAGATAGGCGACCCGGCAGTCAGAATAGAGGCTGTAAGAATTAATGAATTTCTGAAAATGTTGATGATTGATTTTCTCATGGTCGATAACGTGGTACTTATTTTATCAATGATGGGAATCCTTTGGTAGTCACTATTTTATATGTGGGTGCCGAATCCGGCGTGTATAGACTGTCAAGTGTCACCAGAAGTCCTTCGGTATAAGGGATGTTTTCAAGCATCTTAATGGCAGAGTCGCAGCTCATAGCCATGCACGATGTGGCATATGCGTCGGCGAGCATGGCGTTAGGGGCGATTATTGTGGCTGAAAGGAGGTCGGTGTGGGCTGGGTAGCCGGTTATAGGGCTTATGGTGTGCCAGACCTTTCCGGCTGATGTCTGTTTGTAGTTGCGGTAGTTGCCTGAGGTCGCCACGCCTCCTGTTCCGGGCTCGATTACAGCCATGCGTTCGTGGACCACTGCCGAGTCATTGTCGATGGGAGCGTCAATCATTATACGCCAGGCTCTGTCACGGGGATTTCGTCCGGCAAGTGCTATCTCGCCGCCGATTTCCACCATATAGTCATTGGCTCCGTTGCGTGCGAGCATTTCGCCTACGAGGTCGCATCCGTAGCCTTTGGTGATGGCAGAAAAATTGAACTCCGTGCTTTGTGATTTTTTCATAATCAAGCCTTCATGATTAAGCTCGCAGGATGCGATTCCTACTAACGGCAGTATGCTGTCGATGGATTGCTGTGTGGGCTCTATGCCGGAGTCCCGGTAGCCGAAGCCCCATAGGTTGATGAGCGGTGCCACAGTCGGGTCGAATGCGCCGCCACTGTAGCGGTTCACTTCCTGTGAAGCGAGGAAAATGCGGCGTAGTAGCGAGTCGGCGGGGACTTTTTCGCCACGGTTTATGCGTGAGATGAGTGAATTCTCGTTGAAAGGAGAAAGCGACATTTCCACCCGTTTCATCACGGAGCGGATAGAGTCGTCAAGGTCGGTGTCAGATTTATAGGTGATGTGGAAAGTGGTGTTCCAGACCGCACCTTCGCATGTGCGGAATCGCTGCGGACCGTTACACGAAACCGCCGCAAAAAGAACTATTGTATATATGATGTGTTTAAAAATATGTCTCACGGTATGAAATTTTTGTCAAAATTAGCAAAAGAATCCGAGACTTAATGTTAAATTTGCGGATGAAGAAGCATAAAATGTAATAAATCTACATATTCTTTAAAATAATTAATCAATTCAATTATGGAAAAGACTTATCTGTTCTTGGCTGACGGCTTTGAGGAAATCGAGGCTCTCGCCACTGTTGACCTGTTGCGACGGGCGGGTGTGAAAGTTGAAATGGTGTCAATCAACGATACTGTCGCCGTGAAGGGTGCCCATGGCATCGAGGTGGCAGCCGACATGCTGCTCGGTGGGGAAGATATGTCTAACGCCAACATGCTGATATGTCCCGGCGGGATGCCCGGTGCGGCAAATCTTGCCGCTAATGCGCAGGTGTGCGAGCTGCTTGCCGGACAGCACAGCCGCGGAGGAAAGATTGCAGCCATCTGTGCGGCTCCGTCAGTAGTTCTTGCCCCGCTGGGTATTGTGGACGGGTATGATGCCACATGCTATCCAGGCTTTGAGGAAGGGCTTACTGCAGGGGGGGCCTATCATAAGCATCAGAGAGTTGTGGTGGACAGGGATGTCATCACAGCCAACGGTCCGTCGTCGGTTGTCCCGTTCGCGCTTTCAATCATAGAGGCGCTCAAAGGACAGGATGCCGCTGACCAGGTGGCGGCAGGCATACTGCTTTGATGAACTTTTGAGAGCGGCGTAATGTTATAAATGCACTAACATTACGAAAAACCATAATCTCAAAACGCAAGGTACTATGAACGATTTCAATGAAATAATCAAGAGTGACAAGCCTACGCTTGTGGATTTCTTTGCCACTTGGTGCGGTCCGTGCAAGATGCAGTCGCCCATCCTCGAACAGTTGAAGAATAAGGTCGGTGATGACGCTGCCATAGTCAAGATTGACGTTGACCGCAATCCTGAGCTTTCAGCCAAATACCAGGTACGTTCAGTGCCTACGCTTATCATATTCAAGAACGGTGAGCCTCAATGGCGTGCCTCCGGTCTGCAACAGCTTGAAGTGCTGGAGGACAAGCTCCGTATTCAGATGGAACCAGGTAAATAAAAATGTCGGGTCATGAAGAATATAGAGTCAGCCATAAACGGGTCAAAGCCCGCACTGCTTGAGTTCTACGCCACATGGTGCCCGCATTGCCAGCGTATGATGCCGGTGATTGCGGAACTCAAGGACGAGATGGACGGCAGGGCGTGTATCATCCAGATTGAGGGTGATGACAATCCCGGTATGATGGATAAGTTCGGAGTGAAAAGCTACCCTACGTTCATTCTGTATAAGGATGGCGAAGAGGTGTGGCGTGACAGTGGCGAGAAGCCATATTCCGAGCTTGCCGACATGATTTGCCGGTTTGAATGAAATGAATGAGCGGATATTTTCCTGTTTATATGCAAAGGCGCACTGACGGTGCGCCTTTTTTCAGCTGAAATCTTGTTTGGTAATGTTAGGGAGATTTCTTAATTTTGCGGTAAATACCTTACCGCTATGTCAGAGACATTGGAAATCTCAGAAGTGTACCGCGCAGCCCAGGTGCTCCGCGATGTGGCTCGTCACCCGCGCCTTATCGGAGTGACAAAAATCAATCCGAACTCACAAGTTTACCTCAAGCCTGAGAATCTGCAACATACAGGTGCCTTCAAGCTTCGAGGCGCATATTACAAAATCTCCCAGCTGACACCTGAGGAGAAGGAGCGTGGTGTGATAGCCTGTTCTGCCGGAAATCATGCCCAGGGTGTCGCTCTCGCTGCTACTCACAACGGCATCAAGTCGCTCATCTGTCTCCCGGCAGGAGCTCCTATCTCTAAAATAGAGGCGACCAAGCGTCTTGGAGCGGAGGTGTGTCTGGTCCCCGGAGTTTATGATGATGCTTACCAGAAAGCGTTGGAGCTTCAGAAGGAACACAATTATACTTTCATCCATCCTTTCGATGACCCCAAGGTTATAGCGGGGCAGGGCACAATAGCGCTTGAGATTCTGGAGGAGATGCCTGATGTGGAAGCGGTGATAGTGCCGATAGGCGGTGGCGGTCTGATAGCCGGAATAGCCTTCACTCTCAAACAGCTTAAGCCGGATGTGAAGGTGTACGGTGTGCAGGCTGAAGGCGCGCCGTCGATGTTCAAGTCAGTAAAGGAAGGCAAACGCGAGCATCTCAACCAGGTGTCAACAATAGCCGACGGCATTGCCGTTAAGGAGCCCGGTGTCAACACTTTTGAGTTCTGCCGTAAATATGTGGACGAAATAGTCACTGTGAGCGAGGATGAGATTGCAGCGGCGATACTTGCCTTGATTGAGCAGCAGAAGCTCGTGGCTGAAGGCGCCGGCGCTGTTTCCGTGGCGGCTGCCATGTTTGACAAGGTGCCCATAAGCGGTAAAAAGACTGTATGTGTGGTGTCGGGCGGCAATATAGACGTAACGATACTCAACCGTGTCATCACCAGGGGACTGGTCAAGAGCGGCAGAAACTGCACGCTCGCCCTTGACCTCAGTGACAAACCTGGGCAGCTGTCGGATGTGTGCGGTATACTTGGCGAGAACGGAGCCAATATAATCTCCGTTACACATGAGCGTAACACAAACATCACGCCTATAAACGGCTGTCTGCTCCGAATCGAGATAGAGACACGCAACAATGAGCATATAGCACAGGTGAAAAAGGCTCTGAAGGAGGCCGGTCACCATGTGGTGGGATAAGGAGGCCTGATGAGAAGACTGATATACATATTGGTGTTGACCGGCGCGATCCTTACAGGTTGCAAGACTAACGAGAACAATTACCGTCAGGCATACGAGGCGGCGGTGGCGCAACGCGATGAGGCAGCGGGTGGCGATTCTACTATCTATGCCCGAATCCGGAATAGTGCCAAGGTGTCGGACCTCGTGGCTGGAACCGATACGATGCCTATGCGTGCGGAGTACATAGGATATACTGATAACGGAGGAGCATCGCGCCAAACCGTGAAGAGGTATAATGTGGTGGTTGGACAGTTCAAGCAGCTGTTCAATGCCAGGGCTATGCGCCAGCGTATGATTGACAACGGCTACACTGAAACCTTTATCATACATACGCGCGAACCGCTCTACTATGTGGTCTCAGCCACAGCGTCGACACCGGAAGAGATACTTGTAGAGTACAGAAAGGTGCAGAATGACAAAGGTTTGACTCTGCGTCCGCCTGTGCCATTCATCCTCCGTCCTGCCCACTTCGGACGATAAAACAGTGATAGATTTGCTGAAATTGCGGAAAATCACTACCTTTGCCCAAGCAATAGCCATGAAGAAAGAAGATGTAACACACCGAGGCGTGGTAGAACGCACCGGTGACAATACTTTGACCATTAGGACCGGGGATGACTGCCGGTGTGACGGATGCGCCGTCACCGCATTATGCAACGGAAAGGATAAGAATGGGGAATTGATAACCATCAATGTCCCCGATTCATCACGTTATTCCGTGGGCGACCGTGTCGAGATTACCGCTACTTCGACTTCCACACTGTTGGCGACATGGTGGTCTCTTATACTGCCCACCCTGGTGCTTGTCAGCGTTATACTGATATGTCGATTCCAATTCCCTGAACTTGGCGGATGGTCCGTTGCGATAGGTCTCGGTGCGCTTGTGTTGTATGACCTCTTTCTTTATCTGCAGCGTCACAGACTGGCGCAAAAGATAATCTGGACTGTTAATAAGTTGTAGGATAGCAAAAAAAGATAGATTTGAGAATAAATTTTTTACCATGAGCATTATAGTAACATCAATCATTGTCCTCGGGGCAATCGGAATTCTGGGTGCGGCTGTGCTTTTCATTGTGGCTCGTCGCTTCCATGTGCAGGAAGACCCCCGTATCGACCAAGTTGAGGCTCTCCTGCCGGGTGCCAATTGTGGCGGTTGCGGACGCAGCGGTTGCCGTGACTTCGCTAATGCGTGTGTTAACGCCAGCTCGCTCGACGCTCTCTCATGCCCTGCTTCAGGAAGCGAAGTGATGAAGAAAATCGGCGAAATTGTCGGGCTTGCCGCCGCCGAGAGCAAACCGAAGATAGCTGTTGTGAAATGTAACGGTAGCTGTGACGTGCGCCCGCAGGTGGCACGTTACGAGGGCGCTCCGACATGTTCGATACTTGCCACTCTCGGAGCCGGTCAGACCGGATGCCCCAACGGATGTCTCGGTTGTGGCGACTGTGTGGCTGTATGCCCCTACGATGCCATTCACATGAACAGTTCCACCGGTCTTCCTGAAGTCGATGAAGACAAGTGTGTGGGCTGTGGCGCATGCGCCAAGGCTTGTCCCCGCTCTATTATAGAGCTTCGGTTCAAGGGGCCTCGCGGGATGAGAGTCTACGTGGCTTGCTCCAATAAGGAAAAGGGAGCAGTGGCTATGAAGGAGTGCAAGGTGGCATGTATAGGCTGTACCAAGTGTGCCAAGGAGTGTACACACGAAGCCATTACCATTGCCAACAATCTTTCCTATATTGACTTCGAGAAGTGCAAGCTTTGCCGCAAGTGTGTGGATGTGTGCCCGACCCATGCCATCCATGCTGTGAATTTCCCTGTGAAAAAAGCAGCTCCCGCTCCGGCTCAGCCACAAAAACAAACTGAAGTTTCACCCGCCTAAAGCTTCCGAAAAAACATGAAATTACATACATTTAAAATCGGTGGCGTGCATCCCGCCGAAAATAAGATAGCAGCCGGTCAGCCTATTGTCAATATGCCCCTTCCCGCCGAAGTGGTGCTTCCGGTGGCACAGCATATCGGCGCCCCTGCCAAGCCTATTGTCGCTAAGGGTGACAAGGTGAAGCGAGGCGACTGTGTGGCTGAGGCGGGCGGATTTGTGTCTGCTCCGGTACATACCCCGATTTCGGGAACAGTGACCAAGATAGATGTCTGCCGCAATCCCCAGGGACTCCCCGTGCAGGCTATATACATAAAAAGCGATGATGCCGAGCGTGAAGCTGACCGTGAGGCACGTGAAAATGCCAAACCCGTGCGCAGCGATGCTGAGGTTGTCGCTCTTGACGGCAAGACTATTATCAACATCATAAAGGATGCCGGTATAGTCGGTCTCGGCGGAGCCACATTCCCCGCTCATGTAAAGCTTTCGCCCCCTCCCGGTTCGAAGGCTGAGCTGGTTATCATCAATGCTGTGGAATGCGAGCCTTGCCTCTCATGCGATGATATGCTCATGCGTGAGCAGCCCAGTGAGATAGTCAAGGGTGTCGAACTCCTTATGCGTGCGGCTGGTGTGACACGTGGCGTGATCGCTATAGAAAACAATAAACCCGAGGCTATCAAGGCTATGACTGAAGCAGCTGCATCAGTTCCCGGACTGGAGGTGATGCCGATGAAGGTGAAATATCCGCAGGGTGGTGAGAAGCAGCTCATCCAGGCGGTTACCGGCAAGGAGGTTCCCTCTGGAGCTCTTCCTATCGCAACCGGAGCGATAGTTCAGAATGTGGCTACAGCTTATGCGGTATATCGTGCGGTTGTCTACGGAGAACCTCTGATGGAAAGAGTGCTGACACTCCATGACGGTGAAACCGGCAAAAATCTGCGTGTTCCCCTCGGCACTATACTTGCCACACTCGTCGAAGGTGATGATTACGAGAAGATAATACTTGGCGGACCCATGATGGGTCGTACCGCATCCACTCTTCAGACTCCGATGATAAAGGGCAATTCCGGCATTCTGCTTGACAAACGCTATGCCCACCGCCGCACTCCCGAGCCTTGTATCCGTTGCGGTGCTTGTGTCCAGGCTTGTCCTATGGGGCTTGAGCCGTTCCTTCTAAGCACCCTTTCACGCCTGAAAGAGTGGGATGAGGCTGAGGCGCAGAAAATAGCCAACTGTATCGAGTGCGGTTCATGCAGCTATGCTTGTCCCTCCTCACGTCCGGTGGTCGACTATATCCGTCTTGGCAAGTCGACAGTCATGGGGCTTATCCGCGCCCGTGCCGCCGCCGAGAAGAAATAAGAGATTGCGACCCTCCGGATGACATCCGGCAGTCATGACAATACAATTCAGCGCCCATCTTGCAAAAGTTGGGCGCTGAATTGCATAACTATTTGAAATATTAGCCGAAAAATTGTAACTTTGTACGCAATAATATTCGCATTCACCTGAATAAAGATAAACAAATAATTATAAATTAACATTAGGGATTTATGATGACCCATATTTCTGACAGAGTGCAGGCTCTCGCGCCATCAGCCACACTGGCAATGTCGCAGAAGAGCAATGAGCTTAAGGCTCAGGGTGTAGACGTGATAAACCTTTCGGTAGGCGAGCCCGATTTCGAGACTCCCGCCCATATCAAGGACGCTGCCAAACGCGCTATCGATGAGAATTATACCTTCTATACTCCGGTGCCCGGTTATATGACGCTGCGCAAGGCTGTGTCCGAGAAGCTCAGCCGTGAGAACGGTGTGGAATATGCGCCGGAGCAGATTGTGGTGTCCAACGGTGCCAAGCAGGCTCTGTGCAATGTAATCCTCGCCACTATTAATCCGGGCGACGAGGTGATAATCCCTATGCCGGCATGGGTGAGCTATGTGGAGATGGTTAAGCTTGCAGGCGGTACCACCGTGGAAGTGCTTGCCGACATCAGCCAGGATTTTAAAATCACCCCCTCGCAGCTCGAGGCGGCTATAACTCCGGCAACACGTATGATACTTCTATGCTCGCCATCCAACCCAACCGGAAGCATTTACAGCAAAGATGAACTTCAAGGTCTGGTCAATGTGCTTGCAAAGCATCCCGACATAATGGTACTTGCCGACGAGATTTATGAGCATATCAATTTCACCGGCTCGTTCACATCGCTGGCTTCATTCCCCGAGATAGCGGACCGCACCATTATCATCAACGGTGTGTCAAAAGCGTATGCCATGACAGGCTGGCGTATCGGTTACTGTGCGGCTCCCCAGTGGCTCGCCAAGGCGGTAACCAAGCTCCAGGGCCAGTACACATCCAATGCGTCATCAATAGCGCAGAAAGCGGCGGAAGCTGCCTATACCGGTCCCCAGGATTGCATAGCCGAGATGAACAAGGCGTTTGAACGCCGCCGCGACCTCGTGGTGGAACTTGCCGGACAGATACCCGGTCTCAAAGTCAACCGCCCGCAGGGAGCATTCTATCTTTTCCCTGAGGTGAGCGCCTATATCGGCAAGACAACTCCCGAAGGCAAAAAAATCGAATCGTCAGCTGACCTTGCCATGTATCTTCTTGAGACAGGACATGTGGCTACCGTGGATGGCGGCGCATTCGGAATGGAAGGATATATCCGCCTGAGCTATGCTACTTCGGACGATAATCTCCGTGAGGCACTCCGCCGTATGCGTGAGGCGCTTCTGAACCTGAAATAACAACCATATCATAAACACTCCGTGGCGGCTCCCTCCGCCACGGATAACAAATATCATTCATTAAATGGATTTTATTGAAGAACTGACCTGGCGCGGCATGATTCACCAGATGATGCCGGGTACAGACGAACAACTTAAGAAAGAAATGACTACGGCATATCTCGGAATTGACCCGACTGCCGATTCGCTACATATCGGTCACCTCGTAGGGGTGATGATGCTTAAGCACTTCCAGCGTGCCGGACACAAGCCTATCGCGCTTGTGGGCGGTGCGACCGGCATGATTGGCGACCCCTCCATGAAGAGCCAGGAACGCAAGCTGCTCGACGAGGAGACTTTACGCCACAATCAGGAAGCAATAAAGGCGCAGCTCGCCAAATTCCTTGACTTTGACTCCGATGCTCCAAACGCAGCCGAGATGGTGAACAACTATGACTGGATGAAGAATTTCTCATTCCTCGATTTTATCCGTGACGTAGGCAAGCATATCACCGTGAACTATATGATGGCGAAGGACTCTGTAAAGAAACGTCTGAGCGGTGAGTCGCAGCAGGGCATGTCGTTCACAGAGTTCTCTTACCAGCTTTGCCAGGGTTATGACTTCCTGCATCTTTACAAGGACAAGAACTGTCGGCTGCAGCTCGGCGGTTCGGACCAATGGGGAAATATCACTACCGGTACTGAGCTGATACGCCGTACGGTAGGTGGTGAGGCTTATGCCCTTACATGTCCTCTGATTACCAAGGCTGACGGTGGAAAGTTCGGAAAAACCGAGAGTGGCAACGTGTGGCTCGACCCTCGTTACACTTCCCCTTACAAGTTCTATCAGTTCTGGCTCAATGTTTCCGATGCGGACGCAGAGAAGTACATCAAGATTTTCACCGAACTTACACGCGAGGAAGTGGCAGCTCTCGTCGAGGAGCAGGCAAAGGATCCCGGTCTGCGCCCCTTGCAGAAACGTCTTGCGAAGGAAATCACCACAATGGTGCATTCGGCAGAGGATTATGAGATGGCTGTGGAAGCCTCACAGATTCTCTTCAGCAACAAGGCAGGCGAGACCCTGCGAAAGATTGACGAGCAGACTCTGCTTGCCGTGATGGAAGGTGTGCCTCAGTTTGAAGTGCCCCGTTCGGCAATAGAGGAGGGCATGAAGCTTGCTGACCTTCTGACTGATGCTGCGGCAGTATTCCCCTCTAAGGGCGAGATGCGTAAGATGGTGCAAGGTGGCGGTGTGTCAGTCAATAAGGAGAAAATTACTGATGCTTACGCTCCTGCGACAACTGACATGCTCCTTAATGACAAGTATATCCTTGTGCAGCGTGGCAAGAAGAACTATTTCCTTATAAAGGTAGTATAATCCCGGGATTTCGAGCGGGATACAGATAATTCACATGGTCCGTCCCGTATATGCGGGAGGGACCATGTCTCTTTTCAGGAGGAATTTGTGCTAATATCTAATATCATTTTAATACATTATGAATTGCAGAACTATTGTTGCTTTAATGCTTATGGTAGTGTCCATGTGTGTATATGGACTTGACAACAAGGGTATTACATCGGAGACTGTCAATGCTCAGGGATACTTTACGCTCATCTCTGACGGTACTCCGTTACCTATTCTGATGGCTGACAATGAGTTAAAGGGTGTTAGCATTGCGGTGGATAATCTTGCCTCGGATTTTGAGAAAGTGTGTGGTGTCAAAGCTCCGGTACACAGATTGCGCGGATACGATGCGGCTACGGTATCAAATCTCGGATTGAAGGACGGAAAGTGTATCATCGTAGGCTCGGTTGAGTCTCCGCTGATTGCCTCCATGACCGGTTCGGGCAAGCTCGACGGCTCGCAGCTTGACGGTAAGAATGAGAAGTATCTGATGTCGACAGTGGAGAACCCGTTGCCCGGTATTTCTGAGGCTCTGGTGATAGCGGGAAGTGACCGTAGAGGTGTGATTTACGGTGTATACGAGCTGTCGGAGCAGATGGGAGTTTCTCCCTGGTACTTCTGGGCGGATGTGCCGGTGGAGAGGCGGGAGAATCTGGCTCTGAAAAGCGGCACTTATACTGCCGGGGAGCCGTTTGTGAAGTACAGGGGTATATTTCTGAATGATGAGGCGCCATGTCTTACCTCGTGGGTTAAGAACCGGTATGGCACGGACTACGGTGACCATAATTTCTATGCGCAGGTATGCGAACTGCTGTTGCGTCTGAGGGGCAATTATCTGTGGCCTGCCATGTGGGGCTGGGCTTTCTATGCCGATGATCCGGAGAACAGTAAGGTGGCGGACGAGATGGGTGTGATTATAGGTACCTCGCATCATGAGCCTATGGCTCGCAATCATCAGGAGTATGCGCGTAACCGCAGCAAGTACGGCGCATGGAATTACAGTACCAATCGTAAAGCTCTTGATGAGTTTTTCCGTGAGGGTATAGAGCGCATTAAAGACACCGAGGATGTAGTGACCATAGGCATGCGGGGCGATGGAGACGAGGCTATGAGCGAGGATGCCGACGTGAAGCTGCTAAAGAACATTATAGCTAATCAGCGGAACATAATACGTAAAGTGACTAAGCGTCCCGCCTCCGAGACTCCGCAGGTATGGGCTCTGTATAAGGAGGTGCTTGACTATTATGACAAGGGCTTGCGTGCGCCTGACGATGTGATATATCTGCTGTGCGATGACAACTGGGGGAATGTCCGTAGGGTTCCGGACAAGGAAGAACTCAGGCATCCCGGCGGATTCGGATTGTACTACCATGTTGACTATGTCGGAGCCCCGCGTAATTCCAAACTGCTTAATGTCACACCTGTGCAGAATATGTGGGAACAGCTTACGCTTGCGTCCGACTACGGCATTGACCGTATGTGGATTCTGAATGTGGGCGACTTGAAGCCGATGGAGTATCCGATAACTCTATTCCTCGATATGGCATGGAATCCGGATGCGCTTACTGTTGACAATCTTCACGGGCATACCCGTGAATTTTGCCGTGCTGCCTTCGGTGATAAGCAGGCAGACGAGGCAGCCCGTCTTCTGAATCTGTGCTGCAAGTATAATGGCAGAATAACCCCCGAAATGCTCGACAGCAAGACTTACAATCTCGAGACCGGCGAATGGCGCAAGGTTGTGGATGACTATATGCGCCTTGAGGCAGAGGCGCTAAGGCAATACGTGTCCCTTATGCCGGAACAGAGGGATGCTTACCGTGACCTGATACTTTTCCCGGTTCAGCTGATGGCAAATCTCTATGATATGTACTATTCGCAGGCAATGAACCACAAATTGTACAGTGTGGGAAATCCTGAAGCCAATTTCTGGGCTGACAGGGTGGAGGCTGCATTCAGGCGTGACTCACTTTTGATGGCAGAGTACAATCATGACATAGCCGGTGGAAAATGGAACGGGATGATGAGCCAGAAGCATATCGGGTACACGTCATGGAATGATGATTTTCCACGTGACACCTGTCCTTCCACGTTCAGAATAGATAACACGAGTCCCGGGATGTATCAGTTTGAGATCAAGGACGGGGTTGTGGCGATGGAAGCTGAGCATTTCTATACGGCGGATGCGGGTGCAGCCGGCAACTGGACTGTGATTCCTGACATGGGACGCACATTGAGCGGTGTGACATTGCTTCCGCATACAGTTGTCCCTGAGAATGCAGCACTTGAGTATCGTTTCACGTTGCCTGAAGGACAAGAGGATGTTAAGGTGCATGTTGTGGTCAAGTCCACTCTCGCTTTCAGAAATCTTGACGGTCATCGTTATTCGGTAAGCATTGACGGAGGAGAGCCTGTGATTGTCAATTTCAATTCCAATCTCAATGAAGAGCCGGAGAATATATACAATGTGTTTTATCCGACTGTGGCAAGGCGAGTGGTGGAGAATGTGGTGGATTTCAATGTCAATGACGCTCCTGTGCATACACTGACTCTGCGACCTTTGGACTCTGGAGTCGTGTTTGAGAAGATTATTGTGGACTGTGGCGGTTATAAACCTTCGTATCTTTTCATGGAAGAATCCCCATGCCGTAAGGGTTGAGATAAACTTTTGTGCTTTGAGCAAGTCTAAATAGAAAGCGGTAAAAGTTATGAACAGGTTATTTACAATAATTGCGGCAGGGCTTCTGCTGGGGTCATGTTCGTTGATGCAAGGCAACGGAGTGTGGTATCCGGGATACGGTAACGGTGGTAGACCGGAATATCCCGGATATGCTGACGGACCGAATCGTCCTGCGTCTCCTGTCGGTCATGACAGGCCCGGATATGGCAGTAATAACTATCGTCAGGCTTATTACGTAGGAAAGCATGCGGTGTACTATGACGGACATGAGATTAAAGGAGCCTCTCCAAATAACTTCAAGGTTCTAAGGGACGGATATGCGAGTGACCCGTGGACTGTGTATTACTGTGGAGTGCCGGTGAAGAATGCGAGTGTCAATAGCTTCAAGGCGCTTGGTTATGGCTATGCTAAAGATGCGTGGACGGTGTTCTTCAATGGTTCAAAGGTCAGCAACGCCTCCGCCAATAGTTTTAAGGTGCTTAAAAATGGTTATGCGAAGGATGCCTGGAACACCTTCTACTGGGGACGTAGGGTGGAATGACATCCGCACCTAAAACGTTAACTTGACTTCCCGAGGCAATATTTCAGAACTGTGACTCGTTACTTTATGTGATGAGTCACAGTGTCACATATTGGTTAAGGATAACTGCTGCTGTGCTGGTGGCAGTGGTGTCGGGTTCCATGGGTGTGAGTGCGCAGCACCTTAACGACAAGCTGCTCAACAGACCTTATGCGGACATGCGTCGGTGGCATCTGGGGCTGGCGGTTGGTTTGCATACGCAGGACATATCGTTTACTCACAACGGATTTGTGACAGCAGGTGGAGAGGAGTGGTTTATGGAGCAACCCTCTTTTTCGCCCGGTTTCTGTGTGAACGGTCTGATAGACTTTCGTCTCAGCAGCTATTTTAACCTTCGTTTCACCCCCGGCATGTACTTTGGCAACCGGGATATAACCATGAGGGAGTACGGTACGGGCGAACAGCTTCGCCAGAACATCAAATCGGCATATCTGGTGCTCCCTGTGGATTTGAAGTTCTCCGGATTGCGTTACCGGAACTCCCGTCCGTATGTGACCGGTGGTGTGATGCCTGCATTCAATGTGGCTAAACAGCCTGCCGACTATCTGCGTACCAATACAGCGGATTTCTATCTGACATGCGGTTTCGGCTGTGATTTCTATCTTCCGTATTTCAAGCTCATACCCGAAGTGAAATTCTGCTTCGGACTGACTGACATAATCCGTCATGACCGCCCTGACCTGGTGGATGACCCTGAAAAATATAAAATTACCCAATCGTTGAAAAAAGCGGTGTCGCGGATGGTCGTGCTCACCTTTTATTTCGAATGAGAATAGTCAAGAGTGTATTACTGCGTATATGCCGGGAGTGCCGTATAGCTGTGACTTTGGCAGTGTCTGTCATGGCTTTGATTGCTGTGCCGGATGTATCCGGGCAGGGTGACGCAATGCTTACGCACTACTGGGCTGTCCCGACATATTATAATCCTGCTGCAGCCGGTGACACTGATTATCTGCGCCTGCGTGGCGGCTCCCGTTTGCAATGGGTGGGGATTGACAATGCCCCGCGCACGTTTCTTGCCACTGCCGACTTGCCGTTCGTGCTTGCCGGGAAGCGGTTCGGAGCCGGGCTTACCGCGCAGCAGGAGTCTATGGGACTATACCGGAATCTCACTGTCAGCCTCCAACTCGGATATAAGCTCCGGCTGCTGAAGGGTGAGCTGACTCTTGCTCTGCAGGGTGGATTCCTGAATGAGCAGTTCAAGGGTTCGGAAGTCTATATACCTGACGGTGATGACTTTCACCAGCCTGCCGACGAGGCGATTCCTGACCATGACGTCGCCGGCAATGCTTTTGATGTTGGTCTGGGAGCATACTACCGCCGTGGCGGCTCATGGATTGGCTTGGCGTTGCTGCATGCCAATAATCCCACTGTCACTCTCAGTTCCGAAGGTACAGGCGGGGGGATAACCGGCGGAATAACGGATGGCGGAGTGACAGGAGTGAGAAATTTTGAGTTTACGGCTCCGAGGGTGCTATATTTCACTGCCGGAAGCAATATAAAGGTGAAAAACACGTTATTAGAAGTGATACCGTCGATACTCGTGAGGAGTGATTTTGACTTTACAAGCTTTGAGCTGACAGGAAGGTTGAGATATAACAGCATGTTCAGTGCCGGAGTCGGTTATCGCTATAAAGATGCCGTTTCGCTTATGCTGGGAGCCGAAATCAAGGGTATATTCCTTGGTTACAGCTACGATTATAACTTCGGTGACATAGCTGGAGCCTCGTCAGGAAGCCACGAGATATTTGCCGGTTACAGCCTTAAACTTGACTTTTCTGAAAAGAACCGTAACAAACACAAAAGTATCCGCATAATGTAACTTATGAAAAAGATAATTGACATATTGCTCATCAGCCTGCTCTCAGTCTCAGGCATGGTCTCGTGCGCTACCGGGAGCCGCAACTCGATGGGGGGAGAGGTTACCGGTGTGGGCGGCAATTCCTGGGCGGAGCCTACGCCTTACGGCATGGTTCTGGTGGGGCGTGGCTCTGTGAAGATGGGACCGGCTAAAGCCGATTCACTCTGGGGGGTACGTGCCGATGCCAAGGGGGTGTCGGTCGATGCGTTCTGGATGGACGAGACAGAGATAACCAATGCCAAGTACAAGCAGTTTGTATTCTGGGTCCGGGACTCAATTATCCGTGAGCGCCTCGCTGACCCCGCTTATGGCGGCAATGAGGAGTTCATGATAGAGGAGGACCGCGAAGGAAATCCCATAACACCACGAATCAACTGGGCTAAGGCGATACCATGGCGCAATGCCAACGAGGATGAGCAGCGGGCTATCGAGAGCTTGTACCGCACTAATCCTATAACCGGCGTAAGAGAACTCGCCCCCGAGCAGCTTAATTATCGTTATGAGACGTATAACCATACAGAGGCTGCCCGCCGCAAGCATCGTCTCAATCCTGCACGCAGGGAGTACAATACGGACAAACCTATACCTACCGACATACCGCTGATATCCAAGGATACGGCATATATCAATGATGACGGCGAGATAGTGCGTCAGACCATAACACGTGGTCTGACCGGTGATTTTGATTTTGTCAATACCTATATAGTGAATGTCTATCCCGACACCACGGCATGGATTAATGACTTCGACAATGCTTACAATGAGCCATATGTCCGTCTCTATTTCTCACATGGCGGTTACAGCGACTACCCCGTGGTGGGAGTAAGCTGGGAGCAGGCGACAGCGTTTGCCAACTGGCGTACTGATTTCCTGCGGCGCTCGCTTGGAAAGGACGGCATATATGTGGAGCCTTATCGTCTGCCCACAGAAGCGGAGTGGGAGTATGCGGCGCGTGCTGGAAAGAGCGAGAACATCTATCCATGGGACGGTGATTTGCCACTCACGGAGGAACAGGGCTGTTTCTATGCCAATTTCAAGCCTCAGGAGGGGAACTTCACGCAGGACGGTCAATTGATTACCTCAAAGGTGGGTACGTACGCTCCCAACGACTTCGGTCTTTATGACATGGCAGGCAATGTGAGTGAATGGACCTCTACGGCTTATACCGAAAGTGTAAGCAAGCTTACCGGAGACCTTAATCCGGAGTACCGCTATGATGCCGCTCAGGAGGACCCGTACAGGCTGAAACGCAAGATAGTGCGTGGAGGCTCCTGGAAGGATGTGGCGCACAATGTACGTTCGGATATCCGCATGTGGGAGTACCAGAATGAGCAGCGCTCATATATAGGATTCAGATGTGTCCGCTCGCAGATTGGGTTTGCCAAGGGTACCGGACGCGGTAGAAAGTAAAAAGCCAACTAAATGCTAAACGAAATCTCCTATGGGAAAAACCAGTATAAAAACCAAACTTGACACTCTGCTGGAGTGGGAGGGTGGACAGCGTCTTTTCAACTTTGCTTACAGTATCGGTGCTGCCATTGTGATACTCGGCGCTCTCTTCAAGATACTTCATCTGCCCGGAGGCAACACGTTGCTTTGTGTTGGCATGGGTACGGAAGTGCTGATGTTTGTCATCACTGCATTTGACCGCCCTCCCAAGGATTTCAATCCGGAGGAACTGATGTCAGCTGCCGGAGACGGAAAGTATGCAGTGCGCGGTCGGTCGGCTGATACCTCATATACCACAGGAGTTTCCGATGGAGTCGTTGCTCCTTCCGAACTTTCAGCCGTGACATGCGAATATCTTGCCCAGATGTCGGCGATTGCCGAGCAGATGAAGGTGCTGAAGGAGACCACCGAGTCTCTTAATCGTGTTTCGGCTGTGCTGCTTGACAGTTACCGGGCTGTGATAGAGAATTCCGAGTCCATTGCAGCCAACTCGCAGGGCTATATCACTCAGATGGACAATCTCAACCGCAATCTCGGCGGATTGAATACCATTTACGAAATCCAGCTTAAGAGTGTGTCGTCGCAGCTCGATGCTATAGAGCGCATAAACTGTGGCATCAAGGATATACGTGACATGTATGAGAAGAGTGCCACTGCCAGTGAACGCCACTGCGAGGAGTCGGAGAAAATGGTGCGTTACATGCAGCAACTCAACAAAATATACGAGAAAACCATAGATAAGACATGGCAGAATCAATAGCGCGGCTTTCACCAAGGCAGAAGATGATAAACCTGATGTATATCGTCCTCACAGCCATGCTTGCCCTCAATGTGTCGAGTGACGTGCTTGACGGGTTCGCACAGGTGGAGGACGGTCTGGCTCTTACAAATGCCAGTGTCGGGCTACGGAATGATGCCATATACTCGCAGCTTGAGGCGTTTACCTCGGGCAATCCGGAGAAGGGTGCGCCCTGGCTCCAGAAAGCAACGGAGGTGCGTATCCGTTCGGCGGCTCTTTATCGCCTTGTGGACTCGTTGAAGGTCGCCATTATACGTGAGGCTGACGGTGACGCTGAAAACGTGGCTCAGGTGGGGCGCCAGGATGACCTTGAGGCTGCTGCGGTGGTTATGCTTGCTCCCGGGGTTAATGAAGGCTCCCGTCTGCGCAAGGAGATTGACACTTACCGTGGATATGTCACATCGCTGATAGCTGATTCGTCAAAGCGTGTGAGCATCGAACAGTCTCTTTCCACTGTCCCATATCGTCGCCCGGGTACTGTCGCTGCGCAAAGCTGGGAGAATGCCAAGTTCGAGAATCAGCCCGTTGTAGCAGCCGTGACATTGCTTACCAAACTTCAGAACGATATCCGTTATGCCGAAGGGGAGGCCCTCACCGGACTCCTTGCGGCGGTCGATGCCGGTGATGTGCGTGTAAATGAACTGAATGCGTTTGTAATACCACGGTCGCGCATTGTGATGCGTGGTGGAAAGTATACAGCCGATATCGTGCTTGCCGCAGTTGATACCACAGCCCGCCCCGCCATATATGTCGGCGGCTCCAGGCTTGGAAACGATAATGGTGTTTACGAGCTTCCGGCTTCATCTGCCGGTACGTTTGACTATTCCGGTTACCTTGAGGTGACTCATGGCGATGGCAGCGCTACACGCCACCCGTTTAGCTCAAGCTATACCGTTATAGAACCGACTGCTACTGTATCGGCGACTATGATGAATGTGCTGTATGCCGGGATAGACAATCCTCTCGGTATTTCGGTCCCGGGAGTGCCTATGTCAGCTGTCAGTGCCACTATTACCAACGGCACTCTTGTACGTAAGGGTGACACCTGGGTAGCGCATCCAGCCAAAGTGGGGGAGAATGCCACGGTGACAGTTTCCGCTGAGATGGACGGCAAACGGCAGACGGTTGCCTCCATGGATTTCCGTGTGCGGAAGCTTCCTGACCCTACGGCATTTATCGCATTTGAAGGTGCTAATGGGATGAGGGAACGTTACAAAGGTGGACGTCCGATTTCAAAATCTACGCTTTTGTCTGCTCCCGGAATCGATGCTGCAATCGATGACGATATGCTTAATATAGACTTCAAAGTGCTTGGTTTCGAGACTGTAGTCTTCGACCAGATTGGTAATGCGATGCCTGAGGTCTCTGCCGGGGCTGCATTCTCACCGCGCCAGAAGGAGCAGTTCAAAAGAATGGGACGTGGCAAGCGGTTCTATATTTCCCGTATCCGGGCAAAGGGGCCCGACGGAGTGGAGCGTGTGCTGAGTCCGGTGGAAGTTATAGTCAACTAACCAGATAATTACAATAGATAATACCTAAGCTGAGAGCTATGAAGAAGTTTCTCCTATCCGCCATGTTTATAACAGTTGTTGCCTGTGCCTGCGCTCAGGATTCAAGCCGTAGCAGCGGTGTGCGCCGTATCGGTGACGACGGAATCTCAAAGGCTCAGGATGCAGGTGTGTCCATGCGCATGCAGTCACGTCTGGCTGAGAACGAGGTTGACGAATCTGAGCGGCAGTGGATGCGTGTCATATATCGACAGCTTGACCTGAACAAGGATGGCAATGCCGCACTCTATTTTCCCGACGAGCCGGTGGACGGGCAGGAGAATCTGTTTCGTATCATACTCGGTAGGATAGCGGCAAACGAGCTTCCTGCTTATGAGTATCTTGACGGGCGTGAGGTATTTACCGATGACTATAAGGTGAATGTGAGTGACATGCTTGACCGTTTCCATATTGCTTATAAGGAAGCAAAAGGTTCTGGCAGGCGCACTACCCGCTTTGCGATTGATGAAGCGGATGTGCCGGCATCCGAGGTGCTCTCCTATTATATCATAGAGAAATGGGAGTTTGACAAGCGCTATAACCGTATGCGTCACAATGTCGAAGCTGTGTGTCCAGTGCTTCACAGGGCGGGCGATTTCGGGACAGAGGATGTGAGGTATCCCATGTTCTGGGTCAGATACGATGATTTGCGTCCGTTTATTGCCACTCAGACCATATTTACATCGGACCATAACAACCTTGCCACGAGCACCTATGATGATTATTTCAATCTCGGGCTCTACGACGGGGAGATATATAAGACTCGTAACCTGCGCAACAAATCATTGATGCAGCTGTATCCCGATGCCGATGAGCGCGCCAATGCGCAGGACAGCATACAGCGAAGCCTCGAGACTTTTGAGGATAAGCTTTGGGTGCCGTCGCTTGATGAGCTTGATGCCCGGCGTGAAGCTAAGTATGCCTCTGATGGAGCCGATGGCATTTCAGCCAATGCCGTTGAGGAGAAACCGCGCAGTGTGTCACGTTCACAGCGAGGGACGTCTTCCTCTTCGAAAACCAAGCCGGCTAAGGTGAGGAAGTCGAAATCATCAGCCAAATCGTCAGGTACGGTAACCAGGTCGGTCCGTAACCGCAAGAAATAATAGAGACCTGTTGGGTGGATTGTGTACCGGTGTTTTGATTTAACTTGCCACTTCGCCCCCTTTTTTCAGATTGGGCAGTAAGGCTGCCACTATGCCGAGTAGCGGGGTGTAGGCGCAGAAATTGTACACAGCCTCTATACCGTAAATGTCGGCGAAGTCGCCTAACACAGCTGATGCTATTCCGCCGACACCAAATGCGAATCCGAAGAATAGACCGGAAATCATACCTAACTTTGTGGGAAGTAGTTCCTGAGCGTAAAGAAGTATGGCGGGAAACGCTGACGACAGCGTGAAACCAGCGCAGAAGCTAAGCACGGCGGTGAGTGGCAGTGATGCGTGTGGCATAAGCAGACTGAACGGAGCTGTGCCGAGTATCGATACCCAGATTACGAGTTTTCTGCCGTAGCGGTCGCCTACAGGTCCGCCTACAAGCGTGCCGGCTGCTGTGGAGACTACGAATATGAACAGGAATATCTGTGACAGAGATACGCTTACTCCGAATTTATCTATCAGGTAGAAGGTATAGTAGCTTGACAGGCTCGCCATGTAGATGTATTTGGAGAAAATCAGAACGATTATTACCCCTATTGTAAACCATGTCATCTTCTTTGATAGCGGCAGGTGGGCGTGCCGTTCCTCTGCCCGTTCGGTGCGCTTGATATCTCGCAAATAGGAGCGGTACCATTTGCAGATAGGGCGCATGGCAGCGAAGCATAGGGCGGCGAACAGTAGGAACCACAGCACGTAGTGGCGGTTATGTGGCGCCACGATGAGTGCCACAAGCAACGGACCGATGGAGCCCCCGAAGTTACCTCCGACCTGAAATACCGACTGGGCGAAGCCACGGCGCTCGCGTCCGGCAAGCGATGTGATGCGTGAAGCCTCCGGGTGCAGAGTGGCGGAGCCGAGACCTACCATGAATACCGCCAGCAATATGCCGGGAAGGGTGTTGCAGTAGGAGAACAGGACTATGCCGATGGAGGTGCTGCACATGCCCATCGGAAGGCTCCATGCGAACGGACGCTTGTCAAATGCGTAGCCTACCACCGGCTGGAAAATGGATGCCGCCATCTGGTACACCAGTGTGATGAGACCGATTTGAGCGAAACTTAGGTGCAGGTCGTCCTTTAGCATCGGGTAGACTGCGGTGATGACTGACTGGAGCAAATCGTTGAGGCAGTGGGCTGCGCTTAGCGCCAGCAGGATGTTGAACGTCGGCATCGACGTGAGCTTGCGTACTTTACTTAGGAAATCCATCTCGGATTAAGGAATAAGTGGCTGTTTAAAAAGTTAATACTCTTGGGTTACATTGATTCAACAAAACCCATTTTGAGGAGAGGAACATCCGGAGGTATATAATATATCTGTTGTTGTCAGTCGGCTGCGAGAGCCTCGTCTATAGTTGTTGTTCTGTTCCGTTTCTTCATGCCTATAATTATTGAAGGTCGCATGGTGTTCCATTCGAATATCTTTCCGTCACGACCTATCAGCACGTATGTCGGCCATCCGAGTTTGCTGTATATTTCGGCAGACTCTTCGGGGACGAGCATGGTGTTGATATCATTCATGCTGTACTTATCAATGGCTTTTTTCCAGGTTTCCTTTGACGGTGTCATGCAGCATACTGTTATTATCCGCAAGTCGTCCTTCTTGTCGGCAAAGATGCTTTTGAACTCCTCCATCTTTTTGAATTCCATGACGCAAGGACCGCATCCTATTGCCCAGAAGTCGAGCAGAACCACTTTACCCTTGAATCTTTCAATAGGAACATTCTTTCCGTCCATATCAGTAAGCACAAGTTTGGGAAGCTCGCATCCGGGAGCTGTGATTTTGAATCTGTCCCACTCGTCTGCGATTTGCTCCTTGACCCATGTGGTGGTGATATTGCCGATTGTTGAGTCGGCGTAAGGTTCGATGTCCGGATATGATGCAAAAAGCATGTCGACATGAAGTTGGGAAGCGTTGACGAGGTCTGCCACAAACGGGTCGGGAGCGATGGCACGGGCTATGTTGATGATGCGTGCGTAGACTATTTCGTCACATTCTACTTTCCTGCATGTTTCCGATGACAGATCACGGATATAGCTTATTGCGAAATTCCTTACTGACGGATATATCATCTGCGCTGCGGAAAGTTTGCGGTAGGCGCCTTTCTGCTTGCTGTCTGGCATGGCGTTTATGGAGTCAAGCAAATCCTTATCCCGAGCGATGAAATGCATGGGGCTGAAGTATGCGTCATTTACGAAGTATTCACGTTTTGAAAGCGTGCCGTTCTCTTTCTCGAAATTATGCAGCAGTGCGTTGTAGTCTGATATATAGCGGTTTATGCTGTCGATTAGGGCGTGTCTGGATGAGTCCGAGGCTATATCTCCATAAGCCGAGCGGTTTATGCTGATGTATCGCTTGCGCAACATGTCATGTTTCAGCTTGGCGAATTTGAGATTGCTGTCATACTCCCGGTCGGGGGATGATAGAGTGAGCTTGTTGTCAATGTAATCAGCCACCACAGTGTCACCTGCTGCAACAGGTATGGTTACTGTCTTATCCACATATATGTATATTTCCTGGAGCGGACCTTCCATTGTGATGGTTTCGCAGAATTCTCCGTTCTGATTGACCGGTAGGTCAATGCCGTTATTATTTAGATAGCCGGATACTGCTATGCTGAATTTCTTGCCGAAATCCGGGCTTACCTTCCCTTTGATTTCGAATGATTCTTTTTTTCCGAAACTTTCCATGTCGGGGAGTTCCGTGGCGGCTATTACCGGCAATACCGTCAATAGCATCAAAACGGTAGCAAAATTGAATTTCATGCTGTGCGTTGCTCTTGGTTTTTACAATCGGGTGCAAATATAGCGAATATTTTGCGGAAACTCACCGTTTTACGTGGTATCCATTGAAAAAAATCATGGAAAGACAAAGTCAGGCAAAACCTTTTTTAGGATATTTGCCTGACTTTGATATTTTTCTTTGTCGCTTGGATTTTGCGGCTTCAGTCTTTCAGTAAGTGACTTTAGGTTCAAGTTCTTTAGCCTGGTCAATCATCTTCTGAAGTTCGGTCACGGATGGTACACGGTTGCAGAGGTTTTTCTGTTCATTGATTTCAACAAGCTTGGGCTGTAGATTGGCTGCCACACGGTGGCGGAACTCCTTGACAGTGTCGACTCCGCCCGCTTCGAGTAGCTCTGCGAACTGTCCTGCCACGCCCTTTATTCGGAATAGGTCAGCATGATTTACCCATTTCAATATAAGCTTTTCGCTGATGCCGGTTGTGTCGGCGAGTTGTTCACGACCTTTCTTGGTAGCGCCCTTTTCAAGCAGGGCCTCAGTAGTGGCGACACCTGCCTCTTTCAGTTTCGTGGCGTAGGATTCACCTATACCCTCGATTTCTTCAATTTTATAAGCCATAGGATATGTATGTTAGGATTGTTAATCATAATGTTAACAATCCGCTGGCTCTTAAAGTTTTGAAATTTTTGTGATATGGAACATCCGGATAAATAAAGAAAGAGTACCGGATGAAACCGATACTCTCTCGTTGAGTGGGCGCTGAGGGATTCGAACCCCCGACCCTCTGCTTGTAAGGCAGATGCTCTGAACCAGCTGAGCTAAGCGCCCGGTCAAAATATGTCGTGCCGACCGGATGGCACTTTGTTAAGCGATAGACGAGATAGGCTGTTTGTTGTGGGCGCTGAGGGATTCGAACCCCCGACCCTCTGCTTGTAAGGCAGATGCTCTG